>JAKSPK010000018.1 GCA_024404875.1 Oscillospiraceae bacterium
AATTATGCCCCTGAGCGTATCACATGAAGCGCTCAGGGGCATTGTGTTATTCGGATTGCAGCATCATATCGGTTCAGTGCGGGATTCACAAATCGGATTCTGGCGCGGTCTGCTGCATTTTCAGAATCAGATCAAAGATACGGTCAGCAGCGGCTTCCTTGGACATCTTCTCCAGCGTGATCTCGCGGTCTGCCGTGATGAGCGTCAGGATATTCGTATCAGTGCCGAAGCCCGCACCCTCCGTCCGCAAACTGTTCGCGCAGATGAGGTCGCAGTTTTTTGAGACGAGCTTTTTTCGTGAATTTTCGAGCATATTCTCGGTCTCCATCGAGAATCCGCAAATGAACTGACCATCGCGCTTCTGCGTACCGAGAGCTTTGAGGATATCCTTTGTGCGCATCATGTCAATTTGCAGCGAACCGTCTGATTTCTTGATCTTATTTTCCGCGACGGCTGCCGGCGTATAATCCGCGACCGCGGCAGCCTTGATGATGATATCGGTTTCCGGCGCACGGGATATCACAGCATCGTACATCTCCGCAGCCGTTCCGACCGGAACAACATGGACAAAGGGCGGGGGAGCGGTCTCCATATGCGCCGCGACTAGCGTCACATCCGCGCCGCGCCGCATTGCTGTCAGCGCTGCAGCACAGCCCATTTTTCCAGTCGAGTGATTTGTGATGAAGCGCACCGGATCGAGCGGCTCCTGCGTTGCGCCGGCCGTGACCAAAACACGCTTTCCCGCGAGATCCTTTTCATGCGCGATCTCCCGCATGATATATTGGAACAATACGCTCTCCTCCGGCATCCGGCCGTCGCCAATGTCGCCGTTCGCGAGCCGTCCGGTATCGGGCAGCGCGATTTCATAGCCGTAGGCCGCAAGTTTTTTGATATTGTCCTGTACGATCGGGTTGTGATACATATTGTGATTCATCGCAGGGGAGATGATCTTTTTGCAGGGGCAGGCCATGACGGTCGTGGTCAGCATATCGTCTGCAATGCCGCAGGCGATCTTGCCGATGACATTTGCAGACGCGGGTGCGATCATGACAACATCCGCCTGCTTTGCGAGTGCAACGTGTTCGACGCTGTACTGAAAATTGCGGTCAAATGTGTCGATCAGGCATTTGGAACCGGTCAGTGTTTCAAAGGTAATCGGATTGATGAACTGTGTGGCGTTCTGTGTCATGAGGACACGGACATTACAGTTCAGCTTTGTCAGCATTCTGACGAGATTCGGGATCTTGTATGCGGCGATGCTGCCGGTGACGGCGAGCAATACGGTTTTTCCGCTCAGCATTTTGTTTTCCTCCCGGAATGAATTTCCACGGCATTGCTGCGGATAGTTACATTATAACACATTATGAAAAAAAGTGCAATGGCATCTGGTCAGAGGAGACAGTCAATCGGGGACTTGTCATTTAACAGTCTGCGATTTCATATAGGCAGCACCACACAGAGTCTGCCAAGCTGTCAGGCTGGCTTTGTGCGGTGCTGCCTATCGTACTTCCTGTTGTGTTGTATTTCAGGGATCGGAAACGGGTCTTTTGACCGGAATAAAAAGAAAAGTGTTATGCATTGAGCAGATCGCGTTCTCGGCGGCGCTTTTGCTTCTGCGCATACATCCGGTCATCCGCTGTCCGGATCAGGTGGTCGAAATCAAAGGTATCATCCAGCGGTTCGGCATAGCAGCCGATGCTCGCTTCGACCGGATACGGATTTCCTGCGGAATCATTGTATCGTTTCAGATATTCCGCAAACTGACACCGAAACCGCTGAAAACAGCTCTCCGCCAGCGATTCGGGCAGGATGCCGCCGACCGCAAATTCATCGCCGCCGAAGCGAGCGCAGATGTCATGCGGGCCGCAGGCGTGCAGGAGTGCCTGTGCAACGGTAATGATCGCGTTGTCACCCTCCAGATGCCCATAGGTATCGTTGATATATTTCAGCCGGTCGAGATCGGCTGAAATCAGGAATGCACAGGGCTTTTCCTGTTTGCATTCCTTCATCTGACTGCGGAATTCTTTGTAGAATCCGCGGCGGTTCAGCAGGCCGGTCAGAGAGTCGTGAACATAGAGCTTTTCCAGCTCCGCATTGACCTCCTTGAGCTGACTGTTGATGCTGCGGATCTGCACTTGTCCGTGAAACGTGCCGAAGGCTGCATTGACCGCGCTCATAAAGGTGTGCATTTTCTGATAATCATCGAGTGAGATTTCCGGCTGAAACAGACAGTAGCCGAATGAGAGATCAAGGAAGTGCAGCGCGCAGACAAGGATCGGTTCTTCCCGGCTCAGCATCAGATCCGGTGCCGGCAGCAGTTCGCTGCGATTGATCGTGCAGGGCTCTATTTCATACCAGAAATAGCGCTGCATGATGATCCGGATTCGTTCGCTGAAAGCCTGTGCACCGCGGTGATGCAGGCCGAATCCCGGCGGATCGAACATATCCTCATTGATTGCGAAGACCGTTGTCGGCAGGATGAATTTGTTGACAAAGATCGCCGGCAGATCTTCAATGGTCTGCATCCGCGGCAGAGAAGCCTGCACAGTACACATCATTTCCTGCCGCTGCAAAGCGAGGCGCATATGGTTGTATATTTCCTGCGCCGCATCGTTGATATTGTAGAACGAGACCGGCTGACAGCCGCAGGATTGCGAGCAGATCAGCCTGAAGCCGATCATCTGCCGTTTCGGGCAGGTCTTTCCGGCAAGCCGTGCTTCAATCGACTTTACGATCTGCTGCCCCATTTTATCATAGTCCTGCCGGCAGGTCGTTATTTGCGGGATATGATACTGTGCCTGCATGATGCCGTCGAAGCCGGTGACGATGCAGTCCTCAGGCACGCGGACATGATGCTTTTGCAAATAGCTGCTGACGACGATCGCCATAGAATCATTTGCGCAGATGATCGCATCCGGATACGGCCGTTGCTCTTCCTCGAACCATTTTACCATCAGGTCCAGCGTCGGTGAATCCCAGAAATTGCCGTAGCCGACCAGACTGTCATCGTAATACAGTCCGCGTTCCGTCAGCACATTTTTGAATGCTCTGGCTCGCTCATCGGAGAACGTATTGCCCTGGAAGCCCGCGACCATCATCAGGTTTTTCGCACCGTGAACATCAATCACGTGACAGCATAGCTGCCGGAAAATATCTTCATAGGAGAACGAGAAGCAAAGGCAGCCCTCAATCTCTTTGTCGATCGAAACGACCGGTATTTTTTTTTCAAGACAGTTCTCCACGACCTCATCAAGGATCGGATTATGATAGAGAAACTGCGGGAAGACGATCATTCCGGAGAGCTGATCATACGGGATCAGGCGGAACACATTACGTTCGCTGTCAATATCCGGATTTTCAGACGAATAGAGATCGGAGCAGGCATTGAAGATCATCAGTCGGAAGCCAGCGGCTACAGCGTGTTTGTTCAAAGCGCGTATGAAGTAGAATCTGTCTTCTTCGTGGATTGTTGAAAGACAGACTCCGATGATTCTTGTCTGACCGGTTATCATACAGCTCACCTCCTCAACCGGTGAAATGACTTTCTTGTTCTATTTTACCATAATTTTAGAATAATTGCAACTGTGCTTTGGGAAAATGTTTGTGAAATTTGGTGAATTTTTCATGAACAGGTAAGAGACGGCTGTGAAGCTTCGTCGCTGTTCAGTTCGGAATAGGTCTGCTCCAGACGGCTGCGGCATTCGAGAAACAGCTTTCCCAGTACCGGATCAAACTGCGTGCCGAGTCCCTCACGGATGATGCGGAAGGCATCGTCGAAGGTAAAGGCACTTTTATAGCAGCGCTTCGAGACCAGCGCATCGAAAACATCCGCGAGTGCCATGATTCGCGCTTCGATCGGGATATCTTCGCCGCTTCGCTGACTCGGATAGCCCTTGCCGTCATAGCGCTCGTGATGAAAGTGTGCGATGTTGATTGCGATGCGGACAAACTCCTCGTCATCCACTTCATTGAGGATTTCTGTCAGGACACGCGCGCCTTCCGCGGGATGCTTTTTCATCTCCGCATATTCCTCGTCGGTGAATTTGCCGGGTTTGCGCAGGATCATATCGTTGATTGCGATCTTGCCGAGATCATGCAGAGGAGCTGCCTTGGCGACGGCCTGCAAGAAATGATGCGTCAGGCCGAGCTGTTCCATGCGTTCCGGGTCCTTCTCCAGTTTCTCCGCAAAGATGCGGACAACCGTGCTTGTGCGGCGGATATGGCCGCCGGTGGAATTGTCGCGGCTTTCGATTACGCTTGCCATGCCGGTGATGATCGAATCCTGAACCTTGCGGATATGGCGGGTTTTTTCTTCGACCTCGGATTGCAGGCGGCTGTTGTAGGTACCGAGCAGCCGTACATATTTCTGCTGTTCGGTGTCATCCTCCAGCAGCAGGCCGTAGCCGACAAGAGTGTTTTTTCGCTTCAGCTCCGTGACCTTGCGCTCAAAGGCTTCCTCGCCGACAGAAAAATGCGTGGTAGAGGCCGTGAAGAGCATATAAACTTCATCAGGGATGCGCTCATTCTGGCGGAGACGGAGCAGGGCGGGAAAGAGCGCCTTGGCATGTTTATTTGAATCGAGATAGCCGTACTGATTGTCCGTGATGATATAGGGATTTTCCATCTGCTTGAAGATCCACTCGTGGCCGGAATCCGTTACGCCGAAGAAGCTGTCAGTCATCATTCTGATGACAACGGACAGCAGCGAGAGCGCACAGAGCATCGGCATGATATCAATGCCCAGATCCGCAAAGGTATCGACCGCAAGTGCGCCGATGACGATGAACTGCGCATCGGCCAGTCTGCTGAGATTGCGGCGCTCCGAGGTCAGCTTGTTGCGTGCCATGACGATAATCGTATAGGTGAGCAGCGCCGTCAGCAGACACAGCAGGATGATGCTGCGCGTCCTGTAGATCGGGGACTGGTTCGCGATCTGTGCTGTGAAAACCTGAAAAGTCTCGTTCCGGACAAAATAATAATGTCCGATGAACAGTTCCTGCGCTGATGCGTTCCAGTGAACGATGCAGATGCCGATCTCCAGGGTCGCCCAGAGCGTGAGAAATACCTGCGGAACCTTCACCCGGAGGTAGGAGAGCAGGAATGTGAGAAAGAAATAATAGAACAGGGCATTGCCGAGATAGACAAAACGGATCGCGACACCGGCTTCCGGCTCTGAATTGGCAGTCTGCATGATAAAAGAGCCGATGTTCATGATGAGACAGCCGATGCTGGTCAGCATCAGACGAACACTGTTTTCGCTGTATTGTTTATTGTGCAGCAGCGCGATCACGCCCGCGAACGGGATCATGATCGCTGTAAATGTGATAATAGGAATCAGCATATGCCGCTCCTTAATCCAGAACTGTCAGATTCTTGCAGTCTGCAAGCAGGTTTTCCGATGCGCTTACAAACACTGCGCCGTTTTTAGCGAAAGCATCCCAGAAGTGGCAGGAATCGAGCAGTGTCTCCCGCGTTGCGGCAAGCAGCTGTTTGCGGTCTGCGGTCAGATCTGCCTTTGTTTTGCCGATGCACCAGAGCGAATCCGCCGTGATGCCCATGCTGCGCGGCGACTGGAGCGGGTCTTCATCATTCACCGTTGAGATGATGAATTTGTCAAGCGGCTCTCCGCTTTCGCAGAACTGCCGGATAAATTCTGAGATGCCGCTGTTGACTTCGAGCGAACGCGCCGGAGACGGATCGCGGAAGGAGTAGGTGTAGACGCTGTTGTCGTGCATCAGCGCGATGCCGGTGCCGTAAGCACCGCCCTGTACGCGGACAACATTCCAGAGATAGCTTAGTGAAATGATCTTTGCGGCCGCCCGCCAGCCGCTGTTGAAGCCGTATTCCCGCTTCGGCAGGAAGCAGCCCTGTACTGCAAAGCCAATCTGTGCCGGGATTGTATAGCCTGCGCGTTCTGGAATATCTGCGGTATAAGCAGCCTCTGTCGGCACGGGGTCGCCTGCCGGGAAGCGCGCAAGCAGCGGACTGATATCCGCGTTCTTTGCAGCAGAAACACTGGCGTAGTGCAGACGTGCGCGGCACAGCTTGGACTGCACCGACCGCAGCAGATCGGAAAATGCTTCGAATTTTTCATCGAATTCCCGGACGAGCTGCTGTGTTTTCTTGAGAAGCGGATAGCCGGAGACCGCGCAGCGGACAGCGTTTTTCGCGGCATAGCGTGCCATTACAGAGGAGATGCCGAGGGCGTGTCCAGCCACGACACCCATCTGCTTCATGCGCTCATTCGCCTGCGTGATGATTTCACAGATCTTGTCCTTCTGCGTGAAATCGGTGGTCAGCAGCACTTCCTCGATCAGATCGAATGCATCAGGCATGCGGTCTGCCAGCACACTGCACCGGACTGTCAGCACAGGCGTGCAGACATCCGTTACCTGATCTTTTGCGAAGACTTCGACACCTGCCTTCAGCCGGCCGACTTTGTTTTTGAGTGCCTGCTGCAATTCCAGCGCAGTGTAATGCGCAGTCGGGAGCTTGCCGTAAAGGGTGCCGATGTGGGATACAAGCGTCAGCTCATCCAGCGAGAGATCGGTCAGGCGGAAAGCAAGCGCGATATGCACGATTCCGCGGCTCGGCACCGGATGATACAGCACGGTCACGCCGTCCTGCTGCTGTTTATCGGTCTCCGTCCAAGAGGGCTCCGGACTGACCTCCGACAGGCTCAGCACCGGCAGCGTTGCGAGCTGCTCAGCGGAATCGGGCGTCTGCTGCCATGAGAGCAGCTTTTCATTGAGTGTGCGGTTTGCGGCGAGATCGGCTTCATTCCAGTGAGATGTGGTCTCTGCGAGCCGTGTTTCTTCTTCTGCACGCAGCTCATCGCCGCGTGTATAGGACGGAAGCGAATACAGCACCGCAGTGCCGCTTTCTTCGACCAGCGTTTCACGGAGCAGCGCTTCAAATGCGTGATCTCTGAGCATTTGCCGGACAGCAGCAAAGTCCTCCTCATAAACGAGATACTGCATTGGGTCGCCGCCGTTCAGCCAGCTGTTCATGCAGTTGATGCAGCGGTCGAGTCCCTGCGGCTCCTCCGTCTCCAGCAGATAAAATGCGAGCCGGTTTGCAGAGGCTTCGAGTGCATCATAATCGAGACCGTTTTCCGCAAGATCGGCAGCAGTTTTCCGGATGAGCGGAAGGATTTCGTCAGCCTTGCCATCGCGGACATTTTTCAGCTGAATGGAAAGATACGGCTGTGCGATCGAATCGTCAACCGCAATATCCAGCTCCTTTGCCAGTCCAGCTGAAAGCACCGCACGCTTGATCGGCGTTTCATTGGATCCCGCCACGGCATCCAGCAGGACACGCAGTGCAATCAGCTTGGTGCGGTCGCGCCATGTACCGATGATGCGGCCGGCGGTCAGGACGGTCTGATCGGTCAGCTCCTCATCCTTTGCAAGCTCGTAATACTGCGTTGCTGTCGAGGAAACAGGCTTCTGCATGGTGATTTCGGGGAGATCCGTGCTGCGCTCGAACTGCGAGAGGTATTCCTCGATCAGCGCGAGCGTTTCCTCCAGCGGGATATCGCCGTCCAGAAAGATTCGTGCATTTGAAGGATGATAGAAGCGGCGATAGGTTTCGGTGAAAGCTTCATAGGTCAGTGTCGGGATGACTGCCGGATCACCGCCGGAATTGAAGCCGTAGCAGGTATCCGGGAAGAGCATTGAGATCAGCTTGTATTCCGCAAGATCATCGACACTGCTCATCGCGCCCTTCATTTCATTGAAAACAACACCCTTGTAGCTGAAGCTGCCATTCTCGTCCTGCTCGATGTGCCAGCCCTCCTGATAGAATATATTCGGATTTTCGAGGATCGCCGGTGCAAAAACGGCATCCAGATAGACGGCTGTCAGGTTAAGAAAATCGTGTGGGTTGCGGCTGGAGACCGGATACATTGTTTTGTCCGGGAAGGTCATTGCATTGAGGAAAGTGTTCATGGAGCTTTTCAGCAGCTCGACAAACGGCTCGCGCACCGGATATTTCTTGGAGCCGCAGAGAACGGAATGCTCCAGAATATGGAAGACACCCGTGCTGTTCTCCGGCAGTGTCTTGAATGCGGCTGAGAACAGCTTGTTTTCAGCATGATTGTCGATCCAGACGAGCTCGGTGCCGGTCTGTGTGAAAGTCATTTCAACGATTCGTCCCCCAAGCTCCTCCGATTCGCGGATGCGGGTGACGGTAAAACCGTGTATGATATCTCCGATTTGATTCAGCATAGTAATTCTCCTTTCCGCTGCGTGATGCAGATATGTATATTGTACCACATTTTCGCTGATTTTTCAATACCATCAGCAGAGACAGCGGCCTTTTCTTCTTGGCGACGGTGTGCAGAGCATATCAGATTGGCCGCTGACGCGCTGCTGTTTGCAGATAATGCTTGGTCTGGCTTTTAGCTTACGCTGCTTTTCTTTGCATCTGGAGAACATCAGATCACTGCCTCGGCTTTGTCAGTTGATTGATGTTGTGTATGATATACAAAAATACAATAAACGCCTTGTGAAGAATGCTGATTTTTGGCGGATGCCTTGCGCTTTTCAGTGCTGTGTGTTATGATTGATATAATCAATATATTTTGTGCTGCGTACTCAGCATATATGTATTGAATTTCAGGCCGGCCGGCAGATCAATGAGGGGGTCTTTCGGAGTATCCGGTCAATCGAGAGGGGAAAATATGAAAAATCTGAGAGGCGCAGCAATGCTGTGTGCGGCCTGTCTGGTATGGACGGGCTCAGCGGTATTGCCTGCAACTGCGGCTGTCTACGCCGCAGAGGAGGAAGCGCAGCCTGCTTACGAGGGGCTGCTCTACGAAATCGCAGACGGAGCTGTGACGATTACGGGCGTGACAGACGATCTGCCGGAAACAGTGACCATTCCGTCGGAGATCGACGGCTTGCCTGTCACAAAGATCGCGGAACGCGCTTTCGCATTTCATCTGACGATGACGGATATTGTCATTCCGGACAGCGTCACCGAGATCGGCGATTCTGCGTTCAAGAACTGCTATGAACTGAAAAGTGTTGTCCTGCCGGATGCACTGAAGGTTATCCCGACGAGCGCTTTTGACAAATGTGAAAAGCTGGAATCGGTCAATATCCCGTCGGGTATTGAGTCGATCGGAGACCGCGCATTCTGCCGCTGTGTGCTGATCGAGGATTTTGATATCCCCGCAGATCTGAGGGATTTCGGTGAGGATTGTTTCAGCGGTACCGGCTGGATGAATGCCAAACGTGAAGAGACCAAATTCGTCACCGTCAACGGCATTTTGCTGTTCGGAAAGGATAACACCGGCGATGTGCTGATTCCGGATGATGTTGAGGTCATCGGACGCGGTGCGTTTTCCTATGATCCGAAGCTCATCAATGTGATTGTGCCTGCATCGGTCACCAAGATCGACCGCTACGGCTTCTATCTCTGTGAGCATCTGAAAAGCATCACCATTCTCAATCCGGACTGCGAGATCTTTGATCTGGATGCAACAATCTGCAATACCGTCGCAAGGCATAAGGCGGGCATCACGGACGGTGCGATCCGCGGCTATGAGAACTCCACCGCGCAGCAGTATGCGGAAAAGAATTCGTATCCTTACGAAATCATGGCGGAGGATGAGCTGCTTCGCGGCGACTTCAACGGAAACTGGAAGGTTGAAGGCGATGATGCACAGGCGGTTCTTATTGCATATACCGATTCGCTGTCCACTGGTTCGATTGACCTGAATGATCCGCAGAAAAAAGCCTGCGATATCAACGGCGACGGCAAAGTTTCGGTCGCAGATGCGCAGCTTATTTTGCTCTATTATGTCAATAATACGATCTCCGGCGTTTCGACTTCGTGGGAGAAGCTCATGACAGCAGACACCTGACGGCGCGAGCGGACTTTGTTGTGAAGCATCACGGTCCGATTGCCTATGCCGGGCAGTCACAATAACCCAGTAAACAAAGCAGCCTTTCCGGCGTGAACCGGTCAGGCTGCTAATTATTTATTCGGTTTCCGGCGCGGTGATTGCTTCCAGCTCACGGAAAATGTCTTCAACCGGACGCATCGAACCGGCGTTTGTGCATTCCACAACCCGCCAGCCGAGCACCGCTGCACAGTGATCCGCTGCACGGTAAGCCCGCCGCAGATAATCGAGATCCGCTTCATGGATATCCTTTTTGCTCTCGTCGCCCTGATAGCGTGCCGAGATCAGCTTTTGGCTGACATCCGGATCCACGCGCAGATAGACCGTGCAGGCAGGTGACGGTATCCCCAGCAGCTCATATTCATAGCGGAACAGCCATTCCAAAAAGCTGTCCCATTCCGTCTCCGGCAGCTTTGCACACTGGTGTATCGCATTGGATGTTGTGTAGCGGTCGGCGATTACAGTGCCGCCGTTCTGATAGAATGCCTTCCAGTTTTTTGTATAGCTCGCAAACCGGTCAACAGCATAAAAGCTCGATGCCGCATAGGGATTTACGGCATTCGGATCCGTACCGAATTCCCCGCGCAGGTACATCTTCACGAGTGCAGAGGAATCGCTGTCATAATCGGGGAATGATACCTGCATGACATTGAGGCCGCGCCGCTGAAAAGCAGCAGACAGCAGCCCGGACTGTGTGGCCTTTCCGCTGCCGTCCAGCCCTTCGATCACGATCAGTTTTCCTGCCATTATTCATTTCCTTCCATTTGACAAATGATCTCCGAAACAGTGCTTCGGAGATCATTCCTGTTGATTCTGATTGCAGTCCGCGCTTACTCGACCGTAACGGATTTTGCGAGATTGCGCGGTTTATCGACATCAAAGCCCTTGCCGATCGAAACATAGTAGCTCAGGAGCTGAAGCGGGATGACGCTCAGGCTGCCGGAGAACAGCGGCTCGATGCGCGGAACATAGCAGACGAATTCTGCTGTATCCTCAAGGAAATAGTTTCCTGCTGTTGTGACTGCCATGACCTTTGCGCCGCGGCTCTTGACCTCGACCATATTGCTGATTGTTTTCTCAACCAGGCCTGGCTGTGTGACAATACTGATGACGATGGTGCCGTCCTCGATCAGGCTGATCGGGCCGTGCTTCAGCTCACCGGCTGCATAAGCCTCAGAGTGAATATAGCTGATTTCCTTGAGCTTTAAGCTGCCTTCCATGCCGATTGCATAGTCGATGCCGCGGCCGATGAAGAATGAATCGCTGACGTTGATGAGCTTTGCGGAGAACCACTGAAGGCGCTCATTATCCTCCAGGATCTTTTCGACCTTATCCGGGATCGAATAGATGCTTTCCAGCATCTCATTGTATCTTTCAGCACTGATCTCATTCCGCGCCTTTGCAAACTGGAGCGAGAGCAGATAGCCTGCAACGAGCTGTGTGCTGTAGGCCTTGGTTGTTGCAACGGAGATTTCCGGACCTGCGAGCGTATAGAATACATTGTCCGCCTCGCGTGCGATCGATGAGCCGACGACATTGACGATGCCGAGTGTTTTGATTCCCTGCTCTTTTGCTTCGCGCAGTGCTGCCAGTGTATCAGCGGTCTCACCGGACTGACTGATGACAATGACGAGGCTCTTCTGATTGAGCGTCATTTTGCGGTAGCGGAATTCGGATGCCAGCTCGACGCGCACTTGCATGGATGTCAGCGATTCGATGACATATTGCAGATCCATGCCGACATGATAGGCTGAGCCGCAGGCGACGATATAGATCTGCTCAATCTTCTGCATTTCCTCATCGGTGAGATTTACACTATCGAAATGTACCTGACCGTTTGCCACGACCGAGTTGATCGTATCGCGGATGACCTTCGGCTGCTCGTGGATCTCCTTGAGCATGAAGTGCTCATAGCCGCCCTTTTCAGCGGATTCCGCATCCCATTTGATCTCTGTCAGCGTCTTCTCCAGCACTTCGCTGTCGATATTATAGAAGGTCACATTGCCCTGTTCGAGCTTCGCGATCTCCATGTTGCCGATATAGTAGACATTACGGGTATATTTCAGGATCGCCGGAACATCAGAAGCGACATAGCTCTCGCCGTCCGTGATGCCGATGATCATCGGGCTGTCCTTACGGGCACAGAAAATCTGGCCGGGATAGTCCTTGAACATGACGCAGAGCGCATAGGAACCGCGGATTCGGACCATTGCGCGGGCGATTGCTTCGATCGGGATCTGCGCATATTTCTTGTAGTAGTAGTCAATCAGCTTGACAGCGACCTCAGTATCAGTCTGAGAGTGAAATGAATAGCCCTTTTTGATGAGCTTTTCGCGCTGTTCCTGATAATTCTCGATGATACCGTTATGAACGGCGATTACATTGCCGTCGTCGCTCGAATGCGGGTGCGCATTGACGGCAGAGGGCTCGCCGTGTGTTGCCCAGCGGGTATGACCGATGCCGCAGGTACCCTTGACAGTATTGCCGTAATCGGTCATTTCGGCAAGCACCTTGAGCTTTCCCTTTTCCTTGATGATCTCGGCTTCTTTGTCACCGTCGCGGACAGCGATGCCTGCCGAATCATATCCGCGGTACTCCAGCTTGGAGAGACCGTCAAGCAACACGGGAGCTGCCTGATTGCTTCCGACATATCCTACGATTCCACACATAATTTTTTACCTTTCAGTCCTTTCGTTTGATTATTGTACAGATTGTTGAAAAAATGATTCCGTTCTGTACCTGTTCGGATTTTGCTTTTGATAATTATACTGCCGCGGCACATATCATCCTGCGAACGCACTGCCTTCAGTCCGAGGGTCTGAGCTGTTTTGTCTGCACTCATTCAGACGCCGGATCCAGTCAAACTGCGGAAGCGCCGCTGCCGGACATAACGCAGCCTGGAGTCATCCGATTTTTATGCAGTATACGCCCGACGAAATGCTTCGTTGTGCCGTGGGTTCCGGAGCAGATAGAAAAGCGCAGTTCCTGCCTGAATCATGAATTTTGCTTTCGGCAGGAAAACAGACAGATACTAATATACATATTATTTTAACACATAAAACCGATGCTGTCAAGTCGTTTTCAGAAACGGCATGATATCGTACCGAAAAAACCGTAGAAAACAACACAACTTTGTGGATTATGCGATTGCAGCGGGAACAAAAAGGGCGAAGCCGGAGAATTCCGGCCTCGCCTTTGTGTATGATGTGAATGTCTGCGTTCCCGAAACTGTGGGAGACTACATCAGGCAGCAGCTTGTATTGAGGCAGCAGTGTGAAAGCCTGTCTGTTGGCTTTGCAGGCTTATTTTGCCTTTGAAGCGACCTCTGTGATGAGCTTCCCGAAGACATCATCCAGCGGCATGCAGCCAAGCTCGCCCTCCTTGCGGGAGCGAACCGTCACGCCGTTTGCCTGAACCTCATTGTCGCCGATGATAAGCATATACGGGATGCGGTCGAAGCGTGCATTTTTGATCTTTGTGCCGATGTTTCTGTCCTCTGCATCGACTGTTACGCGCATACCGGCAGCCGTGAGCTTGTCGGCAAATGCCTGTGCATATGCAGTGTGTTCCTCGCCGATCGGCAGCAGACGCACCTGCTCCGGTGCGAGCCACAGCGGCAGAACGCCGGCATATTTTTCGAGCATATAGGCAAGCGTGCGCTCATAGCAGCCCAGCGATGTTCTGTGAATGATATACGGCAGCTTTTTCTGGCCGTCCTTATCAATATAGTACATACCGTAGCGCTGTGCGAGAAGCATATCAATCTGGATTGTGACGAGCGTATCCTCCTTGCCGAAGACATTCTTGTACTGGATATCGAGCTTCGGGCCGTAGAATGCAGCCTCGTCAATGCCGATCTCATAGTCCAGACCGAGATCATCGAGGATTTTGCCCATTGCATCCTGCGCGAGATCCCACTGCTCCTTCGAACCCTCATATTTGTTCTTCGGATTTGCCGGATCCCACTGAGAGAAGCGGAATGTGCAGTCTTCAAGCAGGCCGACCGTATCGAGCATATACTTTGCCATTTCGAGACAGAAGCCGAATTCTTCCTCCAGCTGATCCGGACGGATCACGAAGTGTCCTTCGGAGATTGTGAACTGACGGACACGGATCAGACCGTGCATTTCGCCGCTGTCCTCATTGCGGAAGAGCGTGGAGGTCTCAGTCAGGCGCATCGGCAGTTCTTTATAGGAGCGCTGCTTGTTCAGGAATACCTGATACTGGAACGGGCAGGTCATCGGGCGGAGTGCAAAGCATTCCTTTTCCTCGTCATCCGGGTCGCCCATGATGAACATTCCGTCGCGGTAGTGATCCCAGTGACCAGAGATTTTGTAAAGATCGCGCTTTGCAAAGAGCGGTGTCTTAGTGAGCTGACAGCCCTTGGACTGCTCATAGTCCTCGACCCAGCGCTGGAGAACCTGAAGCACTCGCGCACCCTTCGGCAGCATGATCGGGAGACCCTGGCCGATATAATCGACGGTTGTGAAATAGCCGAGCTCGCGGCCGATTTTGTTGTGATCGCGGTTCTTTGCTTCTTCGAGCATATCAAGATGCTCTTTGAGCTGCTCCTTCTTCGGGAATGCGACACCGTAAACGCGGGTAAGCTGCTTGTTATTCTGGTCGCCGCGCCAGTATGCACCGGTGCAGGAGGTCAGCTTGAATGCCTTGACCGAACCGGTCGAGAAGAGGTGCGGGCCGACGCAGAGATCGACATATTCACCCTGCTTGTAGAAGCTGATAGTCTCGCCCTCAGGCAGTTCTTCGATCAGCTCAACCTTGTAGGATTCGCCGCGCTCCTGCATGAGCTTTACAGCCTCTTCGCGGGAGAGTGTAAAGCGCTCGATGCGGAGATTCTCCTTGACAATCTTCTTCATCTCAGCTTCCAGCGCAGTCAGGGTATCGGCGTTGAACGGCTTTTCAGAATCGAAATCATAATAGAAGCCGCGGTCGATTGCCGGGCCGATCGTCAGTTTGACCTCCGGGAACAGACGCTTGACAGCCTGCGCGAGAATATGCGCAGCAGTGTGATTGAAGATATGTCTGCCTTCCTTGTCCTCAAAGGTGAGGAGCTTTACATCTGCATCACCGTTCAGCTCAGCGGTGAGGTCGGCAGGGGCGCCGTTCACGACAGCGGCGATGACATCACGGCTGATGACGCCTGCTTCTTTTGCGGCATCATAGACCGTGACCGGGGCAGCACTTTCAAAGCTGCCGTTTCCAAAATTGATCGTCATGATTATTTCCTCCGTTTCAGGTTTTGTCCGGCTGCAAAAAAACCGCACGCCGAACAGATCACAGCCTGTTCGGGGTACGGGTTTGTTCCATATTTCACGGTTCAAACGCGCACGGTTCCACCCGAGCGTTTTCTCATTCCCATTGAATTCCGCAGCATCGGTGGTACCGGAAAAGAGATCATCGGATGCCTTTCAGCGTATCAGCATCCTCTCTGTCAGATGAGCACTCTCTTTCGACTTGTCCGCTGCTTTTCGTAAGCGAAAATCTCTGATTAACTTTATTATACTTATTTGCACAAAAAAAGTCAAGCTATTGAAAATGATTGTATATTTTTCGTGATGTGTGACAAATCATCATGTACTTATGTTGAAAATAATATCCTTGTTTCATATCCGGCGATGCCATCAAAGCATAGAAAATGACATCGCCGGCCGCGATCATGATGATTCTGTTTGCATTACAGCGTATATCCCTTTGCGCGCAGCGCGTCGATCAGATCGCCGAGGATTGCCGCATTGGTCGCTGAGACCGAGTGCAGCAGATACACAGCGCCGCCGTGCGCCGCATCGGTCAGCAGCTGCAGTGCTTCGGCAGGATCCGGCTGATCGTCCGTTTTCCAGTCTACATATGCCGCGCTCCAGAGCACAGTCCGGTAGCCAAGCGACTGTATCTTTGCCAGTGCCTCCGGCGTATACTCCCCGCAGGGCGGCCGGAAATACTGCATTTCATAGCCGTAGTTCGTCTGCACCAGCTCATGCAGTGACAGGATCTCGTTCTCGGTCTCGGCTTCATTCAGCGCGGGCAGCGCCGCATGACGCATTCCGTGATTGCCGAGTGTATGCCCCTCCGCGAGCATCCGCTTCACAAGCGCCGGCTCACGCTTGGCGTAATCACCCGTCAAAAAAAAGACTGCAGATACGCCCTTTTCCTTCAGCGTATCGAGGATGCCTGCCGTGAAGCCGTTTTCATAGCCCTGATCGAATGTCAGGATGATGCGGTTTGTGTCATCCGAGAGCGCATAGGCGCCGTATTTGCCGTATTCTGCCTGAAACTGCAGGGCGCCTGCGGGACGGTTTTCCGCATCGCGTTCCACACCCTGTCCGTAGCCGACCGCCGCAGCGTGCAGCGGTGTGCAGAACTGCATGACGGCGAGCATTCCGGCAAGTGCCAGAAATCGCTTCATGAGAATCCCCCTTTCAGCGGTATCGGATACCGCAGAATTAGGATGCGTTCCCGGTGGGGGATTATGCACGGTTTCTTTTGGCATCAAACTCCGCACAGCTTCGCAGATAGCGCAGTTCATAGCCGAGAAACCATGCAGCGGCGGTAAGGAGCGGCGGAAACGCCATGAGCCATCCGCGCAGCGGCTCGACTGCGGAAAACGGCTCTGCACCGCCGGTAAGCAGCCGGTGGATCTGGATGAACGGCGCATTCAGCAGCGGGAACAGATTCAGCATCAGCGTGCTTTCGGGATTCAGGCGCAGGAGCAGATAAGTCGCGCAGGCAGGCAGCATCGAGCAGAGCGCGATGAGCAGCGGCTTGACAGGTTTTGTGCGCTTGCCGGATGTGCGGTAAAAAACTGCATCCTCGTCAGCGGTTTTCTGCGCGGCATTGCCGATCAGTAGGATATGTGCCGCCGCGCCGAACAGAATGCCCGCGCCGCGGACGATGACGGGATTACGCAGGATCGCGATCGAGATGCCGAGGATGAGGCATAGGATCTCTGAGATCAGCAGCCATCCGAAGCAGACTGCGAGGTGTTTTCCGAAACGGTTCATATTTCCTCCGGTGGAAGCAATGTATTTTCAGGTATTATATATTATACATGATTTTCACAGGATTGTAAAGTATGGCGCTGAAAGTTTTGGATGCTTCCATAAAATACGGAAAATCCGCTGCGAACCCTGCGGAATGCTTGACGAAAACCCGAAATTGAGATATAATATACAATGTATGTACCAAAACAGTTTTTCAAGGAGGATCATTTCGATGATATCAGCATCCATTCTCAACGGCGATCTTGCACATCTGGCAGAGGTCGCGGAGCTTGTCAGGCACGCCGGTGCGGATGCACTGCATTATGATGTGATGGACGGATGCTTTGTCGATAATCTCTCTTTTGGGCTGCCCGTTCTGGAAATGCTGCGCCGCTGTACGCAGATGCCGATCGATGTGCATCTGATGATCACACAGCCGCACCGTTTTGCGGAGCGCTTTGTGAAAGCGGGTGCCGATCTGCTTTCCTTCCACATCGAAAGCGATACCGATCCGGCGGAAACGCTTCGGATCATCCACAGTCTCGGTATTCCCGCAGGCATTGCGGTTTCACCGGAAACACCGGCGGAAGCGGTTCTGCCGTATCTGCCGCAGATGCAGAAGGATGATTTCATTCTCGTTATGACAGTCCGGCCGGGGCTGGGCGGTCAGGCGTTCATGCCGGAGACCGTTCCGAAGATCCGGATGCTTCGCAGCATCATCACCGAAAATCAGCTTCCGCTGCATATCGAGGTGGACGGCGGCATTAATGCTGAAACCGCAAAGATCTGCCGCGAGGCCGGAGCGGATTATCTCGTTGCGGGTTCCTATCTGCTCGGCGCGGCCGATCCCGCAGCAGCCGTGAAGAGTCTCTTATGAGCTGAGTATCCGCGTAACTGCGTCACGGTCAAAGATACACTCGCCGTATTCGGTCAGGCGTGCTTTGCCGAGCGCGGAAAGCCGGTAGGGACGGCCGTATTCCATAAGGATATGATGCACTGTCTGTGCGCCGTTTCTGCGCAGACCGAGCGACAGCACGAATGCCCCGCGATATCGGCATAGAATACTGCTCCGGACAGTCTCCGCATGATGCCGGAGCTGGCCGCAGCACTCGCGCAGCGCCTCCTTGTCGGTGAAACGCGCCGCAAGTCTGACCGGATCCTTCCGGCTTCTCTTGAGCTTTTCCGGCTGATCGGGATGCGCAGTGAAATAGACAGCGAGACTGCCGTTTTGTGCGCGCAGCAGTTCGACGGTCACAGGCATCTGCGAAAACGGGATGCCGCTGACGCGCTCGGCCTGTGTGAGCATAACGGCAAGCAGCCGCATCATCTGCGGCGAATCGGGAGCGGCATCCGGCTCCGTCACTAAAAATTGCAGTTCCTCCGCTGAAAGAATGACCTTCACGGAGCGGGCTGAGAGCCGGTGTACGGTCATGGCAGACGATTCCTTTCCGGCGGATCCCGCCGCATTCAAATACCCGAAAGGCGGTGCTTCGTGCAATGCAGACCAAAACACATTCAGCGATCCTTTTTGACCGCACCGCGGCACTCGCCGCACTGCTTTGCACCGCAGTTTACGATTACGGTATCCGCATCCTGCTGCTTGCAGCGGCAGCGATCCTCGCCTCGCTGACAACGGAGCGGATCTGCACGGCACTGCGCCGTCAGCCGTTTACCCGCAGCAATCTGGATGCGGCAGTCAGCGGCGTGATACTGATGATGCTGATGCCGCCGACGATATCGGTGTCACTGCTTATCATGTCCTGTATTTTCGGAAATATCATCGGCCGGCAGGTTTTCGGCGGCAGGAAAAATCCGGTTCTGCCTGCTGCTGCTGCCGGATATGTATTTGCACTTTGCAATGCGCGGACGCAGATGACAATGTTCCCTGCGTCAAAGGGTGTACTTCCGATTTGGCAGATCGACGAAAGTACGCTGGTTTCCGGCATTTCGGAGACATTTTCGCGCAGCGGAAAAATCGCAGGGAGCGTGACCGATCTGCTGACCGGACTGCCCGCGCAGCCGGTCGGGACAGGCTCGGTCGTGCTGCTGATTGTCATTGCAATCGTCCTGATGCTGCGGCGTTCGGCATCGGCATTTGTACTGCTGCCTTCGGTTCTGGTCTGCTGCATCACGAATGTGCTGCTCTCCGACCTGCGGCATCCGGTTTTGACGCTTGCGGGCGCATTGCTTTCTCATCAGTTTTTGTTTGCAGCGATCTTTCTGCTTTCCGATCCGGAATTTTCACCGCCGCAGACGGCCGGCATCTTTTTCGGAATGATCTGCGGTATTGCAGCTGTGATGCTGACACGGTTTTTATATGTGTACGATGCGCCGGTACTGTTGTCTGTACTGCTTTCGCCGCTCGGCGTGATCCTGCGGTATGTCATGCGGGATGATCCGCCGGCGGCGGTCTCAGCGAGAGAGGACGGTGATCTGCATGAAGCGTCCTGACAGAGATCTGCTTTGTCTGCTGCCTGCTGCACCGATCGCTGCTTTCTGCACCTCGCTGCGGGAGAGCCTGCTGCTGAGCCTTGCATTCTGCATCATTACAGCACTGACCGTGCTTTTCTCGACACTGATTCCGCGCAGTCTTCCGCGCTCTGTCCGTACCGTATTGTATTCCGTTATGGGCAGTTTGGTGTATATCCCGGCGGCACTGATCTGCTTCAGCTGCTTTCCGGATCTCAGCATGGGTATCTGGATTCCGCTGCTGGCCGCTTCCGTGTATCTCAATGCCGCACATGATGCGGTGTTCCTGAAGGGACATCTGCTGAAGCCGCTGCTGAAGCTTCTTGCGGGCGGAACGGCTGCGGCGCTTTTGTCCGGCGCTCTGCGCGAACTGCTCGCTTCCGGCACGGTCTGGGGACGGACATTGCTGCCGCATCCGCCGCTTCCGATTTTGCTGGAGCCTTCTGGGGGCATGATGCTGCTGGTATTGTTTGCAGCAGTCTGCGGCGCATTCCGGCAGAGTGTGCGAAAGGAGGGGCCTTCATGCTGATCGCGGCTGATTTGGTGCTGATCCTTTTGCAGAGTCTGTTCTTTACCGATCTCGTCGGCATCTCCTCTGTTTCCCGCGCTGCAAAGGGGAAATATACGCTGCTTCTGCACGGCCTGCTGGTTATGCTGTTCTGCATCCTGAGCGCCGGGCTGACGGCGGCGGTGCGCGGGATGATCCCGAAGAATATGCAGGTATTGCTGTTTCCGCTGCTGAATGCGGCAATCTGCGGAATTGTCTGCCTGATGGTCTGCGTGATATTACGGAAGCTCAGCAGGAAGCATTATGTCCGCATCGCACCGCAGATTCATGCAGCGGCCTGCTCCGGTGCCGTTCTCGGCACTGTCTTGCTTAGCATGGGCCGGACAACGGCAGCAGCCGCGTCGATGCGTTTCGGGTTCGAGACAGGGCTCGGCTATCTCGGAGCCTGCGCTGCATTGATGCTTGCGATGCCTGCGCTGCGCAGTGAGCATATCCCGGAAAGTCTGCGCGGGTGGAAGGCGATTTTTCTTTATGCGGCCATGCTCTCCATGACAGCCGCCTGCCTGTTTCCGAACTGATACCCACACAAAAGAGAGGAGTGATCTTCCGTGAAACATAGAAAAAAGGGAAGAAAGCTGTTTACCTATCAGGCGAAGAACCGCCGTATTTTCAGTGAATATCATCCGGTGCGCAATGCGGTCGGAACACTGCTGATGCTTGTCATTATGGCAGGGCTCGGCATTGTCGGCTATAACATCGTCGGGCCTGTCGTAACGCGGATCCGTACCGAGGAAAGCAATCCAACCCTTACGCCGGAGCCGTATTTCACCGAGACACAGCCCGTTCAGACGGAACTGATCGCAGAGGCTGTTACAACGACGGCAGAAGTCACGACAACGGTCGTCCAGACAACGACTGCTGTCACAACGCGCCGCAGTGCAAAATTTCCGGAGGATACGGTCGTTGCATACTATACATCCGCCGATGTGCTGACCGATCTCGATATGTTGGAGAATGCGGCGAAGAAATGCGCCGACAGCGGTTATACAGCGATGATTCTGCCGATGAAGGACGATATCGGAATTTTGCACTATGCGACTGCATCCGAAAGGGCGAAGCAGTGCGGCGCTGCGAATGACAATCTGTTGACGCTCCGCGAAATTCGCAATGCTGTCAGCCGCTATCAGATTAACTGTATCGCGGAATTCTATACATTGACTGACCGGACCTACCCGAATACATTCAACGACGGCTCCTATGTGTTCCTCGACGGCAATACGCGCTGGCTCGACAATGCGCCGGAGGAGGGCGGAAAGCCATGGCTGAATCCGTTCAGTCAGGGGACATGGGATTATCTCGCGGGGCTTGCGAATGAACTGACTGCCGGCGGGATCTCGCAGATCATCTGCAAGGGAACGGTCTTTCCGCATTTCTATCCGACCGATTCCGATTTGCTCGGCGGGCAGATCAATGATCCTGGTGAACGCAAGACTGCGTTGCTGAATACGCTGAATACGATCGCTGCCGCAGCGCCGGGCGCTGGATTGTATGTGGATGGCAAAGCACTCACGAATGGCCTGGAGGAAGCCTTTGACATCGACCAGCTTTCGATGGGGACGGTCTTTGTGGAGATTGATCCCTCGGCATTTACGGAGCCGTTCACGGCCGTCGGGGAACGCTATGATCCGGGCACACTCGCATTCCGGGAGAAGATGCTCATGCTGACCGATGCGATGCAAAAGGCAGTCGGCGGCAGAGTGATGATTCCGTGTCTGCGGGAGGACACGATGACGCCGCAGGAGCTTCATATTGCGATCGAGGCGCTTGCCGAGGCAGGCTGCCGGACGATCCACATTTATCCGGCAGAAGAGCCGGCGGATGAAAACGCAGCAGATGCAGCGCTGAACGATGGCGTACAGCAGGAGGCAGCATAGCCTGTGGGATAATTTAGATCAGTACAGCAGCCCGAAGCCGGTTGAAATTGACCGGTTTCGGGCTGCTTTGTTTTTAGGCGGGCGGTGATAGGGTATCGCGCCGTTTGGTTTGCGAATGTCAAAATTTGTCGTTTCTGCATATGATGAACCGTGCAGGATCAATGCACAGTTCAAAGGAAAGGAGAAATGGTGATGCTGCCTGATCAGACCACACCGGCAAAGCCGGAGGGCGTCTTCCCCGCAAGACTGACGCTCGCAATGGCATATGTACCGTATCAGTGCTGGGAAGAACCTGCGGAAGCGGCCGAAGCACTTACGCAAGGAACGGTTTTTCCGTCACTGGTGAAGCCCTTCATGGCAGGGAAAGGAGGAAACGGCAATGGCGATGCAGTCGCGGTCTTTGGACAAAATGGAAAGGGCTGAGCTGCTGCGGGTGGTGCAGATGCATCAGTTTGCAATGCAGGATCTTGCGCTTTATCTTGATACGCATCCTACCGATGAAACTGCGCTGGAGCATTTCATGCAGCATAAGGCCCTCTGCGAGCAGGCATCGAAGGTCTTTGCAGCGCGGTTTGGTGCGCTGAAAATGGAGCAGACCGGAACGGAAAACGGCTGGGCTGCGTGGAGTAACACGCCGTGGCCGTGGGATATGGAGGCGAACTAAATGTTCCAGTATGAAAAAGCACTGCAATACCCCGTGAAGATCACACGACCGAATGCTCGGCTCGCGAAGGCGATCATTTCGCAGATCGGCGGTCCTGACGGTGAACTCGGCGCATCCATGCGCTATCTGAATCAGCGTTATACGATGCCGATGCGGGAGCTGCAGGGCATCCTTACCGATATTGGGACGGAGGAGCTTGGGCACTTGGAGATGGTCTCCGCGTTGGTCTATCAGCTGACAAAGGGGCTGACACCGGAGCAGCTTGAAGCGCAGGGGTTCACGGATTATTTTGTGGATCATACGACCGGCATCTATCCGATCGCAGCTTCCGGCGTACCGTTTTCTGCGGCGACCTTCCAGTCTACCGGTGATGCGCTCACCGATCTGCATGAGGATCTCGCGGCCGAACAGAAGGCGCGCACGACCTATGACAATCTTCTGCGGCTTGCGGATGATCCTGATGTGCGTGATGTGATCCGCTTTCTGCGGGAGCGTGAGATCGTACACTATCAGCGTTTCGGTGAAGGTCTCCGTCTTTTGCAGGATCAGCTCGTGCGCAGTCCGCAGCCGGAGAATCCCTATGCCTACAACACCTCGTTCGATCCGATGCCGCGCCGCATGAACCGGATGCGGAACAATATGTGATGTGAATTGAGAAACGAAATAACAGCATCCCGACCGCAGATAAACGGTCGGGATGCTGTTGTATATGGGATTATTCAAATGAGATGAGCTTTGCAACATTCTGGAGGATCAGTCCGGCATCATCTGTGTCGATCCGGCTGTCTCCGTTGACATTTGCATTTATTTTTCCCTGTGCCGTGAGAGTAGCTTCCGAATCTTCAGCAGCATACCGGCAGATAAGCACAGAATCGGCAACATCCACATCACCGTCTTCATTCGCGTCGCCTTTGCGTTGCCTGGCAGTGGTGGATTCGGTCGTTGTCTCCTGCTTCAGGGTTGTTGTGGGCGTATCCGTCTGATCAGTCAATACCGTTGTCGTTGTCTGCTGCGCCTCCGTCTTTGCGGTGGTTGTGACGGCAGGCGGCGTGGTCTCGACCGAGACTTCACTGCCGTGATTGCCTCCGATGGTACCGCCGTCGAGATTGCTGCCCTCAGTATTCGCATAGTTGGCATAGAAATCGCTGAGCGAGATGCCGTTCGAGCCGAGCGCGACCTGATGATCCAGACCGATGAATTTCTTGGTCGTCTGTGTTTTCCAGATTGACGGATAATAATAGTTATCGTACTTTTCCGCATCCCAGTTGATCGTGGTCTGCGCCTGAATGTTTCCGTCTGCATCGCGCATTACGCCGAACTGGATATCCTTCCAGAGTCCGCCGGTATCGCCGGAGTCATCGTTCAGACACCAGAAGGTATGGTTGACATGATGCTTGATCATGTAATCGCGGAGCAGTCCCATCCATTTTTCGTTGTCGCCGCCGTCAAGTCTGCCGCCCCATTCGCCGATCAGGAGCGGATACTTGTCCTCTTCGACGAGATATGCCCATGTGTCATACCAATAGTCATCGAGCAGCGTCTGTTCGGTGAAGTCCTTCTCGAACCATGTCTGCGCACTGACGACCGGGCCGTAGTCATGCGGGGAATAGACGATCTGGCTTGTGCCGGAGGTCGGCATGACAGGATATTTCTCGACGCCGCGGAGATTGCCGCCCCACCATGCGCCGTGTCCCTCAAATCCCTCGACACCTTCAATGAGGATCAGCGCATACGGATTCTTTTCGAGAATGGCATTTGCGCAGTCCTCGGCGGCCTTTTTCCAGTTATTCTCAGAAGTGGAATCGTTCCAGATTGCGTCGACCGGAGCGCCGCCGTAAGTGCTGTGCGGCTCATTCTTGAGGTCGAAGCCGATCAGCGTATCGTCACCCTTATAATGGTCGGCACACCATGCGAGTGTCTCGATCCACACATCAGTTGTGACGGTGACTTTCTTGC
This sequence comes from Oscillospiraceae bacterium, assembly GCA_024404875.1. GTDB lineage: Bacteria > Bacillota > Clostridia > Oscillospirales > Ruminococcaceae > Firm-04. Next base: position 24,437 of record JAKSPK010000018.1, read on the forward strand.
CGTCTCTGCCGGTGAAGCCTTTGCCGTACCAGAGTCCGTAATTGTGGCCGGAGTTGTTGGATTCCGGGCTGTGAATGTCGATGAACGCCTTGATGCCGTATTTCTTGCACTTTGCGAGCAGGACATCAAAGACCTGCTGACTGTTCATGGTCGAGCCGTCGGGATTGATGAGGTCGACATTGATCGGATAGTTCGGATCATCATTCGGATTGACACTCTGGATCGGATCGGGATCGCCGACCATCCAGTTGTAGAGCAGCTCGGTCGAGACCGGCAGACGCAGGACATTGACGCCGTGCTCTGCGATATCCTTGACCATATCGTCGATATCGCCGCTCCAGAGATAGTGCGGAACGCATTCGGTACAGTTGAAGCCGAACCAGTTTGCGCCGGTCAGCCAGACTTCATTGCCGTTCTTGTCAAAGAGACGGCTGCCCTCTGCATGGAGCCAGTCATCGGCGGTGTTGTCGGCGGCAAAGACCGTCGGCAATGCGGCCGCAGTGTCAACCATGAGGCCTGCAGTAGCGGAGGCCGCGATGGCTGCTGCCAGACAGAGTGCTGACAGATGATGCTTTTTCATGTTATTTCCCCTCTCGAAAATATGATTCCGTGCGCAGCACGGCGTTTGCGCCGGCGTCAGCGGCACCCGTTTCCGCTTCGGCCGTTCAGACCTTGTTTTGGCATCTGCCGCCCTCCGGAGAGGACGGCAGAGCGTTCATTATATCTGCTGCACAGCAGCATTACTTCGGTGCGAGTTCCTGATAAGTGATGAGCTTAGCAACATATTTCAGGATCTTGACAGAGTCATCCATTACGATCTTTCCCTGACCGCTGACAGCTGCATTCAGCTTACCCTGTGCGGAAATAACGGCAGTGTTGTCTTCCGACGCATAGCGCGCGATGAGAACAGCATCCGAAACATCCACATCGCCGCTGAGATCTGCATCGCCCCAGAGTGTCACGCTGGGAGACGTCGGAGCTTCTGTGACGGCGGTCGTCGTTTTTTCCGTGCCGGAGACTACCGGAGCATCCGTGACAGTGGGGATCGGATCGTCCTTGATGCTGCCGCCTTCGCCGCCGTCAAGATTGGAATTCTTGCCGGATGCGTAGAACTGATCAAGAGACATACCGTTCGAGCCGAGCGGAGTCTTGTGGTCAAGGCCGATGTAGGTGCCGTCGGTTGTCTGCCAGAGGGATTCTTCAAAAAGCGCGTATTTCGTCTCGTCCCATGTAGAGAAGGTCGCATCGAGCAGGCCGCCGGTGTCGCCGGAGTTCGGATTCAGGCACCAGAAGGTGTGATTGATATGATGTTTGATCATGAAATCACGCAGCAGCTCCATCCATTGCTGGTTCTTGCCGGAATCCATATGGCCGCCCCATTCGCCGATCAGAAGGGGAGCGATATCTTCCAGATTGATATATGCCCATGTATCATACCAGTAATCGTCGAGGAGCGTCTGTGTCGTGAAGTCTTTTTTGAACCAGGTCTGCGGATAGACGGACGGGCCGTAATCATGCGGCGAATAGACGATCTGGCTTGTACCAGTGGTCGGTGTAACGGGATGTTCGCGGACGCCTCGGAGATTGCCGCCCCACCAGGCGCCGTACCACGGGGACTTGTCAGCGGGAGCATCCCAGATATCGGGCGTATCGTAAGTATAGCCCATATCGGTCTTCGGATACTGCTCGACGCCTTCAATGAGGATCAGCGCGTTCGGATTGACCTTGAGGATCGAATTTGCGCACTGTTCCGCGGAATATTTCCAGTTGTTTTTCAGTTCGGTGTCATCCCAGCGGGCGATGTCCGTCGGGCAGGTTGTGCCGTCATAGCCGCGCTTGCCGTGCGGCTCGTTCTTGAGGTCATAGGCGATCAGCGTATCGTCATTTGCATACTTTTTAGCGAGCCATGTCAGTGAGTCAATCCAGTCCTGCCATGAAACCTGATCACCCTGATTCGGACCTTTTTCCTTGATGGTTGCCATATCATCGGCGGTCTTGCTGGTGGGTTCATAGTACCACAGCTCATAGTTATGACCGGAATTGTGGGAGGCGGGGCTGTGGACATCCACGAGGGCCTTGATGCCGTACTTCTTGCATTTCTGCATGATGACATCGAAGACCTCCATGCTGTTCATTTCGGAGCCGTCCGCGTGGCAGAAATCCGGATTGAATTTATATGCGTCCTCATTCTTCGGGTTCAGTCCCTCACAAGTATAGGGGCTGCCGTTCATCCAGGAGAGCAGGAGCTCTGAGGAGATCGGGAAGCGGATGATGTTGATGCCGCGGTCAGCGACCTGCGACAACAGCTTGTCAACATCGGCACTCCAGAGGCCGTGCGGGAAGTTCTCGGTACAGTTCATGCCGAACCAGTTTGCACCGGTCAGCCAGACTTCGTTGCCGTTCTTGTCAAAGAGACGGCTGCCTTTGGCGTGGAGCCAGTCATCGTTTCCGTCATCGGCAGCAGCGGCGGCATAGATTTCGCCGACCGCCGGCCCGGTGTGGTACAGTGCCGAGCCTGCTGTGATGACCGCTGCCAGAAGAACCGGCAGCAATGCTTTGCTTTTCATTGTGATTACCCCTCTTATTTTTCATGCTGCTTCGTTGGTACGCGCGGATATTGCGGACAGTGCGTTTCGGTTCCCTCAAACCTTCCGGCACTGCTTAATTCCTGAATCAGAAGATGCCGAAGCGCTTCTTCTCATAGAACGGCTTGCCCTCGGCCACGAGCTCCTTTGCACGGATCGACGATGCCGGCACACAGTCAAACGGCAGATCGGAATAGTCTGCGCATTCGGTGGTCAGCGTATTGCCGATCGCTTCGAAATCCGAGCTCTCGTCCGCTTCAAGCGCAACGAGCAGATAGCGTTCGCCCTTTTCGGTTTCCGGCTTGATATAGGCCTTGCGGACGGCCTTCTGCTTTTTCAGGACAGTCTTGAGCTGTGCGAGCAGTTCATCCGTGATCGGATCTGTCTCCGGCTCGGCATCGGCGGCTGCATCCTTGGCGGATTCCAGCTCAGCCATTGCCTGACGGATGAGATCCTGCTGCTGTTCGCGGGAATTCTCGACAGCGCCGAGAGCATTCTGCGGTTGCGGCTGCGGCACGGGTGCCGGGTTGATATGAACGGGGATCGGGCGGATCGGAGCATCTTCAGCGGGACGGGGTGCGGAAAGCACCGGTGTGCCGCCGTTGTCGCCGATCGCGATGATCTGCTGACGGATCAGGCAGAGTGCGCTGCCGAACGGGTTGACGACAACGCCGTTGATCGCTTCGTTTGCCTTGATGAAGTTATAGAGATCGTTGAAGTTCATAAGCGCGACCTGGAAGGTCTCACCGGGCTTGCGGTTCTTTTTCAGCTCGACCTCGTCCGTGAAAGCGGGCATGAACCTTTCGCCCTTCGGATTGGTCATGATCTGGAAGGAGACACGCGCCTGCGCCTGCTCACCCTCCTTCGGGGGCTCAGCGGGCCGCTCGATCTGGGCGGGCAGAAGATACTGGGCATCAATCGCTGCCTGAAGGAACGCTCTTTCGTGCTCCTGGAAATTCTCTGCATTTTCCTTGTTGGCAAGATCCAGCTTGAAGGTCGCCATCGCATCGACAAGTGCGGGATTGGTGACCGGCTGCATAGGTTCGGGCATTTGGAATCCTCCTAACATAGTGTCTATTCGCCACTTTCGGGCGTTTCGGCAGCTGCGTATAGCAGCCTATACAATATTCTAACATATTTCCCGGAAAAATGCAAGCGATTTTGAATATTTCTGCAAATTCCGGAAGATGAAGAAAAGCGGGCAGATCCGATGGGAATCTGCCCGCAGTAATTACAGTCTCCGCCTTGCCGTCGCCTGAACAATAAAACCCGCGTAGAGCAGGTGGGTATCCGCCTGTGAACCTCATGCTCCCTTGCAACCGCGGCGCCGGGGCGTAAAAGCGGCCGGCGGGCGGGAGGCCTGCAATCTTTAACACAGAGCTCAGATTCCCTTTTATCGAGTGTTGGATTATATCAAATCAGGCTTGCTCGAACAAGGCAGAATGTCTTGTTGTTGATACTAGTATATCATGTTCGAGTGAAAAAATCAACTGGTAAAAATATCTAAACTTTGTGCATAATACTGGAATAATCTCATGCAAATTGCCAGATATCACTCGGCTGCGCCGTCTTCATCCTCATCATCGGCATCTTCATCGAGTCGTTCAATGAACAGATCTGCGAGCCGCTCATACTCCTCGTCGCTCTCGACCGGCTCAAGAATCTCATTGTTATCCTCATCGGTGACTGCCTGCAAAACGACCAGCTCGACTTCGCCGTTCAGCAGAGCGGCCGGATCCTCGATGTGCGGGATCAGTGCAAAATACACTTTGCCGTTTTCCTCCAGAACATCGATCAGCTCGAACAGCTTTTCATTGCCGTCTTCATCGACCAGCGTATAAAGATCGGCGCCGTCCGCCATTTCATTTTCCATTGGCATGTTTTGATCTTGCATTTGCTTCTCCGTTCCGCCGGATCGCATCCGGACTCTTAATTTGCGGGGTCTGCCCGCATAATATTATTTTAACCGATTTTAATGAAAATGTCAACCCTGAAGAAACCATAAAATATTCTTATGATATTGGAAAAATTGCCGAAAACTATTGACAAAATGATACGAATGTGATATAATAAAGCCATAAGAACAGGAAAGACTCTCCTGGAAAGGACAAAATACCGATTCTTCATACGAAAATGTTGATCGGCTGTCCGTACCTGATTCAGCTTGATCCTGATCTTATATGATGGTACGGGTTATGCGGCGTTTCCGGCTTGCTTCTTGCGGAGCAGGCAGCGTGGGACCGGATGTTTGACGGTCAGGGATCCGCGGCGCAAATTCAGACCCGGAAAGGATGCGTGAGACCGATGGAGACGGCAGAGTTTGTCCCATCCGTTGGTGCAGGCTCGCGCACATCTTGCTCTGTATGATATGATGCACTCTTTGGCTTGCAGTACATGATGCCGGCAGCATCAAATTGACTGCTTATGCGGGTGCGATTCCGTTATGGAGACCGATGCAGAGCAGAGCCGATCGACGGATCGGTGCGAAAGCAGTGCGGAGCCGCAATAAAGCAGGAGGCAGCTTATATGAACGGTTTGCAGCAGGTGCATACCGGGCAGCGGAGAGGGGAGTCAGAGAGAACGGCTCTCGTCAGTCAGCCGCTGATTCAATCAGTGAACGCGCCAACGATGTGATGGGAAAAGAATTTTTGCTCCGTGTGACGGAAGCGGACTGTAATTTAATATAGGTCCTATGAAAAAATCTTCATATTTCCCGGCATTCAAAAATTGAATAAAAAATAAGGGGAGGCTCTGTCATGAGAGTCTCCTTTATTTGGCGTTTATGATGATGATCCATTGCATTTTTTGCAAAAATAAGTTATAATACTTATGCCAATGAAATCCTGAAGAATAGATGCGCAGTTTTTTGCTGTGAGACAAGACACAAAGCCGCAGCTCTGCTGACTGGATGCAAGGATTGCCGGTATCGTATCACGGCAAAAGGCCAAGCATATGACTTTATGAGAAAAATTGGGATGTTAATCAACCCGATGAATGCTTTCACCGGGAAACGCAAAAGGAGGCGTTTATATATGCATCAGGAATTCCTCATGGGAAATGCCGCAATCGCACGGGGCGCTGCTGCCGCCGGTCTGAATGTGATCTGCGGATATCCCGGCACGCCCTCAACAGAGGTATTGGAAACCTGTGCGAAAAACAATGACGGTTCGCTTTATGTCGAATGGTCGGTCAACGAAAAGGCAGCCCTTGAGCTGGGCGCCGGTGCGGCCTATTGCGGTGCGCGCAGCATGGTCACAATGAAACAGGTCGGTCTGAATGTCGCATCCGATCCGCTGATGAGCCTTGCTTATATCGGCGTTAAGGGCGGAATGGTTATTTTGGTCGCGGATGATCCCGGCCCGATCTCCTCGCAGACGGAGCAGGATACGCGTACCTTTGCTGCATATTCCAAGCTCCCTTGCTTTGATCCGTCATCGGTGCAGGAAGCCTATGACATGATTCAGGATGCGTTTGCGTATTCCGAGAAGTATCATACGCCGGTGCTGTTCCGCCCGACCACCAGAGTCTGCCACGGCTATGCCTCGATTACTGTCAGAGACAAGGAAGAATGTCTCGTGAATCAGCCGGAGGGCTTCGTCAAGGATTCCTCGAAATGGGTGATTTTCCCGCGGCTTTCCTATCAGGCACATATGGACATCGAAGCACGGAATGTCGGGCTTCAGCGTGTATTTTCAGAGTATTCGCATAATGTCCTGACATCTGCCGCAGATGCGTCATGTAAAAAAGGCATCGCATCACACGGCATCAGCATGACCTATGTGCAGGAGGCGCTTGCTGGAAAGGATGCGCCGCGTCTGCTGAAGATTGCAACGCCGTTTCCGTTCCCAGAGCAGCTTTCTGTAGAATTCCTGCGCGGGCTGGATGAGGTTCTCTGTATCGAAGAGCTGGATCCGGTGATCGAGCGAGAGCTGACCTATCTTTGCGGAAAATATCACCTGAGTGTCAGCATTCGCGGCAAGCTGACGCATGATGTAAAGAATGCCGGTGAGAACACCTGTGCATCTGTTGCGGATAATATCGCAGATTTCATGGGCTGGGAAAAGCCTGCGAACGAAGCGGCGGATCCGCTGCCGGAACTGCCTGTCCGTCCGCCGGTGCTCTGTGCCGGTTGTCCGCACCGAGCATCATTCTATGCGGTCAAGCAGGCGATGAAGGGTAAAAAGGCCGTATTTTGCGGCGACATCGGCTGCTATACGCTCGGTAATGCTATGCCGCTTGACATGGTCGATACCTGTCTCTGTATGGGCGCGGGTGTCAACATCACGCAGGGCATCGGTCGGATCGAGCCGGATACGGTCTGCTTTGCATTCGTCGGCGATTCGACTTTCTTTGCATCAGCGATTACCGGGGCGGTCAATGCTGTTTATAATCAGGCAAATATGACGCTCGTGATTCTTGATAATTCCACCACAGCAATGACCGGTCATCAGCCGCATCCCGGCACCGGCCGGACCATGATGGGACAGATCGTGGACAAGGTCAGCATAGAAGCTGTCCTGCGCGGCATCGGTGTCAAAATAGTCGAGACTGTCGATCCGCTGAATCTGCAGGCGGCAGTCGATACAGTAAAGCGAGTTGCGGAGCAGCCGGGCGTCAAGACGATCATCTTCAAATCGCCGTGTGCGGTGCTCATCAAGCAGGGAACGCCCTCTGTCGTCAATCAGGAGGCTTGTACACAGTGTAAACGCTGTATCCGGCAGCTCGGATGTCCGGGCATTGTGCTGCATGACGGCAAAGTCATGATCGAGCAGTCGCTGTGCAATGGCTGCGGCCTCTGTGCGCAGGTCTGCACATCGAAAGCAATTTCGGGAGGTGAAAACTGATGCAGACAAATATCCTGATCTGCGGTGTCGGCGGGCAGGGCATCGTCCTTGCATCTAAGCTCATCGCCGCGACTGCGATGTCACATAATATTCCTGTCATGAGCGCGGAAACGATCGGCATGGCGCAGAAGGGCGGCAGTGTATTCAGTTTTCTGCGGCTCGGTGACGGTTTGCACTGCCCGATGTTTCCGGAGCATTCCGCGGATATCATCATTGGCTTTGAGCCGGCGGAGGCTGTCAGGATGCTGCCCTACCTGAAAAAAGGCGGCAGCATGGTCGTGAATACGCATCCGATTATGCCGGTTACGGCGGCACTGGCCGGCAGCAGTTACTCCGGCAAGGAGATGATCGAATATCTGAAGGCGCATACGGAGCATCTGGTTTTGATTGACGCGGATGCGGAATGCCGTGCGCTTGGCTCTCCGAAGGTGCTGAATATGATTATGCTGGGGCTGGCTGTCCGGCAGAATGTGATCCCGTTCACGATCGACGATATTGAAGCGTCGATGCGTGCTGCTGTCAAGCCGCAGTTTGTTGAATTGAACAGCCGCGCGCTGCGGACAGAGCCATCCGCCGATTGATACAGAATATCCCGGCCGTTTCACTGAACGGCCGGGATTTTTCATGCAATACCGTACAGAGCCTGTGGTACTGAGTGCCGCCGGGCGGCTATGTGTGGTTTTGCCTTTCGCCTTCTGACATGAAGAGACGGTCTGCTGCATAGGATTAAGCAGGACGGATGCGCCGTGAGCCGCATCCGGAGCGAGGAGTGAGCAGATTGAATCAACATCAGATCCATGCGGCAGAATCACGCGCCCAGGCGCTCGACGACCGCGCCTTGCAGCTCGGTGCCTACATCGCAGAGCACTGCGCGACCGTCCGCAATACCGCCGCCGTCTTCGGCATATCCAAATCGACCGTCCATAAAGATGTCACCGTGCGTCTGCCTGCCCTGCACGCAGGACTCTATGCGCAGGTACGCGAAATTATCGAAAAAAACAAGCAGGAGCGTCATATCCGCGGCGGCCTCGCAACCAAGCGAAAGTATGAACGCCTGCAGCGCAGCAGCAGAGAGCCTCGTCCCCGCAGCGGACTGTTGCCGCGTTCGACAGAGAATGTGTGACGATTTGGAAACAAAAAACAGAAATGCGTCTGCACCCCCTTGACGAATCGGAAAAAATGTAGTAGAATAGTAAGCGGCAAGTTATGCTCATTCTATAAAAACAGAAAAGGAATGTGCCGCGTTCGGCGGTACAGAATTTTTGAGGAGGTTCAACTACTATGAAGCGAATCGGTGTTCTTACCAGCGGCGGCGATGCGCCGGGCATGAATGCGGCGATCCGTGCGGTCACGAGATCTGCGCTCTATAAGGGTATGGAGGTCGTCGGCATCCGGAGAGGCTATAACGGCCTGCTCAACCTGGATGTATTTGACATGACTGCACGCTCTGTCTCGTCGATCATCCAGCGCGGCGGCACACTGCTCTTTACCGCACGCTGTCTCGAATTCAAGGAGGAAGCAGGCGTCCTCAAGGCTGTCGAGAATTGCCACAAGCTCGGCATCGAAGGCCTCGTTGTCATCGGCGGCGACGGCTCCTACCGCGGCGCAGGCGATCTTTCCCGCCACGGCATTCCCTGCATCGGTCTGCCGGGCACGATCGACAACGATATCTCCAGCACTGATTTCACGATTGGCTATGATACCGCAATGAATACTGTCGTCGAGCTGGTTGACAAGCTTCGCGATACCAGCCACAGCCATGACCGCTGCTCCGTTGTTGAGGTTATGGGCAGAGGCGCAGGCTATATCGCAGTCAATACCGCAGTTGCCTGCGGCGCTGTCGAAGTGCTTTGCCCGGAGAAGCCCTATGATCTCAATGAGATCATCACCAAGATGCAGGAAGGCAGAAAGCTCGGCAAGCAGAACTTCATCATCGTTGTTGCTGAGGGCATTGGCCACTCCGCTGAAATCGCGAAGAAGATTGAGCAGGAGACCGGCATCGAATCCAGAGCAACGATCCTCGGCCATGTCCAGCGCGGCGGCTCGCCGACGGTCCGTGACAGAGTGCTTGCAAGCCAGATGGGCAATTATGCCGTCAATCTGCTCGAGCAGGGCATCGGCAACCGTGTTGTCGGTGTGCGCGGCACAAAGCTTGTCGATTACGACATTCAGGAGGCGCTCCAGATGAAGAAGCCCTTCGAAGATGACCTCTATGATCTGACGAAAATTATCAGCATCTGAACCGAACATTAGTATGCCGGGCAGAAGTCACGCTTCTGCCGCAGAGTAGGAGATCCCGCGTAAAGTGCCGCCCGAACGGGGAGTTGTCGGACGGACGAAAGATACACAGCCTGTGTATTTGCGGTGGGTTCTTCGCATCCCGCTGGAGGCATGAGGGAATATGTAACACTCCTTTGTGCATTCAGTATATTGTGCAAAGGAGTGTTTTATTATGAAAATTTTTCGCTGGTCTCTTGAAGAATTGAAAAGTCTCCGTGCGGTGATCGTCACCGGACTGCTGATCGCGCTCTCGATGGTGATCGAGTCGTTCACGATCAATCTCGGCTTTGCCAAGATCAATTTCGCATTTCTCGCGATCGCCGCGATCGGTATGCTCTACGGTCCGTCTGTCAGCCTGTTCGCAGGCGCGGTCTGCGATGTGCTGGGCTATATGGTCGCACCGGACGGCGCATTTTTCCCGCTCTATACGCTGATCGGCGCTGCGCAGGGTCTGATCTACGGCCTGATTGCGTATCGCCGCATTCCGACACGCACCGGAAGAGCCTTTGATACGGAAATGATCATCCGCTTGGTGATTGCGCGAATTCTTGATGTTCTGTGCATCAATCTCGTATGCAATACCGCAGCGAATTTTCATTACGGCTTTCTCTCCGACAGAACGCTCGGTGCAGCAATCGGTGCGCGCGTCGTGAAGAATCTGCTGGAGCTGCCGATTGACATTGTGCTGATTGCCGCCGTGCTGACTGCGGTGCTGAAGGCATATGAGACTGTTTTCGGAAAGACAAGAAAACCGGCGTAATTCAAAAAGGAAGTATATATATGAAACTCGGATTTCTCGGTGCCGGCAATATGGGAACCGCGATGATGCGCGGGATCGCCGCCTCTGCGCTCTGTAAGAACGGCGAGATCTCGGATATCTTCGCCTTTGATACGGACAGTGCAAAGCTTGAAGCGCTCTGCAAAGCGGGGATCAAGCCCTGCGATTCTGCACAGGCGCTCAGCGATACCGTTGATTTTCTGGTGCTTGCTGTAAAGCCTCAGGTTCTCGGCGGTGTGCTGGATGCGCTGAAGCTGCGCAAAGAGCAGGTCATTGTCTCTATCTGCGCGGGCATTTCTGCGGAATTCATCCGCAGCCATACGATCCCTGATGCGCGGATCATTCTCTGTATGCCGAATACCCCGCTGATGCTCGGTCTCGGCGCGACTGCACTTGCAAAATGTGACGGTGTCACCGATGCGGAATTTTCGCTCGCAATGCGGATGTTTGCGACCTGCGGTATCGCAGAGGAGATCCCTGAAAGCAAAATGCGCGAGATCATCGCCGTCAACAGCTCCAGCCCGGCGTTCCTCTATCTTTACGCAAAGGGCTTTCTGGAATTTGCCAAGGCAGAGGGCCTTTCGGATGATGCCGCGCTCCGTCTCTTTGCGCAGGCCATGGTCGGCTCTGCGAAGATGATGACAGATTCCGGCTACAGCATCGATGAGCTCATAAAAATGGTCTCCTCTCCCGGCGGTACAACGCTGGCCGGTCTCGATCAGCTCTATGCAGGTGATCTGACAGGTACTGTGCGCAAATGCTGTGACGCCTGCACATCGCGTGCCTATGAGCTTGCGGGTGCTGAACGGAAAAAGGCAGAATAATTCTTTGTCCTTCCGCATATGGTATGGCGGAGGGATGCTTATGAAACTGACAACCGGAATACTCTATCGAACCGTATCTGCGCGGACAGGCAGATTTCTCACTGCCCTGAAACCGCCGGATCCGATCCGGCTCCTGCTGGCATGGACGGTCGCGGGTGTCTTGCTTGGCGCGGTGCTGTGCCGACGGATGCCGCAGCTTGCGGACACGCCTTTGCTGACACAGGGACTTGCTGTCTCCGCTGAGACACGGTCACTCTGGACGGTCTGTAAGACGGCGCTCTGTCCGATGCTTCTGCTGCTCTGCGGTATCTGGGCGAGCGGCTGCGCGGCATTCGGACAGGTTCTATCTGCGGGGCTGCTGCTGAGCCGCGGCATTGCATTCGGGATTTCGGCAGCTGTGTGCTTTATGCAGTATCCGATGCGGGATGCAGCCGTAATTGCGGCGGTGCTGATTCTGCCCTATGGCTTTTTCAGCGCGCTGGTGCTGTGCTATGCGGTGCGCGATGCGATGCGGATGTCCGGCAGGATGACGGGATGTCTTCTGCACGGCAGTGCCGGAGCAGAATCCTGCGGAACCGACCGGCTGTCAAATATGCTCTGCTGTCTGCTGATGACACTGGCAGCGGCCGGGATGCAGACACTGCTGCTCTGGCTGCTGAATGATCCGATGCTGGCAGCATGAAAGGATGTGTTGAACTTTGGGACTCTTCGGAGGCTATCAGAATCCGGGGCCGGGTATCAACCCGAATGCACCGAAAAAGAAGCCGTTCTTTCGATACTGGGAGGTACTTTGGCATAATCTCAGTAAGCTGATCTCCCTGAATCTGATTTTTACGCTTCTGCACGCGCCGATGTTTCTGGCAGTCATCTTTTTCTTTGAAACGAATAACAAATTCACCTATGCGATGACCGGCTTTCTGCTGGTGGTGCAGTTTCTGCTGGAGGGACCTGTCATGGCGGGATGCGCGCGCGTTCTGCGTCTGATCGTGCTGGACAAGGCGTTCTTCCTGGGCGAGGAATTCAAAAAGGGTATGAAGCAGAATTTCGGTGCCGCGGTGCTTTACTGGTTTATGGATGCGCTTGTGACCGCCTCGGTTATCGCCGGATATTATGTCTATCCGCAGCTTGTACAGCAATCGGGCAGTCAGGCTGTCTATATCCTCTACGGTATATCACTGGCGGTCGCACTGGTACTGCTGTTCATGAATTATTACATCATGGCACTGCAGGCCGCGACTACGCTGAAAAAAGGCGCTGTTCTCAAGAATTCGCTGATGCTGGCAGGTCTTTCGCTGAAACAATGCCTGCTCACGACACTGATCGCTGCGCTGCTCGCCGGCATCATGGTTCTGCTCATCTGGCTGTCACCGATGTTCATGTTCCTGCTGGCATTTTTCCCGGCGGCACTGATCGGCTATACTGTGATGTTCATTCACTATCCGGTCATCCAGAAATTCGTCATCAATCCCTACTATGAGGATCGCGGCGAACAGAATCCGGAGGAAGAGCAGGAAATCTCCGATGACGAGCGTGTCTTCACCGACCGCGGCGGTACGGAGGAACCCGTGAAAAAGCAGAACGCGAAAAAGGGCAAGATCATTTCGTAAAGCAGTTACATTTCGTTTTTTGATGCAGTTATGTGAATCGCATGGCTATGCGATGAATTCTCCCGAATTCTTCCAGTGATACATTCAGAAATAATGGACAGAATACAGATGCCCTGCATTTTCATTTGCAGAGCGAGGAATGAAGAAGGAGAGGGAGCGTTTCAATGAACAAGCTAACGGGCGCGGCTGCTTTGACAGCGGCACTCAGTACGCTGCTGACAGGCTGCGGGCAGCATGCAACGCAGAATGCGGAAGCAGTACCCCGGCAGACGACAGCCGTCACAGAGATCGCAGCAGGCACCGGCCGTGTCACGGATACCGTGGGGTACGACAGCGGAAATGACCTTTATGAAGATGATGACATTCACCGGAAAACCGATTCGGAGCCGGATCTGATCGACCGTGCAGAATCCGTGATTGAGGATCCGGAAGGTGCGTATTCGGAAATGATGACGGATATGCAGGAAGCCATGGACAAAATTGATTAAAAAACCGCCGCAGGAGCATTTATGCTTCTGCGGCGGTTTCATTTCTGTGTGATATTCAGCGCTGAACGGCCTCGAATTCTTTTCCGAGATTCTTCAGGATCTTCGCGACAAACTGATCGACCTCTGCATCAGTCAGCGCATGGTCATCGCTCCGGAACCAGAGCGAGAATGCCAGCGACTGCTTGCCGGCTTCGATCTGCGAGCCCTTGTAGACATCGAACAGCTTGACCGCACTCAGCGATTTGCAGGCGCGTTTCATGCAGCTTTCGAGATCTGCGCAGATTACATCGTTTTTGACGAGCAGAGCGATATCGCGCTGCACCACCGGATATTTCGGCAGCATTTCAAATGTGACCGGACGGTTCAGATACGGCTGCAGTGCGGTCATATCCAGCTCCGCGAGAAAAACGGAATGCTCCGGAACAGTCTCGTCGGTCAGATCATGAGCGAGCATACCGAGCCAGCCGATCTCCTGACCATCCAGCAAAACAACTGCGCTCATGCCCGGATGCAGGAACGGATACTTTGCTGCATCCTCCGGCTTTTTATAAGTGAATTCGATACGGAACGCCTCTGCAACTGCTTCCAGCACAGCCTTGCCGTTGAAGAAGCTGAGCTTTCCGCCGTCAAAGAGTCCGATGGAGAGGGCTTCGCGCTCCTCCGGCTCCTGCGAAGGATGCTCCTCTTCGGAATGGTAGGTTTTTGCGATTTCAAACAGTCTGCCCGCATCATTGCCGCGCCGGACATTGCGGATGACCGCATTCAGCATAGACGGCGCGAGCATTGTGCGCATGATGGAAAGATCTTCAGAGATCGGGTTCAGCAGACGGATCGCGTGACGCTGCGGAGCATCCTGCGGGATGCGAAGCAGATCGAGATCCTTCGGAGAAAAGAACGAATAATGGATCGCCTCATAAAGTCCCTGTGCCGCGAGTGTACGCTTGAGTTTGAGCGTACCGGTCTGTGCAGCATTTCTGCCGCCGCTTGTGACAGATGCAGCCGCAAGGAAGGTCGGAGTGATGTGGCTGTAGCCATACATCCGGATCAACTCTTCGGCGATATCCGGCGCATTTTCGATATCCTCGCGGAAGGGCGGTATCTGCATGCTGAGTTTGTCACCGTCGATCTGCGGGGCAAAACCAAGATTGTTGAGAATGCGCAGAATTTCATTATCCGGGATCGTGATGCCGAGCAGCGCATTGACCGAAGCGATCGAGACCGTCAGCGGACGTGCCGCCGTCGGATCGGGATTGACAGCTTCGCACCAGCCGGAGCCGCTGACCTTGCCGCAGCCAAGCTCTCCGATCAGATGCAGAGCGCGCTTCATGCCGAGCTGGACAGCAAATTCGTCCACGCCCTTCTCAAAGCGCTGTGAGCTGTCAGAATGCTGGCCGAGCGCACGGGAGGTCTTGCGGACATTGTCGCGCATGAATTTCGCCGCTTCAAAAATGACCTCCGAGGTATCCTCGCGGATTTCCGAATTCAGGCCGCCCATGATGCCTGCCAGCGCGACCGGTTTCTGACCGTCGCAGATGACAAGCTGATTCGGATTCAGCTTGAATTCCTTTTCATCCAGCGTGACGATCGTTTCATCCTGCTTTGCGCGGCGGACAACGATCTGTTTTTCCTCCAGCTGACGGAGATCGAATGCGTGCATCGGCTGGCCGATCTCTTTCAGTACATAGTTCGTGATATCGACGATGTTCGAGATGGACCGAATGCCGACGAGCGCAAGTCTGCGGCGCATCCAAGCGGGAGACTGTCCGATTGTGACATCATGGACATAGTGCGCCTGATAGCGCGGACAGAGATCGCTGTCCTCGACAGTGACGCGGAAGCCGTTCAGCGAGGTGCTGACAGTCTCGCAGTCAGTCGCCGGCATTTTCAGCGGCTTGCCGAGCGTGGCTGCGACCTCGCGTGCGATGCCGAGAATGCTCATGCAGTCGGGGCGGTTTGCGGTCAGGGAGATATCGAACATCCAGTCATCAAGTCCGACGATCTTTTTGATATCGGCACCGACAGGCGCATCCTCCGGCAGAACGAGCAGACCGCAGTAATCCGCACCCGGATAGAGATCTTCATTCAGACCGATCTCGATGCCGGAGCAGAGCATTCCCTGCGATTCAAAGCCGCGAAGCTTGCCCTTTTTGATCTTCATGGTGCCCTCGATCGTCACATGATCCTTTGCAGTTGCATAAACCTGTGCGCCGACGAGTGCTGCCGGATATTTTCCGCCCACTTTGACATTATCCGCGCCGCAGCAGATTTGGAAGATTCCGTGTTCGCCGCAGTCAACCTTGCAGACATGAAGATGTGTTTCGGGGATCGGTTCACACTCGGTGACAAGACCGACCACGACGCCGGAAATATCGCTGCCGAGCTCGGTCAGTGTTTCGACCTCAAAGCCGCAGTCAAAGAGCTTCGTTTGCAGCTCCTGCGGCGTGATATCAATATCAACATATTCCTTTAACCAACTCAATGGAACGATCATGATTCTTAGTTCCTTTCCTTTATTTTCAGCAGCGCCGCATTATTCGTGGAACTGCGAGAGTACACGGACATCGGATTCAAACAGCATCTTGATATTCGGGATGCCGTATTTCAGCATCGCGATACGCTCGATGCCCATTCCGAATGCAAAGCCGGTGTATTCATCCGGATCAATGCCGCAGTTTTCAAGCACTTTGCGGTTGACCATACCGGCACCGAGTACTTCGATCCAGCCGGTATCTTTGCAGAGACGGCAGCCCTTTCCGCCGCATTCAAAGCAGCTGACATCGACCTCGACAGACGGCTCCGTGAACGGGAAATAGCTCGGGCGAAGACGCGTCTTGACATTTTTGCCGAAGACATTCTGCGCAAAGACATCGAGCATACCCTGCAAATCGCAGAGCGTGATGCCTTTATCAACGACCAGACCTTCCATCTGCGAAAACATCGGCGAATGCGTTGCATCGTCATCGGAGCGGAAGACCTTGCCAGGGGAGAGAATCTTGATCGGCGGCTTGGTATTCTCCATGACGCGGATCTGTCCGGCGGAGGTCTGTGTACGCAGGAGCAGCTCCGGGCTGACATAGAAGGTATCCTGCATATCGCGTGCCGGATGATCCTTCGGCGTATTCAGCGCGGTGAAATTATAATAATCATTTTCAATCTCCGGCCCCTCGAAGATTGTGAAGCCCATGCCCGCGAAAATGTCGATCAGCTCATTGGCGATCAGGGTATTCGGATGCAGTGCGCCGCAGAGATGCGGTGCGGCCGGCATTGTGACATCGATCTGCTCTGCCGCGTTCTTTTTTGCAAGCTCAGCGGCCTTGAGGCGGCTGTCCTGCTCTGTAAAGAATGCGAGCGCCCATGTTTTCAATTCGTTGACGATTTTGCCGAAGGCCGGACGCTCCTCCGGTGCAAGCTCGCGCATATTTTTCATCAGTGCGGAAATCAGACCGGCCTTTGCGTCCAGATACTGTTTCCGGAGCTGATACATTTCCTTGGAATCGTTGATGCCGGAAGCTGCGGCTATGATTTTAGCCTGCATTTCCTGGATCTTCTCATTCATCTCGATACCATCCTTTCAGATTGATGATCCTGCTGCCCGTTCGGGCGCAGTCGGAAAACTCCACCTTATAGTATACCGCAAATCCTTGAAATTGTCAAGTTTGTATTGGAAGATGGGGCAGTTTTCAATATAAGAGAAAAAATGCAATCATTCTGCTTTAGCGACATCATTCTGTATTTACAAACGATCAATTTAATGTGGAATGAGATTGATAATCCATTGAATATGGATTGGCAAAAAACAAAAGAGCTATCCGATTCCCAAATGAATCAGATAGCTCTTTATTCATACAATCATACAAGAAATGTTGCCAAAACGTTGCCGTTGTTATCGTGATAACAGCAAAAACAGCGTATTTAAGCCGTTTCAGGAGATTGGGATATTATTCCCACTCCACAGGTTATAGCCTGATCTAAACAATTTTGTATAGATATTATGGCGGCTTTTTACTTTGATTATCCGGTTTGATAACCGTTATCCGGTATAGCTGATGCCGTGTTATCAATTTGTTAGCAGGGTGATAACAGCACGGCGCAGATCTGAGGGAACAATGGTACTTGGTGGCTTGCTCCTTATTGGTATTATAGCGCAGATTGGGGCGGTTGTCAAGGGGTTTCTGATACGCCCATTGCTGCACCTTTCGAGTTAAAATAATTCAAGAAATATCGGCATTTCT
>JAKSPK010000019.1 GCA_024404875.1 Oscillospiraceae bacterium
GTCCTCGACCGGAATATCTGCCGTCTCTGGACGGCTCCGGAGGCGGATTCCGTTTTCTGGCTGCGCGGAGAGGAGGAAATGATGCGGACAAGCCGCTATACCGGAAGATGCAGCGCAATGGAAACTGCTCCGGCGCCCTGCACGCTGTTATACTGTTCGGAAACAGATGAGCCGTCGGAAATCGAGTTCCAGTCTCCGGCGATCACCTCATGGATGATCCCTCACACGGACAGCAGCCGCTACTTCTATTTCACCGGCTCCTATGAAGGCGAGATGATATCGCTCTTTCAGCTCGACCTGCAAAAACCACGGCTCTGTGAGCAGTTCGACAGCACCGAGCTTGCGGGGTCGCTCACGATGCCGCGTTTTCTTCAGGCATATCCGGACGGCTGCTGCTACTATATCATCCAGACAGCGCCCTTTGAACTGGCGGATATCCGCTATTTCAAGCGGCAGCATGACCGCGTCTATCCGGTCTGCGCGGCTGATCCGGAGCAGGGCGATGAATATCTGGATATCTGCCGCGAGGCACCGTATCTTCTCATGCGCCGCGCTTCGGCATGGGAGCAGACACTCTATCATGAATATACGCCGGCAGAGATCGAGATGACAGACTTCGGCAACGCGTTCGTTCCGGTCTTTCGAATCGCGGCACACGGACGACTGCTTTCCTGTGCCCTTGCAGACGATTCACAGATCACGCAGATGTATATCGGCGCACTCTCCGGTGACCGGATCGTCATGGAATCTTTGCAGCCATCCATGCCTTTCGTCAAGATCCACGGACAGCCCGGCACTTCGCGTTTTGTCATGGAATGGGAACAAACGCTGTATTCAGAGGACGGCCATGTATCATTTCCGGAATACAAAGGAAATTCGCTGCAAAGCCGCAGCGATTCACTCTGGTTTTCCGCCAAGACGGAGAATGCCGGATACTGTCTGTTCCGCAGTGATGATACTATGCTGAGTCCGGCCGACGTCGCTGCGAAAAATGTCGGGGATTTCATTGTGACAGGCGGGCACGAGGCATATGTGCTGTCGGACGGCAAGCTGCTCCGGTGTATCGCCGCGCAGGATGCCCCAGAAGGATCCGAAAGCCGTATGCAGTCTGTCACGGCGGCAGAAAAAGCAGATACTTTGTACAGCGCCGGAGAGCTGCCGAAAGGAGTGGAAGCTTCATGATTCATGTCATCCGAACCGAAACACTTGCGCAGCGCGCCGGTGTTTACTATGTCCGCATTCAGGCAATGGCGCGGAAATATCATATCACCCTGGAGCAGGAGTTTGATGCACACGACACGCCTGATGCACAGTATATTCTGCTGATGGATGATGATTTTCCGGTCGCCTGCTGCCGGCTCTATCCGGAGAGCACGGAAGACATCATGCTCGGGCGAGTGGTCGTGCTGCCGGAATATCGCGGGCAGGGGCTCGGCAGCCGCGCTGTCCTGGAGGCAGAGCACTGGGCGGCGGAGCAAGGCTTCCGGACTGCCGTTCTTGAAAGCCGCACCGAAAAGACCGGCTTCTATGAAAAGCTCGGCTATGCTGCCGAAAACGGCGCAGTCATTCACGGCGAAACCTTCGACTGCATCCGCATGACAAAGACTCTATAAAAAAGAACCCGTCATCGAAAAATGACGGGTTCAATCTATATGAAAGCAAAAGCTTTGAATGACATCGCCGACCGCAAAATGCGTTCTCTCAGCCCCAAGGCGCGTATCAACACACCTTATTACAACACTGGTTTTTTCACATTGTCATAGTTGGAATAATACTGCAACGCAAGCTCGGTATTTCCGATCATTTGCAGCATGCCGCCGGTCTCCCAGCGCAGGATCTCACTCCAGAGATACTTGTCATTTGTGATCGGGCAGGAGCAGTTTGAGCGCACATGGATCTCGGGCGTCTGCTTCTCGGATGCCGAGCGCAGGAAGCCGGCCTCAAAAAGCAGTGAACCCCATGCGATATGATAACTGCTGCTGATGAGCATGACTGAATTCACCTGCGGATAGTCACGCAGCAGGATATCATAGGAGTTCTCCGCATTTTCGGCTGTCGTATGCGACTGATCTTCAACGATAAGCCGTTCCCCGGCAAGACCGTGTGCGAGCATCCAGTCACCCATGAGCCGTCCCTCGGTCACATCCGGCGCACCCATGGCAGTTCCGCCGCCCGTGCAAATGACATAGGCATTCGGATAGTGCTCGGCGCATTTCAGCGCAACTTCCAGTCTCCCGACCAGTTCATCCTGCATCGTGCCGTCCGGATTCAGCTCAAAGCCCAGAACCGCCAGCGCAAGCGTATCATCCTGCGGCAGGTCATCGGGAACTTCATCAACATTGACCTTTAGCTCATTGTTTGCATAATCCCAGTATTCCATAATGTCCGTCCAGAGCTTGCCCTTCCGCTCGTCTCTGCCGCCAAGCTCCTTCAGCAGTGCATTCACCTTGTCATCGGCTGCGTGATCGTAGCAGCCGTGCAATGTGATAATTTGCTCCAGCAGTTCATTCTCTGTCATGTTTTCCGACAGAACGATGCTGCTCTCCGCTGCCGCAGATATTGATGTCTCCGGAGCAGGGCTGCTCGGGGCGCTGTCATTCTGCAATGCGCTGCCGCAGCCGCTCAGTATCCCGCAGAGCAGCGATGCTGCTGCCATCCATGCAATTTGCTTACGCATATTCTTCTCCTCCGAATTCACTGCCATAGGACTCCAGTCTAGCTGACTCCTCTTGAAAAGCGCAATCTGTTATGGATAAAACAATACACCTCGTCAAGCCCGTCTGACGGATTGGCAACATCGTTTCTATACAATCTGACTGCGCATCTGTACCACCTGCTCCGGGCGGTATTGCCTTTGGGGAACTGACCAAATCATTCCGACATGGATAATAAATTTACCGTTTCTTCCAAAAGAAACGGTAAATCACGGTTCAACGATCAGATAATACTCAGAGACTTGCCGAATCCAGTCATGCCTCAAATCCCCATAAACTCCCGACCACGGCCGGGAGTTTTTTTGCGCCGATTGCAGATCTTCCTGTCATTTCAGCAGCTGTACACTACATTGCTATCAGCTGCGTGCTGCCAAACCGTCCGGCGGACTTTGAGCAATGTATCCTTAATACTGCCTGCGGGCAAGTGCCTCCTGCATCATCACTGCATAGCTTTCATAGCGGCTGCGCGGAATTTCTCCCGCCTTCACTGCTTCGCGCACTGCACAGCCCGGCTCCTTCATATGCCGGCAGTCTGCATAGCGGCAGGGCGCTTGGATCTGGCCGATCTCTGGGAAGCAGTCTGCCAGTGCATCCGGCTCAATGACCGCATAAGCATCTGTCTCGAATGTTGAAAAGCCCGGCGTATCCGCGATTCTGCCGCCATGCGGCAATGTATACAGCGCCGTCTCCCGCGTTGTATGACGGCCTCTGCCAAGCTTTTTGCTGATATCGCCGGTTTCCAGATTCAGTGAGACATCCAGCGCATTCAGCAGCGTCGATTTCCCGACACCCGAATTGCCGGTGAATGCACTGATCTTTCCGGCGAGCAGATCATAGACTGCCGCAACTGTCTCCGGCCTGCTGTAATCCACAAAACAGACCGGAAATCCGCTGACACAATAACTTTCCGCATAAGGCGCCGCATCCGCAAGATCAATCTTTGTGAACACCAGAACCGGCGCAATCTCCTTGTAGACGCAGACCGCGAGGAAGCGGTCGAGCAGCTGCAAATTCGGTGCCGGATCCCGCGCTGCCAATACGAACAAAAGCTGATCGAGATTCGCCAGCGGCGGACGGATCAGCAGATTCTTCCGCGGGTGGATCTCCGTAATCACATCCTCTGTGACGGTCACGCGATCGCCGGTACAGGGCGAGATCCCTTGTTTCCGGAAGATGCCGCGCGCCTTACAGGATAATACACCGTTGGGGGACTCTACGGTGTAAAGTCCCCCAACTGCTTTAATGATCAAACCTTCCATATACAATCCGTCATGCAATCGGAACCGGTGCTTCCGTCACGATCGGAACCGGTGCCTCGGTCACGATCGGAGCAGGCGGTGTGGTCACAACCGGAGGCGGCGTTGTTACCGGTGCCTCCGTCTGCTGCGGTGCTGGGCCCTTCGTGCCGCCGACAGCCTCAAAAGCGCCATCAATATCGCCGCTCAGCTCCTGCACGGACTTGGAACCGAAGTCTACACGGTAGACGCCGATCTTCGCCTCTGAACCGTTATCCTCATTCACGAGCATCGCGACCAGATCCACGACATCCGTACCATCAACCGCCAGCCAGGTCACGCCTGCTGCATATTCCGGATTGAACGAACCGCCGATTGCTCTTGCGACGCCTCCATCATACAGAACGATGTGGAACATACCGGTTGCATTCACCGGAATATTGAAGCTGACACGCACCTGCGTATCCTTCTTCTTACCGCTGGAGACTGTCAGCTCGATAACCGTGCCTTCGGAAACCTCTTCACTCGGTGCGACATTCTGGTTCAGGATCGTGCCTTCCTCAGCATCATCATCGACTTCCTTCTTCGCGAGCGTCAGCTTCAGGCCGTCAGCCGCGGTCTTCGCCGCATCCCACTTCATGTTGATGAAGTTCGGAACCGGAACAGTGATCTTATTTACACCGAGCGAGACCGTCACACGGACATAAGAGCCCGGTTCGAGTTCCTTCGGGCCTTCGGGATCGGTCGAGATAACCTTGCCCGCCTCGACCTCGTCACTGTAGGCATTGCGCTTATCGACATACAGATTCAGGCCGAGGATCGTCGATTTTGCCGTTTCAAAGTCCCATCCACTAACATCCGGCAGCTGCACCTTCTTCGCGCCGAGGGAGACCTTGACATTGACCGTATCGCCCTTTGCGACCGGATCATTCGCCGCGATATCCTGATCGAAGATTTTGTCCTTCGCATAGTCGGAATACTCACTGGAGATGATGTTGATAACGATCTGATCGCCGAAACGGAGATTTGCCTCGTTATAATCCATGCCGATCAGGCTGGGCATCTTGAATTCGATGTCTGTGTTATTGCTGGTATTGCCCTTGAGCATATTCCAGATCAGCGTTGTGAAAAGAACGCCGGCGACGACGATTACAACAATGATGACCGCACTCAGAATCGGAACAAAGAGGGACTTGGTCTCCTCTTCATATTCTTCTTCATCTTCATCGGCGGCCGGCACGGGCGTACCGTACTGTGAATCATCATAGTACTGCTGATCATCATCGTAGTACTGCTGGTCGTCCTCATAATACTGCTGGTCGTCCTCGTAGTATTCCTCCTCAGACGCCGGCATATCCGTTTCCGGTATCAGATCCTTGTTCTGGTTTTCACCCTCGTTAAAAATGTCCACTGGCTGTTCCTCTCCTTCAAACAATTCCGGATAGTATCCGAACACACCGTCCGGATCCTCCTTAAAGGTCTGGAGATCATCCATCATTTCTCTTGCAGACTGATAACGGTCTGCGGGATCTTTTTCCATCGCCTTGAGGATGATCTCCTCCAGTCCGATCTGGATATCAGGGCGAATGGAGCTCGGCAGCGGCACCTTTGCCTGCATATGCATCACGGCGATGCTGACTGGATTGTCGGTATCAAAGGGCTTTGCGCCGGTGAGCATTTCATAGAGCATCACGCCGACGGAATAAAGATCGCTCTTTGCGTCTGTCGCGCCGCCTCTTGCCTGCTCAGGGCTGATATAATGCACGGTGCCGATTGCCTTGTCGGTACCGGTCTTGCCGTCCTCGCGCGCAAATTTCGCGATGCCGAAATCCATGACCTTGATCGTGCCGTCACGCAGCACCATGATATTCTGCGGCTTGATATCGCGGTGGACAATCCCCTTGCTGTGAGCGTGCTGCAGTGCACGGAGAATCTGGAGAATGAAGTGAACAGCATCCTTCCAGCCAAGCTGTCCTTGTGTCTCCATATACTCGTTGAGCGTAATGCCGTCAATGTATTCCATGACGATAAACTGGATCCGCTCTGAGAATCCCACATCGAAGATCTTCACAATATTCGGGTGACTCAGCACCGCGATCGCCTTGGATTCGTTGCGGAATCTGCGCAGGAACTCCTCATTCTCCGCAAACTCCTTTTTCAGGATCTTGACAGCGACTGTCCGGTGCTCGACTGTATCCGTCGCGCGGTAGACATCCGCCATGCCGCCCTCGCCGATCAGTTCTGTGATCTCATAGCGGCCGTCCAGCTTCTTTCCGATGTTCTTGTCATTGCGATCTTTTTCCATCTCAAACCTCCGTGCCGGTTCGCAGTCCGGCGATCAAAAAAGATTCCATCCCTCATCAAAATACGCCGCTTTCCGGCATCCTGCCGGAAAAATATATGCACATGGCGCGGTGCAGTCTTTCGCTGCGCCGTTCCAATATCTGCCAAAATTCATTTGGTCAGCAGGATTACGGAGATATTATCTCTTCCGCCTGCTGCATTCGCCTCCGCGATGCAGACCTCCGGAACCTGCTCAGGCGATGTTTCGTGCAGGATCTCGGTCAGCCGCTGCGGGGAGACCATATTGTACAAGCCGTCCGAGCAGAGCAGAACGCGGTCGCCGGCTGCCAGCGGAATCGACTGGATATCCGCGAGCACGCGCATCGAAACGCCGACTGCACGCAGCAGTTCATTTCGTCTGGCGTGTGTTGTCCGCTCCTCGGCGGTGATGGCGCCCTGCTCATAGAGCAGCTGCACCACGGTATGATCAGTCGTCAGCTGCCTCAGCTGCCCATTTTCGGGGAGCAGATAGGCACGCGAATCGCCGATATTTACAAAGCACAGCAGATCGTCCCGCGCATAGGCGCCGACAAGTGTCGTACCCATTCTGCCGCGCATCTCGCTGCGCATCGCCGCCTGATAGACCTTGCGGTTCGCATCGGATGCGCATTCCCGAAGGATTTCACAGATTGCCTCTGCATCGAGATCGGTGTCATAGGCTGCGCGGAAGAAATCCTCCGCCGCCGCAACTGCGATCTTACTCGCGGCACTGCCGTTCTGCATCCCGCCCATGCCGTCGCAGACGAGTGCGAGCACGCCGTCCGGATAGCTTTCCGCACGCACAGAGTCCTGATTCTCCGCTCTGGTGCGTCCGATATCACATCCCAGATATGCTTTCAATGCTGCTCACCACACTTTCTTCTCCGGCCTCCATGTGGTCACGCCGAAGCTGACCGCAGGCAGCCTTGATATCCTCGCCGAGTGTCCTGCGCACGGTCGCATTGATGCCCTCGCGCTCCAGCAGCTTCTGAAAGCGCTGTGCGTGTCCTGCACGGAAGCCCGTTCCCGCAACAGGGTTGACGGGGATCAGATTGATGTGCGGATGCTGTCCCGGAAAGGCCGGCCGAAGCCGTTTTGCAAGCAGCGCCGCCGCCGCCGGAGAATCGTTCTCACCGGCGATCACGGCATACTCAAATGTAACGCGCCTGCCTGTTTTCCGGAAATATGCACCGCAGGCATCGAGCAGTTCACTGATCGGCCAGCGGCGATTGACCGGCATTAGCGCATCGCGCCGGCTGTCGTCCGCCGAATGCAGCGAGACCGACAGCGTAACCGGAAGCTGTTCTTCCGCAAGCCGCAGGATCTGCGGGACGATGCCGCAGGTCGAGAGCGTCACATGACGCAGGCTGAGATTTCTGCCCTCCGGAGCGGAGATCAGTCTCAGGAACTGCATCACATTATCATAGTTATCCAGCGGTTCACCGATACCCATGAGCACGATACCGCTGATGCGCTGATCCTCCGGATAACCGACATCAGCACCGTAGATCTGACCGAGCATTTCCGAGGGGCGGAGATTCCGAATAAACCCCAGCGGTGCCGATGCACAGAACTTACAGCCCATTTTGCAGCCGACCTGCGTCGAGATGCAGGCGGTCACGCCGTGGTGATAGACCATGCGCACGGTCTCGATCATGCTCCCGTCAGAGAGCCTATATAGATATTTTACAGTATCATCCGCACTAGATGCAAGCTTTTGCTCAATTTTTGGCGGATTTATATAAAAGCGCTGTTCCAGTTCTCCGCGAAATTGTTTAGATAGTTCTGTCATTTTCGCAAAATCATGCACCCTTTTTTGATGCAGCTGCCGAAAGATCTGTTTTGCGTGGAATTTCGGCGCACCCATCGCGATAATCTCCGCCTCGAGCTGCTCCGGCAGGAGGCTCAAAATATCCGTTTTCTGTGACTCCAAACCGGCTCCGCTCCTTTCTGTTTTTGGCTTCATCACCTGATTTTCAGACATTATGCTTTCCGCATCTTCGCGATAAAAAAGCCATCGCTGCCGAGCATCTGCGGGAACAGCGTTGTCATCTCCTGCCCGCAGCCGGCAAGCGCAGGAATATCCTGCCACGGCCGTTCGGGACGGAATTCCGGATGCGCCGCGAGAAATCTGCGGACAACATCCTCATTTTCACGCCGCAGTACGGTGCAGGTCGAATAGACCAGCACACCGCCGGACTTCACCGCCCGCGCTGATGTTTCGAGTATTTCATACTGGATCTCCGGCAGCCCGGCCGCCTCTTCCAGTGATTTATAGCGAATCTCAGGCTTTCTGCGAATCACGCCGAAGCCGGAACAGGGAACATCGCACAGCACACGGTCAGCCTTCGGCTTTTCCGTTTTCCGCGCATCGCCGGTCTGCGTTCTGATGCATTGCAGACCGATCTTTTCCGCACCCCTGCGGATCAGCCCGACACGCTTCTCATGGAGATCGTACGCATAGACTTCGCCGCTGTCCTGCATCAGCTCTGCGATCGTAAAGGTCTTGCCGCCCGGAGCGGCACAGACATCCAGCACGGTCTCACCTGGCTGCGGATCGAGTGCCAGACAGCAGAGCTGCGAAGCAAGATCCTGAATGTGCCAGCCCTTGCCCATCGGCTTTGCCTCGGTAATGAGCCCGCTTCGGTAAGGATCGATCGGAACAGTTTCCTCCCCGTTGATGACGGTCGGTATCTCCGCAGTCTCACCGCGACGCCTGAGCCGGTATGCACAGGGGATCTCTGAAACAGGCTCCGCCGCAATGATATGCAGGAATTCCTCCTCCGAAGCAAACAGCGGATTTCTGCGGATATAGACCGGCGGCGCATCCTCGGCATCTGCCAGAAATGCCGTGACCGTTTCACGGTCATAGTCATGCAGCAGTGCTGTGAGCAGCGGTACCGGCACCGAATACTGTACCGACATCGCTGCAAGCTCATCTTCCGGCATCGGTATCACCCTTCCGCCGCGGATAAAGCCGCGCAGAACGGCATTGACCATACCAGCCGCACTTGTTTTTTTCAAATGCTTGACAGCCTCCGTCCAGAGGTTGACAGCTGCCGATTCCGGCGTATGCAGATACAGCAGTTCATAGATGCCGCAGCGCAGCACGCAGAGCACCGGCAAATCGAGCTTCTCCGGCGGCCGCTTGGAATGCGCTGCAATGCAGGCATCCAACGTGAGCATACGCTCCAGTGTTCCGCGGAAAATCCTCCGGCAAAGCGCACTGTCCTGCGGGGAGATCTGCGCCGCATCCATGAGCGCCTGCGTCAAAGAGAGATTGGAATAGCTTTTCGATTCGATTGAGCGGATCAGCGTCCGCACACAAAGCAGACGAGCATCCAGCCCGATCATTTGCGGTTGCCCCGAATCATCAGCAGCCGCACAAGGTTCAGCAGAGAAACCGCAACCGCCGCCACATAGGTCATCGCCGCTGCCGTCAGCACTTTACGGACACCGCTCTGCTCCTCCTGCGTGAAAATGCCGGATTCTTTCAGATAGCGAATGGCTCTGCCGCTGGCATTGAACTCGACCGGCAGTGTCACGAGCTGGAAGAAGATCACGACACAGAAAAACAGAATGCCGATCGTTATAAGTTGATAGCCGAGGGCGGAGTGACCGCCTCTGCCGCCGACGAGAATGCCGATGAAAATCAGCAGATAGGAGATCCACGAGGAAATATTCGTAGATTTTACGATCGCATTGCGTACTTTAATCGGCGCATAATTCCGCGCATACTGTACAGCGTGGCCGGCCTCGTGCATCGCAACGCCGACCGCCGCGACACTGTCGCTGCCGTAGACATCCTGCGAGAGCCGGATGACATTCGCGCCTGGATCATAGTGATCGGTCAGTGTACCGCTGATCGGCTCGATCCGCACATTCGTGATGCCGTGTTCGAGCAAAAGCTGATGCGCAGCCTCTGCTCCAGTCAGCCCGCGCTGATTCCGCACGTTGCTGTATTTCCGGAATGATGATTTCACATGGATCTGCGCACCAATCGTGATCGCAAGTGAAAGAATAATAAAGATCCAGTACATCCTTGACTCCTTTCAGAAAGCTTCCTCTGCTGCTGTCAGGCGTTCTCCGCCATTCAGACGACAGCCGTTGAGGAAATCGGGGATCTGCAGCGGTCTGCTGCCTTCCGGCTGTACTGTCAGAAGTCTGACGCAGCCTCCGTCGCCGCAGACAACATAAAGCATATGCTTGCCCTCGCGAAGCAGTGTTCCTGCAGGTGCATCGCTTCGCTTT
This sequence comes from Oscillospiraceae bacterium, assembly GCA_024404875.1. GTDB lineage: Bacteria > Bacillota > Clostridia > Oscillospirales > Ruminococcaceae > Firm-04. The sequence goes on from JAKSPK010000019.1 coordinate 10,523, forward strand.
TCGGTATCCAGAACCGTACTAAGCAGCTTGAACCGCTTTCCGCCGAAAACCGCATAGCCGGTCACAGCACGGACTGTCCGGTCAAGTTCTGCCGCCGGAACCATAAAATCCAGACGGCTCATCGCCTTGGTGATCTTCTCCGCATAGGTCACGCCGTTCTCCGGCTGCGGAACAGCCTTCAGCATACCGTTTTCCAGCATGACAAGCGTGTCACGGAGCGTATCTGCCGCAAGGAGCGCCAGACGGTCATGCAGCGAATCCGCAGTCTCGTCCGCAGCGATCGGTGTTTTCAAAGTATGAAGCATATCACCGGTATCCAGTCCCTCGGCCATCTGCATCGCGGTAATGCCGGTCTCCGCATCCCCCGCGAGGATTGCCCGCTGAATCGGTGCGGCACCGCGCCAGCGCGGCAGCAAAGATGCATGGAGATTGATGCAGCCATAGCGCGGCAGATCAAGGATCTGCTTCGGGAGAATCTGCCCGTATGCAATGACTACAATCAGATCCGGTGCAAGCCGTTGCAGGATCTCCGTGATCGCAGCGGCATCATCGCCTCTCCGGAGTGACTGCGGCGTATAGACCGGGATGCCGGCCGCCTCCACCTTTGCCCTGACCGGTGTCGGCATCAGCCGTTTGCCCCGGCCGCGCGGCTTATCCGGCTGCGTCAGCACGGCCTGAACCGTGTGTTCACTTTCAAGCAGCATTTCCAGTGTCGGGACAGCAATCTCCGGTGTCCCCATAAAGACGATCTGCATAGCACCCACCTTCCCGCATGACTGTTCCACAGTTCACCATATCCGCGGAAACAGTCTGTATTTTACTTTCTTCTTATAATCGGAATATCCCGGCAGTTCCTCTGTCAGAATATGTTCCTCATTGCCGATGCGTCGGACGATCAGCGCCGGATAGATCAGAAAGACCGGCAGCGCAATCAGAGAGCCAAGCATCAGCGGCATCATCGTAAACATCAGAATCGTTGCGGTATACATCGGGTGCCGCATAAAGCGATAAAGGCCGGTGTCGATGACCTTCTGTCCCTTCTGCACCCTGATTGATCGCGAGAGGAACGAATTCTCACGCATCACCTCGCCGTACATCAGATATCCGAGCAGAAAGATCACGGCTGCAATGCTTGAAACAAACCGCGGAAGCTGAAACCAGCCAAAACGGAAATCCAGTCCTGCGACCAGAAATCCGATAATGAACATCACAGCACTCAGCACAACAACGACCTGCTGCACCGACTGCTTTTCCCTTGACTCCAGACGCTTTTGCAGCAGTGACGGATCACGCCGCAGCAGCAGCCAGCCGATCAGCAGCATCGGCAGAAACAGATGGCAGATCAGCCGCCAGCCGCCGCGATAAAACAGCGTGCCTGCCGGCAGAAACACTGCAAGCATCATAACTCCCAATCCGACCAGATACCGCACCAGTGTCTTCTGCGCAAGCTGTCTGTCCATGAGAATCCTCCGTTCTGTCGTTATGCATCCTGCTCCGGCTGGACAAATTCCTCCACCTTTTCCAAAAACAGGTGGCCGTCCAGATGATCGTTTTCATGGCACGCACAGCGTGCGCCGAGATCGCGCAGCTTCAGCTCATACTGCTCGCCATTACGATTATAGGCGCGCAGCACAACCGTCTTCGGCCGTGTGACATAGCCCCAGCGGTTCGGAACGGAAAGGCAGCCCTCAACATCGCGCACCTTGCCGGAGGTCTTGACGATCTCCGGATTGACTGCTTCGATCACGGGGCCGTCCTCCTCCAGTATCATAATAAACACTCTGCGCAGGATGCCAACCTGCGGCGCGGCCAGTCCGACCCCGCCGGATTTTCTCAGCGTCTCGGTCATGTCATCGAGCAGCTGCGTGAGCTTATCGTCAAATTTCTCGACCGGTCTGCACTTTTTCAGCAGAACATCGTCGCCCTCTTTCACAATATTGCGAATTGCCATTTTTCATACTCCTTCTTCCGCTGCCGCAGTATTCGGAAAGCCGTCCTTCCAGCGGCGCAGCGCATCCGGCTGGAATGTAAAGCTGCTCAGATGGACCGGACTGCCTGCGAGCTGCTCCTCGGTATACCACGGGCAGTTTTCGCCCAGCGGACTGTCATGCACACCGGCGATGATATGCGCCGACTGCGAGGGCATAAAGCCCTGTGCAAGCAGGAAGCAGCGCTTTCCGTCCGCGTTCCGCGCCTCATCGACAATCACAACTGCATGGCCGGGTGCGCCGCCCTGACAGAGAATATCGCCGGTCTGCGCCTCTGAGGGACTGATCGTATGGGATTCCGCCTCCAGCGAGAGTGTTCCCGCATAGCGCATGACTGCTTCACAGTAGTTGAAATACTGCTGATCCGAGCCGTCCTCTCCCGCGAGCTTCACGCGGAAGGTTCTGTTGATAAGCGGAACCGTGACATAGCGCCAGCCGTCGCGCCAGTCCGTATATTTCGTTTCGTATCCGTTCGAGAATGCGAACGCGATACGACCGTAATCCTGTTTGTTATAGAGATAATTGCCCCAGAGCACCATGATCGTATCAGCGCATTCCTGATAGCCGGAATCCGGCAGGGGGAGCGTATAGACCGCTGCGGCGTTCACACCGGAAAGCGGCTTGCCGTCATAGGTCATAATGCTGCTGCCCGCAGGCCAGCACTGCGATGTGCGCATAAATTGCAGAAAGCTGTCCTCTGCCGCGGGGATGCGTTCATATCCCTCCGGCGGCGGAATCTGATCCTCCTGCGTGCTGCTCTGCACACCCCCGTCACGCACCTCCGGCGGAACCTGTATCCGGCTGTGCCATGTCGGACAGGCGCGAACGCCAAGCCATACCGCTCCGCCGATCAGCAAAGCCGCCAGCAAGATCAGCCGGATCACGATTTGCTTTTTCGTGAGCCTGAACAGCGTCATCGCGGCATGAACATCTCAGGCGGCGTCACAACCGGAGAACCGTCCGGATTCAGCAGCGGTGTGAGACCTGCTACTCCGCCGTAGCCCTCCGCCTCGGAGTGCCAGAAATAATTCACGCCCGTGACCATATCCACGAGAATCTTGTTGATGCCCGGTGCCTTCTGCGTATAGACCTCCACAAAGCGGGAGGTTGCCTGATTTCTTGCCATATCCATTCTCCTCTCAGTATATGCGTCTTTCATTTATTATAACAGATTTCACATCTGAACAGATGCATTTTCACATATTTTTCAGGATTTCTTAATCTGTCAGTCAAACGCCGCAATCGCCATTCATATCGGCATAAACAGAGACCTCGCTGAACGCCTTATCTGCATAGGCCTGCTCCAGCAGATGCCGGATCAAGCGGCGCATTTCGGCGGTATTTTTGCATTTCAGCAGCAGCCGGCGGCGGTATTTTCCGCCGAGCTTGCCGTAGCTTGCCTCGACCGGGCCCAAGACACGCAGCGGCAGCTTGCACTGTTCGCGCTGCAGCGTCTCCGCAAAGATCTCGACAAAGCGGTTCGCCGCGATACAGACGCGGTTCTCCCAGATGCCCGAAAAGCCGATCACGCAGAGATCGCAGACCGGCGGAAACATCAGCGCACGCCGCATGGCGATCTCCTCCGAATAAAAGCGATCATAGTCCTGCTGTGCAGCGAGATTCAGTACATAGTGATCGGGCATATAGGTTTGCAGGAGCGCCCTGCCAGCAGATTTTCCCCGTCCGCCGCGCCCGACAACCTGTGTCACAAGCGAAAATGTCCGCTCATAGCTGCGGTAGTCGCCGGAGAACAGTGCCTTGTCAACCGACACCACGCCGACCAGCGTGACATTCGGAAAGTCCAGTCCCTTGCCGATCATCTGTGTGCCGCAGAGGATATCGTACTCATGCCTTGCGAATGCGCGGAAGCCGGTTTCATAGGCCGAGCGCGACATCGTGGTATCTGCATCCATGCGCAGGATCCGTGCATCAGGCAGAAGCACCTGAAGCTCCTCTTCCAGCCGCTGCGTCCCGAAACCAAGCTGCCGGAAGCGGTCATTGCCGCATTTTCCACATTTTGTGACCGGCGGCTGCACATGGCCGCAGTAATGGCAAAGCAGAGAGCCATTGGTTTTATGATAGGTCATCGGTACAGAACAGTTCGGACAATAGACCGGTTCATAGCATTTGGTACATTGCAGCAGCGTGTGATAGCCGCGGCGGTTCAGCAGCAGAATGCTTTGCTCTCCTCGCTGCAGATTCTCATTCAGAGCGTCCGCCAGTGCAACGGAAAAAGGGCCGCCGTTGCCGTTGATGCGCTCCTCATTCATATCGATAATCGTGACCGCAGGCAGCGGTGCCTGATTATAGCGGGTGGTCATGCGCAGCAGCCGATATACTCCGCGTTCCGCAAGATACCGGCTTTCGAGCGACGGCGTTGCAGAAGCCAGCACGAGCGCAGCATTGTGATATTTTGCGCGTGCCTTCGCAGCTTCCGCCGCATGATAGCGCGGCGACTGCTCCGATTTATAGGAATGCTCACCCTCCTCATCGAGAATAATGAGTCCAAGATTTTCGAGCGGTGCGAATACGGCGCTCCGCGTACCGATGACAATGGAGATCTCGCCGCGGCGGATCAGCTTGTCGGTATCAAAGCGCTGCGCGAGCGACAAACCGCTGTGGATCAGCGCAACCTGATTGCCGAATCGCGACTGGAAATATTGTACGATCTGCGGTGTCAGCGCGATCTCCGGCAGCAGCAGCAAGGCTCGTTTGCCCTGCCGCAGTGTCAGTGCGATCAACTTCTCGAAAACGGCCGTCTTGCCGCTTCCGGTCACACCATACAGCAGAAATGCTGCCGCCTTCTGCGCAGTGATCTGCTCCGCGACCGCATCAAATGCAGCCTGCTGCTCCGCAGAAAGCACGGTGTCATCCGTTGAAACGGTCACGGCAGCATCCCTCGGCACACGCAGTATTTCTGCTTCGTGCTGCTCGGCAATGCCCGCCTTGATCATATTGTTGACAACCGTCTCCGTCACGCCGGAAAGGTAAGCGCACTCCTTGACAGATAGTGCCTCATGCTGTTCCAGAATGCGAACAGCAAGCTGTTGTTTTGGTGTCGGACGAAAATCCGTCGGGTTCGCGCTGTATGCCGCGGAAAGCCGCACCATACGGCGTGTGCTGTCAGCGATAAGCTTTTTGCCCTCCGTGACAGCCAGCAGACATCCCTTAGCGATCAGTGAATCCATGATCCTCTTTTTTTCGGGATCCCCATCCTGTCGCAGCAGAAGATCACGTTCGCGCGTCCCCGCCGCATTGATCATCTGCATAAAGTTCTGTTCCTTCGCGGTCAGCCTGACACCGACCGGGGGATCCAGCGGCAGGCAGCGTTCTGCCAGCCTCATTTGCAGGCCGCCGGGCAAAACAGCACGCACGGCGTCATACCAGGTGCAGAATGTATGCTCATGCAGCCAGTTCACGAGCATTACCAGCTCATCGGTCAATACTGGTTCCGGATCAAGCAAAGCAGCGATCGGTTTCAGTTCGACACTTTCCGGGGTCTCATGCGAGATACCGAGAATCATAGCGAGCCGTCTGCGGTTTCCCCTGCCAAACGGCACAGCGGCCCGCATTCCTATGCGAACCGACTCCGCATCAGCACCGCTGACCGAATAGCTATAAAGCCGGTCATAGCCAAACGCCGCTGCATCCAGAGCGACCTGAATAATCAGCGGCATTCCATGACCGTTCAAATTACTGTCCGGCTGAATCAGCATCAGCGGTTTGTATCTTCGTCCGGTTCGGCAAGCTTATATTTTCCGGCAGCAAATTCATCCACAGCTGTCTTGACCGGATTCTCCTCCAGCACGACCATGCGCATCGTCTTATCGTCGAGTCGGATCTTTTGGTCGCCGTTCTGTTTTGCACGCTTTTCGGCAGCTTCCTTCGCCGCCTCCTTCTCCTTGACGTGCTGCTCCGCGATCTCCCGGGCACGCTTTGCTACACCGATTACCAGCGAGTAATAGCTTTCGTTCTTGGAAATGATCTGATACATGGAAGGTCTCAGCATCATAACAGGTCTCCGTCCTTTCTATATCTCAAAAATTCAGGTTGACTTTATCTGCACGCAGGGATTCCGCCCGCATTACCGTGAAGAAATCACAAACGGCATCCTCCAGCGCATCATTCAAAATAATATAATCATATTGCTTTGCAATGGGCAGCTCATCAACAGCCCGTGCAATGCGTTTTTCAATGACCTCTTCGGTCTCCGTACCGCGCTTATGCAGTCTTCGGCGCAGTTCATCCATCGAGGGCGGAATCGTAAAGATCAGCACCGCTTCGGAAAAACGCTCCTTGACCTGCAATGCACCCTGCACCTCGATCTCAAGGATCACATTCTTGCCCTCGGCGAGTGCGGCCTCGACCTCTCTGCGCGATGTACCGTAAAAATTGCCGCAATACTCTGCATATTCAAGCAAACCGTTTTCGGCGATACGCTGTTCAAAATCCGCTCTTGAAAGAAAGTGATAATTGACGCCGTCCGTCTCGCCGGTACGCGGTGATCGGGTTGTCGCCGAAACCGAGACCATGTAGCCGCCGTCCTTCAGGATCTGTTCGATCATCGTACCCTTTCCGCAGCCGGACGGCCCGGAAAGCACAATCAATCTGCCCTTAGACATCTTCTGTCTCCTCCTCTGCCGGTGCATTGCTGCCGGCCAATCTTGCCGCGATCGTTTCCGGCTGAATTGCCGAAAGAATCACATGGTCACTGTCCATGACGATGACAGCACGGGTGCGTCTGCCATAGGTTGCATCAATCAGTCTGCCGCGGTCGCGGGCATCCTGCACGATGCGCTTGATCGGTGCAGAATCCGGACTAACGATCGTCACAAGCCGCGCCGATGAGATCATATTGCCAAAACCAATGTTGATCAGCCGCATAGCCGCTCCTTTCGTTCACTCGATATTCTGGATCTGCTCGCGGATTTTTTCGATCTCGGATTTCATATCCACGACAAGGCGTGTGATACTGAGATCCTGCGCCTTCGAGCCGATCGTATTGACTTCACGGTTCATCTCCTGCACAAGGAAATCAAGCTTTCTGCCGATCGGTTCTTCCGCCTGAAGCAGCGTCCGGAACTGTGCGATGTGGCTGTGCAGCCGTACAGTTTCCTCGTCGATCGCAGTTTTTTCCGCAAAAATCGCCGTTTCGGTAAGAATGCGCTGTTCGTCGATATTGGTATCAGCAAGCAGCTCGGTCAGCTTGGAATAAAGGCGCTGCCGGTAGCTCTCCGCCACACCCGGCTCAATGGTTTCCACCTGCCGGAGCATCACCTCCAGGCCATCAAGCTTGTTGCTGAGGTCTGCCGCGAGGCGTTCGCCTTCAGCCTGCCGCATATTGACAAATGAATCCAGTGCTTCGGTTGCAGCCGCCGAAACGACCGCCCAGACAGCATTTTCGTCATCCTGTTCCTTTGTCACAGTAAAGACATCCGGAAGACGGAGCAGCGAGCTCAGCGTCAGGTCATCATTCATCCAGAGCCCGCCGTTTTCACCGAGCTCCTGATTCAGCGTCCGTAATGCATTGACATATCCCTCTGCGACGGAGCGGTTGACAGCAATCTGCGCATCCTTGCCGTCCGGTCTGGTGATTGTCACCGAGACCTCAACCTTTCCGCGCCCGATCCGGCCGTTGAGAAAGCTCTTCAGCTTTTCCTCAAGATAGAGACAGGCGCGCGGCATCCGCGCCGAAAATTCATAGTAACGGTGATTGACAGCGCGGATCTCGACAAGGACATCGCGTCCGTCCTCAAGCCGCTGTGCTCGGCCATAGCCGGTCATACTTCTTGGCATTTCGGTGGCGCCTCTTTTCTCAATTTATTTCAGCACAAAATATGCCATCATATTTTCATTATTATATTATACCATGATTTCACAGGAAAATCAAGGGCGCAAATGCTACAATTTGGCAACAAAAGAGACGCACCACAAGGATGCGTCCCTTTGCATATTATTTAATCATATCAGCTCGTGCTGTTCAGCTGCTGATCAGTTGTCCTTGGTGGTACCGAGGGACTCGTACGGAATCAGCTTTGCGACGAACTTCAGGATCTTGCCCATGTCAGGCATATCCGGAGCACCGGAAGCGTCAACATCGGCATTCTTCTTACCCTGTGCGCTTACTTCCGCCGTGCTGTCTTCATTGAGATAGCGAGCAAGAAGAACAACGTCGGAAACATCCACGCGCTCATTGGGAGTATCCCCTTTTGAGCAGTCAACGTTACCCCAATCGGAATCAGTGGGCTCATCCGGCTTATCCGGCGTATCCGGAGTAGCGCCGTCCGGAACGAGATCCGGATAGAGCTCAGCCATAGTACCGAGAGCCCACATGATGTCGCCTGCATGCCAGAATCTGTGATAGTGCAGATCGACCTCAGCAACATTGGTGAATGCAGAGGAATCGGTTGCGCAGTCCATACCGTAATTGTAGGTCTGTGTGCTTGCGTCGAATTCCTTGAGAGTAGCGCCAGCTGCCTTATCCTTCTTGTATGCAGCCTCGAGCTCAGCATACAGATCGGAATAGGACTGACCCGGATCAGCGTACATCGGACGGAGGTCAATGAACTTTGCACCATTCTTGACTTCGTACTTGTACGGATACTGACCGGACTTGCCTGCCGGAATGTAAACTTCCTGCTCCCAGAAACGAGCGAGAGAACCGTTGTGCTCAGTCATGCTCAGACCGATATTGTCACGGCCAGCCTTCCACTCACGGTCGAGGAGCTGCTGTGCGATATAGAGACCATGCTGTGCGAGGTTGCTCGGATCGTCCTTAACAGTACCGGAAGCCTCAATGCCGTTTGCAGCTGCATAGTACATCAGCGTATTTGCATAGGAGGACAAGCATCCAAGGTCAGATGTGTTCATGCCGTTAACTGTTGCACGGAGGTTGGTGTTCTCAACATACTTGCCGTTCCAGCTCTCCGGAGCGCCAGTCCACTTGATGCTGGACGGAGCTGCGAACAGACCGTCATCGGTCAGCTCAGTGTTATCGGTGAACCACTTGACCCACTTGTCAAGAACAGTCTTCAGAGCATCCTTGATGCTCATGCCGCCCGGCTTGATATTTGCAGATGCCTTTGCAGCAGCATCATCGGTGCTGACAATGTAGTACAGCTCAGCGAGACGCTGGGTTGCCCAGAACTGGTTACCTGTCCAGTTGTTGGAACCCGGGTCAGCGTAAACCGGCTGCTCGATGTAAGCCATATTATAGAAGGTCGGAACGCCGGACGGATACTTCTCATAGTCGCCCATCCAGGAGTTGGTGACACCACCTGCGAACGGACCCTCAGCAGAGGACAGCCACAGATAGAGCTCGAGCTGACGGGTGAGGGACATTTCATAGTCCTGAACAGCGCCTTCTGCAGCCATCTTGCCTGCCAGACCTGTTGCGCCGTTATCATACAGCAGACCGAACGCAGCGAGCGGGTTCTGATAGAACTGATGTGCGTGCGAGCAGCCGATCTGCCATGCCCAGGAGTGCTGAGAGCTTCCGTCTCCGCCCCATGCGGTGTACCAAGCCATCAGATAGTGCTTGCCCTTGTCGCCTGCGCTCGGAGAGGTTATGCTCTGGCAGCCGAGTTCCTTATAGTACTTGTCGTACATATCGTTACGGCACATATCACCCATCATTGCAGCCTTCGTGGAAACGTCAGCATTACCAACGCCCCAACGGTTTGCAGCGTAGACAGCCTGAATTGCACGGTCTTCTGCGTCAGGTGCATTGGTGTAGGACCAAGACTCTGAGGTCGAAGACTGGAACGCAAACTTCATGCCCTGCTGCGGGTTGCCGTACTCGAGTGTCTCGATGGACGGATGCGGAACGGTCTCAAAGCAGGATTCCTGGTCGCCGCGCTGGAAGGTGTTGATGAAGGTCAGATTACCCTTCTCGCCGCGTGCAGAACCGCCGAAGCCATACCAGTCATCGACGTCAGCCAGCCAGTGAAGCAGATACTCTCTGCCCTCGGACGTATAAGCTTTGACGAGCTTGGCGTGCAGCGGGTTTTCACCGGTGTTGGAGCTGTTGCCCTCAGACGGATACTTTGTGAGGTCAGCCGGATACTCAGCCGAAACCTGGGAGCTCAGAGAAGACTTCGCCCAGAAGCCGCCCTGCTGATCAGCAGACGGAACCAGAGCCTCAAGGATCTTCCATGCCTTTGCGAGCTCGCCGGTGGTCATACCGTCAACGATGCCCTTCTTTGCGATGTTATCATACATTGCACCAGCGGTGACGATGTAGGACATAGCCTCGGAAGTGGTCTCATGACCGTAGTCCGGAGCCTCGCAGATCAGCTCTTCAACAGAGTGATACGGCACGCCGTTCTTGCTGAGATAGCCGTTTTCGGTACCCTTGGTCACGACATCGTAGTACAGGGACGCGAAACGCTGTGCGTAGGTCTCATCACCGAAGTGCTCCTCTGCCGTACGCTCTGCAGATGCAGCGACGGAAAGAAGTGCGCTGGATGCCATTGCAGTTGCAAGAACTGCGGAGAGAATCGCTCTTGACTTCTTGAATTGCATTCTTTTTTCCCCTCTCGTTAATATTGGTGTAATTTTTTCTGCCTCATGATTGGATGCACGGTCAGCCTGAGAAGCAGGGGGCAGGCTGCACATGGTACGGTTTCAGTACGGCAGACTTCCCGTGCTGTCCGCCGCCGACTGCTCTGTAATCCGTGCTTTGCCGCAGGCTGATCTGCTGCGCGGCATCCGTCCGCGGGCAAGCAGGCGCAAAATGAGACAAAGACACTTATACAGTACCTGAGTTCATTATAATTATTTTCCGGAGCTTTGTCAAGGCTTTCCGTCAAAACTCCGATACCCGCGTTTGTTTTTCGGATACATTACCAAATCGGCGATTCCTTTTTTGTGCAATTTGACTTTCCCTAAATTTAGCGTTCCGCATCCGACATTTTTCAGCACGCTGACACCTGTTTCACACAAGCACCTGCTATAATGGCTGATAGAATGGAAATCCGTGTGTTCTGATGCATTTAGAATTTTGCATATTCATATTTATGTCATGATTTATTCACGGTTTATTCATCTAAATTTGAGATAATAAGATGAATACTGTCTTGCGGATTCAGCCGGTACGGGTAAGCCGGCTGACGGTGCTGAGGGTCACCGGCGGACAGGAAACGAAAGGGGCTTACATCTATATGGTTGAAATCCAGAACCTGACCAAATACTACGGGCTTCATCCCGCCGTACAGGATATCTCCTTTACGGTCGGCGATCATGAGGTCCTCGGATTCCTCGGACCGAACGGCGCGGGCAAATCCACAACAATGAACATGATCACCGGATGCCTCCCGTCCACTTCCGGCACGGTGCTTGTAGACGGCTACGACATCGCAAAGGATCCGATGGAAGTCAAAAAGCGGATCGGCTATCTGCCGGAAATCCCGCCGGTCTATCCGGAAATGCGCGTACGCGACTACCTGACTTTCGCCGCCGGGCTGAAAAAAGTACCGTCATCCGAGCGGAAGAAGCAGGTCGAAAATGCAATGGAGCGCCTGCGCATCACTGATGTGCAGCGCCGTATCATCGGCAATCTTTCCAAGGGCTACCGCCAGCGCGTCGGCTTTGCACAGGCGCTGCTCGGAAATCCGAAATTCCTGATTCTCGACGAGCCGACAGTCGGCCTTGACCCGACACAAGTTATGGAAGTCCGCAGCCTCATCCAGGATCTCGCCCGCGAGCATACGATCATCTTCTCAACGCATATCCTTGCAGAAGTAACTGCCGTATGTCAGCGTGTTGTCATCATCAACAAGGGCAAAATCCGTGCAGTTGATACGATCGCGAATCTTCAGCGCAGCACCGGCGATGATCTGCGGCTGAAGCTGAAGGTCGAGGGCGACATGACCAAAGTCTCCGCCATCATCGGTGATGTACCGGGCATCAAGGCAATCGAAGAGGTCACGGTCGAATCAGCCGGCGTGAATGCATTCACGGTCGCGATCGAATCCGAGGATGTACGCAAGCCGCTGATGACCGCATTGATCTCCGCGGACTGCATGGTGCTGGAGATCACCGCCGTACAGGCAAGCCTCGAAGACGCATTCGTTAAGATCACCGGATCGGGAAAGCAATCCCGCGAGGAAGCCTTTGAGGAACTTGGCCGGGAAATGGATGCACAGCGCGAAGCGGAGGAAGCTGCAAAAGCCGAAGCCACGGATGCTGCCAACGGAAAGGAGGACAAAGACTGATGTTTTCACTATATAAAAAGGAAGTGCAGTCCTATTTCTGCTCGCCGTTTGCCTTTGTCATCAGCGCACTGTTCCTCTTTGTATTCTCGCTGAGCTTTATCAGCGGTATCTCCAATATGGATTCCAGTGTAATGAAATTCTCGTTCTCCAATATCTTCTATAACGGATTCTTTTATTTCATTTTCATGATCCCGCTGCTGACGATGCGCACCTTTGCAGAAGAACGCAAGTCCAAAACTGAAACGCTCTGGCTCTCCGCACCGATCACCGTGCCGCAGGTCGTCTTTGCAAAATTTCTTGCAGTCGCGACGGTCTTCCTGCTGATGATGGTATTGTCGCTGTTCTTCCCGCTCGTCGTGCAGCTGAAAGGCAATGTCATTGTCTCCAGCCTGATCTGCGGTTATCTCGGTTTCTTCCTCTGGAGCCTTGTCTGCATCGCGGTCGGCATGATGATGTCCGCGCTGACGGACAATCCGATCATTGCTGCCGTACTGGGCGAAGCTTCGATGATTCTCCTGGTCTTCCTCGACAACTTCACAACGACTGATCTGGTACAATCCGTTCCGGTGCTGTCGAAGGTTCTGACATGGTTCTCGACCGAAGTCCGCTTCGGCGCATTCTCGCAGGGACTCTTCTCTCTTGCGGATCTGGTATTCTTTATTTCGCTCACGCTCGTGGTGCTTGTCTGGACGGTCATTGTGATCGAGAAGCGCCGCTGGAGCCGGGGCTGAGAGGAGGGGACTGACATGGATAAAGCATCAATTTTTCAGAAGAACCGCCGGTATTCTGTGCTGGCATGGGTATTGGCACTGCTGGTTCTGGCAGTTGCCGTACCGCTCAATCTGATCTTCGACCGTATCAATGTCAATTTTGATATGACGCCGAACAGTCTCTATACGCTCACAAAAACGACCACGGATTATCTTGATGAGCTGGATAGCCGCGGCGAGGTCGTCGATGTCTATTTTCTCGCAACAATGGAGGAACTGGAAAGCGATCTTGAGCTGCTCGCGCTTTATCGCACCGTCCTCGCTTACGATGCGCATGACTGCTTCAATCTCACCGCATTCGATCCCGACACGAATCCGGATATCCTCAAAACGCTCAACCCGGACGGCGTCTTCAACCTGACTGCAGGCGACTTTCTCTTTGTTCACGGTAATATGGTCAAGCGTCTGCCGGGCAGCCTGATGTATGCTTATGAGCTGGATGATAACGAAAAGATTGTCGGTGCAGAATTCCGCGCAGAAAACTATTTCACCGGCTATATGAAGACCGTTGTGGACGGCGAGCTGCCGGTTCTCTATTTCCTCGAAGGGCACGACGAAGTTCCGCTCTCCGATATGACCAAGCTCTCCGCAAATCTTCAGAACTACAACTACGGCGCAAAGCAGCTCAATCTGACAACAGAACAGGCTGTTCCGGATGACTGCCGCATTCTCGTCATTGCATCTCCAAAATACGATCTCACGCAGGACGAATTTGAAAAGATCATGGACTATACCCGCAAAGGCGGCCATATCAGCCTGCTGATGTCGCCGGACAACAGCGACACCGCGTTCCAGCGGCTTGAGCAGCTGCTCAGCACCTACTGCATCGGCATGAATTATGACCGCGTCACCGAGACTGACGAAAGCCGTCATTCCCACAAGGAACCCTATGCGCTGATGTGCGATATGGTCGAGGCGGATACAACCTCGATCGCAAACCTGACTGCCGCTCTGCTCCCGACAAAAACCAATACCGTCACCTTTATGCCGGAATCCCGCAGCTTCTATATGGTCTATGGATCCAACATTGCGACGGTCTCAGCAGAAGCCCTCATCAAGACACAAACCTCGGCGCAGTCCGAGCCGTGGGGCGGTATCAAACTCGATCCGCAGACTACGACCGGTAAGGAGCTTGCGCTTGCAATGTTTGCACAGGATTCCGAGCGCAGCGATTCCAAGATCACCGTCTTCGGCTCTTCGTATATCATCACTGATGAGGGCACAGCGAATGCGTTCTTCATCAATCCACTCCAGCTCTTTCTCTCCACAATCACATGGATGTATAATTCCGATGTCGATATGAACATCGCAGATAAGGCGCGAACCTATGACAGCCTGAATGTCAACAGCTCCGGCGAGGCAAGCGGCCTGATTGCACTGTTTGTCGGCTTCCCTGCACTGATTGCACTGGCCGGCGTCGTCATTTGGCTGAGGAGGAAAGACGGATGAAGCAGCTTCGCTGGATCGCAGCGCTCGCCGCAGCTGCCGTTCTGCTCGGCGTGATCTTTATCATCGTCGATCAGCGCACGAAAAAAATAGAAAAGCAGAAAAAGCTCGGTGAAGCCAAAACACTCTTTTCCTTTGAGGGCGCCAATACCCGCCGCATCGACCTCGAAAATGAAGAAGGACATTTCATCTTCGACTGGGACAACAATGAACTGCTCTGGCGAAACAACACCGAAAATGATACCTTCGATCCGAACCCCTACACGCTCAATGCGATCGTCAACTATTTCAGCACACTGAAATCGCTTCGGACAATCGAATTTGACTGCAAAAACACCTCCGTTTACGGTTTCGATCATCCAATCACGCTGAAGGTCACAACGACCGAAAATGACAACGATCATCCCTATGTGCTGTATATTGGCGATGCAACACCGACCTATGAGGCCTATTACGCCATGCTCGACGGCTCGGACGATGTGTATACGATCGACTACAACAGCGGCACGGTCTTCTGCTCCGCGAAGAATATGCTGAAAAACCGGTATGTCTTCTTTACCACGGTCTCGCAGGTCTCCTACTACAAGATCGAACGCGAGGGCGCGGTCACAATGGAAATGGAGCGTGACAGCGATTATCTCTGGACAGTCAAGCAGCCTTCGGATTTCCGGCCCAATGAGGATACCATCTCGAATCTGCTGGATTCTGCAACGCGTGTGCAGGTCACATCGTTTGTGGAGGAAACAGCGGAGGGACTGGACAAATACGGGCTCGATCATCCGCATACGAAGATCTGGCTGCGCGGCATGAACCGCGCGGAAAAGCTCGACCGCGAAATCTGGTTCGGCGACAGCATGAACGAGACAGAGATGTACGCTTATCTCACTGATACCAAACAGGTCTGCACCGTCGCACTCGCGGATGTCTCATTCCTGAATCTTCCGGAGACTGATCTGCTCGCGCCCTTCTGCCTGCACGACATTGATTTCTCCGGATTCCGCAGCATCGAGGTCGATATGGGCAATGTGTATGATATGCACGAAACGCTCGTCTTCGATTCGGCTGCGCAGACCTATCAGTTCGGCGATACCGAGATCAGCAAGGATGATCTCGAAAAGGTTACCCCATTCACCAATTTCGCCCGCTCACTCATCAATCTGCATTACACCGAACTGGATCTGGATGCAAAGCCCGATCCGGAAGCAGAGCCTGTCATGCGGATCAAATACAGCTATGCGGACGGCCGCCGAGTCGAGCTGACCTTCATCGAAAAGGAAAAGAATCTCTACTATCTGATGCGTGACGGCAAATATGCCGGCGTCACAGTCCGGCTGAACGAATTCTCGGCAACCGGAAGCGTCATCGAAAGCCACACCTCACTGAAAAACGCAATGCAATAATAACAAGAATCCCGAAAGCGAAATGCCTTCGGGATTCTTGTTTCTATGTTACGCTGCTGTTCGCAGATATTGAATGGTCCGGCTTCATCTCTTTGGTTGTTCATTCGTTTTCGGAGAACATTCAGTTCATGGCTTCGGCATTGCCGGCGGGTTCTGCACGCACGACAGACTTGACGAAATTGCGGGTCTGTGTTATAATTTGAAAGTGAGTTATTTGAAAAGGGAGAAATTCGGATATGAAAAAAATCCTGAACATTTATACATCTACCAGCCTGATCCTGCGCATTCTGATCGGCATGGGAATCGGTCTGCTGCTGGCATTCACAGTTCCGCAGGCCTCCAAGATCAGTATGCTCGGAACATTATTCGTCGGAGCGCTGAAAGCAATCGCGCCGCTTCTGGTCGCCGTACTGGTCACCGGCTCTCTGGCGCAGCGCAGTTCGAAGCTCGACAAACGCTTTGGTCTGGTGATCTTCTTCTATCTCCTCTCAACATGGCTGGCATCCTTTGCCGCTGTAATCGCCGGATTCCTGTTCCCGCAAAAGATCACTTTCAATGATGTCGCGGCCGAGACAATCAGTGCGCCGCAGGGACTCGGTGAGGTAATCGAAGGGTTACTCTCCAATGTCATCAGCAATCCAATCGCAGGTGTAGCGAACGGCAATTATCTGAGCATCCTGTTCTGGTCGGTCGTGATCGGTCTGGCGCTCCGGAAATTTGCTTCGGAGCAGACACAGGAGTTTTTGAAGAATATTTCCGATGCCGTGACTGAGGTCGTGCGCTGGGTGATCGAAACGGCCCCCTTCGGCATCCTGGGACTGGTGTTCTCGTCAGTCTCGGAGAACGGCCTGAACATTTTTAAGGATTACGGCAGACTGCTGCTGCTGCTCGTCGGAACAATGCTGTTCGTCGCGTTGGTCCTGAATCCGCTGATCGTCGGGGTCACACTTCGCCGGAATCCCTATCCGTTAGTGTTCCGCTGCATCCGCGAAAGCGCATTTACGGCTTTTTTCACGCGCAGCTCTGCCGCAAATATCCCGGTCAATATGGAACTTTGCAGAAAGCTCGGCCTGGACAAGGATATGTATTCCGTCTCAATCCCGCTGGGCTCGACGATCAATATGGACGGCGCGGCCGTCACAATCACGATTATGTCCATGGCTGCCGTTCACACGCTGGGGATCCCGATTTCCTTCGGCTCTGCACTCTTTTTGTCGTTCCTCTCCGCACTGGCAGCAGGCGGTTCATCGGGCGTTGCCGGCGGCTCGCTGCTGCTGATCCCGATGGCCTGTTCTCTGTTCGGCGTACCAGATACCGTTTCGATGCAGGTCGTTGCGATCGGCTTCATTATCGGTGTCGTGCAGGATTCGATGGAGACTGCTGTTAATTCCTCCGGTGATGCGCTGTTCACAGCAGCCGCTGAACTTGCCCACAGAAAAAAGAACGGCGGAAGTCTGCCGAAATTTCTCGGCGGAGATATGGATACTGAAATCTGATCATTACCGCACGGAGCCGGCTGCATGAATTGGCAGTCAGCTCTGTGCTTTTTTATGCACGCAAAGCATCGTTCTTTTCCCTATCGCTGACGATTCAGCTCACAGCCCGTCCGGCGGCTGACGGCATTGCCATAATCCTTTCGGTATGTTATTTGGCAGCACATTCATTTTGTCATATGCCAATGCTATATTGCAGCAAAATCTGCATATTTGACAGATTTGAAGGACATAATACCGACAGATGGATCATGGGGAGGAATATGTATGCAATGGCTGACAGAGGAAACAGGCTGGCTTCTGCCGGAGGACGGCAGCCACCTGACTGCAGAATACCGTGATCCGGAGACGCTGGCGCGGCTCGGTGCGGGCATCGCGGCGGCTTCGGTGCGCTGTATGATCGGGAGTGACGACAGTCCGGCGGGACGATCCGCGGCACTGACACTCTGCGGCAGCATTTCAGCGGCGGGCGGGAGCGCCTGCTATGCGCCGGATTGCTTCCCGGCAGCGCTGCAAACAGGTGCGGCGCTGCATCACAGCGATCTGCTCGTGCACTGTGCCAGCGGGCGAATCAGCCTTTATGCATACGGGCTGCTGCCGCCGACAACTGCACAGCTTTCGGCAATCCGGCAGGGTGCGGCGCATCCGGACTGGATGCCGCGAACGGAATACGGCGATCTGCGCAGTGACCGCACACTGAACAGACTCTATGCAGCATCCTTGCGGCGGATGCTGCCGGAGATCATGCCGGTGAAACCCGAGGTGCAGTCGTCCTCGGCGCTGCTGACAACCTGGATGCGATCAGTCTTTGCAGGCGGGAGCGGGGAGCGGCTGCTGCTGCGCTTTTCGGCAGACGGCAGGTGTGCATCCGTCTATTCTGAACACGGCGGCTGGGTATTCTACGAAAAGCTGCTGCTGATCTGCTGCCGGGCGCGGCTGCTGCGCGGAGAGGATACGGCGCTTCCCTGTTGGATTCCGCATATTGCGGAGACACTCGCAGCAGAATGCGGCCGGAACATTTTGCGCTATGCAGCGGCGCCGGACGGCAGCGATTCCGAAGCGCGTCAGCTTGCGGCAGAGCAGCGCTTTACACTCGACGGCGGCGCACTTTGTGCGGAGCTTCTGCAGATCTGTGCGGAAACCGGGGAATCTCCGCATTCGCTCGCTGAAAGTCTGCCGCCGGTCTATACGGTACGGCGGATCCTGCGGACAGACAGCGCCGCGGACAGGATGCTGCGGCAAACGCCCATGCTCTCGCCGGTGCAGGAACCTGACGGTCTGCGGATCCGACGCCGGCACAGCGAAGCACTCCTGCATCCTTCGCCGGACGGCAGAACCGTGGCGATGTTGGTCGAGGCACAGAACATGGAGGCGGCTGCGGAACTGGCCGGCGAGATCACAGCGCTGTTTCATGATAAATACAGTTCGCCGGGAGCATAATCTGCCAACGGCGTTCCTGTTGTATGTTCAGTCATAGAAAATAAGGCACTGCTGCACAGAGCAAACAGGATGCCATTCCGTCAGACGGGATTTGCGCGTTGCTGCCGTAAAAAAGACCGCCTGCTGCGGTATGCAAACGCAATTTCAAGGAATCGCCCATACAGCGCACAACCATACGCCGCAGAAAAGCTTTTTGCCCGGAGATGCAAAATCCTCTTGCTTTTTTCTTCAAATTATGGTATACTGTGGATAGGCAACAGCCGACCTGAGTATATTATGATGAAAGGACGGGATATCAGTGCTGTTTTTGCATGAATTTGAGCGAATCGAGGCCGAAGCATTCCTGACGCTGGCTGCGGAAATGATCGAGGAGGACGGCATCGTGACCGCCGAAGAGGATGCACTGCTGACAGAGTACACCAATACACTCGGCATCTATGATTTTACCTATGATGCAGCAGCATCGGCGGCCGCCCGTGATACAATGGCGCAGCTGAATGAGGTCAGCAAGCGCAAGGTTTATATGGAGCTTTATTCCTTTGCGATTTGTGA
The DNA here is from genome assembly GCA_024404875.1 of Oscillospiraceae bacterium. Lineage (GTDB taxonomy): Bacteria > Bacillota > Clostridia > Oscillospirales > Ruminococcaceae > Firm-04. The sequence continues at coordinate 29,826 of JAKSPK010000019.1, forward strand.
TGAGTTTGAGGATCCGTCGGAGCGCCGTGCCCTGAATGAACTGCGCGAAGCACTTGGACTGGATGCGCATATCTGCCGCAAGCTGGAGATCTGCGCACAGGATCTGTTCAGTGTCTATGCGTCGATTGAGGATGCGCTCAGCGCTGATCCGTCTCCCATCAAGGTGGAAAACTGAACGGCCGTAGCACGGTATCAGGCCCCCGCGGGGTGATCCCTGTGGGGGCATTCTATATTCTGAGAAATCAACGGAAAGAAGGGGAGCCGCATGGAGGAGCATCAGCCGCGCAATGCGTTTGATATCCCGAAGGTGTTTTATTTCAAGGTCGGAAATGTCCATTCCGGCAGCCGGAAGCATCTGCGCTACCGTATTGCACCGGCAGACGGTATGCTTCATATCGAGGTCTGGCGGCAGGATCTCTGCTATGAGATCATCCGGGAGCGCGGACAGATCGAGGGCAGCGCGGAATATCCGGTCTCGGAGGAGGGCTTCGGGCAGATGCTGGCCTATTTGCAGGCGGAATTTGAGAAACCCGCGAACGCGGAGAAATAAGGAGCAGAGCTATGTTTGATGCAGAAAAGTACATCGCAGATTATCAGGAAATGGAGCACGGAACACCGCGTCTCCGCGCAATCAAAAAAGCATATCTCGCAGCGGACGAAGCACATGATGACGAATGGAGCTTTCGCTTCCGCTACCGCTATCTGAATGAATCCACATTTGAGAGCGACGATGTCGATGCAATGGTAATCTTTCCGGAGCTGACCGCGCTTTATGACCGGTCGGAGCTGCTTCAGGCAGATGACGATAATCTTCACGATCTGCTCTGGGCATTCAAGCTGGTGCTGGAAAATGCTGCGGAGTTCTGTCATATCTCAATGGAGCAGATCGAACAGTTCTTTGCAGAATTCCGCCGCCGGCTGGAGCAGAGCGGCAAGTCGCTGCGTACATATTATTATATGCGCGAGAAGATGATCGAATATTTCGGCACTCCGCTGCCGGCAGACGAATACGGAAAATATGCAGATATGCCCGCTGACGATCTCAAGGACTGCACAGCCTGCGAGATCTCACACAATGTCCGCATTGCACTCATGCAGAATGATCCGGAAAAGGCGAGGGAGATCAGCCGGCCGATCTTCTCCGGCGAGCTGCACTGCGGCAATGTGCCGGAAAATACCTATGCGACATGGATCGACTATGATATCCGCACGGGCAATTACAGCGATGCGCGGAAGATCGCAAAGCGGCTCTATCCGATGGTGAAGCATGAGATGGACAAGCTCTCCGAGATCGGCTCTCTGCTGCATTTCTATGCCGTCACCGACCGGCACACCGGAATGACAATCTTCCGGAACGAACTGCGCAATTTTCTCAGCTGCCGTAACCACTGGATGCGCTTTCAGTTTGCAGCCGGCGCATACCGCCTGTTCGATCACATGGAAGCGGAGCATTTCGGTGTGATTCTGCCGCAGGAATTTCCGCTCTGGAATGAAAAGCACAGCTATCAGCGCAGCGATTTGCGCAAATTTTTCTATGACGAAGCGAAAATGCTCGCGGAAAAATTCGATGCCCGAAACGGCAATACCGTTCTGATGGACCGCTTGTCGGCGGACGATCCCGCTTACGATGAAGCAGCCGTAGATATGATCCACGGTGACACAGAACAGACACCATCCGTGATTGCGGCGGTCTGTCCGACGCTGCCCGATACCCTGACGACTGAGAGCGTACGCAAAACGCTGGAGGAAGACGGACGGTTTTCGGCTGTGCTGGCGCACGCTGAGGCGGAGCGCGGAATGCTCATCTTCCAGATCGCCGAAAACAATGCTTCAGAAAACATTTATCAGGTCATGCTGTTATGCCAGCCGGTTCCGCCGATCGGAGATTTCCGTCCCGCATCGCCGATCGCGGATGATGTCGCCGAGGCCGTACAGAATGCAGAGGGGGTTGTGGTCTGCATCATGCCCTTCGAGGAGAAGCAGCCCGATCTTGCATTGCATTTCCAGCTGAAGCTGATGAATCTGCTGTTCCCCGGTGCGGTCGCATTTTTCGATTATTCACGCCGCAAGCTGCTCCCCGCAGGCTGGGTAGCGCTTCAGGCACAGACCAATGTGCCGCCGCTGGTCGATTATCTTTATAATTTGCAGCTGCACGGAAATGAAAGCTCCGATGCGCTCTGGATCAAAACGCAGGGACTGCGCTGCTGCGGCCTCCGCGAGATCGAGATCCTCGATGCAAATAAGCAGAACTATCCGCGTTACTGCGATCTGCTCTGTTTCACGACGGAGCGCATCCTGCTGCGCAATGAACTGACTGATGCGCAGGAGCCGTTCCTGGTCGTGCATAAGCAGGATAATTCACAGGTCGTTTGCACATGGGTGCCGGTCCCGGAAGCACGCGCAGATTATCCGGACGAAGATCCGGGCAGCATGAAGCTGCGCATGGAAATGCTCGGCGAGGAAGCCGGTGAACATGAGGACAATGCCGTTCTGTATCTCTATGACGGCGAAGCGCCGGACGGCAGCAGCAAGCGGAAACGGCTCAATACGATCACCGAGACGGACTTCGAACAGTTCTGCTACGGAACCTTTATCTCGACAGGCCGGAAGATCGCGGCACTGGCACGGGAGCGCTACGGCATTTTTGCTGCAGCGGCTGAAAAATTTCCGGAGAATGCGTATGTCTGTGTGCTTGTACAGAATGAAGATGACGAGGACGAAGTCTGGGTGAAGGTCACGGCAGCGGAGGAAAATCTGATCCGCGGCGAGCTGGCTGAAGACTGCATTGCCGGAAAGGCCGGTGACGAGATTACCGCAGAGCCGGAGCAGCTGACTGATTTCTCGCTGCGGCTCGACGAAAATCTTGTAATCCATCCGAATACGGCATATATCGCACTGGAAATCGACGCATAAATCAAATAGACGGAGGACAGCCCCGAATACGGAGTTGTCCTCCGTTTTGCATATTCCCACGCAAAACGGGAATGCTCTGCATGAAAGGGTGATCTCATGCAGCTAACTGCTTCTCTGGCACAGAACCTCGAAATCATCGCACATATGACCGGCGCTTCCGACGATATCGTCATCAGCAGACTGACTGTCTGCGGCATTCCCTGCGCGCTGCTCTCCTGCGAGGGAATGTGCAGCAGCGCTGGCATTGCAGAGCAGATCGCAGAGCCGCTGCATCAGCTTCGCGGCGAATTTCCGGACGGTGCCGCGCTGACGGCGTACCTCCGGCGCTGCCGTCTGCTTGCTGCGGACAGTGCAGCGGCAGCGGATACGGATTCCCTGCTGCATTATCTGCATTCCGGCTTTGCCGTCCTGCTGGCAGACGGCGCTGCATCGGCACCGGTCTTCGGCTTGCAGGGCTATGCGTCACGCGGAATCTCCGAGCCCTCCGGTGAGCTGAATGTCTACGGTGCAAAGGAAGGCTTCACTGAGCCAATCCGCACGAATATGTCACTGATCCGCAGACGAATGAAATCACCGCTGCTCTGTTTTACTATGCTGACGGCCGGAACCGTCACGCAGACCGATCTATGCATCGTATATCTGCGCGACCGTGTGCCGGAGCAGCTCATCGAAGAAATCCGTAAAATACTCGGAAGCCTGCCGCTTGAAAGTGTCCTCTCCGCCGGATATGTCCGGCCGTTTCTGGAGGGGAGCGATCTGCGGCTCATCCACAGCATCGGCACGACTGAGCGGCCGGATGTGTTCTGTGCGAAGCTGCTGGAGGGCAGGACAGGCATCCTCATCGACGGTACGCCCTTTGCGCTGTTCATACCACAGCTTTTCTGCGAGACATTTCAGACACTCGATGATTACAACTATCCGCCAGCCTATGCAACACTGCTGCGCTGGATCAAATATACTGCCGCGCTGACGGCACTGCTCCTGCCCGCAGCCTATCTCGCTACGGCGCTCTATCATCCGGAGCTGCTGCATGAAATGCTGCTGCGTGTGCTGACCGATTCGGAGCAAAATACGCCGTTTTCGCTCGGTGCGGAAATGCTGGGCATCCTGTTTCTGTTTGAGATTGTGCGGGAGGCGGGACTGCGGCTGCCGAAGGCGGTCGGGGGAGCGGTCGGAATGATCGGCGGGCTGCTGATCGGGGATGCGGCAGTGCAGTCAGGGCTGATTTCGACACCGGTGCTGACGGCAGCAGCGCTCTCGGCGACGGCGGGATTTGTGATACCGGAGCATCATGCTGCGCTGACGGTTCTGCGGCCGGCGTTCATTCTTGCGGCGGCCGCAGCGGGGCTTCCGGGAATTGCGCTGCTTGGTGCGGCGCTGCTGCATCATATTTGCGGGACAGAGGTTTTCGGCTATCCGGTCTCGGCTCCGATCGCGCCGCTGTATCCGAAGCGTCTGCGGGATATTTTTGCGCGTGTCGGATTCCGGCGGCTTTCGCAGGGAAATTTCCGCGTCTCCGAAATCCGCCGGACGGCAGAGCCGGCCTCCGACATCCCCAAGGCGCGGTCATGCTCACACTCATGATCACACACGATTATCTTGAACTTGTCAACATTTTTTGAAAGGCGGCGGCCGTATGCTCAGCAGCTTGATCCGTGTACTGATCCTCTATCCGCTCGTGGTCTTCGGCGTTCGGCTCATGGGCAAGCGTCAGATCGGGGAGCTCCAGCCCTCGGAGCTGGTTGTAACCATACTCATCTCCAATATCGCGACGCTTCCGCTCGAAGATCAGGATCTGCCGCTGTTCATGGGCATGGTGCCGATGCTGCTGCTGATCTCGTCTGAAGTACTGCTTTCGTTCGGCGTCCTGAAAAGCCGCCGTCTCCGGCACCTGATCTCCGGTACGCCGCAGATCATCGTCCGCAGCGGCAGGCCGGATCAGAAGGTCATGGCATCGCTGCGCTTCACGCTCGATGATCTCATGACAGCGCTGCGTTCGCTCGGCATCTTCGATATCAGTGAGGTGCAGCTCGCGATCGTTGAAACGAACGGCACGGTCTCTGCTTATCAAAAGGCATATGCGCGGCCGGCTTCCTGCGGCGATCTGAAGCTCGATCTCCCGCAGAAAAATCCGCCGGAGATCCTCATTGCGGACGGCTGCATCTGTCCGGAGGGACTGCGAGCGCTCGGAATGTCGCAAGCGCAGCTGAAAAAACTGCTCAGCCACAAACATCTCGAAGCCGAAGCGCTGTTTCTGATGACCGCCGATACAGACGGGAACTGCAATTTCATTGAAAAGGAGAATGTGCATAAATGAAGCAAATGCGTCTGATGATTGCCGGAGCTGTTATGGCAGCAGTCATAGCGTTGACGATGTATTCCGTAATCGCAGTGCAGCGTCGCTGTGAGATACTGCTTCGCGATGCAGATGCGGTGACTGCGGCAGCAGAGCAGGATACGGCGGCGGTCAGGGCGGCGATCTCGGCATTGGAGCAGGACTGGGCGCATGAGTGCAGTGTACTGCGGCTGTTTATTCCGGCGGAGACACTCGCCGAGCTGAACCGTTCGGTCTCCCGACTCGCGCCGCTCATCGGCACGGACGGACTGGAAGCGGAGCTTTCGGCGCTCAGGGCGACAGTGATCTGGATTGCGCCCGGATACTCCATCCTTCAACCACCGCTTGACCGTCACACGCTCTTCAATGCTTAGGTATCGGCCTTTTTCTCTAGGATATCATGCGTGCACTCCACAGCTTTATTCCATTCGATATGTTAATTTGCTGCGCATTCATTTACTAATGCTTCCATATAGCATTTTGATTATACCCTCTATGCAAAATCTTTATGAGAAAATCTCTTGCATTCGGCTTTGAATTATGCTATTATTATATTGTTGCAATATAAGGCAATAATTGTATATCAGGGGGAATCACTTTGAAGAAATGGAAGCAGGCGGCAGCCGCCGTCATCAGCGCTGTGATGGCCTTACAGATGATGCCGCTTACCGGCATCAGCGCGGCAGACGGTGATCTGCTCGTCACGGATTTTGAAGACGGCGACGTTTCCGCATTCTCGAAACGCGGTGACGAAGATACCTCTGTCATCGAGGCTACGACTGAGGAAGCGCATTCCGGCAAGACCTGTATGTCTGTCAGTGAGCGTTCCAGCGGCTGGAACGGCCCGTCCATCAATCTGGAGTCAATCGGCTGCAAGCCCGGCGTCCAGTACATCGCATCCGCGTGGGTGAAGATGAAATGGTACAACACTGCACGCATCAGCATGCAGTTCACTGATGCTGACGGTGAGCCGCATTACAACAATCTTTCCAGTGTCAACAGTGACAATGCCTGGGCAGAAATCCCGGCCGTGAAGTTCAGCTTTTCGGAAGAAATGAAGGATGTCTCGATCTATATCGAAGCAGGAGATGCAGCACCGATGTGGGTAGACGATTTTTCACTGACCGCCGCACCGGTCTATCCGATCCAGAAGGATATTCCGAGCCTGAAAAATGTCTATGCGGATTATTTCAAGATCGGCTGCGCTGTGACTGCCTCCGAGCTTGCGCCGCAGTCCACGCAGGATCTCATTCTCAAGCACAATAATTCGATCACGCTCGGCAACGAGCTGAAGCCGGACGCGCTGCTCTCGCAGTCCGCATCGCAGGCATATCTGGAGGAGACTGGCGACAACACTGTTCCGCAGATCAAGCTCAGCGGCAATGCGCGCACGATCCTCAACTTCGCACGCGATCACAAGATCCCCGTCCGCGGCCATGTTCTCGTCTGGTACAGCCAGACACCGACATGGTTCTTCATGAAGGATTATTCCGATGACTACAGCGATGAGACGAAGTGGTGCGACAAGGAAACGATGCTCAAACGCATGGAGAATTATATCAAGGCGGTCTATGCAGCACTGGCAGAGGAATATCCCGATGTCAACTTCTATGCATGGGATGTTGTCAATGAGGCATATCTCGATGACGGCAAGCCGCGTCAGCCCGGCAAGTATGAAGACGGCAACGGCAGCTCAGCTTGGGTCAAGGTCTTCGGCGACAATTCCTTCATTGAGCCTGCTTTTACCTATGCAAGAGAGTACGCGCCGAAGGGGACCAAGCTCTATTACAACGATTTCAATGAGTATTCGACCGGAAAGCTGGATGCCGTGATCGAAATGGCGACCAAGCTCAAGGAAAAAGGACTGATCGACGGCATCGGACTCCAGTCTCACCTGGATGTCAGATCCGGCCCTGATGCATATCCGAGCAGCAATGTCTATGCAAGCGCACTGGACAAGTACTGCGCGACCGGTCTGGATATTCAGATCACAGAGCTGGATGTTACGATCAACGAAAACCACCTCGACGAATCCGGCTTCAAGGTGCAGGCGGAATATTACAGTGCGATCATGGATGCAATCGCTGCACACAAGGATCAGATCTCGGCAGTCGTCTTCTGGGGAACGACCGACGACCAGAGCTGGCGAGCCTCGCAGCTCCCGCTGCTTTTTGATGAAAAATATCAGGCAAAGCCCTGCTTCGATGCGATCATTGACGGCATTGAATACAGCGAAACGGAGGAGACCGATCCGCTTCCCGGCACTACCACCGGTACCCCGAACGCTCCGGCTGGCATCAAGGGCGATGCAGATGAGAGCGGCGAAGTCGATGTCACCGATGTCGTTCTTGTCGCGAGATACCTTACGGAAGACAGCAGTGCTGTCATCACCGCAGCAGGCAAGGCAAATGCGGATGTTGACGGCAAAACCGGCCTCTCAATGGATGATGCGACCTATATCCTCGAAGCCATCGCAAAGCTTCGCGAGCTTTGATCTGATGCATACCGAAGGGACAGACGGAAATGTCTGTCCCTTTTTCAGTTTACGGAATGTATGTCATCCCGATTACAGCTTGTTCACAAAGCAATAACACTCCACCTTTCTCCGCTTTGCTTTTGTATATTTTAACAGAAACTATGCGCATTTGCCGTGCCTTATTCTACAAAATATTCGTTGACATTTCGCCTAAAATATGATAAAATGATAGTGGGATTTACGCATTTATTACCAAAACGCGTGTAGTCTCAACCCGAATAGGAGATTTTTTTGATTTAGATTCAGGAGGAACAAATAAAATGAGAAAATCCAGAATTGCAGTCGCGGCACTTCTGCTCGCAACCGTGACCTGCGGCGCACTCGCAGGCTGCGGCGAACAGTCCAGCTACGACAAACCGCTCGACTCCGCTGTCGCACAGGAAATCGGCGATATCGCCAAGGGTGACGAAAACCTCAAGGGTGAACTCGAAAACAAGACGATCAAGTGGATGGCAAACTGGGACATCAATCCCGACGGCACCGGTAAATCCACTCCGATCGAGCTCCAGATGTTCAAGGATCGCTATGAAGGCGTAATCGAATATCATGCCGTTGACTGGGACAGCCGTTATGACCAGCTCGCGAACGCCATTAACGGCGGCGACGGCATCGACTTCTTCCCTGCCTCCGACCTCGACGCTTTCCCGAAGGGTGCGATCAAGGATATGTTCGTCCCGATCGACGACTACATCGACTTCACCGACCCGCTCTTTGCTCCGGTCAAGGATGCAGCTGATATCTTTCAGTGGAATGGCAAACACTATGTCATCGTCAATGACATCTCCGGCGACAACTGCGTCGTCATCTACAACCGCGATACCATCGAGGAGAACGGCCTGAAGGATCCGGCTAAGCTGCTCGCTGAGGGCAAGTGGGACTGGACCGCATTCCAGGATGCGCTGACACAGTTCGTCGATCCTGACAACGGCCAGTACGGTATTGACGGTTGGTGGTTTGAGGCCGGCCTCTCCGCGAGCTGCGGTGTGCCGTATGTCGGCATCAAGGACGGTAAGCTCGTCAACAACATGAAGGATCCTGCAATCGAGCGTCTCCAGAACTGGATGTATGAGCTCGGCACCACAAACTGCGTTGCGATTGGTGTCGGCGACTTCGGCTGGACCGCTATGCCGAGCTATATCGGCGAGGGCAAGACACTGTTCTATCCGTGCGGTGCATGGGCAATGTATAACGACACATGGAAGAACGACTTCGGCGAGAATGCAATGTTTGTTCCGATCCCGAAGGATCCGAATGCAGATGAATACTACATCCCCTGCGGCCTCGACGGTTATGTTATGGTCAAGGGCGGCCAGAATCCGGAGGGCGTCGCAAAGTTTGCAGCCTGCAAGCGTCTCGCGATCACCGATGAGCGTGCAACTGAGCTCGGTACTGAGCAGCTCCGCAAGGACTATGGCTGGAACGATGAGATGATTGATATGCTGCACAAGTGCCATGAGATTGCAAAGGCAAATCCGCATTACGATTTCTACACCGCAGTCTCGACCGATGTCGCAAAGCTCCTTGACTCCAACGAGAGCGGTATCCGTGCCACCTCGAAGGGTCAGTACCAGTGGAGCGAGATCGTCAGTATGTCCAGTGCTGCGCTCGATGCTTACCTGGAAGATGCCAACGGCTAATGATCAATCACGATATTTCAAACGCATAAATAGAAACCCGGTGCTTTCAGCACCGGGTTTTCTGCGTTACTGCTGCAAAGCGCCGCCGAACTTTTTCGTTCGACGGCGCTTTCTGATTCAAAATAAATGTGTTGAAATTATTTCACCGGAACAACCCAGCCGAACGGATCCTCCAGCTTGCCCCACTGAATGCCGGTCATTGTGTCATAGATTCTCTGAGAGATCGCACCGATCTTGTTGTCATTGATCGTCATGACCTTGTCGCCCCACTTCAGATGGCCAACCGGAGAGATGACAGCAGCCGTACCAGTACCGAAGACCTCATCCAGCTTGCCGGCTTCGTAAGCATCTGCAATCTCCTGAATGGTGATGCGGCGCTCAGAAACCTTCATACCCCAGCTCTTCGCCAGCTCCAGCACAGACTTTCTGGTGATGCCCGGCAGGATCGAACCCTGAAGCTCCGGCGTCACAATCTCGCCATCGATGACAAACATAATGTTCATCGCGCCGACTTCTTCAATGTACTTCTGCTCGATGCCGTCCAGCCAGAGAACCTGAGAATAGCCCTCTTTATGTGCCTCATCCTGTCCGATCAGGGAAGCAGCATAGTTGCCGCCGGTCTTGGTATAGCCCATACCGCCGCGGACCGCGCGCACCCACTTCGACTCAACATAGATCTTGACAGGATCGAGACCGGATGCATAGTATGCGCCGGACGGAGACAGAATGATGATGAACATATACCGATCGCCAGGCTTTACACCGAGGAACGGATCTGTTGCGATGATGTACGGACGGATATACAGAGACGCGCCGTCGATGTGCGGAACCCAGTCCTTCTCGACCTTGAGCAGCTCCATGAGGCCTTCCATTGCCATGTCAACCGGCAGCTCCGGAATGACCAGACGCTCATTCGAGCTGTTCAGTCGCTTAAAGTTCTCCTCCGGACGGAAGAGCTGGATCTCACCATCCTCACGACGGTAAGCCTTCAGTCCCTCAAAGACCTCCTGACCGTAGTGCAGGCAGAGTGCAGCCGGGCTGAGCTGAAGATCGCCATAGGGGACGATTCTCGCATCATGCCAACCCTTGCCGGTCTCATAGTCCATGATAAACATATAGTCAGTGAACGTATGACCGAAACCGAGCTTGGTCTCATCTGTCGGCTTGGCCTTGAGGCTTGCTGCTTTTTCAAAACGAATGTTCATTTGCTTTTTCCTCTTTTCCACATTTTTTGTCGCGCACGGCGGCTAATATGTCATGCCGGGCTATGTAGCTCAGCAGGCATTCCCTTTCAGATAGCGCGGTGCATATTTTGTGCGGTACATCTCGACCGCATAGCGCACAGAGATAAACACACAGAAAATGACTGCGATCAGCATCAGGATACGAATGACATACTTCATATTCAGAGCTCCCTTCTGCCGTCAATGGCTGTAATCTGTAAATGTAAAGCGGTCAGCACATGGTGTGTCCACTTCTTATATTATATCACATCCTAGCACAGATATCAAGCCCCGCAGAAAAAAAACTTCGTATAGGGATTATGAAATCTGTTCTTTCCGCAGTGCAAAAGAAAGAGCATGACTGATGTCATGCTCTTTCGGGATTCACGAACCGTAAGCTTAGCCTGCGAGGCTCTCATCAAAGAGATCCGGCAAATCCGAGCAGGACTTATCCTTGCTCAGCGGCTTTGCGTGGAGTTCGGTCAGAGGTGTGTGACCCTGAACCGGGATCTCGGCGTTGTCTGCCCAGCTCCACTCACCAGAGTGCTGTGCAACTTTCCAGTATGTGTAGTAGCAGAGGATTGCCTGTGCGTCTTCAACAGTGATCTTACCGTCTCCGTTTGCAGCGTCAGCAGCATAGTGCGAGAACGGCAGATACTTTGCAGCGAGATCTCCCTTTTCCTTCAGATATGTCTCTTCCGGATCTTCGAGGAGTGTCTTTGCGGACTTATATGCAACCAGAGTCGCGGTGTAGTAAATCAGAGTGTACTGTGCATCAGCTGCGCCGATGGAACCGTTCAGGTCGGTATCGCCGCGGTTGACAAGGTAAACGATGAGGTCGCTGACTTCCATGCCTTCCTTGATGCCATTTGCCTCGATCGTCTCCTGATCGTAGCCTGCATCCAGAATTGCCTTCTGAACTGTTTCTGCATCAACGAGCTTGTATGCGATCGGAGTTGCAGCGATGCCGATGTCGTTCGGCTTCTCGCACTGTGTCGGATCGGTTGCTGTTGCCTGGAATGCGCCGCTCACATCAACAGTCTTGCCGGTGTCAACGCCTGCCTCGTAGATACGAAGCGTAACGCTCAGATTGGAAAGATCAAACGGAGTGGTCTCCTCAGACCAGTAAACCAGACCTTCATCGCCGAAGCCCTGAATGTCGAATTCAACATAGTTGACATAAGTGGTAGTGGTGGTAGAACCGCCCTCGCCTGCTTCAGTCGTGGTGGTAGTACCAATCTGGCCTGCCTCAGTCGTGGTGGTGGTGCCA
>JAKSPK010000002.1 GCA_024404875.1 Oscillospiraceae bacterium
GTTGACAAACTGTTTGAGGAAGCGGCTGCGGAAGCTGCTGAGACTGCGGAAACCGAGACCGAGGAAACTGCAGAAGCGGTTGAGATTCCGGATATTGCGAAGACGGTTGACAGACTGTTCGAAGAAGCGGCTGCGGAAGCTGCTGAGACTGCGGAAACCGCAGAAGCGGTTGAGATTCCGGATGCTGCAGAGACGGTTGACAAATTATTCGATGAAGCGGCAGAAGATTCGTTTGCAGAGGTTGCAGCAGCGCTCTTTGCATCTGAGGATTCCGCCAAAGAGACTCATTCAGAACTTCCGGTGCTTTCCGAAGTGAATGAAACCGTTGAAGAGCCGACAATAGCACCGTTCTTTGCACAGCAGCAGGTAACGGATAGCCTGCCCGTTCTGGAAGCATTTGATGAGATTGCACCGAAATCTGCTCCTTCTGAACCGGCAGCACAGATTGCCGATATTCCTGTATTGGCTCCGGTAGAATCGGCTGCGTCTGCTGTACCGGCCGCAGAAGAACCCGCACCGGAAGAACCGAAGCCCGTTATCAAGGTTCCGACAGAGGGCAAATTCACATCGAAGGAACGCAGAAAGTACTTTAAGGACTCTGCGGTACTGGAGATCCCGGCCGGCTATATCGAGATTCGTCCCGGTGCCTGTGCCGGTCTGGACGGTCTGGAAGAGGTCATTCTGCCGGATACGATCATCAAGATCGGAAGCGGCGCATTTTCCGATTCGGTCGACCTGAAAAAGATTTTCATTCCGCTCTCCGTCAAGGATATCGCTTCGGATGCGTTTGAGGGCTGTAATGAACTGAAAGAAGTGACCATGCCACAGGCTCTGAATTGGCAGGCTGCTGAACTGTTCGGTGAAGATGTGCAGATCACTTGGCTCGAAGCAGAGGCGGAAACTGTTCAGGAATTCGATGTCGGAGACGGCAGATATACCCGCCAGATGCGGCGAGAGCATTATCATGACGAGGAAACGCTGATCGTTCCAGACGGTGTCATTGAAATCCGGCCGGGTGCGTGCGCGGGACTTGAAAACCTCAAAGAGGTCGTCCTGCCGGGTACGCTGCAAAAGATCTGCTCCGGCGCATTCTCCGACTGTTCGGAGCTGCGCAGCATCGCGATCCCGTCCAGCGTGCAGGAGCTTGAGGAGGATGCATTTGAGGACTGCGAGTCACTCCAGATGGTCGCGGTTCCTTCTCATCTCATTCGTCAGGCGGAGGTATGCTTCCCCGGAATTGAACTGTTCATCCTTGACTGATAGACTGAAACCGCCGTGAAGTATTATGCTTTGCGGCGGTTTTTCATTGAAAATTCGCGGTAAACGACAGAATATCAAAGTGCGTAAAAAATAGCGGTGTTCCCTCTTGTATTTTTTTAGACTTTGTGTTATAATAATATGAGACCTTGCAGAAAGGAGTGCCGATTATGATCGTTATTGAAAACCATATAGGCAGTATTCGCATTACAAAGAGTTTCCTCTATACACTGATTGAGCATACGGTCACGAATTGCTTTGGTGTTGCAGACCTCAATGATTTCTCGGTGCTTGAGACTTTGAAATCCGCGATGTTCACCGGCGGGATGCACCGCGGGATCCGGTTGCGTACGCGGTATAATCAGCTTGTGATTGATCTGCATATTGTGACCGGTATCGGCGCAAATCTAAATGCGATCACCGAAAGCATCAAGAATAAGGTTTGCTATGCTGTGGAACAGGCAACTGGTATTCAGCCGGCTGCGATCAATGTGTATATTGACGGCATTCGTGCTTGATAGAGGAGGGGCAGATTTTGATTAGCGGAAAACAGCTGAAAGCGGCAATTATCCATGCTGCTATTCTGATTACGAATAACAGAAGATCGATCGATGAACTGAATGTATATCCGGTACCGGACGGCGATACCGGAACGAATATGTCCATGACAATCAGTGCGGCTAAGCGTCAGCTTGAACTGCTCGGGGATGATGTCACCGTCTCTGAGGTTGCAGATGTTACGGCATCTGCGATGCTGCGCGGCGCACGCGGAAATTCTGGTGTTATCACCTCGCTGCTGTTTCGCGGATTTTCGAAAGGACTTGCGGGACTCACCGAGGCAGGCTGTCAGGATTTTGCAAATGCACTGGAGCTTGGTGTTGCCGGTGCGTATAAGGCAGTCATGAAGCCGACAGAGGGCACGATTTTGACAGTTTCACGCATGGCTGCGGTCAAGGCGCAGGAGCTTGCGAAAACGAATCCTGATGACCTGGCCTTCTGGCAGGGTGTTCTTGATGAAGCGAATTCTGTTTTGAAGCAGACGACTGAGATGCTGCCTGCACTGAAAAAGGCGAATGTTGTTGACGCCGGCGGTCAGGGATTCTGCGTTATCATCAGCGGAATGCTTGCATCCTTCCGCGGAGAGTTGCTGCCTGAGGAGCAGAGTGAGACAAAATCTGCGGCTCCGGATCCGTCGATTGACTTCAATGCGGCAGTTGCACAGTATGATGAGGAGATCAATTTCACATATTGTACGGAGTACATTATCGAGAAGAATGATGCATCAGTTGACGGTGCGAAGCTTCGCGCCTATCTCGAAACGATTGGTGACTGCGTTGTCGTCGTAGAGGATGACGAGATCATCAAGGTGCATGTGCATACGGATGCTCCCGGTCTTGCACTGACAAAGGCGCTTGAGTTCGGCCACTTTATCAATGAACCGAAGCCGAAGATCGAAAATATGCGCATTCAGCATGAAGGCAAGGTCAAAGAAGCGAAGATCGTCAAGCAGCAGGGCGATGTGCCGGTCGAGCCTACAAAGGAATTCGGCTTTGTAGCGGTCGCGGCTGGCGGCGGTCTGGAGCGTACCTTCCTCGATCTTGGCGTCGATCAGGTTGTCAAGGGCGGCCAGACTATGAATCCTTCGACGGACGACATTCTCCGCGCGATCCATGCGACACCGGCAAAGACTGTTTTCGTTCTCCCGAATAATAAAAATATCATCATGGCGGCGGAGCAGGCCATCAGCCTCGCGAACCGCAATGTTTGCGTGCTTCAGACACGGACAATCCCACAGGGCATTTCCGCAATGCTTGCTTTTGACGAATCCGCAACGCTTAACGAGAACCGCAATGAGATGACAAAAGCATTCGAGCGGGTATCCTCTGGTTCTGTCACATTTGCTGCGCGTGATTCTGAGCTTGACGGGCAGAAGATCCGCAAGAACGAAGTTCTCGCACTTGATAACGGCAAGCTCTCGTTCACCGAAAAGGATGTCAACAAGGCAGCCTACAAGCTGACGAAAAAACTGGTCAAGGGTGATTCGAGTTATGTGACCGTGTTCTACGGTGCGGATGTGACCGAGGAACAGGCACAGCAGCTCTATGAGCAGCTCTGCAACAAGTTCAAGGACAAGCTGGAGATTGCGCTGCTCTCCGGCGGACAGCCTGTTTACTACTATTTGATATCTGTTGAATAATCAAGAAAAGGGCGGGCTTTCCGTCCTTTTCTTATAATATGGTGATGTTTGATGATTATGATGACAGTATTCATGCAGCTTTCTCTCAATCCCTCTGTCTGGATCGGGCTGGGTGCGATTGTTCTATTTTGTCTGACACTGAGCATTCTGATAATTGTGAACAGTGTGCGAAATAAGCATAGTCAGCAGAAGAAAGAGCAGGAGTATCGTGAGAACTATATCCGGCGAGTAAAATTGTCTGATATGTTGATGTTCGGGACGATTGAAGCAGAGTTTGATACGCTGACGGGTATTCTGAAAGCGGAGAATATCCGGATGCCGAAATTCGGAGCGCAGATGCCGAATGCGATTTTTGTCGACAACTATACGGATGCAGACAATGAAACGGTACTGCGTCAGATGAATATCGCGTATGCTGAACAGCAAGATATTCTGATGCATATGGCAGAAGCCATGCGGCGTTTGATGGAAACGGATGAAGAAATGGAGCTGGCTGCTGTCTCTGAAATGGCGGAGCAGATCATGGTGACGGATTTTCAGTTTTCGCATTCGCAGGATTCACTTGTTATGCTGATTGCTGCAGGTGCGGAGTACAACAATGTTACTTTCAGCCTCAGCGCGTTGTATCGACCGGATTCGGAGTGCTGGGAATATGAGGCTGAGAAAATCGAATGCCCGATATAAGGATGGGATACATATGGAGAAACGGCAATATCATAAGGAAATGATGGCGGAGATCGAAGCAATCCCTGCCGGAACAGTGCGAAAACTGCTGCTTCACAGCTGCTGTGGGCCGTGCAGTACGGCTGTTCTGGAACAGCTCGTGCCTCATTTTGAGATCGTGCTGTTCTATTATAATCCGAATATTGCGCCTCGCGAGGAATTTGAGCATCGGCTTGCGACGCAAAAACAGCTGCTCGAAAGAATAGAACACCCGTATCCGATTACGCTGGTCGCGCCGCCCTATGATGATGCGCCATTCTGGGATGCAGTCAGAGGCGTTGAAGATACACCGGAAATGGGTGAGCGCTGTGAGCGCTGCATTGCACAGCGGATGCGCGAGTCAATGATTGCAGCGATCCGTTACGGCTGCGATTACTTTACCACGACACTTTCCGTCAGTCCGCATAAGAATGCGCCGTTCATCAATGCCTGCGGTGAGCAGCTCGCAGCAGGGGAGTCCATTCGATATCTGCCGGCCGATTTCAAAAAGCGTGGAGGCTATGCGCGGTCGGTGGCGCTTTCAGCGGAATATGCGCTCTATCGACAGGATTACTGCGGATGTCCAATGTCTCTGCGGGAGGCGGAGGAACGCCGGGCGGCACGGGAACTCAAACAGAATAACAATGCAAATGCATAACGCAAACAGCGGCATTTTTGAGCAAGAATGGCGAGAGATGCTGCACCCAATCCAATAAAAGGGGTTGGCGGACTTAGGTCGGAACTGATCTTGGCGGCCTTGTTCGTGGTTGGCTGGTACTGTAAGGGATATCGTTTCCATAAGTACATTTGAAATATAGATGAATGATTCTGTGCAGCTTATATAAAATCGTTATTTTTTTCACAATGTTTATGTTATGGGCTTGACAAGATCGGAAAAACATAGTATACTATAGAATAGGAATACTTCTGTACGGCACTCCCGTACAGGTTCAGTTCCCGAATACGAATTAATATGGAGGCTATTACAATGAGCAGAGTTTACAACTTCAGCGCAGGCCCGGCTGTTCTGCCGGAGGAAGTCCTGAAAGAAGCAGCAGACGAAATGATGGATTACCGCGGAACCGGTATGTCCGTCATGGAAATGAGCCATCGTTCCAAGGCTTATGATCAGATCATCAAGGAAGCTGAGCAGGATCTCCGCGATCTGATGAACATTCCGGATAACTACAAGGTCATCTTCCTTCAGGGCGGTGCGTCTCTGGTCTTCGCAGAAGTTCCGATGAACCTGATGAAGAACGGCAAGGCTGCTTACATCATCACCGGTCAGTGGGCAAAGAAGGCTGCTGCCGAGGCTGAGAAGTACGGCGAGGTCGTTAAAGTTGCTTCCTCTGCTGACAAGACCTTCTCCTATATTCCGGATTGCTCTGATCTCGATATTCCGGAGGATGCAGACTATGTTTACATCTGCGAGAACAACACGATCTACGGCACAAAGTTCTGGGAACTGCCGAACACCAAGGGTAAGATCCTTGTCTCTGATGTTTCGTCCTGCTTCCTGTCTGAGCCGATCGATGTTTCCAAGTACGGCGTTGTCTACGGCGGCGTGCAGAAGAATGTTGGTCCTTCCGGTGTGCAGATCGTTATCGTTCGCGAGGATCTGATTGCTGACGGTCCTGCATTCAAGCAGTGCCCGACCATGTGCGACTGGAAGATCCAGGCTGACAATGATTCCCTCTACAACACTCCGCCCTGCTACGGCATCTACATCTGCGGCAAGGTGTTCAAATGGATCAAGAAGATGGGCGGCCTTGAAGGCATGAAGAAGCATAACGAAGAGAAGGCAAAGATCCTTTATGATTTCCTCGATCAGAGCAAGCTGTTCAAGGGTACTGTTGAGAAGAAGGATCGCTCCCTCATGAATGTTCCGTTCATCACCGGCAATGAGGAGCTCGACAAGAAGTTTGTTGCTGAGGCAAAGGCTGCAGGCTTCGAGAACCTCAAGGGTCACAGAACTGTCGGCGGTATGCGTGCTTCGATCTACAATGCAATGCCGATCGAAGGCGTTCAGAAGCTCGTCGAGTTCATGAAGAAGTTCGAGGCTGAAAACGCATAATGGTTTATATGTTCTTGTTTCTGTTTGCGGGTGTCGGGCTGCTTGTTTACGGCATTCGCGAGCAGAAAACAAGGTACGGCTCACGGAATTTCACGGAGGGTGAGGTCGTTGGACATCAGACTGCGCGTGCATTCGGCTTGATGTATCAGGCTGTGTATGCCGCTGCCGGCGTTGTGAATCCGCTGGTCAGTATTACGCTGCCGAACGGTGTCACAAAGGTTGTTCCGCTTCACATGCAGATCCCGCGTTCTGCATTTTCCAAGTTTCCAGAGCTGGATCTCGGCGGCAGGGTATCTGTTCAGTATTTCGGCGATGATCCGCGCGAGGCTTTTCTGACAGATCATCCATTCGCGAACAAGCCGTTTCAGGTCAGTACACCGCTGCTGGCTGGAATCGGTCTGACGCTCTGTGGAGTCGCTCTTGCCGTTGTGGCTTTCTTTACGGTTTAATTCATTGTGAAAGGATAGATTCAAAATGTTTCAGATTCAGACATTGAATAAGATCTCTCCCGTCGGACTGGCACAGCTCGGCGAGAATTATCAGGTAGCAGATACAGTTGAGAATCCGGATGCGATCCTCGTTCGTTCTGCTGTGATGCATGAGATGGAATTCGGCGACAATCTGCTCGCAATCGCAAGAGCAGGCGCCGGTGTCAACAATATCCCGCTTGATCGCTGCGCAGAGGAGGGCATCGTTGTCTTCAATACACCGGGTGCAAATGCGAACGGTGTTAAGGAGCTGGCGCTTGCTGGTATGCTGCTTGCATCCCGCGATATTGTTGGCGGCATCAACTGGGTTCAGACGATCAAGACCGAAGAGACCGTTGCAAAGATGGTCGAAAAAGGCAAGTCCAAGTTTGCAGGCACTGAGATCAAAGGCAAGAAGCTCGGTATCATCGGTCTCGGCGCAATCGGCGGCCCGCTTGGTAATGCTGCGATTCACCTCGGTATGGAGGTCTATGGCTGTGATCCGTACATTTCTGTTGAGGCTGCGTGGAATCTCTCCCGTGCGATCCACCATGTCAATACCCGCGAGGAGATTTTCAAGAACTGCGATATCATCAGCGTTCATACTCCGCTCGTGAAGAATGCTGATCCGAGCATTGCAACTGAAAAGATGATCAATGCCGATACGATCGCTATGATGAAGGACGGCGTTATCATCCTGAACTTTGCGCGTGATCTGCTTGTCGATGACGAAGCAATGGAAGCTGCACTGAAGTCCGGCAAGGTGCGCAAGTATGTCACTGATTTCCCGAACGCAAAGACTGCTGGCATGGAGGGCGTCATCGCGATCCCGCATCTGGGCGCATCTACTGAGGAAGCCGAGGACAACTGCGCAGAAATGGCAGCGAAGGAGCTCGTCGATTACCTCGAAAACGGCAACATCAAGAACAGCGTCAACTTCCCGAATGCTGAAATGAATGCCGTTGGAAGCAAAATCTGCATCCTGCACAAGAATGTGCCGAGCGTCATTGCATCGCTGACAACCGCGATCAGCAATGCAGGCGGCAACATCGAGAACATGGTCAACGCAAGCCGTAAGGACTATGCATACACTATGATTGATGTGACCGGCGCCGATGCTGCTGCGATCGCAGAGGGCATGAAGGCGATCGAAGGCGTGATCCGCGTCCGCGTGATTGGCTAATTTGCATGAATAACACGAAAACCGGAGATATAGTGTCTCCGGTTTTCTTTTTTTTCAGTGACTGCGCTTTTGCTTTTCACTTTTCTGATTCTGCTGCTGTGCCTGTCTTTCCGGAGTGCTTTCTGGGCTCTGACCGGATGAGGACGGTGTCTGGCCGTTGCGCCAGAGCGGTGCGTTTTGCTGTGCCATAATAATTCTCCATTCCGCATTCACTGCAGTCCGGGAGGTGCGGTTCCGTCAGTCGGACTGCGCAGGCCGTTTGGTCTGCTGACAGGTACAGTATTTGCAGAATTGGACAGATTATGCATGGAAAACTGTTTTCTGAGATTTTCATTTTTCTGTGGAATGACTCTGTGAAGTGAATCTACCGGAATGCAGCTTTGATACACTTAATAATTGTGTTATATGTTTCGGTATATGGGGTCGTTCATGTCTCCTTCAAATTGTAAACTTGACAAATAGATTCTCTGGTGCTATAATATTACAGTATGATTATTCGATCTCGCAATATCGAACTGTTTTGCGAGAGACCAGTCAGCTTTGTATTCGTCAGATTAGGGGAGAATGATAATATGCAGGATTCGAATTCGCAGTCCAATCGGCTTGATAAGATCGCCGTTCTGATCCCATGTTTTAATGAAGCGAAAACCATAGCGGATGTCGTTCGCGATTTCAGAGATGCGCTTCCGGAGGCTGTCATTTATGTGTATGACAACAACTCTACAGACGGTACCGCTGAAATTGCAGCAGAAGCCGGTGCTGTTGTTCGGCATGAGTATCAGCAGGGCAAAGGCAATGTAATACGAAGAATGTTCCGTGAGATTGATGCAGAATGTTATCTCATGGTTGACGGCGATAACACCTATCCCGCTGAGTATGCACGGCAGATGGTATCGCCCGTCCTGGAGAGAAAGATCGACATGGTGGTCGGCGACCGCCTTTCATCGACCTATTTCACTGAGAATAAACGCCCGTTCCATAACTTTGGCAATACGCTTGTGCGTTTTTGCATCAATCGCTTTTTCCGCTCAGATATCAAAGATATCATGACTGGCTACCGCGCATTCAGCTTTCATTTTGTCAAGACATTCCCTGTACTGTCGAAGGGTTTCGAGATCGAAACTGAAATGAGCATTCATGCGATTGATAAAAATATGTCAACAGAAAATGTTGTCATCGGTTACCGTGACCGGATCGAGGGCAGCGAATCCAAGCTAAATACTTATTCAGACGGATTCAAGGTTCTCCGTACGATTCTGCGGATGTATAAGAATTATCGGCCGATGCAGTTCTTCGGAATCATCACATTGATCCTTTTTCTGATCTCCGCCGGGTTTTTCATTCCTGTGCTGACACAGTATATTCAGACGGGTCAGGTCGCCCGTTTTCCGACATTGATTGTCTGCGGCTTTACAATGATTGCTGCTGTTCAATCCTTTTTCGCCGGTATGATCCTTAGCTGCATCATACAGAAAAACCGGCAGGATTTTGAATCCAATTTGCATCGCTCGGATGAACGGCTGAAGCATTTGCAGCGAATTCAGTCGCAAATAATTAAAAAGGACGGTGATGCAGAATGACGCTGAAAAACAAGATCATTGATGTTATCAGGACAAGTATGTTCCGATATATCATGATAATCTTCGGTTCATTGATCAGTTCCGCAGCTTTTGCACGATTCTATGGTTTTACAACGGCGAATATCACAACGCTGCTGCTTGCTGCACTCATGATTCCGATGTTCCGTGCTGCAATGCTTGTAAAGAACAGGAAGATCAACTGTATTTCGATCTTCATCGGCCTGTTCTTTACGCTTTGCAATTTTATGTTGAAATACGAATGGCTGACTTTTCAGGAGAACCATGTTGGTCTCTATATAGTGGAGTTTATGGTTGGATTCTGGTTGTTCTTTACAGCGATGTCTGCCGTTCTGCTGGATAAGCTGCGCGATTTTCGTCTTAATACGCCCGGCAAGGAACCGCCGCTGAATAAGCGCCTCAGATTCTTTTTCGCTTCTGCCGGTATCATGTTTATCTGCTGGCTGCCGTATTTTCTTATGGCTTATCCAGGCGAGGTTACATCCGATTCGATTCACCAGCTGAATCAGATGATCGGAAACGAGCCGCTATCCAATCATCATCCAATCGCGCATACCTTTGTGATCAAGTTCTTTTTCAGTATCGGCAAGGCGATCTTCCATGATGATAACCGCGCTGTTGCGACCTATAGTATCGCGCAGATGATCTTGCTTTCATTTGCATTCTCATATTTGCTTACGACGCTGTATCGGCTGCGCGTGAAAAAGGTCGTGATCGGTGCAGTGCTTGTGTGCTATGCATTACTCAGCTATCATGGTTCCTACAGCATGACGATCTGGAAAGATATTCCGTTTGCTGCATTTGTCGTGTGCTATTCTGTTACGCTTTGGCGTATTTTACTGCACATGCAGAATGACGAGAAAAAGCTTCCGTTGTTTGAGATGGTTATGCTGTTCATAATGGGACTGGGCGTATGCCTGTTCCGCAGCAACGGCCTTTATGCATATATGCTGACCACATTGTTTATCACTGTCTTCTGCATCAGGAAACGGAAATGGATTATGCTGGGCGTATCTGGTGCCGCGCTTGTTGTTGCTCTTGTCGTGACAGGTCCGGTTTACAGTTCGCTTGGTATTCAGAAGCCGGAACCGTTGGAAAGTCTTGCACTGCCGCAGCAGATGATCGGAGCTGTCCTGCACAATGAACGCCTTTTGACGCAGGATCAGATCGACCTGATCTCAAATGTTGCGGATTTTCAGGGAATTAAAGAACATTATAATCCGCATTCGGCAGATGGTATCAAGGTTTATGTCTGGGAGAACGGCAATGAACAGTATGTCGCCGAGCATAAGAGTGAGTTTTTCAAGCTTTGGCTTGATCTCGGAAAGAAGTATCCACAGGATTACATCATCGCTGTGGTCTACCAGACATTAGGATACTGGTTTCCGGATGTGCAGAACTGGGTATATTCCGGAGAATTCCGGAACGACAATATGGAACTGGAGAGAGTACCGAAGCTCAGTGATGAAACCTGCAAAAAGCTCGATGATTTGCGCAACAAATATTCCACATTCTATTTCCTGGGTCTGTTCTGGAGCATCGGTGGTGTTGTCTGGCTTGCTGTTTTCATGATGGGTGCTACATTCACAAAGCAGAAGCTGCCGATGTTGCTTGTTTTTCTGCCTGTCATGAGTGTCTGGGGGACGCTGCTGATCGCCGCGCCGGTTTTTGCTGAATTCCGCTATATGTATTCTTTCTTCTCCACTGTTCCGTTGCTTTGCGCTGTGCCGTTTGTCACACGTGAGGGGATTCTTTCAGTTGACGGAGCATCTGCGGAATCACCAGTACCGTCTGCCGATGCGGAGCAGTCTGTATCTGATTCAGCCGATGCAACAGCTGAACCGGCACAGAGTGCAGCCAAACAGAAGTGATACGGAAAGAAACAGAAAATGTAATGAATCCATTTCAGTAATATGATATCAGAAAACACACCGACCTTTGCAAATGTATGCAAAAGGTTGGTGTGTTTTGATTATCACTTGTTTGTCTTGGGAAAGGCGCGGCCTGACCGCTGATTTCTGAATGTTACCGGTTGCCGAGCAGCTTCACGAGTACTGCCTTCTGTGCATGCAGGCGGTTTTCAGCCTCGTCGAAGATCTCATTTGCGTGTGCCTCAAAGACTTTTTCTGTGATCTCCTCACCGCGGTGTGCAGGGAGACAATGCTGAATCATGCAGTCCGAATGTGCAGCGCCGAGCAGCTCATCATTGATCTGATAGCCGGCGAAAGCGATCTTGCGCTGTTCTGCTTCGCCTTCTTGACCCATTGATGCCCAGACGTCGGTGAAGATCACATCAGCATCGACAGCTGCTTCGAGCGGCTTGTCGGTCATCGTGAATTTACCAGTCGGATTTGCAAAATCCAGAACGATTTTATCCGGCTGATAATCATTCGGGCAGGCGATCGCAACATCCATGCCGACTTTCAGACCGCCGACAATCAACGAATTTGCCATATTGTTGCCGTCGCCGATGTAGCACATTTTCAGACCTTCAAGGCGTCCCTTGTATTCGCGGACAGTCATCAGGTCTGCAAGAACCTGGCAGGGGTGGCAGAAATCAGTCAGGCCGTTGATGATCGGGATGCTGCCGAATGCAGCAAGATCCTCAACCTCCTTCTGTGCGAATGTCCGGATCATGATGCCGTCGATGAACCGCGAAAGCACGCGGGCTGTATCCTGAACGGGTTCGCCGCGACCGATCTGGAGATCATTTGCAGAGAGGAACAGGGGATAACCGCCGAGCTGAACCATGCCGGTCTCAAAGGAAACGCGTGTCCGCGTCGAGGCCTTTTGGAAGATCATGCCGAGTGTTTTGCCGGCGAGATGCGGATGCGGAATGCCGTGTTTCCGCTCGTATTTCAACTGATCAGCGAGATTCAGCAGTTCGAGGATCTCTTCGGTGGAGAGATCCAGCAGCTTGAGAAGATGTTTCATGGTATCTATCCTTTCTGGTATGGGTCAGGCGAGAACTTTGCGGAGGATCGAAAGTCCTGCATCCATTTCTTCCTTCGTGATTGTCAGCGGAGGGAGCAATCTCAGTTTATCCTTCGCTGTCAGTACGAGCAGTCCCGCATCATTCGCAGCGAGCATGACATCGTGCGCGTCCTTGGTTTTGAGCTTCATGCCGATCATCATGCCGATGCCGGAGAGCGATTCGATATCAGGAATCTGTTCCAGCTCGCTCCGGAGATATGCAGCCTTTTCCTTAACATTGTCGAGGAAACCAGGCGCTGTGACTGTGTCAAGGACTGCGCAGGCACCGGCGCAGACAACGGGATTGCCGCCGAAGGTCGAGCCGTGCGTGCCGGGAGTGATGACATTTTCACATTTCTCATCTACGAGACAAATGCCGATCGGCAGACCTCCGCCAATTCCCTTGGCCATTGTCGTAACATTTGCCTGAATTCCGTAAAGCTGCTGCGCGAGGAATGCACCGGTTCTGCCGCAGCCTGTCTGCACCTCGTCAATGATGAGGATGATATCGTTTTCATCGCAGATCTGCTTGACAGCCATCACATATTCCGGATCGAGTGCGCAGACACCGCCCTCGCCTTGAATCAACTCGATCATGATGCCGCAGACGGTGCCGTCGAGCTTCGATTTCAGATCGTTGATGTCATTGGCCTTTGCAAAGACATAGCCGGTCGGAAACGGATAAAAATATTGATGGAACACATCCTGACCGGTCGCAGCGAGTGTCGCGATCGTTCTGCCGTGGAAACTGTTGACGAGCGAGATTATCGTACCGCGCTCTTTTCCGTATTTGTCGGAGCTGTATTTTCTTGCGACCTTAATCGCACATTCATTTGCCTCCGCACCGGAATTACCGAGGAACATCCGCTTGAATCCGGTCGCCTTTGCGAGCTTTTCTGCAAGCTCCGCCTGCGGCTGTGTATAGTAATAATTGCAGGCATGCTGGAGCTTTTTGACCTGTCCGCAGACAGCATCGACCCATGCATCATTGCACCAGCCGAGGACATTGCAGCCAATGCCGCTGCCCATGTCGATGTAAGTTTTTCCGGTTTCATCGGTACAGGTGCAGTTATGTCCCTGTACCTCGATCAGCGGGATTCTGCCGAAGGCTTTCATCGTAAACTGATCGGTTGCCTGTATTGTAGTCATTTTCTACTCCTTGTTTGGCTTATGGATTGTACTGATCGGCTGACGGAGTGTTTCGTTGACCTTGTCATACCGCAGCGGTTGATTATCAAAATAGTAGCAGTCTGGCCTGTTCCGGCAGAAAACAGAGAACCGGCTTTTCAGACTTTCGGCGTTTGCTCTTTCAGTAAACGCTCAGGAACTGCGTGCCGACACCCTCATTTGAGCAGATTTCTACAAGAATAGAGTGCGGAACTCTGCCGTCAATAATGACAGCTTTCTTGACGCCGCGGCGGATTGCTTCCACGCAGCAGTCAATCTTCGGGATCATGCCGCCGGAGATGACACCTTGCCGTTTGAGGTTTTGTACCTCGCTGATGCTGACAGAGGGAATGAGCGTATCCGGATCATCCTTATCGCGCAGCAGTCCGGCAATATCCGTCATGAGAATGAGATTCTCCGCGCCGAGTGCTGCAGCGATCGAAGCGGCGGCCGTGTCTGCATTGACATTGTAGACCTGACCGTCCGGGCCGCAGGCGACCGTTGCGATGACCGGCACATAGCCGTTGTCGAGTGCGACGAGGATCGGCTTGGTGTTGACAGCAGTAATCTCGCCGACAAGTCCGAGATCCGGCTTGGAGTCCTTCTTGCGCGCCTGAAGCAGTGCGCCGTCAATGCCGGAAAGACCGACCGCCTGACCGGAATGGCGTGTCAGATGTGCAACCAGCTCCTTGTTGACCTTACCGGCCAGAACCATGCGGACGACATCCGCTGTTTCGGCATCAGTATAGCGCAGACCGCCGATGAATTTGCTTTCGATATTCAGTCTGTTCAGCATATCGCTGATTTCAGGGCCGCCGCCGTGTACGAGTACGACACGAATGCCGACCAGCGAAAGCAGGACAATGTCACTCATGACTGCTTCCTTCAGCGATTCATTCGTCATGGCGTTTCCGCCGTATTTCACAACGATGATTTTGTTGTTGTAGCGCTGAATATAGGGCAGTGCATCAATCAGAACCTGTGAACGGATCTGCGTGGAGATGCTCTCCGGAATTTCCATCTTCTGAATCATTGTTACGCTCCTTTACGGTTCAGCTTCTGTAATCGCCGTTAATCTGGACATAATCATAGGTGAGATCGCAGCCCCACGCGATCGCGGAGGCTTCACCGCTGCCAAGCGTGATCAGCACCTGGATCTCATCCTCAAGCAGAATGGTCTTGGCGTCATCTTCCGAAAACGGAACACCGCAGCCGTTATTTGCGACCGTGATTTTTCCTTTTTCCGATGCAAGATCAACATGGACTTTATTGACATCATAGTCACAGTCGGAATATCCCATAGCGCAGGCGATTCTGCCCCAGTTTGCATCGGCGCCGAACATTGCTGCTTTGAACAGGCTTGATTCAATAACGCTTTTGGCAATTGTTTCAGCAGTCTTTTCATCCGGTGCTTCAGAAACGACACATTCGATCAGTTTGGTTGCGCCTTCGCCGTCGGCCGCGCACATTCTCGCGAGATTCAGCATGACAGCATAAAGCGCGCCGCGGAATACCGCGTAATCCTTGCCCTCGTCTTTGATCTCATGATTTTCAGCCAGACCATTTGCCATGATACAGGCCATATCATTTGTAGACTGGTCGCCGTCAACCGAAACACGGTTCAGCGTGACACGTACAACATCGGAGAGCGCTTGCTGGAGCATTGCCGGAGAAATTGCACAGTCAGTTGTGAGGAATGTCAGTGTGGTCGCCATATTCGGGTGAATCATGCCGCTGCCTTTGAGCATACCGCCGAGCGTGCAGGTCTTTTTGCCAATCTGGAAGCTGACTGCAATCTGCTTTTCACGGGTATCCGTTGTCATAATGGCATGGACGGCCTCTTCATTGCCCTCATAGGAAAGACCTTCGACGAGCGCCGGGATCGCTGCTTCGATTGGTTCAATCGGAAGTGTCTGGCCGATGACGCCGGTTGATGCGACAATCACATCATCCGGCGTGATGCCCAGTGCATCTGCTGCGAGTTTGCACATTGCATTCGCCTTTTCTTCGCCGTCTGCATTGCAGGTATTGGCATTGACAGAATTGACGATGACAGCGCGCGCTCTTCCGTTTTTCAGATGCGCTTTTGTCACGATGATCGGTGCACCCTTGACCTTATTCGAGGTATAGACCGCTGCTGCTGCACAGTCCTGATCTGCAAGGATCATTGCAAGATCATTCTTTTTCGGTGCGTTATCATCTGCTTCATTTGCAGCAGCAGCCTGTTGAGTCGCAGAGGAAAGTTCCTGATGCTTCAGTCCGCAGTATACGCCGTTCGCCTTGAAGCCCTGTGCCGCACAGACGCCGCCTTCCGTAAAAGGATAATCCTGAAAGCTCTGTAATTTCATTTTATGATCTCCTTATTCCAATCCGGTTTCTTCCGGTGCGCTGGTCA
Source organism: Oscillospiraceae bacterium (assembly GCA_024404875.1). Classification (GTDB taxonomy): domain Bacteria; phylum Bacillota; class Clostridia; order Oscillospirales; family Ruminococcaceae; genus Firm-04. The sequence goes on from JAKSPK010000002.1 coordinate 16,014, forward strand.
TGATGTTAAAGCACTGGAGTGCCGCGCCGGATGCGCCCTTCCCGAGGTTATCGAGCCGGGAGGCAAGCAGAATGCGATCATCATTTCCGCAGACGAAGATCTCCAGCAGATTCGTGCCTGCAAGAGTATTTGCCGGCAGGAAGCCGTTTTCGAGCACATCTGTGCCCTGCATTGCGCGAACCTTGACAAACCGCTGACCCTCGTAATGCTTTTCGAACATTTCGTGGATCTGTTCGATCGAAGGCTTGCCGTTCAGCAGACGGCGGTGCAGTGGAATGGAAACGACCATTCCAGCATAATAATCGCAGACCAGCGGATTAAAGACCGGCGGGAAATCCAGACCGGAGATTTTCTGCATTTCCGGAAGATGCTTATGGTTGAGGCTGAGCGCATACTGCCGCGGAGAATCAAATTCCGCAGGGCGGTCATCTGATTCATAGACCGCGATCGCACCCTTTCCGGCGCCGCTGTAGCCGGAAACTGCGTGACAGGTCAACGGATAATCCTTCGGGAGAAATCCGCTCTGTATCATCGGATAAACGATTGCAGCGAAGCCGGATGCATAGCAGCCCGGAACTGCAACACGCTTTGCAGTCAGAATTCGTTCGCGGTGTGCCGGAGAAAGCTCCGGAAAGCCGTATGCCCAGTCGGGATTTGTTCGATGGGCAGTAGATGCATCAATGATTCGTGTCGCCGGATTCTCCACGAAGGAGACTGCCTCGATCGCAGCCGCATCCGGCAGGCAGAGGAATGTGACATCAGACTCGTTAATGAGACGCGCACGCTCAGCATTGTCGCGATGCTTTGCGGGATCAATTATCAGCAGCTCGACATCGTCTCTGTCCTTGATGCGGTCAAAGAGCTTGAGACCGGTCGTACCAGCCTGACCGTCAATATAAACTTTTGTACTCTTCATTTGCCTTATCCTCTCGTTTTTTCTTTTCGACACGGTAAAAATGCATCAGATTCCAGATACAGGCTGCTGTGACAACAGCAATTACCCAGATGCGGGCTGTTCTCAGCGTCGAAGACGGGAACATGAATATCAGAATGAGTTGTCCGGCGAGCCAGATGATAAACGCGATCAGTGTGACTACGAAGATATAACGAATGCGCTGTTTCATATGGTCAGCTCTCCGATCGCTGTCTTTGCTGCAGCGATCTGCTCACGGACAGCAGCTGCGGAGGGACCGCCCTCGGAGATGCGTCCGTTGAGGCAGGTCTCCAGTGCGATCGCGTCATAGATATCCTCCGCGAATGCATCACAGGCTTCTGTGTATGCATCAAGCGGAAGTGTTTCAAGCGTCAGACCGTCAGCAATGCACTTCGCAACCAGCGAGCCGGTGATCTTATAGGCATCGCGGAAGGGGAGTCCCTTTTTGACGAGATAATCTGCACAGTCAGTCGCATTGATAAAGCCTTTTGCGGCAGCTGCCCGCATATTCTCAGGAATCACGCGCATAGTCGCGAGCATCGGATCAAATGTTTTCAGGCAGAGCTTTGCCTGGTCAATCGCGTCAAAGATCGCTTCCTTGTCTTCCTGCATATCCTTATTATATGCAAGCGGAAGGCCTTTCAGCATAGAAAGCAGCGTAGTCAGATCGCCGATCACTCTGCCGGTCTTGCCGCGGATCAGTTCCGTAACATCCGGATTTTTCTTCTGCGGCATGATTGATGAGCCGGTTGCGTAGGCATCGTCCAGTTCAATAAATTTGAATTCCCACGAGCACCAAAGAATGATCTCCTCGGAAAACCGCGAGAGATGCACCATCAGCAGCGAGAGCGCATTTGCAAGCTCAACGCAAAAATCGCGGTCGGAAACGGCATCAAGTGAATTCGGTACCGGCGCATCGAAATCGAGCAGCGAAGCGGTCAGCTTCCGATTAATCGGATAGGTCGTTCCTGCGAGTGCACCCGCACCAAGCGGGCAGTAATTCATGCGCTTTGCGGTATCGCAAAGTCTGCCGTCATCACGCAGCAGCATCCAGACATAAGCGAGCAGATGGTGTGCGAATGTGACAGGCTGTGCGCGCTGCAAATGTGTATAGCCGGGCATGATCGTTTCGGTGTGCTGCTCTGCGATATTCACAAGCGTATGAAGCAGTGCGTGCAGCAGCTTACGGATCTCCGCAATCTCATCGCGCAGGATCAAACGGACATCAAGCGCGACCTGGTCGTTGCGGGAGCGAGCAGTATGCAGCCGCTTTCCCGCATCGCCGATGCGCTTGGTCAGTTCCGCCTCGACGAACATATGAATATCTTCTGCGGTCGGATCCATGAGCAGATCGCCGGAATCGAGATCTGCAAGAATGCCCTTCAGTCCGGCGATGATCTTCTGCGTATCGTCCTGCGGAATGATGCCGCAGTCACCGAGCATCGTCGCGTGTGCGATGCTTCCGCGGATATCCTGCCGGTACATTCTGCCGTCAAAGGAGATTGAGGAATTGAATGCATTGACAGTTTCATCGACTTCTTTTGAAAATCTGCCAGCCCACATTTTGGCCATAATCAGTATCCTTTCGTTATCAGCTGTTTCGTATCCGGCGCTGCACAATCATTTTTTGTGTTTCTTCTGCCGTACCGGAAAAAAACAGATTGGGCGACCTTGCGAAAAGCCGCCCTTTCCGTATGTATGTCGATTCGGGATTATTTACCGCGCTTCTGCTCGAGCTTTGCCTTGACCTTGATCGGCAGGCCGAACAGATTGATGAAGCCTGCGCTGTCAACCTGATCGTAAACATCATCCTCGTCGAAGGTTGCGACCTCTTCATCATAGAGAGTGTCGGGAGAGGTGATGCCGGCAGTAATGATATTGCCCTTGTACAGCTTCAGCTTGACGGTGCCGTTGACATTCTGCTGCGTGCTGTCAACGAATGCATCAAGTGCCTCACGCAGCGGAGTGAACCACTGTCCGTTGTAAACGATATCCGCATACTGATGCGAGAGCTGTTCTTTGACTCTTGCTGTCTGCTTGTCAAGAGTGATCGTTTCAAGAGCGGCATGTGCGTAGTAAAGGATCGTACCGCCGGGTGTCTCATAGACGCCGCGGCTCTTCATGCCGACGAGACGGTTCTCAACGATATCGCTGATACCGATACCATTTGTGCCGCCGAGCTCATTGAGCTTGCGGACGATATCGCTGCCCTTCATCTTCTTGCCGTCTACAGCGACCGGAACGCCCTTTTCAAAGTCGATCGTGACATAAGTCGGCTGATCGGGTGCCTGTTCCGGTGAAACACCGAGTTCGAGGAAGCCGGGCTTGTTATACTGCGGCTCATTTGCCGGATTTTCGAGGTCAAGACCTTCGTGGGAGATGTGCCAGAGGTTCTTGTCCTTGGAGTAGTTGGTCTCGCGGGAAATCTTCAGCGGGATATTGTGAGCCTCTGCGTAGTCGATTTCTTCGTCACGGGATTTGATATCCCAGATTCTCCACGGAGCGATAATCTGCATATCCGGGCAGAATGCCTTGATCGTCAGTTCGAAGCGAACCTGATCGTTGCCCTTGCCGGTGCAGCCGTGGCAGATTGCATCTGCGCCTTCCTTTATTGCGATCTCAGCGATGCGCTTTGCGATGATCGGACGAGCGAAGGATGTGCCCAGCAGATATTTGCCTTCATATACAGCACCCGCCTTGACGGTCGGGAAAACATAGTCATCAATGAACTCATCGGTCAGATCTTCGATATAGAGCTTGGATGCGCCGGTCTTGATTGCCTTTTCCTCAAGGCCGTCCAACTCTGTGCCCTGTCCGACATCACCGGAAACTGCAATGACCTCGCAGCCGGGGTAGGTCTCTTTGAGCCACGGAATGATGATCGAGGTATCCAGACCGCCTGAATATGCAAGTACGATCTTTTTCGGGGTTTTTGATTCTGCCATAATGATTACGCTTCCTTTCCGGCAACAGATGCTGCCTAAAAAATCTATTATCTATTATACACGCATTTCAAAAAAAGTCAAGTCTGTCGTGCATATTTTAAGAATATTCATGTATAATATACGCCATATACATATTTTCGTGAATATTATGCATTGCTGTCACCACGGCTGGTAGAATGACTGTGTGCCATAAAAAAGCTTATTGTCTTCTGTAGCTGCAAAACCGATGCCGACTGTCGTCTGCTTTTCGGTCAAAATGTTAGGACGGTGTGATACAGAGTTGAGCCATGCTTCGAGCATGGAGAATGGATCCGGCATACCACAGGCAATGTTTTCACTGAAATTTTTCCATTCAATGCCGGCTTTACCAAGCCGTGCGCCTGCATTTCCCATATAATAGCCTTCTGAGGGGACGATTTTTCCCTTTTCCTCATTAAATCTGCCCAGAATGAATCGGTTTCCGTTTTCGTCATCATAGGGCGTACCGTCTTCATATATTCTGTAATGAATTCTGACACCGTTGGAATCTGTTCCGATTCTAGCTAAAACCGCTTCGCCGTACACATCTCTTTCTGCGTCATATTTATAATAGATAAGATTTCCGTTTTCATCCCGGTCGTAATGGTCTTCTCTTTCCTTCAATTCGAGCAACAGTCTAGCCATCGTCGCACTGTGCTGTGCAGCGGTCTTTGCAGCGTCTTTGTCATATTCGAGCGGATTCAGATTCGGCTTACGCGATGTGCGCACAGCATTCAGTGCATAATAATTCAGCAACGCCAGATCCTCGAGACCCTGTGCTTCCGCAACCTCATGGAACGCAATGCTCGTGTCCTCCCGCAGGACGAGAATTGCATACAGCCCGCCGTTTTCGCCCGATTCAACGGTATCTCTGTATTCTGTAACTTTGAATCCTTCCGGAACAGTATACTCGGAGCACATTATATAGTATCCAACAATCAAACTGTCCTGCCTTGCAATCGCAATATTCAGCTTGTCCGTATTCTTATTGAATACCGCAAAGGTTATATTGCCGTTGTTATAGTGGACAGTCAGCATTTCATCCGGCGTTCCAAGGGCGGAAACAGATACATCATAAGGAAATGGCATTTTGTCAACTGTCAGTTGTATTTCTTCTTCCGGCTGAACGACTTCTGTTGTCGTCGTAACCGTTTCTGTTGTTGTTGTAACACTTTCCGGTGTTGTGGCTGTTGTCACAGGCGGATACAGAATATCCAGCTTGATCTTTGCAATTCCCAGCATCAGATCGGCGAGATCTTTGTAGTCGATCATATTATCGTTGTTCAGATCCGCGTTTTTTCTTCCTTCTTCTGAAACATATGCTTCCATATCTTCAGCGATAAACCGTGAAAGCAGTACAGCATCTGAAATATCGACGAATCTATCTGAATCCACATCTCCCGGCGTTATTCCGGCAGCGCCTGCGCGCATGACTGCTGAACCGAGCAGCGGCAGTGTTATCAGCGGCAGGCATAATCGCCATAATCGCTTCAGCTGTTTTCCCTTCATAATAATACCCCTTTCCGCTCGGATCGTGTCCGGCGTTTATATATTTTTATTCAACTGCTTTCATAGAAGCAGCCATATCTATCATCCGCAGTCTGCGCCGCAGGATGAGATTTACAAATAAAGAAAACAGAATCGTGACGCCCGCGGAAAGAGCGAAGCAGTACCACGGGATATCCGGTGCGAACATGACGACATCGACCTCAGCTGTGGAAACAACATATCGGCAGAGGAATATGCCTGCGATCTGGCCGACTGCAATGCCGCAAAGCGATGAGATCATGTTTTCACGGGAAATATATTGATAGACTTCGTTGTTGTAATAGCCCAGTACCTTGAGAGACGCAAGCTCTCTGGTGCGTTCGAGAATATTGATATTCGCGAGATTATAGAGAACTGCAAATGTAAGCAGTCCGGAGAATACTATTATAACAATGACGATATAACGCAGGGCACCGACGAGATTGCGGAAGCTTGTGCCGCTGTGTGATGTGAATTCGAGACGCTGTATTGCATTGGTGTGGAGAAGATGTGCAGCAAGCGTATCTTCTTCCGTACCGGTTTTTTCGTTCGCATAGAAACAATTCGGTTCATATTCTCCGAACAGCGATCTGCAAAGCTGGGGCGTCATATAGATTCGGTTCGTCGTATAGCTTTCCATGACAGCGTTGACCTGCACGGTATGTTTCGCGCCGGAGATCGAAACCGATTCGCCGGCTTTGATGCCAAGCAGCTTGCCGAGCTTTTCATTGATGATAATGCCAGTATCATCGGGTGTCAGCGGCGATTTCGTTTTGCGGTCACGCATATCAATGAATGCCGCGAACTGTTCAGGCTGATCCGGGACGGTGAGCGTCGCGGAATAGCTTTTTCCGTTTGCACGGATCGTCACGGTACGCATCATGCCGAACTGATAATCCGTGATGCTTTCCGTATTGTCAACTGCTTCCAGTATGGTATCGTGATGTTCGCTGCTGCCGTCATAAATGCCGAGCAGATCATATACAAAAATCTGCTCATATTGCAGATCGACGATCGCCGAAACTGCATGGTACAGTCCGAAGCCTGTTACCAGCAGGGCCGAACTGCCGCAGATACCGATGACGGTCATGAGGACTCTGCTGCGGTAACGGAAAAAGTTTCTTGCTGTGATCTTGAACCGGAAGCTGCGCTTTGACCAGAACCGCCCGAACTTTTCAAGCAGGATGCGCTTGCCCTTGCGCGGCGGCTTCGGCCGCATCAGAAGGGCAGGGGATTCGCGAAGCGTTGTATAGCAGGCCGCAAAAGCAGCCGCACCGGTGCAGAGCATCGCCGCAGCCAGACAGATGAGCGCCCAGTCCCAGCGGAAGGGACAACTGATCTGCGGATAGCGGTACATCATGCCGTAGCAGTTGAAGATGACCCGCGGAAACACCTGAAATCCGACGGCTGTACCAACTGCAGTTCCGAATACGCTTGCCAGCACTGCATACATCACAAACTGAATCGAAATGCTGCCGGTCGTATAGCCGAGCGCCTTGAATGTGCCGATCTCGGTACGCTGCTCCTCGACTAAGCGCGTGATGGTAGTTAAGCAGACCAGCGCAGCAACGAGAATGAAGAACACAGGAAAGATGCGGGCGATTCGATCGACGCGGTCGGCATCGGTGCCGAAGCCGTCCCATCCGGGATTGGCCGTCCGGTCGAAAGCATACCATGTGATGCCGTCAGCATACTGATTGACCGCTTCGACGGCTTTTTCATAGTTTTCCTCTCCGGATTCAAGTTCTGTTTTGGCTGCATCGAGCTTTTCACGCTCTGCGGATTCCTGCTCATCCAGCTCAGCCTTTTTATTGTCCAGCGCTTCCTTGGCGCTTTTGAATTCATTGGTATATTTGAACAGCTCCGCCTTTGCATCCTCAAGCTCAGCTTTTGTGCTGTCAAGCTCTTTTTCGGCCTTGCGAAGCTGACGGCGGGTGAGTGTGATCTGCTCCGCATCAGACTGGATCTGTTCAGCTTCCTTTTCGAGCAGAACGCTTTGATTCGACAGATACAGGCTGATTGTATCCTCCAGAATTGTTTTCTCTTCGGTATGGATCGGTGTCTTGAAATACTCCGTCATTTTTCCGGAGACATCGAATTCCTCGGAATCATAAGCAGACATTTCGTCGATGATCGCTTGCAGATCATCTGAGTAGGGCGGGGTCACACAGGAATTGCGGTAACCGCCGAGCATACCGACCACATAGCGGATCCGCTCCGCCTCTTCGTTCAGTGCCTCGATCCGGCCGTTTGCCTTTGCTTCCTTTGCATCGAGCGTTTTCTGCTGCTGCTCGATCGGAGCAAGCTTATCGCTGTATTCCTTATAAGATGCATCATAGAGCTTTTGTTTCTCAGCCAGATCTGCTTCCGTGGCCTGAAGCTGTTTTTCTGCGCTTTCAAGCTCTTTTTCAGCTTTTGAGCGAACTTCTTTCAAAAGATCGCAGCCTTTTTCATATTCCGCCCAGCCGTCATCCAGCTCCTTACGGGCTTTGCTGAGGGTTTCATCTGCATCGGAAAGAATCTGCTGCTTATGCGGATCCGAGAGCGTTTTGGATTCCTTTATCAATGTATCTGCCGCATCGTTAACGATCGTGCGGTAGCTGTCAGTAAAGCTGCTGACATTCGCGGTCTCCGTCAGCGTCAGGAATACATCAGTATACACCTCTGAATCGAAGGCTTCGGAGGGGACGATCAGAAAGCAGTCAATCCGGCCGGTTCCGATTACGGAAGTACCGCGCTCAAAGCTTGTATACATAGACCAGTCTGTAATGCCAACAATCTGATAATCCTTGACGGAAAGGATTGTTTTCTCCGAATCATTCGGAACAATGTTTATCGTATCGCCGATCGCATATTTGCCTGCATAGCCGGAATCCAGAAGACACTCGTCTGATTTTTCCGGCAGCCTTCCTTCAATGACAGAAGGCTGATTTATCTGTGCGCCGGTCTTTCTGGCGCTCCCGGGCAGGCTGTAGATCTGAACAACAGCATCCGCAGACTGATCTTTCACAGGCAGAAACGCCGTTTCGGAGTATCCGCCGTAAAGCTGTGCAATGTCATTGCGTTCAGCAAGCGTATCCAGCTCGTCATCGCAGAAGCCTGCATTGGAAAGCAAATGCAGATCCATGAGACCGGTCTCACGGTAATACTGTTCGGCAGAATCCTTCATATCAGGCCCCGATGCTTTCAGTCCGGCGAAAAAACCGGTACTGATTGCGATGATGCCGAACAGAGAAAGAAAGCGTTCCTTAGTACGCCGCGCACGCCGCAGCGTATTGCGAAGAAGCGTGTTTTTTTTCATCTCATCTCCCTGAATTACCAGATGATCTCCGACACGGGAACCGGCTCTGCCTGCACCGTGATTTCAGAGACCTGTCCGCCTCGCAGCTCGATGACCTTATCCGCCATCGGTGTCAGTGCGCGGTTATGTGTAATGATGATGACAGTCATGCCGTCAGTACGGCAGCAGTCCTGTAAAAGCTGTAAAACAGATTTGCCGGTCTGATAATCAAGCGCACCGGTCGGTTCGTCGCAGAGCAGCAGCTTCGGATTTTTCGCAAGCGCGCGTGCAATGGAAACGCGCTGCTGTTCACCGCCGGAAAGCTGTGCGGGGAAATGCGATGCGCGATCTTCCAGCCCGACCTTTCGTAGCATTTCGAGCGGAGATGCTGCATTTTTGATGATATCAGATGCCAGCTCGATATTTTCGATTGCAGTCAGATTCTGGACGAGATTATAAAACTGGAACACAAAGCCGATATCCTCTCTGCGGTAGCGTGTCAGCTCTCGCTGATTCAGCCCGTCGATGCGGTAGCCGTCTATGACGATCTCGCCGCTGTCGCACTGATCCATGCCGCCGAGCAGATTCAGTACGGTTGTTTTGCCTGCGCCGGAAGGACCGACGATCATGGCAAGCTCGCCTTTTTCAATCTCAAAGCTGATGTGATCGGCTGCGCGGACATGGATTTCATCTGTACGGTAATCCTTGCAGACATCCTTGAGCTGCACAAATGCCATAGGTGTTCCTTTCTTTACACTGCGCTCGGATCATAGACCATGACATCCGGCAGCAGTCGGTATTTTTCATTGAAATCCAATCCCTGGCCGACAACAAACAGATCGGGAATCTCAAATCCGATGTAATCCGGATCGACCATATCTTTCAGTCCGGGGAGTCTTCTGGAAGGCTTATTGAGCAATGATGCAATGCGAACAGACTTCGCGCCGTGCTCGGTATAATACCGCTTGACAAGATCCATTGTCTGGCCGGTATCAACGATATCCTCTATAATCAGTACATCGCGGCCGTCAACCTTGATCTCACGGCCAAGCTCAAAGACCGGAATGCCGGAGGGGTTCACATCGTCAAAGTAGGAATGCACCTTGATGAAATCCAGCTCACACGGAACGGTCAGCGCTCTGACGAGGTCTGCGGCGAAAAATACGGCACCGCGGAGCGTACAGAGCAGCAGAGCCGGGTTATCCTCAGTGCTGCCTGCATAGTCAGCGGAAATAGAAGCAGCGAGTTCAGCGATGCGGCTGCGGACTTTGTCATTCGGGATCAGTGTAGTAAAAGCCTGTGACATGGCGGAATTTCCTTTCAGATTGCATGTATTCTGTTAAAGATAGGCTGAATATCACAATATCGCTTATATTATACCATGATTCCGCTAAAAAGTCAATGGATTTGGATTAGTTTTTGTGTTTAATGTATATTTCTGTTATTATTCCGGATTTATCTACGATGTGTATAATTATGCAAACGAAATCTTCCAAATCAAAAAATACTCGGCTTGAGGGTTGAATTTTTAGCTTTGTTATGGTATAATAATGCAAAGGGGGTGTCGATGTGGAAGGGCGAACGCCGAAAACTGACCATTTGTATGACATACTGACCAAAATGGGCAGCGCCGTAATTGCGTTTTCAGGCGGCGTAGATTCTGCATTTTTGCTTGCTGCAGCGCAGAAAGCGCTTGGAGACAGGGTACTGGCTGTGACACTGGACTCTGTGTTTTCACCCGCCGCTGAGACCGAAGAGGCGGCCGCTTTTTGCCGGAGCCGGGGAATTATGCATACTGTCCTGACTGTTGACCCGCTTTCCGATCAAAGCATTGCCGATAACCCGCCTGACCGCTGTTACCACTGCAAGAAGCTATTGTTTTCTGAGATCCTCCGGGTTGCCGCGAGACGCGGGATTCCGTATGTCTGCGAAGGAACGCACGCTGATGATCTGGCAGATTACCGGCCGGGAATGCGTGCAGTCTCTGAACTTGGTATCCGCAGCCCGCTGGCCGAGGCAGGAATGACCAAATGCGAGATTCGCGAAGCCTCCAAAGCCTTGGGTATTCCGGATTGGGATCGGCCTGCAATGGCCTGTCTTGCATCTCGGATTCCCTATGGTGAGCCGATCACCGCGGAGAAGCTTGCTATGGTCAATGGCGCCGAACAGCTTTTGCACAGTCTTGGAATGACACAAATCCGTGTGCGGATGCACGGTACCATGGCGCGGATCGAAGTACTCCCGGATGAATTTGAAAAGCTGCTTCCTGAAAGGGTTAATGTTTCCGCAAAGATGAAAGCGCTTGGCTTTTCATATATCGCACTGGATCTTCAGGGCTACCGAACCGGCAGCCTGAATGAAATACTGTAAATCTGCCGCATCATGCGGCTCAAAATAGGAGGTTCAATATGGCTTGCTTTATCATTCCGACAACAGAAGCGATTGTCACAACTGTCGCAAACAGATTTGTCAAAAAGCATGAATGTCAGAAATCGGCGGGGGATACAGAAAAGCTTCCGTTTTCCGTAAAACTCGGCTGGCTGAACAAGCTGCTCTGGGGCGGCTCGGCGCTGCTGGCCTTTGAACATCTCTGGCACGGCGAGATTCAGCCGTTTTTTCCGTTCCTTACAGCGGCATCTGATGCGCAGGCAACCGCAGAAATGCTGCGCGAAATGGCGACATCCGGTGTTGCAATGTCGGTGCTTGTCACATTGGTCTGGGGCGTTATGGTGCTGATTGCCGGAAAACTCGAAAAGCAGAAGGGGCTCACGATGCAGCAGGAGGCAGTTGAATCATGACGCTGCTGATTGCTCTTATTGCAGCTGTCGTTTCGACGGCTGTATGGTATCAGAGCGAAAAGGCGCGGAAGCTGCGCATCGGCACACTCGCGCTGATGTACTGGGGTGCATCGCTGATGTGGCTCGTGGATGCGGCTGTGGAATACGCAGAACTGCGTGCAGAATATTTCACGCCGGCTGTTTCCGATATGCTGAATGATGCATACCTCGGCCTGTCAGTTGTGGTTCTGGGACTTGTAATCTGGCTGGTGATCGTACTCGTTAAGGATCCGCTTTGCACCGTGCGGAATCTGCTGCAAAAGCATCATGGATAAGCAGGAGACAGCTTTACTGCTCGAAGCCGTAGAACAGCATCGGATCACGCCGGAGGCTGCTTTGCAGAAACTGAAGCAGGCACCGTTCGTCGATCTGCAATATGCGAAAATTGATCTGCACCGCGGCTTGCGGCAGGGCGTTCCGGAGGTCATATACGGCGCCGGCAAGAATGCGGAGCAGATCATCGGCATTGCTTGTGCCATGCTGCAAAACGGGCAGGATCGGATCCTGATTACGCGGATTGACGCGGAAAAGGCTGAAGCGATCGCCGCCGCGCTTCCGCTGCATTATCATGAAGCCGGAAAAATCGGTATGATTGGCGAAATGCCCGAACCAAACGGCATCGGCACAGTGCTGATAGTAACGGGCGGCACAAGTGATCAGTCTGTCGCAGAGGAAGCGGCCTTTACTGCGGAGGTATTGGGAAACCGTGTACAGCGCCTTTATGATGTCGGAGTCTCCGGTCTGCACCGGCTGCTTGCGCATATCGACGAGATCATGTCTGCAAGCGTCATCATCGCTGCCGCCGGCATGGAGGGTGCACTCGCAAGCGTCGTCGGCGGACTGGCTGACTGTCCGGTGATCGCTGTTCCGACGAGTGTCGGATACGGCGCATCATTCGGCGGGCTCACTGCGCTGCTTTCCATGCTCAATTCCTGTGCAAGCGGGGTGAGTGTTGTCAATATCGACAATGGGTTCGGTGCGGCATATCAGGCAAGTATGATCAATCACATCGGAGGAAAGAATGCGAACGCTTTATCTTGAATGCGGAATGGGCGCGGCGGGCGATATGCTGACGGCTGCTTTGCTGGAGCTGCTGCCCGACCGCAGTGTTTTTTTTAGTAAAATGAATGCGCTCGGACTTCCGGGCGTTTCAGTATCTGCTGAGCGGATTTCGAAGCAGGGCATCATGGGAACGCAGATGCATATTCTGATAAACGGTCGGGAAGAAGAATCGGCGGATGACCATGAATGCCATGCGCATGAGCATCATCACGAAACCGGGCATCATCATGGTCACGAACATCATCACGAACACGATCACGGACATACGCATCATCATGCATCCATGTCGGATATTTTGAATCTGATCGGAGAATTAGACCTTTCTGATGCTGTAAAGCAGAAGGCTTCCGCTGTATATCAGCTCATAGCAGAAGCGGAGAGCCATGCGCACGGGTGTGATGTTTCAGAGATTCATTTCCATGAGGTCGGCACGAAGGATGCTGTTGCTGATATCGTCGGTGTCTGCCTGCTGATGGAGATGCTTGCACCGGAGCGCGTGATCGTTTCGCCTGTTCATGTCGGCAGCGGTCATGTACGCTGTGCGCATGGGATTCTGCCTGTCCCCGCGCCTGCCACAGCCTATATCCTGCGCGGCGTTCCAATCTGCACGGGCGGCATCAAAGGTGAGCTGTGTACGCCTACCGGGGCTGCGCTGCTGAAAACATTTGCAGATGAATTTGCACCGATGCCGGTTATGCGCATTACACAGACCGGCTATGGCTTCGGCAGAAAGGAATTTCGCCGGCTGAACTGCGTTCGTGCATTTCTCGGAGAACTTGATTTACCGCGTGAACAGATCACAGAGATCGTCTGTAATCTCGACGATATGACAGGAGAGGAGATCGCATTTGCACAGGAGATGCTTCTGAAAGCCGGAGCGCTTGATGTGTTCACATCCCCTGTATATATGAAGAAGGGGCGTCCTGCGGTAATGCTGACCTGCCTTTGCAGAACGGAGCAGCGTGAAGCGATGACGGCACTGATTTTCCGGCATACCTCTACGCTTGGTGTGCGCATTCATGTTTGCGAGCGTGATACGCTGACACGCCGCACCGAACAGATCGAGACTGCACTCGGGACGGTTCGCGTCAAATGTGCAGAGGGCTGCGGCGTGACGCGGGAAAAGCCTGAATTCGACGATCTGGCGCGGATTGCGGAGGAGCAGTCGCTTTCTCTCCGTGCGGTTGCTGAAATCGTGAAGAAAGAGAAGCAAGGCCAATGACGAGGAAATGCATAATGGATACGATTAAGAAGCATTTACCGTTTTTTTCAAATTGGCTAAGCCGAACGATATGCAGTATCAGGGAAGCGAACCCTTTGCGGCTGATTCTACGGATACTGCTGATAACGACAATATCCATAACGATTGTTTGGGATATTGCTGTGCAGACACCTTTTTCTCCAATGCATTTCATTTTGCTTTGTCTGTATTTGGCGGTTGTGAATATTCTATTGTTCCTTCCTTCCAAGCCTCTGCGCGGATCCGATTCATGGTTCTTTCGATTATCTTTTTTGGCGGTCTATATTGGTGCAGTGTTTGGGATATGGGATGAACTGAAGTGGATTTATACCGGCGCGGAAGAAGCGATTCGTAATTATGTTGATATAAATGCATGGCTTGTGTATTGGGCCGTTCCTGCAATCAGTTACGCTCTGCTTCGCCGTGCTTTTTCGGCTGTGTATCATGCCTCTGCTGCTGTCTCTGGCTTCGTCAAGCGTTTTGCAGAAGGTGTTCGCAAATCGAGTCTGCTTCAGATAACTGCCGTTGTGCTTGGCTCCGTTCTTTTCCCGTTTGCAGTGGTTTATATTTTCTCAGTTCAAATCACACTTTCTTTTACGCATGAATACTTTATGTGGCTGCTTCCGGCGATACTTCTGAACTTTTTGCTGCTGCCTGCAAAAAGGTTATTCGGATCTGTATTCTGGTTTATTCGTGTGACCTTTTTATTGATTTATACCGGAGCTATGACTCTGGTTCTTGACCGTCTCCTAGCATTATACTGGACATTTGACAGGCCGCAGCTTTACTCATATGCCGACTATCCTTACTGGGCTGCTGCATGGATTATTCCGGCCGGAATCTACGGTCTGATTCGATTTGCAATCATTAAGGCTGGTACAAAGGAAAGCAAGAGCGGTCGTGCTTTGCGCAATATCGGAGTCCTTTGGTCACCGTTTTTGAAGATTGAGCGGAATGATCAGAAAGGCTTTCATGTCGTCCGTTCCGCATTGATTACACTGCTCTTTCTCGTGGCAGTCGTTGTTTCAGCTGTCGGCGTATTTTTAACAAAGAATTTTCCCAATATGGATTTTGAGGCGGTGACTTTCACTCTGAACTTTGCAAACGGAGATTACAGTTCCAAGGTGAAACAAGCTGTATATATAATAGCCGGAGCAGTCATGGTCACAGGCATTCTGTTCTTTATAGCCGCGCTTCGCAGAGAACATTCGTCAAGGCTTACCGTAATCAGTGTTGATAAAAAAGAACAGTTGGAGTGCGATCCAGAAAATATCAGTCTTTTGCAAAGAACACTTCCTGCGATTGCGATCGGTGCCGCCGGATTGTTTGTTCTGGCAGATACCCTGAATGTCGGGCATTTTATCTACTATCGGCTGCATCCCTCTACGCTATATGAAGATCATTATGTTGAGCCGTCACCGGATATCATCCATTTTCCGGAGGATAAGAAGAATCTGGTCTATATTTATATGGAGTCCTATGAGAATACATATTCATCAATGGCGAGCGGCGGCAATCAGACAACCAACTATATGCCGGAACTGACAAAACTGGCTGATGATAATATGTATTTTTCCAACTGTGATGGACGCGGCGGACAATCTGTGTTTTTTCCGACGGTCGCATATACAATGGCATCGAGTGTTGCACAGACGAGCGGAGTTCCGCTGACGACTGCCGTCGGAAATCCGCGTGAGGATCTTCTCCATGATCCGATGTATACGAATCTTTTGGCATCGTTGATCCGGCTGGAAGATATCCTTCACGATGCAGGATATAATCAACTCTTTGCGCGAGGAGATAGTGCTACCTTTGCCGGCTATAACACTTATGTCGCAAGATATGAGAATGAGGAAATATTAGACGCAAATGCAGTCAAGAATGGCAATTATCTTCCGCGAGAGCCGAAGGGAGCGTGGGGTGTTGAGGATTGCCTTCTGTTCCCTGTGATAAAGGAAAAGGTCCGCGAAATGGCGGAGAAGGATGCGCCGTTCGCAGTGACTGCCTATACGATCGACACACACAGCTATGAACATGGATTCCGGTGCCAGAACTGCGACCCTTCTATCAAGGATGATTACATCGCGGCAGTGGAATGCTCAAACCGAATTGTTTCGGATTTTGTGCATTGGCTTGAAAAGGAACCCTACGGAGACGATACCGTGGTCATAGTCGTCGGTGATCATCTGGCGGATATCAAGGCAAAAGAATTGCGCTGGGAAGATGACGGATATGTCCGGACAACATATAACTGCTTTGTCAATGCGCAAAAGACACCTGTCAGCTCGAAAAACCGAGTATTTACAACGATGGATATGTTCCCGACAACACTGTCGGCGCTAGGTGTCACGATCGACGGCGACCGTCTCGGACTTGGTACGGATCTGTTTTCAGAAACACCGACGCTTTGTGAAGAAATGGGCGAGGAAGAATTTGTTGAGCAGGTGCAGATGCGTTCATATTATTATAATTCACATTTCTGGCAGCCGATCGACTTGCCGCGGAATGTCTTCAACAGCCATACATAATACGAAGGCCGGTCAGCGTGATGCCTGACCGGCCTTCGTAAACCGCTGATTCAATCCGGTGCATGAGATGCACAGTTAGGTTTGGGATTGGATCAGCGGTTCTATTGTGTTTGTGAGAGGGGAGAACGGGTATAAAAAAATCCGGTACAAAAGTACCGGATTTCTGTCGCGATAAGGATATTTCCAAACCGCGTGAAGCGGATTACGGGGCTCGAACCCGCTACCTCCACCTTGGCAAGGTGGCGCTCTACCAGATGAGCTAAATCCGCAAAATGCCTCCTGTCGGAATCGAACCAACGACACGGGGATTTTCAGTCCCCTGCTCTACCAACTGAGCTAAAGAGGCATACGACCTGGATGGGACTCGAACCCACGACCTCCGCCGTGACAGGGCGGCGTTCTAACCAACTGAACTACCAGGCCATCATTCTGTCCCCCGGAAGTTTTTCGCTTCCGTCAGGCGACTATGTTATTATACATCATTCGAGCTGAATTGTCAAGTGGTTTTTTGGAATTTGTGTAGAATTGGCGCACTGCACAACAATGACGCAAAAACCGGCAAAATAGTGTTTATTATGAACTAATACATGAGAGCGAAGCGGTCAGTTCAGACCGTTTTCCCCGTTTTTTGCAAATAATTGCAGGACGGCTGTCCGGAGCGGGCGGTTTTCCGGCAGATTCAGCTGCGGGTCATCCGCGAGGATTCGTTTGGCAGCTTCCTGTGTCTCGGAAACGAGCGGCATATTGCTGCAAAAGGCAGCCTGCATCATCGGCGGCATACCGTGCTGGGCGTGACCGAAGAAATCACCGGGGCCGCGCAGCCGCAGATCCTCTTCGGCAATCGCAAAGCCGTTTGTTGTGCGGCTCATGATCTTGAGCCGGTTGCGGGCATCCTCGCGGCGGCTGTCCGTCAGCAGGATGCAGTAGCTCTGCATATTACTGCGCCCGACTCTGCCCCGGAGCTGATGCAGCTGCGCAAGCCCGAAGCGGTCTGCGTTCTCGATCAGGATGACGGTCGCATTCGGCACATCGACGCCGACTTCAACAACCGTCGTGCAGACAAGCAAGTCAATTTCATGCGCTTTCATCGCGTTCATGACGGCTTCTTTGTCAGCCGGCTTCATTTTGCCGTGCAGCAATCCGACACGATAATTCGCGAATGCTCCTGTCTTGACATTCTCCGCATAGGTCTCCGCAGCCTGCACATTTTCCAGTGTATCAGAATCTTCGATCATCGCACAGACAAGGTATGCCTGTTCGCCCGCTTCCAGTCTTTCACGGATAAAGCCATATGCGCGTTCGCGGTAACCGCCGGTGACAGCAAAGGTCTTGATCGGCAGTCTGCCTTTCGGCATTTCATCAAGAATCGTAATGTCCAGATCACCGTAAACGATCAGCGCAAGTGTACGCGGAATCGGCGTTGCGGACATGACCAGCTTATGCGGAAAGCCGCCTTTTTCAGCAAGTGCCGCACGCTGTGCAACGCCGAAGCGATGCTGCTCATCGGTAATGACCAGTCCGAGTGCCGGAAATTCGATATCTTTCTGGATGACGGCGTGTGTGCCGATGATGACCGGGTATTTTCCATCCGCAATCCCTTGCTTGATCTCACGCTTTTGCTTTGCTTTGGTAGAGCCGGTCAGCAGCGCGGTCGCGATACCGAGCGGTGCAAGGAATTCTGTCATTGTCTGCATATGCTGCTGTGCGAGAATTTCGGTCGGCGCCATAAGAACGGTTTGCAGACCGTTTTTTGCTGTGAATGCTGCCGCTGCCGCTGCTACGGCTGTTTTGCCGCTTCCGACATCACCCTGCAATAATCGGTTCATCGGTTTATCCGCGCAGAGATCGCGGCCGATAACCTCGACTGCGTGACGCTGTGCGTTTGTGAGGGAAAAGGGGAGCGCGGCATAGAAATCGGAGATATCGGTCTGCGGAGACATGGAGACCGCAGATGAATCTGCTGCACGATGTCTAAGCATGAGCGTTCCGAGCTGAAAGAGCAGCAGCTCCTCGAATGCGAGACGGTATCTTGCTGATTCGAGCTGCTCCGGAGATTCTGGACGGTGAACGGCATGGAGTGCTTCAGTCAGCCCGCAAAGCTGAAAGCGTTCCCGCATGGACTGCGGCAGCGTTTCAATCGGTGTATGGTCAAGATCCTGTAAGGCGCGGAGAATATTTGTACGCATCATCGCACTGGTTAGTCCGATTGTCTGCGGATAGACAGGCTGCAACAGCAGGGCACTCTCTGTTTTCTGCACCTGCGGCGCCTGCATTTCCCGGCGGAGGAATCCGCCGGAGAGTTTGCCGTATGCAAAATATTCCTCGCCTGGCTTCATTGCCTGATAGGTATACGGCGAATTGTAGAAAACAAGTGTCATTTCGGTGATGCCGTCAGAGACAACAACGCGGAAAAGAGAAAAACCTCTTCGCACGAAAGACGGTGCGAGCTTCTGCCGGACGGTACAGCGTACTGCGACAGGTACGCCGTTTTCTGCATCCGCGATCATGACCGGATGTGTATAATCAATGTAGGTACGCGGAAAATGAAAAAGCAGATCGTACGGGGTAAAAACGCCAAGCTTGTGATATTTCGCGGCGCGTTTTTCGCCGACGCCGGGCATCGTCTCGATCGGACGGTATAATTCATTCATAATTAATTTGCAGCCTTTCGGTAATGTGGTTTGTTACTTGCAGTATAACACAAATTTTCGTAAATTGCAAGTATGCCGTGTGGTATGAAGCAATGAGGATCCTGTCGTTTTCTGACTGACAATGATGATCTGCAGGATAGATCAATTATGTATAACCGCTTGACATTTTATGAAAAATATGATAAACTAGATTTGATAAGAGGGAGTAGCCGGCAGCATTCCCGAAAACGGATGCTGTCTTTCGCATCGTCATACCCGGCACCTAAGCGGTGCCCGTACGAAAATCAAACGGCAAGACTTTTATCGCAGTGTGCATCTCGTAGTGCTGCGGTAAAAGTCTTTTTTGTTGTAATATGCTGAAAGGAACGGGAATATGGAAGTTTTATATCAGAATCTTTTGCAGCTTGATTGGAAGATGATCGTCATGTGGGCGATCGGTGCAATTCTGATCTATCTCGCGATCAAGAAGGACATGGAGCCGACGCTGCTCCTGCCGATGGGCTTTGGTGCGATCCTTGTCAATCTGCCGCTTTCGGGTGCTATCACGCAGCCGGGTGCAGAGGAAGGGCCGCTGAGCATCCTTTACGGCGCCGGCATTGCGAATGAATTGTTCCCGCTCATCCTGTTTATCGGTATCGGTGCGATGATCGACTTCGGTCCGCTGCTCTCAAATCCGGTACTGATGCTGTTCGGTGCGGCGGCGCAGTTTGGTATTTTCTTCACGCTCTGCACTGCTTCGATGTTTTTCGATATCAATGATGCGGCGTCGATCGCGATCATCGGCGCAGCGGACGGCCCAACCTCGATTGTTGTCGGTCAGAAGCTTCAGTCAAATTATATCGGCGCGATCATGGTCGCGGCATACTCATATATGGCACTCGTTCCGATTATTCAGCCGCCGATCATCAAGCTGCTGACGACGAAGAAAGAGCGTATGATCCGTATGGAATATACGCAGAAGCCGGTCTCCAGGATCACCCGTATCCTGTTTCCGATCTGCATTACGATCATCGCAGGACTGATTGCGCCGGCTTCTGTTGCGCTGGTCGGCTTCCTGATGTTCGGCAATCTGATCCGCGAATGCGGTGTGCTGGAAAGCCTTTCGGAAACTGCACAGAAGACACTTGCGAATCTTGTCACGATATTCCTCGGCATCACGATCGCATCGCAGATGCAGGCAGATAAGTTCCTGCGGCTTGATACTCTGCTGATCCTTGGTCTCGGCCTTGTTGCATTCATCTTTGATACGGCGGGCGGTGTCATTTTCGCAAAGATTCTGAATATCTTCCTGAAAAAGAAGATCAATCCGATGATCGGCGCGGCAGGCATTTCGGCGTTCCCGATGTCCGGCAGAGTTGTGCATAAGCTGGCGCTGAAGGAGGATCCGACCAACTTCCTTCTGATGCAGGCGACCGGTGTCAATGTCTCCGGACAGATCGCATCTGTCATCGCGGGCGGCCTGATCCTGAATTTCTTCCTGCACTGACCGGAAAGGAGTATGATTATGAATATGCTGACCGCATCCTTTGAGCCGATGCATTTTGTGGATAATCTGCGCTATATGGGACTTGGCATGCTTGGCATTTTTATTGTGATCGGTGTCATCATGCTGCTGACGCTGCTGCTGAACAAGCTGACAGAAGATCGCAGTCATGATGAATCCGAGGATCAGTGAGGCTGATATGGATTCTGAAAAGAAAGAAACGCTCCTGCCGAAGCCCGCTGAGCCTGAAAGACCGGAGGAGGGCTTTGTGCCATACTGCGGCTCTGATGAGCAGAAGGCCGAACAAAAAGCTGCTCGGAAATCGAAGATCAAGATGTGGACTTTTGTGGTTCTGCTGATTCTTGTCATTGCAGGATTCGTTCTAATCTTCATTGGCAGACGGTATAATCTATACAATGAAACGATTCATTCTCTGAAATTTGATTACCGGACCGGTGAAGCGGATGTGCCGGACGAATCTCTGACAAAAGGAAGCTGTGCGAAGGCGCTCCGAGAACAGATCGGCGACAAGTCAGTGTCAGTGAATGCTGCGATGTATCTGTTTGACAGCCAGACGAATCTTGCGGATACGGTTTCTGTTTACAGCTATGTGCATACCAAATCATCCAATTCTGCTGTTGTCAAAACCGGAACTGCAAACTGGTTCATGACAAAAAAGCAATCGCTGGAGAGCCCGCTGCTGTTTGAGCTGCTGTTCGATACTGCAAATTATGAAATGCTGAAAGCGAGCTGCTATGATACTTATCGTGCAGAGGTCTCCGGACGGCAGTATGTCTGTGAGGTATGGCTGATTTGTGATCTGACCGGAAATAAGCCTGTTTACTATACAGTGTATCGGTATTATGCTGACGGACAGCTTGCGGGTGTGCGTGTTCTGTCCGATCAGGATGAGACGATGCAGGTTTTTGATATCCGAGATTATACGATTAGATAACAAAATGCCCGAAAGAGACATGGTTCTCCTTCGGGCATTTTGTTATTTCGTTATTTCGTGCGCTTGCCGGTCCTGATAAAACGAATCAGTGCTTCAGGATCGTCAAAGTCATCATAATCGCCTCTGATTCCTTCGCGGTGATAGACAATTCCCGTCTGCTCATTGCGTTCGAGACAGTCGAGGAGTGCCGAAATGCCGTATCTGCGGGCAAATTCGGCAAACGCCTGTGCTTTGTTCTTTTCGGCGTACAGTCCCTTGCTGCAGCCGGAAGGCTCGCATTCATAGCATCCGCTCAGTCCCTTTTTGATGACACAGCCGCGGTTTTCGCACCATTCGGCATCCTTACACCATGACAGCTCCAAAAAGCCGTCGCGCTTGCATCCTTTGCAGTTGACATTCTCCGAACAGAGACAGCAGGCAAGGCCGCAGCGCGCAATACCCAATTCCCGCTTCACTGCGGCGCTCCTTCCTGTTTATAGGTTGAGAAGAACGGTGCTGTTCCTGCTTCTGAAATGATACACGCAATCTCCGGAGCGGCATCGTGCAGGATTTGCTCAAACAAATGCACGACCGGCACCTCAGTCTCGAAATGGCCGCAGTCAAAGAGCGTGAAGCCGCGATTTTGGGCCTCCGCCCAGACGCTGTGCTTGCAGTCGCCTGTGATGAGCGCGTCAGCGCCCTTTTCAGCCGCGGCAGAGATCAGATCACCGCCGCTGCCTGTGCACCATGCGATCTTCCGGATGCGGTCTGCGTGATGTCCGGCATAATAGCGCAGTGCGCCGCAGGAGAATACCGCCTGCAGCTTTGCGGCGAGCGAGTCTGCATCCAGCGGTGCGGTCAGCACAGCGGTCCGTCCGAGTGTTCTGCCGTCGGAAAGCGCCTCAAGCGGCTGACGGTCGGTCAGAGGGATTTCTTTCTCAATCAGATCGCCTGCGAAGTCGTTCAGGCCGCCCTCAGCAATATCAAGACAGGTATGCGAACAGATTGCGCCGATGCCGTGGCGGACAAGATGCCAGACCGGATGCGGCGGCATCACTGTGCGCAGCGGATCCCAGATTACCGGATGATGTGAAAGGATCAGATCAGCGCCCTTTTCAGCAGCCTCTTTGACGACCGGAACTGTGATATCCAGCGTCAGCAGAATGCGTCGGACTTGCTGTGACGGATCACCGGCGAGCAGGCCGGATTTGTCATAGGATTCCTGCAATGCAAACGGTGCATAGGCGTCGAGAATATTGTAAATATCGCGGATTGTCATATGCATCCCTCCGAATCCGGCTGCAGCCAGCGGTTGATTTCAGCGATGAGTTTGCGGACAGCAGCGCTTTCCTCCGTCTGACCTGCATCTTCAAGCCCATGTGCTTTGGTGTGCAGGCGATCCTGAATGAGCGCGATATAGATTTTTGTCAGCGGGTCACTGCGGCGGAGCCTGCCGTAATAGGATTCCGCTTCGGAGAGCGGCACGGTCTCGCCGGTATAGCTTGCCTGCATGACCGTATAAACGAGGTTATCTTTGACGGCGGTTTCCTTGGTCACTGCAAAGCCGTTTTCTGCCAGCCATTTCCGCAGGACTTCTGCTTTTGTCATCGGCTGCAAAACAAGATTGACACCTTTTTTGATGAATTCGGCTGATTTTGCCGAAAGAATATCACGGATCGTTTCGCCGCCCATTCCGGCAATCACAACATCGGTGATGCCCTTCGGATTGACACGGTCAAAGCCGTCGGAGAGAACGAGAGTCACATCCTCAGAAACGCGGAAGCGTTTCAGCGTTCCCTTGGCACTTTCAAGCGGCCCCTGACGAATATCCGTCGCGATGACCGAATCGGCTTTTCCTGCGGAAACCAGATATGCAGGAAGATATGCATGGTCGGTGCCGATGTCGCAGACTCTTCTGCCCTTGAGCATGGAAGCGCAGCACAGCAGACGAGGAGAAAGTGGAATCATGATGAAAGCCTCCTTTTTGTGGACTTTCTATAATTATACCATAAACAGTTGCATTTTGCAACTGATTTTGCTATAATAAATAAAGATAGCCTGTTATCGGAAAGAGGAAAGAAAACGGAGGAAAGAGAAATGAAAAAAGGCTTGTTAATCGGCGGAATTGCTGCGGCTGCGGCCGTGGCAGCGGCAGGGATCCTTTTCTGGCGCGCCAACAGTACAGAATCCAATTATATTAAAATGCATCTGGACGGAAAGCTGACGATTCCGAAATCGGAGATGGAAAAATATGACCTCAACGGTGACGGTGTGATCAGTAAAACGGACTATGTTCGTGCAAAGATGAAAGCACTTTTTTCCGGTGATGAAGCACTGTATCCGGAGATCTTTTCAGCGTTCGATGCAAAGCAGCTCGGCAGAAGCGCATATCATGAAGATACCGATACGGCATGGTACAGCCTTTCAGCGAGCGGTATTGCATTCAGCTTCCGAGGAAAGGAATGCCGCATTGCACTGACAGCGGATTCGGCTTACAGCCTCGACAATGCTGCCGCACGGTATGCTGTCTATCTCAATGAGAAGCTGGTGCTTGATGCACTGCTGAATAAACCGGAGGATATTGTGACACTGAAGAATACCGGCAGCGAGACCGAACCTGCAGCTGTCCGACTGGTGAAGCTTTCCGAATCGTCATCTTCCTCGCTCGGAATTTCTTCAATCGGTGTCTATTCCACAAAAGATCTGCATGAGCAGTATCAGCATGATATTTTGCAGCCGGAAGAACAGAAGCCGCGTCTCATTGAGTTTATCGGCGATTCGATCACCTGCGGCTACGGCGTGGACGGTGAATACGGCAAGGATTTGTTCTGCACGGCAAATGAAAACGCGATGAAGTCCTATGCATACAAGACTGCGGAGAAGCTCGGCACCGATTACAGTATGGTAAGCTACAGTGGTCATGGCATCATCTCCGGCTATACGAATTCCGATCAGCCTGCAAAGGGACAGCTTGTTCCGAAATTTTACGGGCAGGTCGGCCACGGCTCCGCTGTGATCGAGGAGCGACATAAGATTCAGGATGACAAGTGGGATTTCAAGCGTCAGCCGGATGTGGTGGTTATCAATCTTGGCACGAACGATTCTAGCTATACAAAACATGATCCGGAAAAGCAGAGAGAGTTTGCCGAGGCGTATGCCGAGTTCCTGAAAACGATCCGCGAAAAGAATCCGGATGCAGCAATCGTCTGCACGCTCGGCATTATGGGCCAGGATCTTTGTGATGCGATCGACCTTGCGGCGGAGAAATATAAAAAAGAGACCGGCGACCTGAATGTCCGTGTTATGCAGTTTGATGTGCAGTCTGAGGCGGACGGCCTTGCAGTTGACTGGCATCCCTCTGAAAAGACATACGAGAAGGCAGCTGAAAAGCTCAGCGCATTCATCCGTGATTGGATGGGATGGTAAACGGAGGCGCATATGAATAATGATTTTCTGTCTGCTGCGGAGATGAAAGCGCGTCTCCTGCGCGGGGAATTTGATGCAAGGCTGATGCAGTTTTACGGCACATCCGGCGACGGCCTGACATCCCGCCGCAAGCGAATTGCAGATGCGGCCGACTGCTTTACTGCACAATACGGTGATCTTCCGATCCGGGTGTTTTCGGTGTCCGGGCGGACGGAGATGGGCGGCAATCACACCGATCATCAGCACGGATGTGTGCTGGCGGGCGGCATCAATCTCGACATTCTCGCAATCGCGGCAAAGACAGGCGGAAATGAGATCCGTATACAGTCTGAGGGATTTCCGGAGGATAGCATTACGCTCAGTGATCTCTCCGTGCGGGCAGATGAGAACGGAACATCCGCTGCGCTGATCCGCGGAACGGCTGCACGATTCCGGCAGCTTGGAAAACCCGTGCAGGGCTTTTGCGCATATACAGTTTCCGATGTGCTGAAAGGCAGCGGACTGTCATCCTCGGCGGCATTTGAGGTCATGATCGGCACGATATGCAATGATTTCTTTGCAGATTCGTCGTTTTCGCTTGCCGAGACTGCAATGATCGCGCAGTATGCGGAAAATGTGTATTTCGGAAAGCCCTGCGGCCTGATGGATCAGATGGCCTGTGCACTCGGCTCCGTTGCAGCAATCGACTTTCAGAGAGAAGGCGATCCGCAATGGGAGCAGATCACGCTGAATCTCGCGGAAAAGGGCTATGCGCTCTGTATCGTGGACAGCAGAGCTGATCATGCCGATCTGACCGATGAATATGCGGCGGTGCCTGCGGAAATGCGCAGTGTCGCGGCGTATCTCGGAAAGGATGTGCTGCGGGAAACCGATGAACAGGAATTCTGGGAGAAGCTGCCGGAGCTTCGGTTGGCCTGCGGTGACCGTGCTGTGCTGCGTGCGATTCATTTTTACGGCGACCATGCCCGCGCTGAATTACAGGCGCAGGCACTCCGCAAAGGCGATTTTGATGCGTATTTGCAGTTGGTTCGCGAATCCGGAAGATCGTCTATGTCGTATTTGCAGAATATTTCGCCCGGCGGCAGACCGCAGGCACAGGCAGTCGCGGTTGCACTGGCGGTCTGTGACAGACTGCTCGCCGGAAAGGGCGCATACCGCGTTCATGGCGGCGGATTTGCCGGAACGGTGCAGGCCTATGTCCCGCTTGCGGAGGTCGATGCATTCCGCAGGGGAACAGAACGCATCTTCGGCGCGGGTGCGTGTTATGTATTACAGCTCAGGGAATGCGGTGCTGCCGCGCTCTGGGACAATGGGGAGGAATCAGACTGAATGTTGCTGACAGAGCTTGAAAAATGGATCGCCGGAAAGCGTGTCTTGCTCCTTGGTTTCGGCAGAGAGGGCAGAGCGCTTTACCGCAGAATCATACAGACCGGCGGCTTTTCTGCGCTGGGCATTGCGGATGCAAAGGAGATCGCCGATGCGCCTGCGGATGTGACACTGCATTTCGGTGCGGATTATCAGAAGGCGTTACCGCTATACGATATCGTATTCAAGAGCCCCGGCATTGTGCTGGAGCCGGAATTGCAGCCGGAGAAGCTGCCTTGTCGTGTTACATCGCTGACAGAGCTGTTCCTGACCGCTTATCGCGACCAATGTATCGGTATTACCGGCACAAAGGGTAAATCAACCACATCTTCGCTGCTGTATCATGTGCTGCATGAGGCTGGTGTACCGTCCGTACTGGGCGGCAATATCGGCATTCCGACGGCGGAGCTTTATGAGCAGATTACGCCGGAAACTGTCATTGTCATGGAGATCGGCGTTCATCAGCTGGAGTATAACCATGTTTCTCCGAAAACGGCAGTATTCCTCAACCTCTATGAGGAACATCTTGATCACTACGGCACATTTGAATATTATGCATATTGCAAGGAGAATATCTACCGGAATCAGCAGGCGGGCGATCTGCTGATCTGCGGAGAGCCGTCGCTGCCTGCTGACGGAGACTGCGCCGCAGAGGTCTGGCGGCTCGCAAAGGATGACCGCAGTGCGGATATCTCACTGCTCGGCGGCAATACAATGTTCTTCCGCGGCGAGACCTGTGAGGTTCCGTCGGATATTCAGCTGACGGGTGAGCATAACCGGTACAACTGTGCGGTCGTTTATGCGCTTGCGAAGCGGCTTGGCCTGACGGATGCTCAGATTATTGAGGGCATCCGGAGCTTTTCGCCGCTCCCGCACCGTCTTTCGCTGATCGGAACATATCACGGCATTCGCTGGTATGACGATTCGATCTCGACGGCCTGCGAGACCTGTATTCAGGCACTCAATAGTCTGCCCGATACCGATACGGTGCTGATCGGCGGCATGGACCGCGGCATCAGCTATCAGTCGCTGCTGGAATATCTCGAACATTCGCCGGTGCCGCATATCGTACTGATGTCAGATTCCGGCAAGCGCATCGCGGAGGAGGCAGAAGCATATTCCGAATCGCTCCGAAGCCGCATTCTGCAGGCTGCAGATCTTCCGGAGGCTGTCGCGATCGCAAAAAATGTTACGCAGAAAGGGAAAATCTGCGTCATGTCACCGGCAGCCGCGAGCTATAATGTCTATCAGAATTTTGAAAAGCGCGGCGAGCATTTCAAGCAGCTTATTACAGCGGAAATCAGTGACTGAATTGTAAAAACTTCTATTTACCTATTGACAAAATGCAGAATATATAGTAAACTAAAAGTGTATGGAGTGACAGCAAGGGGATAACTATATCCTCTTGCAGGACTCCGGATTCTTATAATAAAGGCGGTTATCCAATGAATCTGATTGACAGGATCTTCGGTTCCTACAGCGAGAAAGAGCTGGCAAAAATTGAGCCAATCAAGAAGAAGGTGCTTGAACTGGAAGAGGAGTATCAGGGACTCTCTGATGCTGCGCTGAAAGCCAAGACAGTTGAATTTCGTGAGCGGCTCGCAAAGGGCGAAACCCTTGATGATATTATGGTTGAAGCACTGGCGACTGTGCGTGAAGCGGCCGACCGTATTCTCGGTAAAAAGCCGTTCCCTGTGCAGATCATCGGTGCGATCGTACTGCATCAGGGCAGAATTGCAGAAATGCGCACCGGTGAAGGTAAAACACTGGTCGCTTGCGTTGCGTCCTATGTGAACGGTCTGTCCGGAAACGGTGTTCATGTCGTTACGGTCAACGACTATCTCGCTAAGACGCAGTCTGACGAAATGGGCAAGGTGCTTCGCTTCCTTGGTCTGACGGTCGGATGCATTATTCATGACCTCAACAATGAAGAGCGCCGTGCGGCCTACGCCTGTGATGTTACTTACGGCACAAATAACGAGATGGGCTTCGACTATCTCCGTGACAACATGGTTATTTATAAGAAGGATCGCGTGCAGCGTGCTCCGAATTTCGCGATCGTGGACGAGGTGGACTCTATTCTCATTGACGAGGCGAGAACCCCGCTGATCATTTCCGGCCGCGGCGACAAGTCAACCGAGCTCTATGAGAAGGCCGACAAATTCGCCCGCACGCTGACCTCCATAACCGTTGTTGAGACCGACGACAAGGAGGATCAGGATGAAGCCTATGAGGATGCCGATTACATCATCGACGAAAAGGCAAAAACTGCGACTATCACACGCCGAGGCGTGAAGAAGGCAGAGAGCTACTTCAATGTCGAAAACATTATGGATATGGAGAATATGACGCTCCTGCACCATATCAATCAAGCGATCAGGGCACATGGCATCATGCATCTTGATACCGACTATGTTGTCAAGGATGACGAGATCATCATTGTTGACGAAAACACCGGCCGCATGATGATGGGCAGACGCTACAATGACGGTCTGCATCAGGCGATCGAAGCAAAGGAAGGTGTCAAGGTCAAGCATGAATCCAAGACGCTTGCGACCGTTACCTTCCAGAATTATTTCCGCCTTTACAAGAAACTCTCCGGCATGACCGGTACGGCTATGACCGAGGAAGACGAATTCCGTGAGATCTACAAGCTTGATGTCATCACGATTCCGACGAATAAGCCGGTTATCCGCATTGATCAGCCGGATCTCATTTATCGCACTGAAAAGGCAAAGTATGCCGCTATTATTGAGCAGATCATCAAGTGTCATGAAAAAGGGCAGCCTGTGCTGGTAGGTACGGTTTCGATTGATAAGTCCGAGCGGCTTTCCGAAATGCTCAAGCGCCGCGGCATCAAGCATGAGGTGCTGAATGCAAAGTATCACGCGAAGGAAGCGGAGATCGTTGCACAGGCCGGCAAACTCGGTGCTGTCACGATCGCGACGAACATGGCAGGCCGTGGTACGGATATCATGCTCGGCGGCAACGCGGAATTCCTCGCTAAAGCAGAGATGCGCAAGCGCGAGATTCCGGAGGAAATCATCACTGAGGCGGTCGGCTATGCTGATACCGATGATGAGGAAATCCTTGCAGCACGTGAGGTTTACCGTTCGCTCTACGATAAGTACAATGCAGAGGTCAAGGAAAAGGCTGTGGATGTCAAGAAGGCAGGCGGTCTCTATATTCTCGGTACGGAGCGCCATGAATCCCGCCGAATCGACAACCAGCTCCGCGGCCGTTCGGGCCGTCAGGGTGACGAAGGCGAGAGCCGCTTCTTCCTTTCCGTTGAGGATGATCTGATGCGCATTTTCGCAGGCGACCGTCTCGAAAATATGATGGCGAGACTCAATGTTGAAGAGAACATGCCGATCGAGAGCAAGATGATGTCCAAGGTCATCGAATCCTGCCAGAAGAAGGTCGAAGGCATGCACTTCGCGACGCGTAAGAATGTCCTGAACTATGACGATGTTATGAACACGCAGAGAGAGATTATTTACGGCCAGCGCAGTCAGGTGCTGGACGGTCAGGATCTCCATGCGTATCTCGTTGACATGATAAAGGAACTGATCCGCTCGACGGTCACGACCTATCTTGCAGATGAAAGTGACAAGTCAAACTGGAATCTCGTCGGACTGCGCGAATACTTCATGGATTGGATCACCGTTCCGGAGGACTTCGAGTGGGATGATGCGAAGATCAATGCAACCGAGCGGGAAGACATTATCAAAATGCTCACCGATCGTACGCTTGCAGTCTATCAGATGCGAGAGAATTCGATCGGTCATGATGAGCTGCGCGAACTGGAGCGTGTCATTCTGCTGAAGGTTGTTGATACCAAGTGGATGGCGCATATCGACGATATGGACGAGCTGAAGCGCGGCATGGGACTTCGCGGTTATGCTCAGAAGAACCCGGTCGTTGAATACCGCTATGAGGGCTTCGAGATGTTCGATGCAATGGTCGATGCGATTCGTGAGGACACTGTCCGCCTGCTGCTGACCATCAAGCTCGCTGAAAACAGAGCGCCGCAGCGTGAGCAGGTTGCGAAGCCGGATGCTCCGAATGCAGGTGCGGGTGACGGAAGCTTCTCTCGTCAGGCGGCAGCGAAGAAGAAAGTCGGGCCGAATGAGCTGTGTCCGTGCGGCAGCGGAAAGAAGTACAAGTTCTGCTGCGGGATGAAGAATAATGGATAAAACAGAATTGAAGCGAATCGCCGGAGAGATCGAGCAGGAGCTTCGGGAGCATATTCTCCCATTCTGGCTCGGTCTCCGCGACGAACGCGGCGGATTTATGGGACGCGTTGCGCCTGATTTGCAGTCGGATCCTGGTGCTGATAAAGGTCTGATCTATCATGCGCGGATTCTCTGGGCTTTTTCTTCAGCGTATCTGAAATACAAGGATTCTGCGTATCTCAGTGCGGCAGCGCACGCCTATACATTTCTGCGCAAGGGTTGGGATATTGAAAACGGCGGCTTTTTCTGGTCGCTGACTGCTGACGGTGCTCCCGCAGAAACAACGAAATACTGCTATTGCAATGCGTTCTGTATTTACGGCCTGACGCTGTATGCTGAGGCAAGCGGTGATCGTGATGCAATGCAGCTTGCAGAAGATGCGTTCGATTGTATCGAAACGCATTTTGCCGAATCGAACGGGTATATCGAATCCTGCACGGTTGACTGGCTGCCGCTTGAGAATGATCATCTCTCCGAGCATGATCTTCATGCTGCCAAGACTATGAATACTACGCTGCATCTGATTGAAGCCTACGCGGAGCTTTATCGCGTCGGTGGAAAAAAGAATGTCGCTGCGGCACTGCGGAAGCTCATTGAGCTATATGCCGACCGGATCTATCAGCCGGAGACGAAGCAGCTCAGCGTATTCTTTGACAGTGAGCTGAACCTGATCGGAGATCTCTACTCCTATGGGCATGATATAGAAGCAAGCTGGCTCGTTGATCATGCCTGCGACTGTCTGGGGAACAGCGGGCTTACCGGAAAGCTCCGGACAATCGACTTTTCATTGGCAGAGCGTGTCAGTCGGGAGGCATTCTTCGACGGCGCGTTTCATAACGAATGTTTTTCGGGCGAGATCGACTCCACCCGCGTCTGGTGGGTACAGGCGGAGGGCGTGATCGGCTGCCTGAATGCAGCACAGTCTGCGATGGACTTCGGGGATGGCGGCAATGCTGACCGTTATCTGAATCTTTCTGCGGCACTGTGGAACTATATAAAAAGCTACCAGATCGACAGACGTCCAGGCGGAGAGTGGTATGCCGAAACAGATAAATCAGGGCAGCCTCTTTCCAAAACAGATACGGCAGGCATTTGGAAATGTCCGTATCATAACAGCCGGATGTGTCTTGAAGCGATCCGGCGCATTCATTTGTTTTTAGGGGACGAATAAGTCAATACTGACATTTGGAAGAGGGATTTTTATGAAACAGAACGGGCGTTTCCTGAAAGCTGCCCTTTGTGTCTGTCTTTGTGCGGTCATGGCCGGTACCGGTGTGATCCAGGCAGGTGCGACAGCGGGCGAGGATCCGGGAACAGTTGACGATTCGGAAAAGATATTTCCGGATCCGGACAGCTTTTCCTATGACGATGTGGATGTAGACTTTGCTAGAGGCATGCAATACACGATGACATTCTATGATGCCAACAAGTGCGGTAAGCGCACCGGTGTCCTGGAATGGCGCGGTGACTGCCATATGGAGGATCAGCACATTCCGCTGAAGCAGTACGGTGAGGATTTCAAGGGCATCAATCTGCCGGATGAGTGGATTGAGGAGCACAGAGCAGAGCTCGATCCGGACGGCGACGGCTGTCTCGACTGCGAGGGCGGTATGCATGACGCCGGCGACCATGTCAAATTCGGTCTTCCGGGAACTTATGCTGCTTCCACGCTCGGATGGGGCTATTATGAATTCCGTGAGGCATACGAAAAGACAGGCAATCAGGAGCATATCGAAAATATTCTCCATGCCTTTGGTGATTTTTATCTGAAGTCGCTCTACTACGATAAAGACGGCAAGCTCCTTGCCTATGTTTATCAGGTTGGCGAAGGCAATATCGACCATAACTACTGGATCTGCCCGGATCTTCAGGGCGAGCATATGCTTGATTTCGCTAGACCGGCCTACCTCTGCACTGAGGAAAATGTCTTTACTGAGGAGACTGCGGTCGGCTCAGCGGAATCCAAGATCGATGATCCGGAATCCAATGCAGCTAAGGCAAAGGCCAAGCAGACCGATTCCCGTGCATCGGATATGTGTGCAGGCGCAGCCGCTGCTCTGGCTGTGAACTATCTGAATTTCAAAGATACCGAGCCGGAATATGCAAAGCAGTGCCTCAAGGGCGCAAAGGATCTGTATGAGATGGCTGTTGCTTCCCACGAGGAAGGAGAGGACAACAAGGTTCTGACGCTGGGCTATGACGGCGGCTTCTACACCTCCAGCTACGACTTTGACGAGCTTGCATGGGCAGCCGTCTGGCTGTATTACTGCGACTGCGACGGTGATATCTCCGTTCGCAATCAGAAATCCTATGACAAGTATATTGTTCCGATCATCGCTGTGGATGAAACAATCGAGAATGACAACGGCGGTCATCCGTACACCGGCTACATAAAGCGTATTATCAAGGATACGAATAACTGCTGGAACAACATCTGGGTTCACTGCTGGGATACTGTCTGGGGCGGCGTTTTTGCAAAGTTGGCGCCTGTAACTAACATTGAGCGTGACTGGTATATCTTCCGTTGGAACTGTGAATTCTGGTCAGGCAGTACGCATCTGGATCCCGGTCTGGTCGATACGATCTGGAACAAGGAATTCGAGTGGGATACACAGCCGCAGAAGCCGGAAGCGACCGACTTCCTGAAAAAGACACCGGCGGGATTCTCCATGCTGAATGAATACGGTTCCTGCCGCTATAATACCGCTGCCGAGCTTTGCTGTCTCGTTTATGCGAAGGAAGCAAAGGACCACGAGAAGGCAAATGATCCGATGCGCTTTGCGGATTGGGCAGAGAGTCAGATGGAATATGTCATGGGTAAGAACCCGATGAACCGACCGTATATCGTCGGCTGGTCTGATACTGCTGCATCGCATCCGCATCATCGCGCCTCGCACGGCTCGAAGGATCTGAACATGGATCATCCGGCAACGCAGGTACACACCCTTTGGGGCGCACTGGTCGGCGGACCGGATGCCGGTGACTGGCACCGTGATATTACGAAGGACTATGTTTACAATGAGGTCGCTGTTGACTATAATGCTGCGGTTGTTGGAGCCTGCGCAGGTCTCTATTACTTCTACGGCGATGAGACCATGCAGAGCGAGGATAATTTCCCGCCGCTGGAGTCCAGCTATAAGTCTGAGGAGGAACTCCGAGAGTTCGTTCTGAACGCAGCAGTCGGACAGGATAACAGCCGCTGCTCGCAGATCCTCATTGAATTTACCAATGAGACGCTGCTCCCGCCGCGATATCTCAGCGAGGTGAAGATTCGCTATTATTTCAGCATCGCCGATCTGCTCAAAAAGGGACAGACGGTCGATGATCTGAATGTCGAGATGCAGTACGACCAAATGGCTGCAAACACGCAGAATCAGTACACAGTCAAGACCGAGATCGTGCAGTATAACGATGACGGTGACTGCTATCTTGAGCTGACATGGCCGGATTATAAGTTCTATGGTAAAATGGCATATCAGTTCGCGATTGTCGCGGATAAGCAGGATGAGGAATATAACAATGTCTGGGATTCCTCCAATGACTACAGCCGTATCGGTATGGCTTCCGAGGAGGAGCTTGGCAAGTCATTGAACGAGTGCCCGGAGGAGAACCAGCGCCTGACGATGTATGTTGACGGAGTTCATGTCTGGGGTACTGCGCCGGAAGGCGCACCGGAGCCGGATGCAGCAGACAGCGACAGCAAGAAAGTCACATGGGGTGATGTCAACTGCGACGGTGAGGTTGATGTAACGGATGTTGTTCTGCTGAGCCGCTATATCACTGAGGATGGTGAAGCGGTTATCACTGCACAGGGTAAGCTGAATGCCGATGTTAAGAATGATGGCACATTTGACGGAGAGGATACAACCAGAATCCTGATGTATATTGCAAAGCTCATCAAGTATTCAGTACTCGGCACAAAATAAATGCATTCAGCGATGCATCTTTACGGTGCATCGCTGATCTTTTTTCGGGAGGTCATTATGATTCCATTGGCTGAACGCCTGCGGCCGCATTCCATTGACGATATGGTCGGTCAGCCGCATCTTTTTGCACCGGGCAGACCGATGCGCCGTATCATCGAATCAGGTCAGGTGCCGAATATGATTTTTTACGGCCCGTCCGGAGTAGGCAAGACGACACTGGCGCGGATGATAGCCGATCAGACAGATATGTCCCTGCATAAGCTCAACGGCACGACGGCATCCGTCGGTGATATCCGTGAGATTCTCAATGAAACAAATTCGCTGTTTGCCTCTCACGGTATTCTTCTCTATCTTGATGAGATTCAATACCTAAACAAAAAGCAGCAGCAAAGCCTTTTGGAATACATTGAAAACGGCAGCGTTACTCTGATTGCATCAACGACTGAAAACCCGTATTTTGCGGTGTTTAATGCGATCATCAGCCGTTCGACGGTGTTTGAATTCAAGCCGGTCACGCAGGAACAGATGATCCCGGCGGTAGAGCGTGCATACCGGTATCTCGCAGAAGAGCAGGGCAGAGAGATCCGCTATTCGCAGGAGATTGCCCGCTATATTGCGCAGGGCTGCGGCGGCGATGTGCGAAAGGCAGTTAATACGGTTGAGCTTTCTGTACTGGCGGCAGAGGAGCATGACGGTGTTCTGGAGATTACCCTTGAGAATGTAACTGCACTGACACAGCGCAGTAATATGCGATACGACAAGGACGGCGATCAGCACTACGATCTGCTTTCGGCGCTGCATAAATCTGTGCGCGGCTCGGACGAGAATGCAGCGATTCATTATGCGGCACGGCTTATGGAGACCGGTGATCTGCTGCCGCTTTGCCGTCGGCTGCTCTGCATTGCGAATGAGGATGTTGGCCTAGCATATCCGATGGCGATCCCGATTGTCAAGGCAGCGGTCGATACGGCTTTGCAGCTTGGCATGCCTGAGGCACGGCTTCCGCTGGCGAATGCAGTAATTCTGCTTGCGACTGCGCCGAAATCAAACAGTGCGTACATGGCTGTAAATGATGCTTTGACGGATATCCGCGCAGGTATGTCCGGCGATTTCCCGCGGGCACTGCAAAATGTTCACTTCGACGGCGCAGATGCAGCGGTGAAAGGTCAGCATTATCTCTATCCGCATGACTACCCGAATCACTGGGTAAAGCAGCAGTATCTGCCGGACACGATCAAGAACCGCATATATTATCATCACGGCGACAATAAAGCCGAGCAGGCGGCAAAGGTCTACTGGGAAAAGATCAAGAAAGAATAAGCATCAAGACAATACCGCACAAAGCCTGCTTGGCGGCTTAGCTGTGATATTGCAAAAAACTGCCCTGAAGTACAGTCACTTCGGGGCAGTTCTTTTTTATCCATTTATACGCAGATCCAGATAATGAGCGGAAAAGAAAGCAGTGAAAACAGCGTTGAGAGGAAAATGCCCTTTGAAGCGAGTTTTTCGTTTCCGTGATATTCAGTCGCAAAGAGCGATGTTGTATTCGCAATTGGCATACAGGCCAGCAGAAGAAGCGTCGGCGCAAGAACCGGATCCTTTACAACTGCTTTGATGAAGAGCCAGATCAGCAGCGGGAGCGCGATCTGTCGAAGGATCACATAGACAGAAAGACGCGCGTTCATAAAAAGCTCTTTCCATTGGATGCCGTTGAGATTTGCACCGACCAGCAGCATGGCAAGCGGGGAAGTGAGTCCGCCGAGTGTATCGCAGGTGCTTTCAATGACCTTCGGCATATGAATGCGCAGAGCAAAAATCAGGACGCCGACTGCTGTGCCGATGACTGCAGGCGTCAGAAGAAGCTTTTTCCACGGAATACTGCGGAATTGAGATGCAAAAGATCCGCCCGATTCCGATGCGCCGCCCATCAGTACAACGCCATATGTATAAACGAAAATATTGAACATACTGTTCAGGATCGCCGCATAAAACAGTCCCTCTCCGCCGTAGACTGCCTGTACGACCGGAAATCCCATAAAGCCGACATTACCGAAGATCGTCATAAACAAATAAATCCGCCGGTCGGCTTTGGGTGTTCGCATCGCATAGACCAAAATGAAAGAGAGAACGATCAAAGCGAGATAGAATAAAAACGAGAACAGAAACAGCATCCCGACTGATACACTTCCGGATCCTTCGTTCTCCAGCGTTTTCATACGGTCAGAAAACGCGTCGATCATCATGAACGGCGTTGTGACGCTGAGCAGGATTTTGGTCAGCTTTTGTTTCGTGTGCTGATCGAGCAGTTCGATCCGTGCCAATATGTATCCGACAATAATCATCAAAAAAAGCTTGAGCGTCTGCTCAAATACAATACCGATTTGCATAAAACCTCTTTCTGCGTATTATTCGCGAATAAAAAGGATGCCGAGTGTATTCGGCCCGCAGTGGCTGGAAATCGTACAGCCTGCCTGTGTCTCAATGATATCCTCAAATGATGCAGCGTTTCGGATTGCGTTTGCAGCTTCTTCTACGGCCTCCGGCGGGGAAGTATGCGTAATGAATATACGATGTTTGCGAATGGAATCCGGTTCTGCGAGGCGGTCTGCTGCATAGTTTCGGACACATTGCAGGAAGCTGCCGCGATATTTTTTGAGAACGGACATTTCGCCGTTTGTGACAGTAATGCAGGGCTTCAGCCGGAGCAAGTTTGCGCCAAGCGCCGCAACGCCGGAGCATCTGCCGCCTTTGTGCAGGTAGTCGAGCTGGTTAATGATAAAAGTGGCATCGATCTTTGGGATGATTTCGTCACGCAGTCTCTGTGCGATTTCTGTACGGCTGATGCCATCTGCGGCCAACTCTGCTGCGGTCAGAACGACATGGCCGAAGCCGGTCGAAAGGTTCATGGAATCAATGACCGTAATGCGTTCATTTTCGTCTGCCGCGATGCAGGCGTTTTGATAACAGGCGGAGAATTTCGCGCTGATGGTGATGCAGATGATCTCCGCATCGGGATCGGATTTCATGATCTTTGCAAAGCAGTCTGCGAAGTCGTCCACCGAGACAGCAGCAGTTTTTGGCAATGTGCCGTTCGCAGCGACAAATCGGAAAATGTCATTTGAATGAATATCTGCGCCGTCACGGTATTCGTGTGATCCGAGCCGGACATAAAGCGGCAGCACGGTGAGCTGAAAACGCGCAATCAGTGATTCGCTGAGGTCACAGGTGCTGTCAGCAACAATATGGATCGACATAGTATTCCTCCACTATTCAAGATACTGCAATTATACTGCGGAATGTGCTGTTTGTCAAGCGGATGTGCGGGTTATAAACAAATAAACCGCGAGTGCCGACTGCCACGCAATCCCAAGCAGATTGGCTGTCCAGAAATACCATTTTCGTGTTTTATGATGAAAGATCTGCATTCCAAGCAGTCCGCCGACGGCGCCGCCGCAGAATCCGAACAGCAGCAAACGGCGTTCGGGTGTGCGCCAGAGATTCTTCTTTGCTGCATTTTTATCCATGCCATAGATCAGAAATGTGAAAGCGCTTAACACGCCCAATATGATAAGGTAGTATTTCAGCATCAGCGGCTGTTCTCCTTTCCATGTGGAAGCACCCTGCCGGAGCAGGGTGCTTGGTTGTTACTGAATGATCGCTTCAGACCAGTATTCCTTGTTGTACATATCGGTGAAGCGGTACATGATCTTGATCGCTCCGCTGCCGACTGCACCGTTTGTGATCTTCATGTCGGCTGTGACAGTGATCGGCTCTCCGAGCTCATAGGTATCCACATAGTTTTCACTGTAATCGTAGTAATCACAGACGAATTGCAGCTCATCCCCGATATTCAGCTCCGTCATGCTTTTAGCCACGGTATCCGTCTCATTGTTGATGTAATCGAACTCAGCGCCGACGATCTGACCGGCGGGATTTGCGTCATCGAATTCGACCAGCAGCTTGACACGGTCACCGTTCAGCAGAGCGGGAATATAGCCGTGATCTATGTATTCATCGCCTTTTTTGATTGTGTCAGTGTGGAAATAGGAAACAAGATGATCATTGACGGCGAGCCAGTCACGCTCGATATCTGCAATCAGATTTCCGTCATCATCGATCTGGAACACATTGTCCCAGCCGAGATCCAGATAACCTTCGCCGTCATCATAGAACACCTGCTTGTCGAGCTTGTGAACCATTTTCCATTGTTCTTTTGTCAGCGGCATGGTAAACTGACCGTCGTCTTCCGTCCAGTGCAGTGCATTTGCATCGAAATAGTGAAGTGAAAGGTATTCAGCAGTATCGGATTCGGAAAGAGGATTCTCATCCATAAAGCCGATATTGGAAGAATCGAGTCCTGCAATGCTTTTGCCGCCTGCTGTGCCTGAGCTGAGGAAGCTGCTCAGCAGCGATCCGATCATATCGGAGCTGCCGGAGGAACCGCCGGAAAGACCGCCAAAGAGCGATTCAAGCGGAGATCCGGTACCGCCGGAAGCAATCTGACCGCTTGTTTCAAGGCTTGCAAACTGCTGAATGCATCGGATGTAGGACTGATCCATATTGATCTGATTGTAGGTTTTGCAGGCTGTATCAACATAGGATGACCGCTTGTACGGGAAGAAGATCGAGATGCCGTAAGCGTTCGTCATATTGTTAGATGTGCGGTTGTATTTAATCGCTTTCTGGAGTGTCTCGGCGAGTTTTTTTCCCTCATCCGTATTCATATTCATTGCGAGATCGACAAGGTCAACCTGATCAATCCGGGAGGAAGTTGCAAATTCTCGTGCATTGTAGCGTGCATCGGAGACATCCTGATACTCTTCGTTTTTGAGTTTGGTGCTGATGGAATCTGCAAAGGCGCTGAGCTGTGATGGAACTGTGTTTGCAAATTCCGCGAGATCAATGACGGAGAGCGTTGTTTTCTGACCGGGGCAGTTTCTTGCGCAGGCAGAAGTGAAATCATCGCAGATGCTTTTTCCGAGCTCCAATGTGGAAATGGATGTATTGCTGCCGAGCTTCGTCATCCAATTCGTGTAATACCAGCCGATGCCCGGCTCGGTTTCTTCGGAAGCGATCATATAGTCAGCGTAGTCATTGAGCATCAGCGCAGTTTCAGCCGTCGCCATGAGGCAGGCATCAAAGCCGACAAAATCAAATTTTACGCCGCCGTCCTTGAGTGCTTTGCTGATACCGGCGAGACTCATCGAGCCGCCGTTGCGGAGCTTTTCGTCATAGCCATAGCCGGTAACTGATCCGCCGCCGTGATCCCAGAAGATGAGGTTATTGCGGTTTGCGGGGAAATGATTAGCGCAGTAGCGTATAAATTCGGAGAGTGTTGCCGGATCGGTCATGGCTTTGTTGCCCATATCCTTTTCGAGCGTACGCAGTTTACCATCAGAGAGCTGATAGATCTGGTTGACGCTCGTGCTGATACCGGAGGTCTTCCAACCCTTACAGCCGCCGGTATAGACAATGACATTTACATTGTCTCCGTAGCGCGAGGAAGCGATCTCCTGTAAATCGGAGGATGCCATGCCGCTCTTGGATTCAAGGTCAGTTCCGCAGACATAGAGCATGAGGGTGACAGTATCATTATTATCGCCGAGGATTTCGGTATATTTTGCACGC
Organism: Oscillospiraceae bacterium; assembly: GCA_024404875.1. GTDB lineage: Bacteria > Bacillota > Clostridia > Oscillospirales > Ruminococcaceae > Firm-04. The sequence continues at coordinate 56,033 of JAKSPK010000002.1, forward strand.
GAGCCGGAAGCAACGCTTGTATTCACAGGCTCCGCTGAAGGTGCAACATATTCAGGCGTATCATCCTGCTGTGCCTGATAGGGAAGCTCGCCGCCTGCCAGACCGCTGAAGTTTTCGGCCAGTCCGCCGAGATCGTCCATTGCACCGCCGCCGCAGCTTTTCAGCAGAATAAAGCCGATCACAAGCAGCATGAGCGTTCCGCCGCCGCCGGCTGCCGCACGCTTGCCGGCACTGCTGTTTCCGGTTTTTCTTCCGGCATAGCCGTCCTGAGAGCCAACCGGACCAGTGCCGAGACCGTTTCCGCGCTTATAGCCGCCGGTTGTCGGACCACCGTATGTTTTTTTTCTGCCATGCGGCCGATTGTCATCCATATTCTGATCCTCCTTTGAATCAATGGTATTTTCTATTATTTTACATGATGCGGGGCATATTGTCAAGCATTCTGATGGAAATCTGTACTCTTTGCCACGATTATTCAATCAGAGAGCTTTGAGAATCGCAAGCAGCCAGTCCCATGTGAGCTTTGCTGAGGCAAGGCTGAGCCGCTCACGCGGCGTATGGATATCCAGCAGATCGGGGCCGATCGAGATGCATTCGAGCTGCGGAGCCTTTGCCGCGAGAATACCGCATTCAAGTCCGGCGTGGATCGTCTGGATCACTGGAGCCTTGCCGGTCAGTGTGCGGTATGCCGAAGATGCGCGGCGCTCCAGCTCAGTATCCGGGAGATATTCCCAGGCCGGATAGCTGCCTGAGGTTTCTGCGCTGCCGCCGGCATTTTCTGCGAGTTTACATAGCCGCTCAGCGAGAGCAAGCCGTTCGCTGTTGACACTGCTTCGCAGAAGCGCATCCACCTCGAACAAATTCTCATGCAGCTTGAAAATTGCAAGATTCAGCGAAGTCTGGGGCATATGCAGCTTCGGATCTGTTGCCTGAACGCCGTTCGGGAGCATTGCAAGCTGCCGGAGCAGATTTTCGGTCGCTTCAGCGGAAAGCGCCTGACCGGAAGGCTGAACCGTTTCGATTCTCAGAGAAAAGCCAGTCTCATGCGCATTTTCCAGGCGAATCTTTTCCGCTTCTTTCGTCAGTGCAGCACACAGCTTTTCTGCATTGTCAGGCGAACATATCAGCTTTGCTTCACATTCAGTCGGGATGACATTATCCCGCAGTCCGCCGTCAAATCCGCTGAGACGAAATACAACACCGGTATTCTGCAGTAGCCGCAGCATGATGAGATTGGCATTGAGCAGCGGTTTATGGATTTCTGCACCGGAATGACCGCCGGTCAGACCGGAAACAGAGAGACGGATCGCGGTTCCCTCTGCTGGTTGAAGAATGATTGGATAACGCAGATGCACACGAATGCCGCCCGCGCAGCCGACCGTGATAATGCCCTCCTCCTCGGAATCGAGATTGACAAGGTATTTTCCGTCAAGTGCCGCAGGGGAGAGCGCATTTGCGCCGTCCATACCGGTTTCTTCATCGACCGTGAAGACTGCTGTAAGGGGCGGATGCGGGATATCATCGGATTCCAGCACCGCAAGCGTATAGGCAAGAGCGATGCCGTCGTCTCCGCCGAGTGTTGTTCCTTCTGCGGAGAGAAAAGCATCGTCCCAGACAAGATCGAGTCCCTCAGTCTCCATGTTTTTGGAACAGTCCGGCAGCTTCGCGCAGACCATGTCCATATGTCCCTGCAAGATGACACGGGAATGTGATGCATAACCGGGTGAAGCTGCCTTGCGCATGATGACATTGCCGGCATTGTCGGATTCTGCCTGGATGGCGAGTTTCTCCGCGCAAGAGAGGAGCCATGCGCGGATGCCATCGGTATTGCCGGAGCCGTGCGGGATTGCAGACAGCTCCGAGAAGTAACGGAAAACAGCTTCAGGCTGCGGGAAAGTTGTCATAATGATACCTCCGGATTTTGATATGCAGTATAAACGCCTGCGGAACACATCGGCCGCAGGCGCTGGAAGAACATAATCAGGCGTTCTTAATATTTAATATATCAACAAATCCGGTAACCTCAAAAATACCCATGAGATCCTGATTGACATTCAATAGAATCATTTCGCCCTGGCGCATCATAACCTTGTGAAGAGAAAGCAGAACGCGCAGACCGGCGGATGAAATATAATTCACCTGAGCGAAATCCAATTTCAGGCACTTGATATCATTCAAATCGTCTTTGAGTTCTGCATCGAGCGTCGGTGCAGTTGTGGTATCAATACGGCCTTCGATCGCAGCTATAAGCTCAGTACCTTTTTTTGTTTTTTTAACTTGCATCTGAATCATCCTTTCACAGATCGGTTTTATTTGATATGCTGTCTATAATTCTATACTCTATTATACAGCAACATAGTATGATTGTCAAGTGGTATAGGAGAAATTACCACGTTTTTTGCATGAACTGCGAATTCATGGATGATGGAACAGCGTATTGTGTATTGACGGCTGCAAATACTCTTGCAGTCCCTGGCGTGATTGAATGTGTTGGAAAATCCGGATACACCGTATACATCAGAAGAAATTCTATATAACTTCAAACAGAATAGGAAAACGAAGATGAGGGGGGCGTAGTAGTGAATGAATAAAGCCGTTAAGGGGTACATTTATCGTTCCTTAACGGCTTTTTCATAGACATATTCAGACACTTTTAGGCGTCAATCAATCCTCATTGGGCATTTCCCAGTTGTGCCAAACATTCTGCACATCGTCGTCATCCTCAAGATGCTCAAGCAGCAGTCCCATTTTGCGGAGTGCTTCCTCATCGGTCAGCGTTACATAAGTGCTGGGGACTTCCTCAGCCTCTGCGGATGCAACGAGATAACCTTTTGCAGTCAGACCCTCGCGCAGTGCACTGACGGCTGTCGGATCACAGAAGATCTCAATGCTGTCCTCGGAGTAGGTCATATCATCGCCGCCCAGCTCCATGACATCCTCCATGACGGTATCTTCATCCAGCTCTCCCTCATGTTCAATGACTACGATGCCCTTGGTCGAGAACAGATAGGAAACGCAGCCGGTCGTGCCAAGATTGCCGCCGAACTTGTCGAAGTAATGGCGGATATTGCCGGCAGTGCGGTTCTTGTTGTCGGTCAGGCATTCGACGATGACCGCAACGCCGTTCGGACCATAGCCCTCGTAGGTGAGGGATTCGTAGCTGTTTTTATCGCTGTCGCCGGCGGCCTTTTTGATGAGACGATCAATGTTGTCGTTCGGAACATTGTTCGACTTCGCCTTTGCAATAAGGTCGCGCAGCTTGCTGTTATTGTTCGGATCGGGGCCGCCCTCTTTGATGACGACCATCATTTCGCGGCCGATCTTAGTGAAGATCTTCGCCTTTACGGCATCGGTCGCTTCCTTTTTCCGCTTGATATTGTTCCATTTGGAATGTCCGGACATATAGATTACCTCCTATTCTGCTGATTCATTTTCCTGCGAGCCTTCCGCCCAGATCACTGCAAAGAGCGAATGGAGCCGTTCGGTCTGTCCGCAGAGATAAAGATATCCGAACAGGCATTCAAAGCCTGTTGCTTTTCGATAGTCAGCCGGTGTCGCGTGTTTCGGTACACTGATGCCGCTTGCATTGCGTCCGCGGCGGAGAATATCCGCTTCGTCCGGTGTCAGCATTTCTGCGATCCTGCCAGCAGCAGCAGCCTGATAGGCAGCACGAACATGTGCGACGGCCAGTGAATGCAGTTCTCTGGCAGGACGGTTTCCCTCCCGCAGCAGCATTTCGCGTACCATGACTTCATAGACACTGTCGCCGAGAAATGCGAGTGCAAGCGGGCTGTACTGTTTGGCTGCGTCAGGGGAGAGCGGTGTTTGTAAAGGATCAGTCAACATAATCGAACTCAAAACCGTTGATCGAAACGGTTACGCCCTCCTTTGCACCCATTTCCTCGAGTTTCGCAATTATTCCGCTGCTGATGAGGACGCGCTCGAAATACTGGAGCGACGACCAGTCATCAGGATTGACCGTACGCATGATCGGCTCCATGAACGGTGCATCGATCTGATAAACACCGTTTTCGTCGATCTCGATCGTGAAGCGCTGCTTTTCCTCCGGTGCAGGCTCAGGTACAGCCTCCGGTTCAAAGCGCTTGACTGGCGGGAGCGTATCGAGGACGCGGGAGATCTCGTCAAGCAGCGGTTTGGTACCCTGCGCCGCTGCAGCAGAAATAACATAAAACGGCAGCTCTTTTTCGGTGATATAGGCGTGCAGGCGTTCGATCTGTTCCTCGGATGCGAGATCGGCCTTGTTGGCAGCAACGATCTGCGGGCACTGACTGAGGTCCTCAGAAAAGTTTGCGAGCTCACGGTTGATCTTCTCGAAGTCATCAATCGGATCACGATCCTCGCAGCCGGAGACATCCAGCACATGAACGATCAGACGGCAGCGCTCAACATGGCGAAGGAACGAGTGTCCGAGACCGGCACCTTCTGCTGCGCCTTCAATCAGACCTGGGATATCAGCCATAACAAAGGAGCGCTCAGCATCGAGCTTGACGACACCAAGCACCGGCTCCAGCGTTGTGAAATGATAGTTTGCGATTTTCGGCTTTGCTGCGGAAACGACGGAGATCAGCGTTGACTTTCCGACATTTGGGAAGCCGACAAGTCCGACATCCGCGAGCAGCTTCAGCTCAAGAATCAGATCAAATTTTTCGCCGTCATAGCCGGGCTTTGCGAAGCGCGGAACCTGTCTGGTTGAGCTGGCGAAGTGCTGATTGCCCTTTCCGCCTTTTCCGCCCTTTGCGAGAATGACCGGCTCATCACCGGAGATGTCAGCCATGACTCTGCCGGACTGCGCTTCACGGATGACGGTTCCGCGCGGCACCTTGATGACGAGATCCGGTGCGCTTTTTCCGGTGCAGCGCTTCGCCGCGCCTGGCTGCCCGTTTTCGGCGATATATTTCCGCTGATACCGGAATGCGATCAGCGAGGAGAAATGATCGTCCGCGACAAAGATGACATCGCCGCCCTTACCGCCGTCACCGCCGTCCGGCCCGCCGGCCGCGACATATTTTTCGCGGTGGAAGCTGACAGCACCGTCGCCGCCTCTGCCTGCTTCAATATGGATCCTTACCTGATCGACGAACATTGACATTTACGCACCTCTTCTCATAAAAAAGCCCCCCTGCCGGCAGCAAGGGGGATACGGCGAACCGCATAAACAGCACCGCACCGAACTGCTCCGGCACGGTGCCTATTGTTTACTTACTGCTCGACAGAATAGACACTGACGCGCTTTCTGTCGCGGCCGAGACGCTCGAAACGAACCTGACCGTCGATCTTTGCGAACAGTGTATCATCCGAACCAATGCCGACATTGTTGCCCGGATGGATATGTGTGCCGCGCTGACGTACGAGAATATTGCCTGCGAGAACATACTGACCGTCGCCGCGCTTAACGCCGAGGCGTTTTGCTTCGGAATCACGGCCGTTCTTTGTAGAACCAACGCCCTTTTTGTGAGCGAAGAACTGCATGCTGATACGCAACATAGTGGATTGCACCTCCGTTTTATGAAATGGCGGCTGCCTTAATCACGCCGGACGCTGACGGTCATCATGCCGTCATAATCCTCCGCGAGTACCTGCAAATGAATGAGCAGCCCGTGCAGGAGTTCCGATTGCACAGAGTCCGGCGCGTTGAGCCGGAAGGATAGAAGGTTATGAGCATCCGCTGCCGGATTTTCTATAATGCTGACCGCTGCACCGAAACATTCGGTGAGGGTATTGCAGGTGAGCTGCATTGCAGAGGAGACTGCTGCACAGAGGATCATTCCATCCTCACTGCCGCTCTCATATTCTGCATGGCCGCTTACCGCAGCGCTGATATAGAGCCCGTCCCGCTGCTCAAAAACCGCATTCAGCTTCATCTGTGCTTATTTGCTGATGGATTCGATGCGGACCTTGGTGAACGGCTGTCTGTGGCCGATTGCACGCTTCTGACCGCACTTCGGCTTGTAGGTGAAGACACGGATCTTCTTGCCCTTGCCGTTTGCAAGAACCTTCGCTGTGACCTTTGCGCCGTCCACGAGGGGAGCGCCGATCGTCAGACCGCTTTCGTCGCCGATAACTGCGACCTGATCGAAGGTAACGGTATCGCCTGCCTCGACCGCGAGCTTCTCAACACGGATGATGTTGCCCTCCTCGACCTTCAGCTGCTTACCGCCTGTCAAAATGACTGCATACATGGTATTTTTGGCACCTGCCTTTTCCATAAACTCGCTGCGAACGGTGCGTAGGATATCCATTCGGACATAGTACGGCTTTAACCGATCAGCAAGCGGCTTTATCATTATACCAGATTCCGCAAATTTTGTCAAGAGCCGGCAGAAGCGGCCCTGCAACGATTCTCAGAACGGAATCGGGCATGATTTTGGTTATTATCACGAAAATATCAGATGCTCGGAATGAGTTTTGCAATAAATTTGAGGATCAGTGTGCTGTCGTCATTACTGAGACCGGGCGTGCCATCCACTTCTGCATTTTGTTTTCCGGTATTGGTGATTACGGCTTCCTCGTCCTCCGCAAGATAGCGAGACAGCAGGACAACATCAGTAATATCAACGGCACCGCTGCAGTCCACATCGCCGGGTAAGTGCTTTTCACCGGAGCCTTGACTGGCACCGTCTGTTGTGGTCGTCGTACCGGTTTCAGGCTGCGGATTCTCGGGCAGCTCCGGATCATATGTGTCCCAGTCCGGCAGCTCGTCGAGTGTGATGCAGTATTCGCTGGTGTAGATTTTTTTCAGCTCTGCCGGATCAGTTAGTTCGGTGAGATAGCGCTGATACCACGGGCAGAAATAGAGCCATCCGGCCTTGTCCTTCAGCAGGTTGTCAAGGGAGGGGATCGTATCATTTTCGCTCATGACGACCATTTTCTTTCCCTCGGTCTGAGCGACCATTGTATAGAAGGATGCAGCGATTGCGCTCGGATTCGGGATGCTGTTGTAGATCGCGTTGTATTTGTCGATACCCTGAAAATCGACATATTGATCACCCGGATACCATTCTGCAGCATGAGCGGAAGTGGATGCTGTCCAGATCCAGAGCAGATTGTTCAGATTGTATTTGTTCGTGAGCTGATCCCAGAGATAGATGTAAAGCGCCTTGCAGGCTTCAGGGCCGTCTGCGCCCCACCAGAACCATGCGCCCTCGGCTTCATGCAGCGGACGGAACAGGATCGGCACACCGGCATCACGCGCCTTGCCGAGCTGTTCGGCGAGCAGCGCGATATCTTTGTCGATCTGTTCATGTTCCCATGTGCCTTCCGTTACGGCATTCTTCGCGCTGAATGTCGTGAAGGCGCCGCCGTTTGCAGCGGATTCCACATAGAATGCGCATTGGGAGCTGCCCTTTTCGGTCGGGACATTCCAGTGATAGCTGACGGTCGGGATGCCGCCCTTGTCCTTGTACCATTCTACCACACGCTCCGGCGCGTCATCGAAATAGGGTGAGGTCGTATTGTAGAACAGGAAGTCGATGCCGCGGATTGCAGGTTGTTTTCCGGTCGTTTTCTGAATATATTCGAATTCGGCCTCGTTGTCAACAATATAGTCGATCGGGAGTCCCTGCGATTCCAGTGCATTTTTATTGGTGTTATGCGAGCCGCAGTATTCCTGCTGGCCGGAGAGAATGTGATTGCCGTAATTCTCCCGCATATAGGCATAGAGCTTCCGTGCTTCGGGGGATGCATTCGGATTGCAGGGGGCATCATCCGGCTCGAAATTCGTCAGATAAGCCGGCGCATCAGAGATCGTGAGATAATCGAGGAAAGTGTAGCCCCAGTAGCTCTTGATGGTGATCGTATTCTCGCCCTTGTTCAGATGCACATATCCTGCCGGGAGCATCTGCCAGCCCTCGCCGGAATTGAACGGGAACAGCACCTCGCCCTGCGATTCGTCGTTGACGAGCAGATACTGTGTTTTATCGGGTTTTACAGGATCGCCGAAGCATTGGATATAGCAAAGCTCAAGCGCGTAATAGCCTTCCTCTTCCATGTTGACGGTGACAGTGACCTGTGCGTCCTTGCGGTCGATGAAGACATAGCTTTCGCCCGACCAGCCGGACATATCACAGACATTGCCGAAGCCGTCCTCGTCGATCTGTTCCCATGTGATCGGCGGATTTTCGCAGTCTGTGAGCTTGCCGCTCTCAAACTCGACCTTGATAACCTCGCTCGCGGCAGATGTGCCGGCGGGCAGTGTGAGTGCGCTCATGCACAGCACGGCGGCTGACACCAGCGCGGTTCCCCTTTTCGCTTTCATGATGATAACCTCTTTCATTATATATTTATGTGAACAGACCGGCGGAGAACGCCGGTCTGCAGAACATCGTCCGGGAGAGGCTGTTTTTTATTTTTCCAGTTCAGCGATCATGTCAATGCGCCGCTGATGCCTGCCGCCCTCGAAGCCCGTGCACAGGAATGTTTCAAGGATTTCGCGTGCCAGTCCCTCGCCGACAACGCGCGCGCCCATGCAAAGTACATTTGCATCATTGTGAAGACGCGTAAACTTTGCACTGTAGGTCTCCGTGCAGACTGCCGCACGGATGCCTTTCATCTTGTTCGCAGTGATGCTCATGCCGATGCCGGTTCCGCAGAGCAGAATGCCGGTATCCGCTTCACCGCACTGAATCTTTTCGCAGACAGTCTTTGCGATAACCGGATAATCGCTCGGCGATGCGTCCGTGCCGCAGTCAATGTACGGGATCTTCTGATCCTCCAGATACTGTTTGACGATCTGACGCAGCGATGCTGCTGCGTGATCGCTTCCGATTGCTACCATGTTTTTCCTCCTGTTTATGCATTTTCCATTTCAAGTATACCCTGATGCGATACAGCAAAGTGATCGCAATCATAGTCCTCTGAGCCATTGAACGAGAAATAATTTACATTTTCATCAAAATCATCAATCTGCTGACCGGTGACACAGTCAAATGCCATGCCTGAAGAATCCAGCCGGACAATATAGTCCCTGCCGGAATGCGGGTCGAGCCAGATGCCGAGCGTGCAGTCGTTCCCGTCTTCCAGATAATCGAAGCGGCTGAAAAGCAAATCGTCCCGGTCGTGATCAAAAATGATCTGCTTCAGCTGGCCGTCCGGATTGATGCCGGCATAAAATGCGATACCGTTGCTGTTGCCGTCATGGTCGGGGTCGATGATAAAGCCGAGCTTGTATTCGCAGTCGCCGATATGCCGGGCCAGGTTTTTGAGCTGCTGCTTTTGCCGGGAGATCCGGTCTCGCTCAAAGCCTCCGGCGCCGTCATACTGCGCCGCGCTGTTGTCTGCGCCGATCTCCACGGTATTGCTGACCACCTCATAGCCGCCGTCGATCCATGCTTTCAGCCAGACACGGATGATTCCGCCGCCGTAATTCATCGGGCGGTAAGTCATTTCGTTTTCGGCATTGCGTTCGAGTTGGATCGAGCCGTTCGCTTCGACAACCCATGTGAGCATATCGGAATCGTATGCGCCGGCCGATCGCCGGACAAGTCCGGTGTTGTCAACACGCAGCGAATAGCATGAGGAATAGTCGAATGTGATTGGAGGGGCGGTTTGCTTCGGCGGCTTCTGCCCGACGAGAGAATCCCGCGCATCCGGCTCACTGTTTTCCTGTTTATTCGTACCGGAATTGCTGCCGGACGGAGCGATTTCCTGTGCATGGCTGTTTTCCGAAACAGGGGTTTCGACAATATCAGTATCGACGCCAAAGAGTTTCTGTGCCGCTTCGAGCCGGGAACCGTTTTCGAGCCGAACACAGCCAGACAGGAGGAGCGCCGTGAGCAGAAGCGGCAGACATCGCTTTTTCATGCTTTTCCCTCCTGCAATCAGCCGATCTTGACCGCCTGCAAATAGCTGACGGACAGTGCTTCCGGCGGAATGGGTTCAGTCTGCGCCGCTGCCATTGCGATGCCGCAGGCGGACTGGTCGCGGAGATGCATCGGTGCGGGAATAAAGTTTTCACTGATCTGCCGCAAAATGCCGATGCCGTCGCCGACGACTGTGACCTGTTCGCCGTAGGTTTCGATCTGTGCGGCAATATCACCGGCCTCGAGCACCTGATCTTCAGTCAGGCGTGTGACGCGCAGACCGTCGCTGCGGAAAAGTGCACAGTAGCAGAGATTTTTGCGTGCTGCCAGGCAGGCGCAGATCACACCGCTTTTTGCTGAGAGATTCCAGGCGAGTCCTTCCAGTGTGGATATACCGGCGCATTGTTTTCCGCCTGCGAAAGCGAGTGCCTGGATTGCCGCGATACCGATGCGCAGGCCGGTATAGGAGCCGGGGCCGTTTGCAGCAGCAAAGAGATCGACATCCTGCACGCGCTTTCCCGTTTCCGAAAGCAGTGCTTTGACATTCGGCATGAGGATCTGTGAATGCGCACGCTGGGTATAGATCATCCGGTATCCAAGCAGTACGCCGTCCTCCGTGACGGCACAGGAGCAGGTCTTTCCGGATGTGTCAATCGCTAAAGTCAGCAAGCAGCTCATCTCCTTCGATCGTAATGGTTCTGGGGGTATCACCGTTTCCGCTGATCGTAATTGTCAGCAGGGGGGACGGCAGTTCGTCTTTGATATTCTCCGCCCATTCGATTACAAAGACCGAATCCTCCAGCGGATAATCCCAGAAGCCGGTGCTTTCCAGCGCCTCAGCGGATGTGACACGGTACATATCGAAATGATAGACAGAAATACACCCGTCAGCGTGGTATTCATTGACCAGCGCAAAGGTCGGAGAACTGACGGTGTCCGGAAGGCCGAGTCCCTGAGCAAGTCCGCGGGTAAAGGTTGTTTTTCCGGCACCGAGCCCGCCGAAGAATGCAACGCAGGTACCGGGGCGAAGTGCCGCACCGATCCGCTTTGCCAATGCGAGAGTCTCTGCCGGGGATGCAGATTGAAAAGATATCATGTGGTTCAGTCCTGTTTCAAAGAATAATGGATTGTGACGGAGCAGCTTTGAAATGCATCGTCACGCGTGACTGCGATGCGCTCCTGCGTACCGCGGGCAGCAGGAATGATTTCTGTCAGGCGCCTGGAGAGCAGCACCGCCATGCCGCAGATTTCCGTGTCCCAGAGCAGCGGATAGAATCCATAGCGGGAGAGCGGGATCATCCAGATATCGGAGGAGACTGTTTCCTCAGTGATCCGGAATGATGCAGTCAGATTATCCGCAGCAGCGCTGAACAGCTCAGCAGTGCGGAGCTCATGCCTGCGGATCTTTTTGCATATCTGCGTACAGAGGCTTTCAAGCTGTGCAGCGGCATCCTTCTGTATAAGCTCCTGATAATCACTGCCGTTATGCTGACGGACGAATTCTGACGGTACCTCGATGTGCGCATCTGTGCGGATTCTGCGGACAGTATGCGGATCCTGACCGGACTGCGAGTCCTCGCATTCGGAAATCACTGTCTGAGGGTAGGTGATTTTCAGCTCCGGGTATTCTTGTGCGACGATCCGTACAGCGGCAGCGTTCTGCTCGATCTCCGGTGCCGCATGGAGCGAACCGGGCAGCGGCTCGCCGTCCGCCCTGATGGAAACAGTCGTGACGCCAAGCGGCTTTGTCATGGTGAATCCCTCCGCATCTGCACGAAGTGACCGCGAGAGCAGCTCTGCAATGAGCGCCTGTGCATTCAGGGGCATGGGCGTTCCCTCCCTTCGTCATATGTCTGTATATACCTATTATAGCAACATTGACACAGAAAGTCAAGTCAGCAGAGCCGACACCGTTATGCGAAGGCAGCGAATTCGTTCGCGGCTGCAGTTTACGGGATAATCGCCGGTGCGTGGTTTTTGTCGGAAATCAGATTTGTGTCCGGCGTATATTTCCGACTCGATCCGGGCATACTGCTTTTGCCGGTACATAATCCGAATAAAGGAGAATCGGTAAATGGCATATCAGAAAGTCATGATCGCGGGCATGGATACCGCAGCGCTGACCGTCCTCACGGAAGCTGAGAAAACCGCACTTCTGCGTGAAATGCAGGAGACCGGCAGCGAAGAGGCGCGTGAGAAGCTGATCCTTGGGAATCTGCGGCTTGTGCTCAGTGTGATCCAGCGCTTTACAGGCAGGGGAGAGGACGCGGACGATTTGTTTCAGATCGGTGTAATCGGTCTGATGAAAGCAATCAACAATTTTGATCTCACAAAGGATGTGCGCTTCTCGACTTACTGTGTTCCGATGATTGTGGGTGAACTGCGGCGGCATCTGCGTGATCATCATGCTGTGCGTGTCAGTCGTTCACTGCGCGATCTTGCCTATAAAGCGATGCAGGCGCGGGAAAAGCTGACCGCGGAGCTTGGCCGTGAGCCAACTGTTCAGCAGATTGCTGAGGCTGTCGGGGCGGAGCGTATTGATGTCGTGACGGCGCTTGAAAGCATCAGCGACCCCGTTTCGCTCTATGAACCGATCTTTTCGGATTCCGGCGATCCGCTGTATCTGATCGACCAGATCGGCGATCCGGACAGCACGGACAGCAGCTGGATGTCGGAGCTGGCACTGCGGGATGCACTTGCATCGTTGTCTCCGCGCGAAAAAAACATCCTCCACCGGCGTTTCTGGCTTGGTAAAACGCAGATGGAGGTTGCGAATGAGATCGGTATTTCGCAGGCACAGGTCTCGCGGCTGGAAAAGGCTGCGATCGCGCATATCAAGGAGCAGCTTTGAGACAATACTGCACAGAGTTGGTGGAACAGGTGAAGACAGATGTGCCGTCAAGCCGTCCGTCGGGCTTGATGCGGTGCTGTCCTGCGTGTCTGAACAGATCTCATGATCTGATCGCCCCATGTATCATCCGGCGAACCGGATACGTTGCAGGTATCGGCGCGCACCTTTGCTGATTTCATCAATGCGAAATCGGAATGCACCTCATCGAAAGCTGACAAAATGCGTTTCGAGGATCTCCAGTGCTGGTTTTCCGCCGGACATTTCGGTCAGGCGGGCTTCCAGTGCGGGGTAGCGGTCGGTTTTGATATCAAACAGCAGTGTGACCTTTTCGCCGAAGTCACTGCCGGCATCAACGATTCCGTATTCCGGCAGCAGATAGCTGACCTTGCCGTAATCCGTATAGTCGATGACATACCGGATGCGAAATGCTTCGCAGTAGTGAAGCAGATCAGAATTTTTTACACTCTCTGCTGCCGAGGCGGAATAGGCTCTGGTCAGTCCCGGTGCGCCGAGCAGGACACCGCCGAAATAGCGCGTGACCACGCAGCAGACATCCGAAAGCTCTGTTTTTTGCAGCACATTCAGAACCGGTATGCCGCCGGTTCCCTGCGGTTCGCCGTCATCGCTGTATCGGACGGCGCCGCTGCGCAGAATATATGCCCAGACATTGTGCCGCGCCTTGTGGTGCTTTGCCTTGACAGCTTCGATGATCTCACGGCATTCGTCCTCTGTTTCAGCGGGGAAAAGCTGCGCGATGAATTCCGAACGCTTTTCAGTGATGCTGCCCTCACAGGGTGCAGCGATTGTGGTGTATTCGATCATATTGTTCTCCGATGTAAATGGGATATTTCGCAGCTTGTCAGCGTGCGGGTGCGGGGTTGACCGCGCCTTCTTATTTCACGAGACCGATCATTTGTTTATAGTCTGCATCTGCCGGCTGGATGGTGCGCTGTGCGAGGGAGTAGACTGCTGTTGCGCGTGCCTCCAGATCGGAGCATTCCTTACAGGCACCGCCGAGCTCTGCGAGCTTTGCGAGCGAGGTAGCATAAGGAAGCGATGTACCGGCCTTCTTCGCAGCGGAGAGGATATCCCTGCCGCGATCAGAAAGTGCGAGGATACGGCCGTAGGGCGGCGGCGCATCGGTATCCTTCGGCCGGATGCCGATGAGCAGATTCAGCAGGATGCGGCGGATCCGCGCCATTGTATAGCGTTTGCTTTTCATTGCGAGGAGCATGGATTCGAGCGATGTCTCGTTTCTGGCGGACAGGATCTTGTTTTCCAGCCCTTGTCCGACCTCCGGCAGTCCGGCAATCTCCTCAGCGGATGCTGTGCGCAGCTTATATAGAAGAACACGCTCCAGATGCTCGAATCTTGCGACCATGCCTGCCGCTGCGCAGGCGCTGATCGCTTCCGAGGAATCCTCCGGAACGAGATCGTCATAGTCGTCAGTCTGGCTCTCCATGAGCTGTCGGATCAGCGAAGCGCTGGCGATTTTTCCGCTCGGCATCATCGCATCATGCTGTGCATTGCGCTTGACGGTGAACGGCTGGATCTTCAGCTTGACGGCGATCATGGCCTTGAGATATTCGATTGCGAGCGTATTGTTCGGCTGACTGAACAGCGTTCCGATTTCATCGCCATAATTCTGCCGTACAAGAATCTGGAGTGCCTTCGGATACGAATTGCCGAGCTTCATCAGATCCTCCAGTTCCGGCCTGCGCGCACAGGCATAGCTTGCCTTGACGGCCGCCGTCAGCAAAGAGAGATCGCCGCATTCGCTCCCGAAGGAAAGCTCATCAACGCAGCCGAGCCCCTTGAGGATATACATCGCACCCTTTGCATAGGTTTCTGCAGAGCTGAGACAATAGGCGACCGGCAGCTCGATGACGAGATCGACGCCGCAGCGAACAGCCGCTTTTGCACGCTCGAATTTGTTGATGACGGCGACATCGCCGCGCTGCACGAAATTGCCGCTCATGACTCCGACGATATGTGTAGCACCGTTATTTCTAGTCTCCTGAATGTGGTAGAGATGCCCGTTGTGGAATGGATTGTATTCGCAAATGATCCCACTGATTTTCACCGAAAAAACTCCCTTCTGCCCAAAAATCTTATATTGTCATTTTTGTTTATTATATTTACGCCGGCCTGTGAAGCATACTGTATTCTGCGGCGTTTTTTTGTCCTGCCGGAAAAATATCCAAATCATTTTCACGATTCGCTGTCAAATTCTGCGGGAAAATTCCGCTTTTTTTGCGCAAACCCCTTGAATAAGAGTCGGTTTTCGTGTATAATGTTGCTATGGATCGCCCGCTGCCGGAACTCTGACGGCAGGCATCTGACGAATCACATATATGAAAGGATGTTGTTTTTATGTTAATTCTCGTAGTCAACGCAGGCAGCTCTTCACTGAAGTATCAGCTCATTAATATGGAGGATGAGAGCGTCCTGGCAAAGGGCAACTGTGACCGCATCGGCATTGACGGCCATGTTTCGCACAAGACTGCCGACGGCAGAACCGTGGATGCGGATGTCAGCTTCCCGACACACACTGAGGCATTTGAGAAGCTCGTTGAGGTTCTGACCACCGGCGATGCTGCTGTCATCAAGTCTATGGATGAGATCTCCGCAGTCGGCCACCGTATCGTCCAGGGCGCAGAGATCTTTGACAAGCCCTGCCTCGTGACGCCGGAGGTCATCGATAAGATCGACGAGCTGCGTGAGCTTGCACCGGTACATAACCATGCACACGCGCTTGCACTTCGCGCCTGCACCGCTGTAATTCCGAAGACCACTCCGCAGGTCGTTGTGTTCGATACCGCATTCCACCAGACCATGCCTCCGAAGGCATATATGTTCGCACTGCCTTATGAGGATTATGAGAAGTATCATGTCCGCAAGTACGGCTTCCATGGTACATCTCACCGCTTTGTTTCCGCTGCGCTTGCAGAAGCAATGGGCAAAGATATCAAGGATCTTAAGATCGTTTCCTGCCACCTCGGCAACGGTTCTTCGATCACTGCGGTCGATGGCGGAAAGTGCATTGACACCTCGATGGGCTTCACGCCGCTGGACGGCATTCTTATGGGCACCCGCTGCGGCGCGGTCGATCCGTCTGCCGTGACCTTTGTTGCGGACAAGCACGGCTTCACTCCGGATGAGATGAGCCAGTACATGAACAAGAAATCTGGCTTCCTCGGCATCTCCGGCATTTCCTCGGATAACCGTGAGATCACTGCTGCTGCCGCAAAGGGCGACAAGCGCGCACTGCTGGCAGGCGAGATGCTCGCATATCAGATCCAGCGCTACATCGGCGCATACACCGCTGCCATGAACGGCGTGGATGCTGTCCTGTTCACGGGCGGTATCGGCGAGAATTCGTGGGAGGTCCGCGAGCGCGTTTGTGCGAATATGGAATACTTCGGCATCAAGATCGACAAGGAACTGAACAAGCAGAGCCGCGGCAAGCTGGTGAAGCTTTCCCTGCCGGAATCCAAGACTGAGGTCTGGGTTGTTCCGACGAACGAGGAACTGCTGATCGCAAGAGATACCCTTGCACTGATCTCTCAGTGATTCGCAAATAAACGCTTATTATATATTATATCACGCAGCAGCCCGAAAATGCAAGGGCTTTCGGGTTGCTGTTTTATACAAAAATATCTGTTGATATTTGACAGATCAGAAATGTGGAAAGCAATTTGAACGGAGGCGTGTGAAATGCCGAATGTATTTGATAACATCAAGGGATTTTTGTTTCGGGATGAAGAAGACGGGGAGGATGACTTCGAGCTTCCGCTGGATGAGAGCGGCAAGCTGATTCGTCCGATCGGCAAGGTGCGGCGGGTAAAGCACAGCTTCCGCACGCACAGTACTGGTCAGCATCCCTCGCATCCGCAGCCGACATCGCTTTTTGATGTGCTGCCGCTGGATGATGAAGCGCGTGCGCTTCTGACGATCGCTAAGGCAGTACGGGAGCAGGCCTATGCGAAGTATTCACAGTTTCATGTCGGCGCGGCGCTTGCGGCGAAATCCGGCAAGGTATATGCGGGCGTGAATATCGAGAATGCATCCTATCCAGCGGGTATCTGCGCGGAGCGTGCTGCATTTGCTGCCGCAATCACGGCAGGCGAGCGTGCGTTCTCGGCGCTTGCGATCGTCGGCGGCGATCCGGATGTACCCTGCTATCCCTGCGGCATCTGCCGGCAGTTTATCTCAGAATTCTGCCCTGCTGATTTTCCGATCATTCTGTCCGACGGCATATATGCGCTCGGCGGACTTCTGCCGCGCGGCTTTGAGCTGTGAGGCAGGGAGGTACGCAGATGCGAAGATTTTTTGCATGGATGCTCGCGCTGTTGATGACGTTGCTTTGCTGCGGATGCGGCGAGGATGACAATACGGTCAAGGGCGCGGGCTATTCCTTTTCGTATACGCTGGTCGGCAATCCGGATACGCTGGATCCGCAGCTCGCGGACAACGCTTCCGCAATGACCGTGCTGTGCAATCTCTTTGAGGGGCTGCTGGTTCTGGATGCAGACGGAAAGCTGCAAAACGGCAGCGCGGAATCCTATGAGATTTCGGAGGATCAGCTCCGCTATACATTCAAACTGCGGAAAGACTCGTTCTGGTATCTGTCGCGCGCAGCGGACGGCGCATTTGGAAAAGAAGCGGCGGTTCCCGTGACCGCGCATGATTATGTATTCGCATTCCAGCGGCTGTTTTCTTTTTCATATGAGGCGCCGAACCGTGCGGCATTTGCCTGCATCAAAAATGCGCAGAAGATCATTGAGCACAGGCTTGCACCGTCAAATATCGGCGTTCGTGCCCTTTCGGATTATGAGCTGGAATTTGAGCTGGATTATCCGAACAATGGCTTTCTTCTGCTGCTGACATCCTGCGCAGCGATGCCCTGCAATGAGGCGTTCTTTGAAAGCACAAAGGGCAGGTACGGTCTGGATGAGGATTCTGTCATGGGCAACGGCAGCTTTTCGCTTCAGCGCTGGCTTTATGATCCCTACGGCAAGTACAATGTCATTCAGCTGACGCGCAATGTGCTGAATCACGAGACACGCCGCGTGATGCCCTCAGAAGTGAATCTTTATATCGAGGAATCCGATGCGGATGCGGAACGGATTTTCACGGCGGGTAATGCGGATTGTTATGTTACAACGCAGAACAGTCTGATCGGCAAGGCAGATTATCATGTCGAGGGCGATTACAGTCTGACGCTCGGACTGATCGCAAATCCGGATTCACACTTCGCGGATGAGAATGTTCGATCTGCGCTTTCTATGACGCTTGATCGGACACAGTTCCCGGACGGTGGCAGCGATCTGAAGCCGGCAGGAGGCATTTTGCCGCCGGGTGCTTCTCTGCTCAATAAAAGCTGCCGGGAGCTGATTTCTGATACACCATATCAAATCTACGATCCGCCCGAAGCCGACCGCCTGTATCATAAGGCGATGCGGCGGCTGCTGATCTCCGAGCTGGAGGAGGGCAAGGTCATGGTCTGCGCGGGTATGATGGATTATTCCATTTTGCGTGCGGCTTTTGAACTCTGGACTTCGGAACTGGATCTGCATCTGACCATTGAGGAAGTGCCGGAAAGCGAATATGAATCACGGCTGCGCCGCGGTGATTATATGCTCGCACTTTATGGCATCAGCGGTGCGTATCACGATGCAACGGCTGTCATGGAGCAGTTTATTACCGATCCGCTCCTGCACTGCAGCGGAACATCGAAGGTGCGCTCGCTGCTCGGACGCGCTGCAGCGCTGCCGAATCTCTCGGATGCGGTCGAGCTTTATCGTCAGGCGGAAACGGAAATACTGGCCGATCACTGCTTCATCCCGCTGTTCTATAAGCAGCGATATCTGATCTGCAAGAACGGAGTAAGCGATGTGGCTTTCAATCCGTTCAGCGGGCAGGTGCGCTTTACGAATGCGCGGTGTTATGTGAGCTGAAAGATCCGTCTTTCGTTCGTTTAGCCGTTTGCGGCAATACACTCTAAAACAAGGAGCATCAAAATGCGTGCAGTAACATGGAATGTCAATGGGCTGCGTGCCTGTGAAAAAAAAGGCTTCGCGGAATTTTTTGCGGCGATCGATGCGGATTTCTTCTGCATTCAGGAAACGAAAATGCAGGAGTCTCAGCTTGGTCAGCTGACCTGGCAGCCAGAAGGCTATTTCGCCTATTGGAACAGCGCCGAGAAAAAGGGCTATTCCGGAACGGCTGTTTTCGCAAAAAAAGAGCCGCTTTCCGTGACAAAAGAAATGGCGGCAGGAGTCTCAAATGAGGGCAGAGTGCTGACACTGGAATACCCGGAGTTTTATCTGGTCAATGCGTATGTGCCGAATGTGCGGCGCGATCTGGAACGCATCCCGCTTCGCATGGAGTGGGAGGATGCTCTGCGTGCACATCTGCTCGAACTCGATCAGAAAAAGCCGGTGCTGTACTGCGGTGATTTGAATGTAGCGCATCAGCCGATCGACCTGAAAAATGCCAAGTCGAATGAAGGAAACGCGGGTTTCACCGCGGAGGAGCGCGGGAAGATGACAGCGCTGCTCGCGGCGGGCTTCACAGACGCATTCCGGCATAAATATCCTGACCGAACTGATGCCTATACATGGTGGAGCTACATGGGCAGGGCGCGGGAGAAGAATATCGGCTGGCGCATCGACTATTGGCTGACCTCCGGCCGCATTGCGAACTGCATCGAGGATGTGGTGATCCACAGCGAGATCATGGGCAGCGATCACTGTCCGCTGGAATTACAGATCTCTCTTTGATTCATGAGAGATTGGACGGCATATTCCGATTTCGAGCTGAAATTTGCCGAGTGGAGCGAAAGATAATACATAAATGCCCCGAAGCATTTTGCAGATGCTTCGGGGCTGTTTTGATAAATACTATTTGCCGTTCACAGATTTATGATATGTTCAGCAGCGTACCGACGGCCGCACCGATAACATTCAGGTGCCCGATATCCGGCGTGCTCCACTTGCGGAAATGTCCGAACAGGCCGAATGATATCACAGCGGCGGGCGAATCGTTCTGCCTGACAAGATACAGCACCGTGCCAAGCAGGTTTTCCTGCTCCGCCCATGCATAGACATCGTCCGCAAGCCCTTCCAGCGCGTTGATATTGTCGATTACGCAGATATTGTCTGTCGTGAAGCTGTTGATGAACGGTTCCTGTACGAGCAGTTCTCCGGAACCGGAAACCGGATGCCCCCAGCTAAACGCAGGTTTCCAGTCCGGTGCGGTGAAGATCTGGATGCCATCCAGACCGAACTGTGTTCCGATTCGCGCAAGTATATTCTGGATCTCACGCTTCTCGGTCAGCATTTCGCGGATCATTGCAGCCGTGAAGCCTGCATTGCTCTGTGTTGGCGCCGTCGCATAGAGATCGGAGATATCCCGTGCACGGTTCGGCTGAACCGCGCCGTGCTTGTTGACATCGTAGATCACATAGCGGTTATGCCCCTTTTCCTGAGCAATATAAAGCGCCTTGTTCGCCTGCATGAATAATTCCTCATATGTGCGTGCATTTTCCGGATAGCAGGCAGCACCGATTGAGCATGTAACATGTGCGAGCGCTTTTTTTTCACCGCCTGATTCCCATGCCCATTCAAATTTTGTCCGGATTGCACGAAGAATGCCGCGCAGATCGGTCTCATCGGCAATGCTCTCCAGGATCAGCAGAAACATTCCGCCGCCGATGCGTCCGGCTGTGCCGCGTGTGCCGATCTCGGTTTTGAGAATGTGTGAGAGTGTGAACAGGACTTCGTCACCGTGGAGATGTCCCCAGCGGTCGTTGATTTCTTTGAAATCATCAATCGTCAGCAGAACGAGACTGACCGTTTCGGCGGGCTGTGCCGCAAGGATGGATTTCGCATGCGCGGTGATTGCAGTTTTGTTGAGCAAATCAGTCGCAGGATCACGCGTTGCTTCGATGAGCCAGCCGGGCTCTTTGGTTTTGTATTTCGCGTGCAGGAATCCGATTGTGCCAAGGACGGTGCGGCTGCCTGGCGCGTCGGAGCGTGTTACGCCGCGAAATGCGCAGTATTCCATATGCTGTCCCATGGAGCAGACGCTTGTTTCCAATTCGCACTGAAAGCGATTTGCACCGGATTCGATATCCGTGCAGAGCTTCTCGAATTTCTGGATGTCATGAGAAGAGACCATGCCCTTTTCGATTGCCTGCTGTTTCCAGTCCGAGAGCCGCATATCCGTCAGGACGGTTTCACGGCAGCAGTCAAAGCTCATCAGCCGGATGCGCTGTGTGCGGAAGGAATACCGGAATGCCAGATCACGCATCAGATTCAGGTAAAAGCGATATTCGGTGTTCTCGTTCATCGTTTGCAGCAGGGAACGCTGAACGCTGTGCGCATCAGAGATTCGGAGCTGATAACGCCGCTGCTCACTTTCACCGTGTGCAGTAATTCCAGCGAGCATCCAGCGATAGTCCGCGCCGGTGCCGCGCATCCGGAGTGCGATTTGTTCGCTTTGACCGTCGCGCATATTGCGGGCAAGCTCCAGCAGCCGCTCAGTATCGGCATCGTGAACCGTCCGCAAAATGGAGTAGATCACATCGTCACCGAAATAATGGAAAAATGCCGCGTCTGCGTACATCATATGAAAATGCGCATCTGTCGTAACGCAGCCGATGCTTCCACTTTTTTGCATGATACTGCACACCTCCGTCTGTGCTTTTTAACTATAATTATATCAAATAATGCTGCTGCTGTCAATGAGTTTTGACAATTTGAAGTTTTTTTTCGATATGGGTTGACAAATGAATGGAAATGTGCTATAATAACACTTGCAGTGCCGAGCAGTGCAGGAATGAAACCGAGCTGATTCGTGCTTGTGAGAGATGCGAGTGTAGTTCAATGGTAGAATTCCAGCCTTCCAAGCTGGTTACGTGGGTTCGATTCCCATCACTCGCTTTGTCATCTTTTTGATGACGTTTGCGCCTTTAACTCAGCTGGATAGAGTAACTGCCTTCTAAGCAGTAAGTCAAAGGTTCGAATCCTTTAAGGCGCGTCTGCTTCTGATTTCTGCGGCGGTTTCGTCTGGCAGAGAAAATTGAATATGGTGGGTATGGCTTAGCTGGTTAAAGCGTCGGATTGTGGATCCGAAGATCGAGGGTTCGAATCCCTCTACCCACCTGCTAAGGAAATGTCCTGGATGCGTGAAGTACATGTATCCAGGACATTTTTCATTATCTGCAGACTTGTTTTGAATGCCTGTGGAATAATCAGAACATAAAGGAAACGATGAATATCGTGCTTGCCGTAACGCTTGCATAATTTATTGAAACTCCGAATTGTTCGGGCTATTCGTTCAGTCGGCATAACACACACTTTTTATGTGTGGAGTCGCCGGTTCGATTTTCACACATCTCGCTGCAAAACGCCTATGGCCATCATATGCGTTTTGCAATATAGCGGCAAGTTATATCGATGATAATTGTGCATAATATCAAAAATGCCGTTCACACTTGATTTGAGTGCATTAAAGTGTTATAATCAAACTGAGAAATCATTTGCAAAACGACATGATTCTATTTCTGCGCAGACAAGCAGATAGATGTTGTTTGCTTTTTTATGAGAGGAAAGGAATGGAAACATGATTTTATCAGGCGCGGACATTGTGGTTGAGACTTTGATTGAGCAGGGTGTAAAGACTGTTTTTGGTTATCCGGGTGGTCAGGTAATCAATCTTTATGATTCTATTTACACTCGACGCGACAGAATTGAACATGTTCTCACTGCACATGAACAGGGAGCATCTCACGCTGCTGACGGCTATGCAAGAGCAAGCGGCGAAGTGGGTGTTGTGATTGCAACATCCGGACCGGGTGCTACGAATCTGGTAACGGGTATTGCAACTGCACACCTCGATTCTATTCCGCTGGTTGCTATTACTGGAAATGTGCCGAATAGCTTGATCGGTAAAGACAGTTTCCAGGAAGTCGATATCACCGGCATCACTCTCCCGATCACCAAGCACAACTTCCTCGTAAAAAATGTAGAAAAGCTCGCCGATACCATTCGTGAGGCGTTTGTGATCGCGAAGTCCGGAAGACCGGGCCCTGTTCTGGTAGATATCCCGAAGGATGTTCAGGTTGCAAAATGCCCCTATCAGCCGTGTCCGGTTGTTGAGAAGAAACCGCTGAAATCTGCAAAGGAAAACCAGCTCGCACTTGCTGCGAAGATGATCACTGAATCTGAGAAGCCCTATATTTATTATGGCGGCGGTGTTATCTCTGCAGATGCATCCACAGAAATGATCGCACTGGCTGATAAGATTGATGCACCGATTGGATGCACTATGATGGGCCTTTCAGCTATTCCGACAAATCATCCGCGTTTTCTTGGCATGGAGGGTATGCATGGACATTATGCTTCCAGCGTCGGACAGGATGAAGCAGATCTGATTATTACAATCGGCGCTCGTTTCAGCGATCGTGCAACCGGAAATGTAGCGAAGTACGCAAGGCGTGCAAAGATTATACACATTGATGGTGACCGTGCAGAGCTTTGCAAAAACATTAATGCTGATCTGGGTATTTCCGGTGACATCAAGGATGCATTGACCCGTCTGATTGATCTTGTGATGGAAACCAAGCATGATGCGTGGATGAGCCGGATTGAAGAGCTGAAGCTTACCGAGGCGGCTCAGTTCCGCAAGGTAACAGCAACAGACCGCTTGACTCCCTACGCACTGATTACGGAAACAGCGAAGCACACTGCAGCAGATACACCTGTTGTAACTGATGTTGGACAGCATCAGATGTGGGTTGCTCAGTTCTACCCGTTCCGGAAAAACCGTACTTTTATTTCCAGCGGTGGTCTTGGCACAATGGGCTTTGGTCTGGGTGCAGCGATCGGTGCTGCAAAAGCAACCGGAAAGCGTACTGTTCTGTTTACAGGTGACGGCAGCTTTGGAATGAATCTGAATGAGCTTGCTACAGTAACTGCTGAAAATTTGCCGGTTACGATTGTGATTATGAACAATCATGTACTTGGTATGGTTCGCCAGTGGCAGACATTGTTCTTCCAGCAGCATTATTCCAACACAGATCTGCACTGCAGAAAGACAGATTTTATGAAGCTGGCAGATGCATTTGGTTTGCCAGGCTACAGAATCTCAGATCTTTCGGAGCTTAGTTCTGTGATGGATAAGGCTTTTGCAGAGGATGGCCCTGTTCTTGTTGAATGCCTGATTGATCAGGATGAATTTGTTCTTCCGATGCTTCCTCCCGGCGGGTGTATTGAGGATATCATCACAGAAAGGGGTGATGCATAATGGAACGATATGTTATCGCGATTCTCGTAGAGGATCAGCCGGGTATACTAACACGTGTTTCCAGTATGTTTAATCGCCGCGGATTTAATATTGACAGCCTGACGGTTTCAGCAACAGAAGATAAGGGCTTTTCGCGTATCACTATCTCACTGACCGGTGATGAGTCTGTACGTACGCAGATTGTTCGCCAGCTTCGGAAGCTGTATAATGTGAAGGAAGTCAAGGTTATGGAGCGTGAAAAAAGCGTTTATCGAGAGCTGGCGCTGATCAAGCTCCGAAACAGCCCTTCTACCCGTCAGGAAATTCTGTCGGCTGTAGATATTTTCCGTTCCAAGATTGTTGATTTTTCGCCGAATACTCTTTGTGTTGAGATTACCGGTGAAACTTCGAAAATTGAAGCATTTATTGCTCTTGTTGAGCCGCTTGGTATTCTTGAAATGTGCCGTACAGGCATAGTTGGTATTGAGCGTGGATGCAGTTTCCTGAATAGTGAGACATCACTATAAGAATAATCATTTGTTTATAACAGATATTTCCGGATTTCTCGGAAAGTCTGCTAAAAAATCATATAATAAGGAGTTCTTAAAAATGGCAGAAGCAAGAATTTTTTATCAGCAGGATTGCGATATCCACAAGCTGGACGGAAAGACCGTAGCAATCATTGGTTATGGTTCTCAGGGACATGCACATGCTCTGAACTTGAAGGACAGCGGCGTGAATGTTGTTGTTGGTCTGTACGAGGGAAGCAAGAGCTGGGCAAAGGCAGAGGCTCAGGGTCTGACAGTTATGTCGACTGCAGATGCTGCAAAGGCTGCTGATGTTATCATGATTCTGATTCCGGATGAGAAGCAGAAGGCTCTCTACGAGGCTGACATTAAGCCGTATCTGACTGCAGGCAAGACACTTGCATTTGCGCATGGCTTCAACATCCACTTCGGCTGTATCGTTCCTCCGGCTGATGTTAATGTTATCATGATCGCTCCGAAGGGTCCGGGTCATACTGTCAGAAGTGAGTATCAGGTAGAGAAGGGTGTTCCTTGCCTGATCGCTGTTCAGCAGGATGCAACTGGTGACGCGCAGGAAATTGGTCTGGCTTATGCAGCTGGTATCGGCGGCAGCCGTGCTGGTGTTCTGGAGACGACTTTCAGAACTGAGACTGAGACCGACTTGTTCGGTGAGCAGGCTGTTCTCTGCGGCGGTGTTTGTGCTCTGATGCAGTGTGGTTTCGAGACTCTGGTTGAGGCTGGATACGATCCTAGAAATGCATATTTCGAGTGCATTCATGAGATGAAGCTGATCGTTGACCTGATTTATCAGTCCGGTTTTGCTGGTATGAGATATTCTATCTCCAATACTGCTGAGTATGGTGACTATATCACCGGTCCGAAGGTTGTTACTGAGGAAACCAAGAAGGCCATGAAGAAGGTCCTGGCTGATATTCAGGATGGTTCCTTTGCGAAGGAGTTCCTGCTGGATATGTCTGATGCAGGCGGCCAGGTTCACTTCAAGGCGATGAGAAAGCTGCATGCTGAGCATCCGTCTGAGGTTGTCGGCGAGGAGATCCGTAAGCTGTACAGCTGGAACGGCGAAGATAAGCTGATCAATAACTGATTCAGTTTCTGCTGATTATGAAAAGTACATTCTCTGCCCGTTATGCGGGCAGAGAGATGTATGTCAGTTGAAAAATCCCGGTTTTATAGTCGGGATTTTTGCCATATATAACCATGACGCATTGTATGCGGATTTTTGCCGCAGATGTAGCAGCGAATGTCGATCGTTCGCTGAAATTTATTCAAAAAGAGGTTTTCGTATGTATTTTGATACAAAAAATACAGGTGCGCACTGTGCTCCGCAGCGTTCTCTGCTGCATGCACTTGGACTGACAAAGGAAGAAATGGAGCGTCCGCTCGTTGGTATTGTCAGTTCTTATAATGAGATCGTACCAGGACACATGAATCTTGACAAAATCGTTGATGCGGTAAAAATGGGTGTAGCAATGGCTGGCGGTACTCCGATTGTTTTTCCGGCAATTGCAGTTTGTGACGGTATTGCAATGGGTCATAAGGGTATGAAGTATTCACTGGTCACCCGTGATCTGATTGCAGATTCCACCGAAGCTATGGCTCTGGCACATGCTTTTGATGCACTTGTTATGGTTCCGAACTGTGACAAGAATGTGCCTGGTCTGCTGATGGCAGCGGCTCGTGTGAATGTCCCGACTGTATTTGTCAGCGGAGGTCCGATGCTGGCAGGTCATGTGGACGGAAAGCGTACAAGCCTGTCTTCTATGTTTGAAGCCGTTGGTTCCTTCAAGGCAAGCAAAATGGATCAGGATAAACTGGATGATTTTGAGCTGAATGCCTGCCCGACCTGCGGAAGCTGCTCCGGTATGTATACAGCAAACTCTCATAACTGCCTGACTGAAGTTCTTGGTATGGGCCTGAGAGGAAACGGAACGATTCCTGCTGTTTATTCCAAGAGAATTGAGCTGGCTAAGCATGCCGGTATGCAAGTAATGGAACTTTACAGAAAGAATATACGTCCCCGTGATATCATGACAGAGAAGGCATTCCAGAATGCACTGACTGCGGATATGGCACTTGGCTGTTCAACTAACAGTATGCTCCATCTTCCGGCCATTGCACATGAGTGCGGTGTTGAGATCAATCTGGATATTGCCAATGAGATTTCTGCGAGAACTCCGAATCTGTGTCATCTTGCTCCTGCAGGTCATACCTATATGGAGCAGCTTGATGAGGCAGGCGGCGTATATGCAGTCCTGGCTGAACTGAACAAGAAGGGGCTGCTGCATACTGATGTTATGACAGTGACCGGCAAGACTCTGGGCGAAAATATAGCCGATGCTGTCAACCGTGATCCTGAGGTTATTCGTACGATAGAGAATCCCTACAGCGAGACGGGCGGTATTGCCGTACTCAAGGGCAACCTTGCACCGGATGGCTGTGTTGTCAAGAGAAGTGCCGTTGCACCGGAAATGCTGAAGCACGAAGGCCCTGCAAAGGTATTTGACAGTGAAGAAGAAGCGATTGCTGCTATTTATGCTGGAAAGATTGAAGCCGGTGATGTGGTTGTTATCCGTTATGAAGGTCCTTCCGGTGGCCCTGGTATGAGAGAGATGCTTTCTCCGACTTCTGCGATTGCAGGCATGGGACTGGATAAGGAAGTTGCATTGATTACTGACGGCCGTTTCTCCGGCGCGACAAGAGGCGCTGCTATTGGTCATGTATCTCCTGAGGCAGTACGCGGCGGTATGATTGCTTATGTTCAGGATGGCGACAGGATTGCAATTGACATTCCAAATTACAGCATCCAGATTCTGGTTTCTGATGAAGAACTTGCGAAGCGTAAGGAAACTACAGAGATCAAAGTGAAGAAGGATGTTACCGGATATCTCAAGCGTTATGCACAGATGGTTTCCTCTGCGGATAAAGGCGCTATCATTAATGTTTGACTGCTGAGAAACCACCCTTCCATATAGGACACCAGAGGGTTTGGCGGCACATCTGCACACGCATTTGTACCGCCGGCTCTGTGTGGTATTGCCTGCAGGCTGTTCCGGACGGCTTTTTTCAGTTATTCGGAATAACAGTGATACCGACTTGCAAAATACCGGTTTAGCAAGAATTGAAAGGAATGAATAGAATATGGGAATGACCATGACACAGAAGATTCTGGCTGCACACGCAGATCTTCCCAGTGTTGAAGCTGGACAGCTGGTGCTTGTGAATCTTGATCTGGTGCTTGGTAATGATATTACTTCTCCGGTTGCAATCAAGGCATTCAATCAGATGGGTAAGGATAATGTATTTGATAAGGAAAAGGTGACCATGGTTATGGATCACTTTGCTCCGAACAAGGACATCAAGGCTGCACAGCAATGTATGATGTGCCGTGATTTCTGCGGCGCACAGGATATTACAAACTTTTATGATGTTGGACAGATGGGCATTGAACATGCACTTCTGCCGGAAAAAGGTCTTGTGGTTTCCGGTGATGCAGTGATCGGTGCAGACTCTCATACCTGTACCTATGGTGCGCTTGGCGCATTTTCCACTGGTGTCGGCTCAACTGATATGGCCTGCGGTATGGCGATCGGCAAGGCATGGTTTAAGGTTCCTTCTGCGCTGAAATTCGAGCTTAAGGGCAAGCTGAACAAGTATGTTTCCGGTAAAGATGTTATTCTCCATATCATTGGCATGATTGGTGTTGACGGTGCACTGTATAAATCTATGGAGTTTGTAGGCGAGGGGCTGGCAAGTCTGTCTATGTCTGATCGTCTTTGCATGGCAAATATGGCGATTGAAGCCGGTGCGAAGAATGGAATCTTTGCTGTTGATGAGATCACCAAGGCATATGTAAAGGCGCATTCAGACCGTGAGCCTGTTGTATATGAGGCTGATGCTGATGCTGTTTATGAGAAGACCTATGTAATTGATCTGTCTGAGATCAAGCATACCGTATCCTTCCCGCATCTTCCGGAGAATACCCGCACCGTAGATGAGATTGAAGAAATCAGAATTCAGCAGGTTGTCATTGGGTCCTGTACAAATGGCCGTTTGGAGGATCTAAAGGCTGCAGCAGAAATCATGCAGGGCAAGCAGGTCGCAAAGGGCGTTCGCTGCATTGTGATTCCTGCAACCCAGAAAATCTATCTGGAAGCTATGGAAGCTGGTTATCTCAAGACATTTATTGAGTGCGGCGCTGTGGTTTCCACACCGACCTGCGGTCCGTGTCTTGGCGGTCATATGGGTATTCTTGCCGAGAATGAGCGTGCTGTTGCAACAACGAACCGAAACTTTATTGGCAGAATGGGTCATACTACATCTGAAATCTATCTGGCAAGTCCGGAAGTGGCTGCTGCCAGTGCGATTTCAGGTAAAATTGCCGCTCCTGAGGAGGTGCTCTGATTATGAAAATGACAGGTACAGTTATTAAGTACGGCGATAATGTGGATACTGATGTTATTATCCCCGCGCGTTATCTGAATACAAGTGATCATAAGGAACTGGCATCTCACTGCATGGAGGATCTGGATAAAACCTTTATCTCCCGTGTCAAGGAAGGCGATATCATGGTTGCCGGCTGGAATTTTGGCTGCGGCTCTTCCCGTGAGCATGCACCGATTGCGATCAAGGCAAGCGGTATTTCTCTGGTCGTTGCCAAGAGCTTTGCACGTATCTTTTATCGCAACTCTATCAACATCGGACTTGCAATTATAGAGTCGCCTGAGGCAGCTGATGCAATTTCAGAGGGCAATGTGATTACAGCAGATCTCGACAGCGGCATTCTTCATAATGAAACCACCGGAATGGATTATGCTGTAGAGCCGTTCCCGGCATTTATTCAGACAATTATTGAAAATGGCGGTCTGGTTGAATCAATTAAGAATGGAAGTATAAAGTAATGGATTGGCGAAACTTTGACCGGAAACTGGATATGCTCACGGTCTTTTCTACCCTGAAACATGATGCGGTGTTCCGTGCCTTTCGTCAGTGCTTTTGCCAGGTGAATGAGAAACGCGAGGATGATACAGCTGCGGTAGCAGAATTTGCCGCTGCATTGTATCATCTGGGGCATACGGACAACTGGACAGACTACCTGAAAGAACTTGTTCTGTCAATGGAAAATCCCTGTTCCTATTTTGCTGCAAAAGGCCAGGAGATTCCTGCGTATATTGATGCAGCTGCACGTTCTGATCTCCGGCTCCTTTCCGAGGCGGCCGCAGTTACTGCAGAAATGATCCTCGACAACTCTGATACAGATGGACTTCATATTCCTGAATGGTTTGCAGAGTATGTCGATTTGGAAACGCTGTATTTTGAGCGCCTTTCAAAGATAGACAAGCATGGCTATGGAATGTATGCAAAGTATAAAATGTTTCATATGGAGCCTGCAAAGGATGATAAGTCGGGATTTGTACTTGAACCGGTTGCTTTTCCTGATGCTGTGGCATTATCGGATCTTATCGGATATGAGCTGCAGAGAAATCAGGTGATTGCAAATACACAGGCCCTGATCAGTGGTCAAAAGGCTTCAAATGTTCTTCTGTACGGCGATGCAGGAACCGGAAAATCTGCAACAGTCAAGGCCGTTGCGAATGCATTCAGTGAAGATGGACTTCGATTGATAGAGTTAACGAAGAACGAGCTTCATCTTTTACCGAAGCTTCTTGAGGAACTGAGCGAAAATCCATTGAAGTTCATTCTTTTCATAGATGATCTGAGCTTTCAGGAAAATGATGATGATTTTAGTGCTTTGAAGGCAGTTCTGGAAGGAAGTATCTCTTCCCGTTCGTTAAATACTGTCGTTTATGCGACCAGTAACCGCCGGCATATTATCAGAGAGACTTTCTCACAAAGAGCCGGGGATGAGATTCATCGTAATGATTCCATGCAGGAAACGATTTCTCTTTCTGAGCGTTTCGGTATAAAAATCTATTATGAAAAGCCCAATAAAGCATTGTATCTCGATATTGTCAATGGTCTGGCCGCTCAGTATGGTCTGCATATGAGTGCAGAAGCGCTTTCATTGGAGGCTGAAAGATTTGCATTGCGAAAGTGCGGCAGATCAGCCCGCGCGGCACGCCAGTTAATTGAGCAGCTTGTTGCTGCGCAGAACAGATGTGAAAAGGAGTGAGCGAGATGCTGACACTGGATAAAATATACCATGCAAGCTATGTTTTGGAAAATGTTATCCGTCAGACAGATATCATTCATGCACCAAAGATTTGTCCGCATACCAATGTTTATCTGAAGACCGAAAACCTTCAGATCACCGGATCATTTAAGGTTCGTGGTGCTTATTATAAGATTTCGCAGCTAAGCGATGAGGAGAAAGCAAAGGGTGTGATTGCCTGCTCTGCCGGCAATCATGCGCAGGGTGTTGCACTTGCTGCAGCGAAAAACGGTATCAAGTCTCTGATTTGTCTTCCGGATGGTGCGCCGATTTCCAAGGTTGAAGCGACAAAGGGTTATGGAGCTGATGTATGTCTGATTCCTGGTGTTTATGATGATGCTTATCTGAAAGCAAGAGAACTGGAAAAGGAAATGGGTTATACATTTGTCCATCCGTTTGATGATGAGGATGTCATTGCAGGACAGGGCACGATTGGTCTTGAAATTATCCGTCAGCTGAGGAATGTTGATGTTGTAGTTGTTCCCGTAGGCGGCGGTGGTCTGATCTCCGGTGTAGCCTTTGCTCTGAAAAGCCTGAATCCGAATATCCGCGTTTACGGCGTACAGGCACAGGGTGCACCTTCTATGGTTCAGTCACTTGAAGAAGAGAGCATCGTTTGTCTTGAAAAGGTCAGCACCATTGCAGATGGCATCAAGGTTAAGGCACCGGGTGTCAATACGTTTGAACTCGTCAGAAAATATGTCGATGGTGTGGTTACAGTTTCGGATGATGAGGTTTCCTCTGCAATTCTGGCACTTATTGAGCAGCAGAAGCTTATTGCTGAGGGTGCCGGGGCTGTTTCGGTAGCAGCTGTCATGTTTGGTAAAATTCCGGATATCGAAAACAAAAATGTTGTTTGTCTTGTATCCGGCGGCAATATTGATGTGACGATTCTTTCCAGAGTCATCAAACGCGGTCAGCTGAAATCCGGCTGTACTGATATGCTTGTTATTCAGCTTGAAGATAAACCGGGGCAGCTGAAGGGTGTTTCAGCGATTCTTGCGGACTGCGGCGGTAATGTTGTGTCTATCCATCATGAACGTGCAAGCGAAGACAGTGATATTACAGATACGGTTCTTCGGATCGGTCTGGAAACACGAAATCATGAACATATTCGTCAGATTCGTGCGGCTTTGACGGATGCTGGCTTCAAGATTATGAATAAGCTGTAATCTTTTTCGTTTATTTCAGAAAGGAAAATAACAATGGCAGAGAAGATTTATACAGATAATGCACCGGCAGCAATCGGCCCATACTCTCAGGCTGTGAAGGCTGGAAGTGTTGTTTACACATCCGGACAGATTGCGATTGTTCCTGCAAGTGGAAATATCGAGGCTTCTGATATTCAGGGGCAGACTACGCAGGTTATGGAGAATCTGAAGCAGGTTCTGGCGGCTGTTGGTACTGATTTTACCAAGGTTGTAAAAACAACCTGTTTTCTTGCGGATATTGCTGATTTTGCTGCATTTAATGAGATTTATGGCAGCTATATTACAGAAAAACCGGCAAGAAGCTGTGTTGCTGTCAGAGATCTTCCGAAGGGTGCTCTGGTAGAAGTTGAGGTTATTGCTGTTATCGACTGATACATGATAAATTTTCAGCACCGGACAGATCAGTTTTCTGCTTTGTCCGGTGCTGTTGGTTATCATATCAGGATAATACCGACCAAATTGAAGCGGAGCGGAAGCTCAGTCACTCCAAGCACAGATTCGTTCTGAGACCGCTGCAATTAAAAAGAGAAGATACCACAAAACAAAGCTGCTGTCACCTTTTTTGGGGGGAGGGACAGCAGCTTTTCCTTTTTACCCTTTGACACATTCCTTAAAAAGTGCTATAATGAAACAGACATATCAGCAAAAGAAGGTAATGAATTGAAAAAAGAGAGTGTATTAAGCAGAACATGGATGGTTGTGCTTGTGGCATTTATCTGTTCTCTGCTTTGGGGCAGTGCATTTTCGGGCGTGAAAATAGGCTATGAACGTTTCGGTACTGATGCTTCCGATTGGGCATCTCAGATGGTATTTGCAGGTGTTCGTTTTGCGATTGCCGGTCTTATGGCGATTGCTTTCGGCAGTATTTCGTCAAAAAAAATACTTGTTCCGTCAAAACAGGCTGTTCCTAAAGTTCTTATCATCAGCCTTTTTCAGACAATTCTGCAATACTTTTTTTACTACATCGGACTTGCTCATACATCAGGAGTAAAGGCGGCTGTAATTGTTGCGGCTAATGTCTTTACAGCGATTCTGATTTCTTCCCTGATTTACAGAATTGAAAAGCTTACGCTAAGAAAGATTATCGGATGCATGATCGGTTTTTCGGGTATTATTCTGATTAATCTCGGCGGACTAAAAAACGGCACGGAATTCAGCCTTTTCGGTGACGGATTTATCTTCCTGTGTACTGTTGCAAGCGGTTTTTCTTCTGTCATCATGAAAAGATATTCAGCAAGTGAAAACCCCGTAATGCTCAGCGGATGGCAGTTCTTTTTCGGCGGACTTGTAATGTGGCTGATCGGTGCTGTATTCGGCGGCAGTATCGGATATGTAAACACAGGCTCTGCTGCTGTTCTGCTATATCTGTCATTTGTATCTGCGGCGGCATATACGCTCTGGGCAATGCTTCTGAAACATAATCCTGTTTCAAAGGTGGCGGTTTTCGGATTTATGAATCCTGTCTGCGGAGTTGTTATTTCGGGAATTGTCCTGAAAGAAAGCGATATGTTCGGAATAAATGCTGTAATTGCTCTTGTGCTGGTATGTATCGGTATATATGTGGTGAACAGAAACAATACTGAAAAAGGAGAATAAACATGGCTATCAATCTGTCGGTAGAAGAAATACGCTCAAGCTGGGCAATCGCAGACGCTGAAAGAGACAAGGGTCTTACTGTGCCTGATGATTTACAATGCTTTTTCGATATTCCCTATGGTGAACATGGAAAGGAAAATCTGCTCGATATTTATGTGCAGAAAGATGTAACCGAAAAACAGCCGACTATCGTGAATATTCATGGCGGTGCGTGGGTATACGGCAGTAAAGAAATATATAAATTCTACTGCATGAAGCTTGCACAGAAAGGTTTTACTGTAGTGAATATAAACTACAGACTTGCTCCCGAAAGTGTGTTTCCGTCTGCACTTGAAGATATCAACAACGCCATGCAATTTGTTGCAAAGTCTGGCGAAAAGTATTACGCAGATAAGGACAGGATTATTATTGTCGGTGACTCAGCAGGTGCACAGCTTACAAGTCACTATTCTGCAATTCTTACGAACAAGGATTTTTCACGGTTGTTCGGTTTTGAACTTCCCGATATAAAGGTCAAGGCGCTCGGGCTAAACTGCGGAATCTATGACGGCCTGACTGTCGCACAGGATACAGAAGAAACACTTTTCAGAAAATATCTCGGCTTGGCAGATGGACAGACCGACGAAAAAATACTCGCTATGGCAGACACAATGAAAAATATTACGCCTGCTTTTCCGCCGTCATTTATTATGAGCTGTGAAGAAGACTTTCTTCTGCCGAATGCAGAGCCTATGTACAGACATCTGAAAGCTCTGGGAATACCTGTGGTTATGAAGATCTACGGTCAAAAGGGACAAACTGAAATCTCTCATGTTTTTCATATAAACTGCCATCTTGACGAGGCAGCCAGGTGCAATCATGATGAATGTGAGTTTTTCAGAAAGTTTGTATAAACAGATATTTAGCCTCAATACCGGTTGCAGTTCAGCAGTAGCATATCAACGAACACTTAACGATTGAGTGAGAAGAATAAGACCAGAAAGCACTTGAAAAGCATGCATATACGCTGCTTTCCAAGTGCTTTTTATTATACTATATCGCCGTTGCTCTTGATCATCATCACGCTTCTTTGCGTTTTATAACTGTTTCGGTAATGTCACGCATTACAGTTTCACCATTCTGATTTACAATATCAATTCTGAGGACTGCAAGTCCGTTTCTGTTGTTTCTTTCAACAAGGTCTGTTATGACTGCTGTACCAGTGAGCGCATCACCTGCAAAAACAGGCTTGAACCATTCTATTTTTGTTGATACGCCTGCAATAAGCTCTTTACCGAACAAATCAACTTCAAGATATTTTGCCCATACGCACATGAATGACATGACACCAGGGGCGATAAGCTGTTTGAAGGGCGTTGTCTTTGCATACTCCTCATCGGTGTGCAGTGGGACATTATCATATCTGTTTGCAAAAGCAAGCATTTCGTCCTTATCTATAATCGTCGGTTCCAGCTGTCTTGTCATTCCTATTTTGAGATCTTCAAAATACATTGCAATATTCCTCCGTTAATATTTATATCTCTCTCTGAATTTTGCAGGGGTCAGACCTGTTGCCTTTCTGAATGCATTGATGAAAGCACTCTGCGATGAGAAACCAAGTGAAAGCGAGATATCCAGCTGTGAGAATTCAGAATATATCAGCATATTCTTGGATGCGTTGATTTTTGCATCAATAATGAATTCACGGAATCCTCGTCCTGTTTCCTTCATAAACAGCTTTGAAAGGTAGCTTTCGTTGATGTTCAGATATTCAGCAACAGATTTAACAGTAAGCTTTTCGTGTAGATGGTCATATATATAGTCAATACATTTTCTGATATGTATTGAAATGATATTCTGTTTTTTCAGTTTGCGCATACGCTCTGCAAAATCAATCTGCATTTCACCTAGAATATCAATTAGTTCATCTGCATTTTGGCATTTGTCTGCACGGCGGATATAAATATCCGAAAGAGTATATGCGACATCATGATTCATACCGCTGTTAATACAGGCACGGGAAACAAGAGCGGTAGCAATGATAATATGGTAGCGGACATTCGTAACAGGATCATCCGACAGAGTACCCTTGCCTTCATAAAAGTTCTTTTTAACGGCGATAAAGTTTTCCTTCACTTTATTGATGTCGCCTGAGCTGACATCATTATATCGTTCAAATTCCTGCCGGTAGGAAGTTCTGCTAAAATTTTCTTCACGCTGAATGTATAATCTGTAACTTAAATCACGCTCTGTATTCATATCATCACCGCCCTGTTCATTATACCATACTTTTGATATAAATGCAATACTTTTGATATAGAAATGAAGTTGCAGTGAGTATAATAGCATCAGTGTGAAACCGTACAGAGCTGACAGAACAAAGTGTGACTTCGGCTTGGTACGGCTATTTTTGCGGAGTATCTCTGCGCAGAATATATATGAGCTTATAGGCATCACCGCATATTTTCGCTTTACAGCTATGTGTATGTTTTCCTATAAAAGCACATGAATGAAAAGGAGAGATTTCTATGGCAAAGGTATATGACCTTACAAGCGGGAAGCCATCATCACTTATTCTGAAATTTTATTTTCCTATGCTCCTAACCAATATGCTACAGCAGATTTATACGATTGCGGATACCATTATCGTCGGAAAGGGTCTCGGCGACAATCAGCTCGGTGCTGTCGGCAATATGTCATCACTCACTTTCTTTATTATAGGATTTTCAATTGGTATCACAAACGGCTTTTCCATTCTGATTGCACAGTTTTTCGGTGCTAAAAACGAAGAAAGACTGAAAAAATCGGTTGCGTCTTCAATTTCACTTGCAATGCTGATAACAGTAATACTCACTGCGGTAAGCATAGTGTTTCTTTCTCCTGTGCTGAAATTACTTCAGACTGATGAGATTATCATGAAGGACAGCCTTATTTATGGATATATCATTTTCGGCGGACTTTTCACAACGATCGGTTATAATCTCTGTGCAAGCATACTTCGTGCACTCGGTGACAGTAAAACGCCGTTTATTGCAATTATTGTCTCAACTATAGTAAACATTATCTTCAACTGGGTAACGGTTTACATGATGCACACTGGCGTTGAGGGTCCTGCATTTGTAACGATTGCATCACAGATTATCTCGACGCTTATTTGCTATCTCAAGCTGAGGAAAATCGACATTATCAGAATTAAGAGAGAGCATTTCAGACACGATTTTTCAATGTATTATGAACTGCTGAAAAACGGTATTCCTATGGCAATTATGAATTCTATCACAGCTATAGGCTGCATGACAATTCAGTATTTCGTAAACGGAATGGGTGTTGCATTCACATCTGCATACTCTGCGTGCAGCAAGTATATTAACCTCTTTATGCAGCCTGCCTGTACATCAGGTTATGCAATGTCATCATTCACAAGTCAGAATTACGGTGCAGGCAGGATGGACAGAATAAAAAAAGGACTTAACATTTGTCTGCTTATCTCACTGATTTCATATGTTGTTCTCGGAAGTATCATGGTTATTTTCGCTGAACAGCTTGCAGGCTTTATGCTTAATGGTGCAGAACAAATTGCACTTTCAAAGGGATATCTCATAAGAAGCGGTTTGATGCTTTTTGCTGTGGATTTCCTTTTCGTTGTAAGAAGTGCTTGTCAGGGGATGGGAAAACCGCTTGTTCCTATGATTTCAGGTATTGCAGAAATGACGCTCAGAGTTGTGGTCGTTGTGTTCTTCACAAGTGTATTCGGTTTTAACGCTACATCTTACGCTGAAATTGCTGCATGGCTCGGCGCAATGATCCTGAACTCTGCGGCCGCATACCACTATCTCTACGGCAGGAAAGAAAAATTAGCGGATATCCCCTCATACAGTGCAGTATAAAAGAAACAGCACCGTACAGTCCGAAAGGTATTGTACGGTGTTTTTTCATAGTGTAAAAAAATTCCTAAACAATCCTTGAAATGTGGGCGAAATTATGGTATAATAAATAAGATACGATTGACATAAGGAGATGTATGAATGGAAAAGATTACGCAATTAACAGAAATTATTGACGATTATGTATGGGGAATTCCGCTGATACTGCTGATACTCGGCTGCGGCGTTTTTCTAACAATGCGTCTGAAAGGCTTACAGCTGAAAAAACTTGGGCTTGCCTTGAAGTATATGTTTGAGAAGGAGAAAGGCGGCAAAGGTGAGATTTCAAGCTTTGGTGCATTATGTACTGCTCTTTCCGCTACAATTGGAACCGGAAACATTGTCGGTGTTGCGACAGCTATTGCGGCAGGAGGCCCAGGTGCATTATTCTGGATGGAATTTGCCGCACTTTTCGGAATGGCTACAAAATATTCTGAGGGTCTGCTTGCAATAAAATACAGAATTACCGATAAACACGGAAAAATGCTTGGCGGCCCTTTCTATTATATTGAAAACGGCATGGGCCCAAAATGGAAATGGCTTGGCAAAATGTTTGCTGCTTTCGGTGTGCTTGTCGGACTTATGGGTATCGGTACATTCACGCAGGTAAACAGTATCACATCTGCGGCAAATGCATTTTTTGATCCGGACAAAGCACATATTGTTACGATCCTTGGCGCAGACTACACATGGACACAGGTAATTGTTGGTTTTGTACTTACGGTACTTGCAGCAATGATTATTCTCGGCGGCATCAAGTCAATCGCAAAGGTATCTGAAATATTCATTCCATTTATGGTTGTAATTTACATTGTGTGCTGTCTCCTGATTATTGTTCTTCATATTGCAGAAATTCCATCAGCAGTCGTGACAATCATTCAGAGTGCATTCGGTGTCAAGGCCGTTGCAGGCGGCGCACTTGGTGCAATTATCGTATCCATGCAGAAGGGAATCGCAAGAGGTATCTTCTCAAATGAGGCCGGTCTTGGTTCAGCACCTATTGCAGCTGCTGCAGCAAAGACAAACGAACCTGTCAGACAGGGCCTTGTAACAATGACAGGTACATTTATTGATACAATCGTGGTTTGCACAATGACAGGACTTACAATCGTTATTTCAGGATGTCTGGAAAAAAATCCTGAATTGCAGGGCGTTGAAATAACAAATGCGGCATTTAGCTACGGACTTCCTTTTCCTGAGAAAGTATCATCATTCCTACTTATGATGTGCCTTATGCTGTTTGCGTTTACAACAATACTCGGCTGGAACTATTATTCAGAAAGATGTCTTTCATATCTGACAGGTTCAAATAAGACAGCAACATTCGTGTTCAGACTCCTCTACATTGCGGCAGTATTCATCGGGCCCTATATGACAATTGCAGCAGTATGGAATATTGCAGATATTTTCAACGGACTTATGGCGCTTCCGAATATTGTGGCACTTCTTGCATTGTCAGGTGTTGTGGCAAAAGAAACAAAGGAATATCTAAGCAGACTTGATGATAAAAAAGGCAAAGTCAAGACGAAATAATACATTTGCTAAAGATTCCCGATAACACCATCAAAAAGCAGGGCGGAAAGCTTATGGTAAATGCCTGTCAGTCAGAAAGGAGTTTTTATGGGTTTGTTTGATAAGAAATACTGTGATGTTTGCGGTGAAAAGATCGGTCTGTTGGGAAATCGCAAGCTTGAGGACGGCAACCTTTGCAAGAGCTGCGCATCAAAGCTCTCACCTTGGTTTACTGGAAGAAGACATTCCGCATTGGCGAATATCAAGTGCCAGATAGAGGATCGTGAGGCAAACAAGGCAAGAGTAGCTGCTTTCCGCCGCTCTCAGAAGTTAGGGAGCGATGGACGGGCTTTGTATCTGGACGAGGTTCAGGGTAGTTTTGCCGTCTGCTATGAGTCGGACTGGAAGACTGGAAACCCCGACATTCTGCCTCTGTCTGCTGTCACGGCCTGTCGCTATGAGTGCGAGGAGCACAGAACTGAGCGCAAGCGTAGGGATGCCAACGGCAATATGGTTAGCTTTACCCCGCCGGTCTATGACTATTCCTATGACTATCACATTGTGATCGATGTCGATCATCCATATATTGATGAGCTCAAGTTCCGGGTGAACAATATGAGCATCAACCGGAGCGGTGGCAGCATACTTTCGGGAGGCGATCGCAGAATTATGGAATACGAGGAGCTTTGCAGGAAGATCGTTGCGACGCTGCAAGGCGAAAGCAAGCCCAGTGCATCTCAGAATGAACGGACACTGGAACTCCGTGAGATTATGTCCCCCTATCACACAAAGGATCCGGGCGGTGCCTATGATCTGGTGGTTACTCTCTCTGTAAAGGGCAGTGTGACGGTCAGCGTTACCGATGAAGCCATCTTCGACGAACAGAGGACGGTGGATCTCGTCGGTAATGTCGTCAATAAGTGCATCATGGAGCTGGAACGGGAGTGTATCGAGGTTCATTCCGTAGATGCGAAGCTGTTGAGCGAAAGACTGACTGCAGCCGCTAACAGCGTCGGCTTGCAGCAGTTCGGTTTGGATGTCAGGGGCGCAAGCCTGGTTCCCAGCATTGATTCTGCAAGTGAGCAGATGATGCAGCGGATGATTGATGCCAAGCAGAGACTTGATGCCATGAATGCTTCTTCTGCTTCCGGGGCTTCAGCTGTGACTGCCCCCATCCCCGCAGCTTCTGTAAGCAGAGTCTGGGTCTGCCCGGCCTGCACCGCAGAGAATGAGGGCGGCAAGTTCTGCATCTATTGTGGTTCGCCCAGACCGTAAAAGAGAAAAAATCATGAAAAGCACCAATGCAGCAGTTATGATGTTGGTGCTGGATTATCATCAAGAAACCAGCAATATTTCTTGTGGAAAAGTTCATTTTGAGGTGTTTGTTTCCGTTTATCTGAAGCTCAAAACATATTATATAACTAAAATCAGACAATATTGCCGATGTGGTACAATGTGAATAAGGCCATGTGCGTGCAGCACCGCCTGATGAGCTGCCCGATATTATTAAGGCAAGCTTATAATGCGGCAACAAACTACAGGAATGATACTTTATGTAAGTAAACCACGAATCTCACGGTTCGTGGTTTGCTTGATATAGCTCGCTAGACTAAGCGAAAAGTATGAAATATCGTTGGTGCAGAAATACACCGAAGTAAAGTCTATGGGAATCTATATTAGCATTGACATTTGCTGGGATTTCATGTATAATATTCTTGTATATATGACAAATCTCAACAGAAAAGAGGAAAACCATGAAATTTAACACAAAGTCTTCTCCCGAAGCATACCAGTTTGAAGGAAAACTGCCATTAAAGCAGGCCCTTCCACTGGGATTACAGCATGTTCTTGCCATGTTTGTCGGAAACCTTACACCTCTTCTCATCATCACAGGTGCCTGCGGTCTTGTGGGAAGCAGCTTTGATGGTTTGCAGATCAGCCTATTGCAGAACGCGATGATTATTGCTGGAATCGTCACTCTGATTCAGCTTTTCGGCATCGGTCCGATTGGCGGAAAGGTTCCCATTATCATGGGAACATCCTCCGGCTTTATCGGAGTTTTCAACTCGGTTGCTTCTTCCATGGGCGGTGGTATTATCGCCTA
Organism: Oscillospiraceae bacterium; assembly: GCA_024404875.1. GTDB lineage: Bacteria > Bacillota > Clostridia > Oscillospirales > Ruminococcaceae > Firm-04. The sequence continues at coordinate 97,036 of JAKSPK010000002.1, forward strand.
TGGTGCGATCATGGGTGCTTCGCTGATAGGCGGTATCTTTGAGACGATTCTGGGCTTCTTTTTGAAACCGCTTCGTAAATTCTTCCCGTCAGTCGTTACCGGTACAGTTGTTCTTTCCATTGGTCTGAGCCTGATTTCTGTCGGTGTAAATTCTTTCGGCGGCGGAAATAATGCAAAGGATTTCGGCTCGGTTGAAAACCTGCTTCTTGCACTATTTGTTCTTGTGGTCATTCTTGTTATGAAACACAGCAAAAATGCTTTTCTGAGGAATACTTCCATTTTGATCGGTATTGTTGCAGGCTATATTGTGTCCGGCATCATGGGACTTGTTCTGGATACAACTGCTGTGGATGCTGATATGGTGGAATATACAAAATCCTGGGTTCTGAATTGGGACAAGGTTGCAGCAGCAAGCTGGTTTGCAATTCCTGAGATAATGCCTGTCAAGCCGGTATTTGACATGAGAGCCATCGCTCCCGTTTTGATTATGTTTATCGTGACTGCAGTGGAAACTGTTGGAGATATTTCTGGTGTTACAGTTGGCGGTATGAACAGAGAGGCTACAGATAAAGAGCTTTCAGGCGGAGTTATCTGTGACGGTGCAGGTTCCAGTCTTGCTTCGCTTTTCGGTGTTCTTCCGAATACTTCCTTCAGCCAGAATGTCGGCCTTGTTTCTATGACAAAGGTTGTAAACCGCAAGGCACTTGCAACAGGTGGTATATTCCTGATTCTCTGCGGACTTATCCCGAAACTTGGTGCTGTCATTTCTATTATGCCGCAATCGGTTCTGGGCGGTGCAGCTGTCATGATGTTCTCTTCCATTGTCATCAGTGGTATTCAGCTGATTACTCGTGAACCCCTTACAGCCAGAAACCTCAGCATTATTTCTGTGTCGCTTGGCCTTGGATATGGTATGGGCGCAAATCCTGCCATTCTGAGCAATGCTCCTCAGATGCTGTCACTTATTTTTGGCGGTTCCGGTATTGTTCCTGCTGCGCTTGTTGCGATTCTTCTCAATGTACTTCTTCCGAAGGATAAGCAGCCTGTTGAAAAAGCGATTGAAATGGATGAAGCTTCTGAAGAAACAAAAGAGGAGCAGACTGTTTAACAGTCATACTCCTGTAATCTCACGATGTCCTCACGGGTATCAATATCCATAAGTTCATATTCGTCCCGGGTGCTGATGAATTTCAGCATCTCGGGATGTTTTTTTATGATGTAGTTTCCACCTTTTTTCTCAGGCAGATTCAAAAGCTCACCATACAGCTTCCGCGGGAAAATATTGGGTGCACCGACGGTTTCACCATATTTCAGACGGAAACAGTTTTCACTTTGTGAAGCGGAGGCGATGACTAGCGACTGCAGTGTTTCAGCTGAAAGCAAAGGCTGATCTCCGGGACAGAACGCACAGGAATTCGTATCACCCATGCACTGCACGCCCAGCCGGATCGTATCATTTCTGTAAGGCAGATCATGAAGAATGACCTCCACATTGTTTTCTTGACATATCTGTGCAATGCTTTCATGCCTTGTTACCACAATGCGTTTTTTGAAAATCTGTTCCGACGATTTCAGGATATGCGTAATCAGGGGACGGCCTCGAAAATCGGCAGCAAGCTTGTTTCCGCCGAATCGTTTCCCCTCACCGGATGCCATGATGACAAGTCCGACATTTCCAAAAGGATTATCCAGATCTATGACAAATGCGTCATCTCTTTCAACTATTTTCTGCAGAAAGGGGATTTCCTGCTTTCGGACAACTGCAATGATTCGTTTGGTTTCAAACAGCTGTTCAAGTGCCTGACAGTATTCCTCGCACTGTGTTTCAAGATATCCGATCTCATCAATCACAGCAAAGATGTTCTCGCTTTCTATACAGCTCTTTACAGCAGAAATTCCCAGCCCAAGAAAACCTTCTCTGCAAATCTTCATACGGTTTTCCGTGCCTTCTGTTCCCGCGGAAAAAATGCCTATCTTTTCTGCCATTCCTGAACGAGAATCGCAAAGATAGACATATTTTCCTTTTTCTGCCCGTGTTCTGATATCTGCAGAGGCAATGGAATTGAGCAGCGTGGTTTTCCCGCTTCCACGATTCCCGGTAATGATCAGATGTCTTTTCTCACTGCAGAGGAAAGAATTCATCAAAGAGTTTTTGTTCAGCAGAGATGCAGGCATTACGGTATGCCTCATATTTGTTAAGCCACTCCTTTCCCTGTTCGGTAAGGTGACTGCCTCCGCCGGAAGCACCTCCTGTACTCCTGTGAGTAAGCGGATACCCAAGTACTTCCTCAGCACGTTTCACCATTTTCAGTGCCTTGGTGTAGGCCATGTTCATGGACATTGCAGCCGAACGAAGAGAGCCGGTTTCTTCCACGAGCCGAAGAAGTCTGTAGGGACCTTCTCCAAAGAATTTATCGCCCTTATCATCGAGCAAAGTCAATTTTAGATGTGTTTTCATAGCTTATTCCTTTATCAGTACAAACTGACTCTTCCCGTTTTTTCCTGCGCACTGCCGAACACTGAGCGGTCCGTAGATTTTCGTAAGCTGCTGTTCAATTTCAGAAATTCCACTTTTGCCAGGTTCGATTTCAGAAATAATGCATCCAGATTTTATAAGCAGTATTCTGGTGCAGACATTCAGTGCAAGCTGAGGATCATGAAGTGTCACAAGTGCAGAACAAGGGCGCTGTGCAGTTGCTTTTTTTACTGCATCCAGCATAAAGTAGCGCCCTCCGAAATCCAATGCGCTTTCTGGTTCGTCCATCAGCATCAGAGAGCATTCTCTTACCATGGATCGCGCAAGGATGCAAAGCTGCTTTTGTCCCTCGCTGAAGCTGGAATAATTATCATCCGCTCTGCTGTCAAGCTTGACAAGGCTAAGCATTTCCATTGCCTTCTTGCGCATTGCAGCATCTGGCGTTTCAAGGATTTTTAGTTCTGGGTTAAACCCCATAAGCACCACATCAAGTGCAGAAATGTCTATGGAAATTCCACTGCGCTGCGGAATATAGCTGCACAAGCGTGCAAGCTGTCTGGCATTGAGATGCCGAAGGTTTTGCCCGCAGATTTCAATATTCCCATCATAAGGAATAATTCCGCATATAGATTTCAGCAAAGTGGTTTTTCCGCATCCGTTTACACCCAGAAGCCCAACGACCTCGTGTTCTAATACAGAAAACGAGAGGTCATGGATAACTTGTTTTCCATTATAACCGGCACCGACTCGGCTGACAGAAAGAATTGCAGATTTTGTCATGATACATTCCTGCCTTTCAGCGTGAGAAAAATCAGAAGCGGTACACCGATCAGACTTGTGAAAATGCTCACAGGAAGTTCCGTCTGTGCCGTACTTCTTGCAAGAATGTCTGCCCCGCACAGAAGAATGCCTCCTGTCAGACCACTGAAAAGCATTGTAGAAATACTATTATTCTTTGTGATCAGCCTTGCAATATGGGGTGCAAGGAGTCCGATAAAGCTGATGAGACCTGTCAGACTCACAACTGCAGAAACGGCAAGCGTTGCAAGAAGCAGAACAATGAACCTGTTTTTCCTGACACTGACGCCCAACATTCTTGCCTCACCCTCGTCTGCTGAAAGCAGAATTGTCTGTCTATGCAGGAAGATAAGAGCAACTGTTGCCAGGATACAAATCAGAAGATTACTGCCGATTTTCGAAGAAGTGACACCGGCAAGACTTCCCATAATCCAGTATTCAATGGAAGCAAGTTCGCGTTCGGGATCGGCTGTGGTTTTCATGCACATGAGTGCGGTCTGTGCGAGTGCATGGACTGCTATTCCCGCAAGAACTATCGTGCTTTTTCTGCCTGTTCTGTCTGCTGCGGAAAGCAAAAGTGCAAGGCATACTGCCAGAACTGCACCTGCAAATGCAGATACAGTGATTGCGACGGTACTTCCGAAACAGAGAATTCCAACAGCTGCACCAAGGCTTGCACCGGAGGAAACACCGATGATGTCAGGGGAGGCAAGCGGATTTCTGAATACAGTCTGATAGACAAATCCGCAGATACCAAGAACAGCACCGCCGAACACAGCAACGGCGGTGCGGCTCATACGAAGGGTGTAAAACACTTTTCTCTGCATTTCGTCGCCGGCAAGTATTTTTTCAAGGGACAGCGGGTATTTTCCGACTGCCAGACTGCCGGCAGCAACACATACAAGCAGAATTACCAGTATGGCGCAGATAGTATTATTTCGCTTCACTGTAGTTGAAGCCATAGAATTCACTATAGAATTCGTTGATAATAGCATTGCATTCCTGTTCGCTCATTTCATCGGAATGAAGAATGGATGCCGCCCAGACAGAACCAAGAATGCCGCTTGGAACAGGACTGTCCCATGCCTCTGCATTACCGGGAAGCTTGTAAACATTCTGATTCACTACAGCGGACACTTCAGCAAGATTGCTGTCATTCAGAACCTCTTCAACCTCATATTCAGCGTCGGAAGCAATAATGATGTATTCCGGATTCCATGCGAGAACATCCTCATAGCTTACCTCTGCCCAATAGGTATCTGTGATTTCCTCTGCAGCATTTTTTCCGCCTGCCAGTTTGATCATATCAGACTGATACATGGCTGCACCGGCTGTTGTGAGGAAGGAAGCGTTGCCGGCAAGGTAGACTGACGGTGCATCTCCTGAAATTGCGCCAAGCTGTTCCTCAATCGCATCACTGTAATTTGTCAGCTTATCTGCATTTTCTTTTGTGTCAGTTGCTGCAGCAATGATGTCAATCATTTCCTCAAGCTGATCGGATGTTTCAGGATTAACGAGAATGACATCGATATCAAATGCTTCAAGATCCGCAACAACATCCTTGAGCTTTATTGGAAGAACCACGACATCAGGCTCGAGAGCAATGCAGCCTTCCAGATCAAATTCTTTGGCTGTCCCGACATTGGGAAGATCAATCAGCTCCGGTGCACTCAGCTTATAAATCGGGCGTTTGTCGGCTTTTGCTTCGATCCCAACAAGTTTATCCTTCAGGCCAAGAGAAATCATAGCACTTGTAGAAATGTAATATCCGCTGACAAGCTTTTCCGGCTTTTCCTCAATCACCACTTCCCGGCCAGCCTGATCTGTAATAGTAACAGGATATACCGCTGCGGCTTCGGCAGCAGATGTCTCTGTCACAGCCTCGGTTGCAGCAATTTCGGGTTCTGTAGTCGTCTCAATCGTTTCCTCAATGACGGATGTTTCCGCCTCGGAGACGGATATCTGCGAATCTTCTGTCTTTCCACAGGATGAGAGAGAGAGCAGAACAGTGATGCCTGCAAGCATTGTGAGTAACTTTTTCATTTTTTATCCCTTTCTGTAGTACCGTTGTATTATAAAAACTACAACGCTATTATACCAATTTTTCTTTACAAAGTCAAGGGGTTGTGATATAATGTAAGAAAGCACCAATACCGGGAGAAGAAACAATGATTACGATTAAGGAATATATAAAAGCCGAAAGCCTGGAACAGGCTTATGAGCTGAATCAAAAGAAAAAGAATAAAATAATAGGCGGCATGCTGTGGCTGAAAATGGGCCGCGGAAGCGTCAATACTGCCATTGACCTGAGTGGTCTTGGTCTTGACACAATAGAAGAAACAGAGGATACATTTGTCATCGGAGCAATGACGACTCTGCGTGCTCTTGAAACTCATGAAGGGCTGAATGTCTATACGAGCGGAGCAGCCAAAAGAGCTGTTGAGAATATCGTTGGTGTGCAGTTCAGAAACCTTGCAACAATTGGCGGCAGTTTATGGGGGCGTTATGGTTTTTCGGATGTACTGACACTGCTGATGTCACTGGATTGCCAGGTGGAGCTATACAAAGGCGGAATGGTTCCGATTGAACAGTTTGCTTCCATGAAACCGGACAGAGATATCATTGTCAGAATCCTCATTCGCAAAACGGCAGGATGTTTTGGCTACAGTGACATGAGAATTCAAAGTACGGATTTTCCGGTTTTGAACTGTGCCGTTTCGTATTTCGACGGAATGTGGCGATGCGCCGTAGGTGCAAGGCCATCCAGAGCGGTTCTGGTAAAAGATGAATATGGAATGCTGCCGGAAATTCCTGATTCCGGGCAAGCTGAGTCTTTCGCAAGAATGGTTGCTGAAACGGTGCATTTCGGCTCGAATATGCGCGGCAGTGCCAGGTACAGACAAAGACTTGCAGAGGTACTCATCGCAAGAATACTCACTGAAACCGGGAGGAATATGGCATGAATATCAAGCTGAAATTGAATGGAAAAATGATTTCGGAGGATATTGCACCGGACCTTCTGCTGATTGACTTTGTAAGAAAACATGACTGTAAAAGTGTCAAGCGCGGCTGCGAAACAGCAAACTGTGGTCTTTGTACGGTTCTCATGAATGGCAAACCGGTTCTTTCATGTTCTGTTCTGACAGCAAGAGCCAACGGTCAGGAAATTTTCACACTGGAAGGACTGCAGGAGGAGGCTTCTGAATTCATCAGTTTTATTGCTGAACAGGGAGCGGATCAGTGTGGGTTCTGCAATCCCGGCTTTGTGATGAACACCATTGCGCTTCTGCGGGAGAATCCAGATCCGACAGACGATGAGATCAAGGCTTTTCTCAGCGGAAATCTCTGCAGGTGCTCAGGCTACGAAGGACAGCTTCGTGGAATCAGAAATTATCTTGACAGCCGAAAAGGCGGTGAGCAATAAATGAGTAAAGAATACAAAACAGTCGGAAAGTCGATTCCCAAAAAGGACGCTCAGCAGCTTTTACTCGGCAAGCCTGTTTATACTGATGATATCACTCCGGATGATGCACTTGTTGTAAAGCTTCTGCGAAGTCCCCACGCAAATGCAATTATTACTGAAATAAAAACAGATGTTGCAAAAAAAGTCCCCGGAATTGTCGATATATATACATGGGAGGATGTTCCGAAGAATCGTTTTGCAATAGCCGGACAGACATATCCAGAGCCCTCCCCCTATGACAGGCTTATCCTTGACAGGCATGTTAGATTTGTGGGCGATCCTGTTGCAATCATTGCTGCTGAAACTGAAGAAGCCGCTCATAAGGCGATGAAACTAATCAAGGTAAAATATGAAGTACTGAAGGCTGTTCTTGATTTCCGGAAGGCCAAGGACAATCCTGTTCTTGTTCATCCTGAGGATAACTGGTTTCCACCCTGTGAGGTAGGTGGTGACAACAAGCGAAATCTTGTAGCAAGCGATGAGAATCACGATGGTGATGTGGATGCTGTGCTTTCAGAATGCGATATTGTGATTGAACACACCTACCATACAAAAGCCTTTGATCAGGCGATGATGGAGACTTTCCGCACATATACCGAGATCGACAGATATGGCAGACTTCATGTTATATCTTCAACGCAGATTGTTTTCCATTGCAGAAGAATCCTTTCAAACGCTCTGGGAATACCCAAACACATGATAAGAGTGGAAAAGCCGAGAATCGGCGGCGGTTTCGGTGCAAAACAGACAGCCGTAAGCGAAGTGTACCCTGCTTTTGTGACAATGAAAACCAAGCGCCCTGCAAAAATAATTTTCTCAAGAGTAGAAAGCCATATTGCCGGTTCACCTCGTCACGAGATGGAAATCACTCTGCGGCTCGGGGCGAGCAAGGACGGAACGATCCGTGCCATTGATCTGTATACACTCTCGAATTCAGGTGCCTATGGTGAACATGGTCCTACAACTGTGGGGCTTTCAGGGCATAAATCCATACCGATGTATACAGGTTCGCTGGAAGCATTTCGTTTTAGCTATGATGTTGTGTACTCTAATACACTTGCAGCCGGTGCGTACAGAGGTTATGGTGCAACGCAGGGAATATTTGCAGTGGAATCTGCTGTGAATGAACTGTCAGAAAAGCTGGGAATGGATCCTACAGAAATCCGCCTCAAAAACATGGTGCGTGAAGGGATGGTTATGCCGGCTTATTACGGCGAAACCGCGAATGCCTGTGCACTTGACAGATGTCTTGAACACTGCAGGGAAATGTTTGAATGGGAGAAAAAATACCCTGTTCGTGATATGGGGAACGGAAAGGTACGCTGTGCCGGCGTTGCCATGGCTATGCAGGGCTCCGGTATTTCAAATGTGGATGTAGGCTCAGCAACCATCAAGCTTACGGAAGACGGCGGATATATTCTTATCATTGGTGCAGCAGATATGGGTACCGGCTGTGATACCATACTAGCACAGATGGCGGCAGAATGTCTTGGCTGTGATGTCAGCAAAATTTCTGTTTTTGGTGCAGACACAGATGCCTCTCCTTATGATTCAGGCTCTTATGCATCCTCGACTACCTACATTACCGGAAAGGCTGTTGAGAACGCCTGCGAAAAGCTGAAAAAAGAGATATGTGCGATCGGTTCGGAAATCCTCGGATGTCCTTCTGAAGAAATACAATTCAACGATGGTCAGGTCATCCACCTTCCAACAGGAAAGAACATTCCATTAAGTGACATTGCCTACAAATGTCAATGCTTCAGTGAACGCACAGCAGAGGCAACCGCATCTCACAGTTCTGCTGTTTCTCCTCCGCCTTATATGGTCGGAATGGTGGAAATTGAACTGGATAAACTTACAGGAAAAGTAAAGATTATCGACTATATGGCAGTTGTGGATTGTGGAATTCCGATCAATCCGGCTCTTGCAAGAATACAGGCTGAAGGCGGGATTGTTCAGGGTATCGGACATACATTATATGAAAATCTATCGTTTATGGATAACGGTGCACTTATTGAAAAGGACCTGATGCAGTATAAGATACCCACAAGACTGGATATGGGGAAGCTGACGGTAGAATTTGAACACAGTAACGAGCCAACAGGGCCTTTCGGCGCAAAATCTATAGGAGAAATTGTAATCAATACGCCTGCGCCGGCACTCGCACATGCGATCTATCGTGCAACGGGTGTCTGGCACAGAGAGCTTCCGATTACTCCTGAGAAGATTGTGTTTGGTGAAGAATAGGCAAGTAAATATATATAACTAACCGGAGGTATGTTATGAACTTTTTAGAGGAAAGAATATGCAGAGACGGCGTGGTGAAGGAAGGAAATGTTCTGAAAGTTGACAAATTCCTGAATCATCAGATGGATACTGCGCTTTTCAAGCAGATGGGCGAAGAATTCAAAAAGCGTTTTGCAGGTAAAAACATTAACAAGATCCTGACGATTGAGGCTTCAGGAATCGGAATCGCCTGTGTCGTTGCAATGTATTTTGATGCACCTGTGGTATTTGCGAAAAAATCAAAGAGTATCAACATTGATGGTGATATGTATATCGCCGAGGTTGAGTCTTTTACGCACAAATGTAAAAATCAGGTCATCGTATCAAAGATGTATCTTGGACCTGATGACCATGTACTAATCATTGATGACTTTCTTGCAAACGGCTGTGCTCTGCAGGGGCTGATTTCCATTGTGAATCAGGCAGGCGGAACCGTTGAGGGGATCGGAATAGCGATTGAAAAGGGCTTTCAGTCAGGCGGCAGAGTCATCAGAAATCTCGGCTATCAGCTTGAATCTCTTGCTATCGTTGAAGGCATGGATGCTGCAACAGGCAGCATCACTTTCAGAGAGCAGAATAATTAACAATCTGCATATGCCTTGTCACTCAAGCAGTCACCCGCAGCTTCACCGATAACTATTATGAAAGAACGATACAGCGAGCTATAATAAAAAGGAATTGTAAAAAAGCCCCTCAAGGTAAAAAATAGGCACATCAAAACTACGCAATCTCGCAGTTTTGATGTGCCGTTTTTTTATGGTACTATTTATAGCACCTTGTCTTTTTCAGAATGCCATATATTTATTCAACATTCTTCAAAGCTTCCCCCTTTTGAATTTTACGGATTTTCAGAAGCTGCAATACAGCGACAACGCAGTATGAAACAATTCCAAGAGCTATCATAAACATAAAAGTGGAGCTCCTGACATTGTACGGGAAATAGCCGGAAACTACCTTGTACAGGTAGGAATTGAACGCCCATCGCAAAATGGAATCTGCGACAGGTACAGCCAGAATCAACCCGATGATAACTGCAATTGAAGTTGACAAAATGTACAGCATTCCGATTTCTCCATTTTGAAAGCCGAGAATCTTACACATAGCGATAGACTGGAAATTCTTTTCAATGACCTG
>JAKSPK010000020.1 GCA_024404875.1 Oscillospiraceae bacterium
AAAAGAGCCGAGCTCAATGCCAAGCCACTGCTCCTTGAACTCCGGCACGCGGAAATAGAGCAGCTGATCTTTCATATCCGCGGCGGTTTCCGCCGAGATGATCTGCTCCCCGTTCAGCTTCAGACCAATGCTCTGTTGATAGCTGTTGCCTTTTTCGGAAATATCGGAAGTAATGCCGATATCTTCCAGATTTGCAAGTACATTGACTGCCTGCTGTTCAATGATCTGACCGACCAGATTACCGGAAGTCAGCGAACGCTGCGGCAGATCCGCCTGCATCGCATTGCGGCCCTCCTCTGTCAGTATGACCTGTGCCTCCGCGTGTGTGTGCATCCCCTGAGAGCGGGCATCCAGCACCTGCTGATAACTGCCTGCAAAGGCTTCTGAAAAATCATCGGCGTTCTTCTCACAAACCCATGTGAAATAGTCCTGCGGGGATGAGAACGCGAGCTTGACCTGATTCTTGACAGTGTCGGATAACGCATAAGCTGCGACACATCCGCCTGCGAGAACAGCAGCAACACCGACGATCCCGCCCAGCTTCAGACCGATGCGCTTCCGGCGCTCACCGTACATATCACCGTAAAATGTACTCATTTCTAACCTCCGTTTCAGTACATTGCCCCAAGCCGCAATCCGGCGGCTTTCCTTGACTGCATTATATCACAAGCACAATCATTTTGTCAATCATCCGGCGGTGTCAGTTTGATGAAAGCTTTATAACAAAAGGATAACAAAAAGCAGCCGGCGCATCCAGCACCGGCTGCCTGTCATTATGCTCCCGTATTTTCAACACGCAGATAGTTGACCCCAATATTGGCAAGCATTTCCAGCTCGGCTCTGCCGTCAGAAAAATCGTCCGAGGGCAGCAGCTCTCCGCCGAGCATTTTCGCGCAGAGCTGAAGCATCGAATGGCCGAAAGTCAGATAGAACAGCTTAAAATTGACATCCTTGCGGACGGTGCCGTCTGCTGTGCCGGCGAGATACGCCGCTTCGAAATATGGATAAAAATTGACGATCGAGCGTTCATATTCAAAAAGCGCGGCCTTCGGCACATTCTCTCGCTGAAGCATGAGATCGAATTCGCCAACGAGCTTCATGAAATCTCTGTGTTTATCATAAAGAGCCAAATAAATATGCATGAGATCGGAAAGCCGCTTGATACCTGTCTGCTTGAGAAAATTCTCCGACTCAAACACATTTTCATACATACCGCGAAGTCTTGTCCAGAGATGTGTCATCGCTGAAATCGTGATTGCAGTTTTTGTGCCGAAATAGCGGTAAAGCGTTGCAACACCGACGCCGCAGGCATCTGCGATATCGGTCATTTTAACGGTCTCGATGCCGTTTTTCAAAAACATTTCCGCACTGATCTCCACAGCGCGTTCGATGCGCTTGGCCCTCAGGCTTTCCGGTACAATGTAATTATCCATAGCTGCGTCTCCTATGCTGAATGAAGGCAATACCGCACAGAGCTGGTGGTACAGATGCGCAGTCAGATTCTTCGTCAGATTGATATAGAAATGATGCCGACGGACTCTGACGCCTTTTTATTAGTTTATCACATTATTTCGCTTTTGTCAAGTTTGCAGCAGCAGAGAGAACACAGTCAATCGAAACTACAGCATTTTAGTGCTGGCGATATCATCCGGAGCCTGAAAGCAAACTGTATTTATTCACATATTTTCGATTATTCTGTTCCAGCTGCAAACACTGCAAGTACGACACATATCCGATTGCTGTATTTCTCATGTGCAGAACGCATAAAAACCCGGCCACTTTCAAAAGCGGCCGGGAAGATGGAAAAACGATTCAGCAAAGATTTACCGAACAATCGGAGCAGAAAATCACAGTGCTGCCACAGCCGCAAAGCCCTTTTCGAGATCTGCAATGATATCATCAATATGTTCGGTGCCGATCGACAGACGGATCGTTGCCTGTGTGATGCCCTGATCCGCAAGCTCCTCATCATTGAGCTGTGAATGCGTAGTCGTTGCCGGATGAATCACCAGCGACTTCACATCTGCAACATTCGCGAGCAGCGAGAAGATCTCCAGATGATCGATGAATGCGTGTGCTTCCTTCTGTCCGCCCTTGATTTCAAAGGTAAAGATGCTGCCGCCGCCGTTCGGGAAATATCTCTCATAGAGCGCATGATCCGGATGATCCGGCAGCGAGGGATGATTGACCTTCGCGACCAGCGGATGCTGCTTCAGATACTCAACAACCTTTTTGGTGTTCTCGGCATGGCGCTCCAGACGCAGGGAAAGTGTTTCCGTACCCTGCAGAAGAAGAAATGCTGCAAACGGGGAAATGGCTGCACCCTCATCACGCAGGAGAATTGCGCGAATATAAGTCACGAATGCTGCCGGTCCGACTGCATCCGCAAAGGAAATGCCGTGATAGCTCGGATTCGGTGCGGCAATCGGCGCATACTTGCCGGAGGCCTTCCAGTCAAATTTTCCGGAATCAACGATGATGCCGCCGAGCGTTGTGCCGTGTCCGCCGATGAACTTTGTAGCGGAGTGCACGACGATATCTGCACCGTGTTCAATCGGACGAATCAGGAAAGGCGTACCGAATGTATTGTCGATCACGAGCGGCAGACCGTGACGGTGCGCAATCTCCGCGATCGCGTCAATATCCGGAATATCGGAATTCGGATTGCCGAGCGTTTCAAGATAGATCGCCTTGGTATTCGGACGAATCGCCGCTTCCACCTCCGCGAGATCATGTGCATTCACGAAGCTTGTCTCAATGCCGAACTGCGGCAGAGTATGTGCAAGCAGATTGTAGCTGCCGCCGTAGATCGTTTTCTGTGCGACAATATGCTCACCGGCCTGTGCCAGTGCCTGAATGGTATAGGTAATCGCTGCTGCGCCCGATGCGAGTGCCAGTGCCGCGACGCCGCCCTCCAGCGCAGCAATACGCTTCTCAAAGACATCCTGTGTGGAGTTCGTCAGTCTGCCGTAGATATTGCCTGCATCTGTCAGTCCGAAACGCGCTGCGGCGTGTGCGGAATCGCGGAACACATAGGAAGTGGTCGCATAGATCGGGACGGCTCTTGCATCGGAGGCCGGATCCGGCTGCTCCTGACCGACATGAAGCTGGAGTGTTTCAAATTTATAATTGCTCATTGTTATTTCCTCATTTCATATTATTAGCGGCATGGCCGCGATATTTCATTTATAATTCAGCGGATAAAACAGGGGTTACATTCGTCCGAACCGGTAATTTGCGCGGTTTAGTCTCGGAAATAGCCTTGCCATATCGGCCTCCTTACTACTATTATTTCGGTAGGTTTACTGGGTTGATGCTATTATAGCACAAAGCGGAACGCTTGTCAAGCATTCTGCTATAATTCTATCAAATTTGTAGGATTTGACAAACAAAGCGGCTGAAGGCGGGGATTGTTTCACTGTTTTCATCATATGTATCGTGTATTTCGCAAAATAATAGTATGTTCGCATGATGTTCCATTCCTCATTGATTGTTTGATTTATCTCGCAGGCACAAAGAGAACCCACAAGAAATAGAAGGGGCATACTGCGCGGTGGAAAGATAATTGTGCAGGATTTCCGGAGGATTGGTCATTGAAAAAAGCGAAAAAAAACAGTATAATAAAAACAGAAGCAGAGCATGATTGCCCTGTGCACACATCCGGATCGCCGGAGCATGACGATCCGATCATTCCATTTTTTCAGCCAAATCTGAATTCGGAAAGAAAGCGGAACCGATTCCGCTGAGGGGGAAAACACAATGAAAATACAGAAATACGAGAAGATCGCAGCGTTTCTTTGCAGCGCGGCACTCGCCGTAAGCGCAGTCTCGGCAACAGGCAGCCTGGGATCCGCCGCCGCAGATGCCGTATCCTTTACAGTTGCGGACGGCTGGTTCGAGACCGCTTATGCGGAATGGGCACCGGTCAGCAACGCCTCCGGCTACAATGTATACGCCGATGGCAAGCAAATTGACAGTATGCTCATCCGCCAGTACAACGGCTATTACCGCGCTGATGTCCCCGGTCTCAAGGCGGGCAGCCATACGCTCAAGGTCGTTCCGCTGATCTCCGGCAAGGAAGACGCATCCAAGGCCAAAGAGCAGCAGATCACTGTCAAGGCACATGACCGCTCCGGCTTCGGCTGGGTCGGCGGATCGTCCTCCGGTGCATATAACGATGACGGCACACTGAAATCCAACGCAGTCGTTCTCTATGTCAACGAGCAGACAAAAGATACCGTTTCCATGGAAGTGGCCACCGATTCCAAGGGTACAAGGACCAAAGAGACCGGCATCCAGAACATTCTCAATGCATATCAGAAAGGTGCTGAGACGCGTCCGCTCGATATCCGCTGCATCGGCAATATTACCGATCCGGCTACACTCGAAAGCGGAGACCTGCTTGTCAAGGGCAGCGGATCCAGCAAGCGCCTCTCCTGCGGCGTGACGATCGAGGGCATCGGCACGGATACCGTATTCAACGGTTTCGGCCTGCGCATTGCGAATACCTCCGGCATGGAAGTGCGTAATATCGGCTTCATGAACTGCAACAGCACCGAGGGCGACGATGTCGGACTTCAGCAGAATAACGACCATGTCTGGGTACATCACTGCGATCTGTTCTACGGTGATGCGGGCTCCGACAAGGATCAGGTCAAGGGTGACGGCGCGCTCGATACAAAAACCTCCAGCTACATTACACACAGCTATAATCATTTCTGGGATAACGGCAAGTGCAATCTTCAGGGCATGAAATCAGAATCACCAGAAAACTATATTACATATCACCACAACTGGTACGATCATTCCGATTCGCGGCATCCGCGCATCCGCACCTGCTCCGTTCATATCTACAATAACTATTTCGACGGCAATGCGAAATACGGCGTCGGCGTAACAATGGGCGCATCTGCATTCGTGGAGAACAACTATTTCCGCAACTGCCCCAAGCCGATGATGAGCAGTCTGCAGGGCTCCGATGCACTGGGCGAGGGTACATTCTCCGGTGAGAACGGCGGAATAATCAAGGCATACAACAATATCATGGTGAATGCCAAGAGCTATATCACCTACAAGGACAACGCATCCAGCTTTGATGCATATGAAGTCGCAGATGCAAAAGACAGCGTTCCGGCATCTGTCAAGACGCTCTCCGGCGGCACAGCCTACAACAATTTCGATACCGGCAGCAAAATGTATACTTATAAGGCAGACGCTCCGGCGGATGTTCCCGCGATCGTGACCGCAAATGCCGGAAGAGTCCAGGGCGGCGATTTCAAGTGGCAGTTCGACAATTCTGTGGACGATGCCAGCTATGAGGTCAATACCGGACTGAAATCCGCGATTGTGAACTACAAGACCAAGCTGCTCGCTGTCGGAAGCGGCGAATACATCGGTTCGGATGTACCTGACACGCCGATTGTAACGACAGCAGCAACCTCGAAGCCGTCACAGAACACCACGACAGCTGCGGTCACCACAAAGCCGGCCGTCGTAACCGATACACCGTCCGTTCCGGCCTCCGGCTATGTGCATAACTTCACAAAGAACGGACTCAACAGTGATTTCTTCAGCATCTCCGGCAACCTCTCGACCTCCAAGGGTACGGCAAGCTATGCCGGTCTGACGCTGACACAATGCCTGAAAATGGAATCCGCGACCTCGATCGAATTCACGGCGCCCACTGACGGCACGCTGACACTCGTATTCGCAGAGCCCGCCGCGACTGCCGCACTCGACGGCAAGAAGCTCAGCGCTTCCGATGGTATCATCACCACTCAGGTCAGTGCCGGCTCACATACAATCAAAAAAGCAGATACCTGCAATCTGTTCTATATGGCACTCATCACCGGCTCTGCTCCGCAGCCTGAGACGACGACCGTAACCGCTCCTGAAACGACAACCACAACATTCACAACAGCAACGGCCACCCCGACAACATCTGCACCGGCAGAACAGCAGGTCTCACTGCGCGGCGATGCAGATTGCAGCGGCAATGTCGATGTCAGCGATGTTGTTCTGACTGCGCGCTATCTCGCAGAGGACAGCAGTGCAGTGCTCTCGGCGCAGGGCAAGATCAATGCGGATATTGACGGTATTCCTGGCATCAGCACCGAGGACACATCTATGATGCTCCGAATCATCGCAAAGCTGATCTGATAAATCAAATGATTCCACAAGAGGGAAGATGCAGCACGCATCTTCCCTCAGTCTGTTCACAGGCACCGCCGGCATCCGAAAATGCCGGCGGTAATTTTGAAAAAAACTTGCATATTCTTGTACAATCGTGTATACTGTATTCATAAAACGCTGACAGACTGTCAGAGAATGGAGCAATATGATGCAATACCGCAAATTACGCAATGGAAAAAAAGTATCCGTTTTGGGATACGGATGTATGCGCTTTACCAAGAATGCCGGCCGTATTGATTTGCCAAAGGCCGAGCGTGAAATCCTTGCCGCAATCCGTTACGGTGTGAACTATTTCGATACCGCCTATATATATCCGGGCAGCGAAGCGGCACTCGGTGAGATCCTTGCGCGGAATCACTGCCGCGAGAAGGTCATGATCGCGACAAAACTGCCGTATTATCTGGTGAAATCACCAGCCATGATCGACCGTTTCTTCAATGAAGAGCTCTCGCGCCTGCAAACAGATTATATCGACTGCTACCTGATGCATATGCTCAGCGATATCAAATCGTGGGAGCGCATGAAGGGCTACGGCATTGAAGAATGGATCACCGCACGGAAAAAGGAGGGCAGCATCCGGCAGATCGGCTTCTCGTTCCACGGTGATACCGATACTTTTATTGAACTGCTCGATGCCTATGACTGGGACTTCTGTCAGATCCAGTATAACTATCTCGATGAGCATACACAGGCAGGCAGACGCGGCCTGCAATATGCCGCGAAAAAGGGTATCCCAGTCATCATCATGGAGCCGCTGCGCGGCGGCAAACTTGTGTCGCATCTGCCGGCGCTGGCCCAAAAGGCAATCGCTGATTTTCCGGAAAAACGCTCGGCAGCGGCATGGGCACTGCGCTGGCTCTGGGATCAGCCGGAGGTTACGGTCGTGCTGTCCGGCATGAATTCTATGGCGATGCTGCGTGACAATGTTCGAACCGCAATCCAATCGGAAGCGGGCTGCTTCACCGAAGATGAAAGAAAGGTCATCCGGCAAGTGCGCGGCGCAATCCGGAAAAGCGCGAAGGTCGGCTGCACCGGATGCAGCTATTGTATGCCGTGTCCGCAGGGCGTGGACATCCCGACCGCTTTCAGCTGCTATAACAAAATGTTCCTGGAAAAGAAGAAAAACTCTGCCCGGCGGGAATATTTCCAGGTCACATCGTTCAAAAAGAACCGCAGCGACATGACAAAATGCATCGGCTGCGGCAAATGCGAGCGGCACTGCCCGCAGCATATCGAAATCCGCAGAGAGCTGAAAAATGCAGAAAAAGCACTGCTTCCGGCACCGATCAAGCTCATCATGCGCATCGCAAACAAGATCGCGAACCGCTGACAAAGCTGCATCCGGCATTGACAAAACTGTAAAATTGTGTTAAAATAATACTGAATAAGAATCGCCGGCTGCCGGCGAACAAATCCCGATAGGAAAGGGGGGCGTATCCATGCTTCAGGAGCGTCCGGTTTTTGCTCTTTGCACATCCCGCATCCATGATCCGGAGATACTGGAAAGCGTAAAGGCATTCATCGCCGAAGCACATAAGCGCGGCTATGCAGTGCTGGTCTTTAACGCTGGACTCAGCCAGTCACCGGCCAGCGGCCGTGACCGCAGCTGCTACAGCGTCTATGATCTGATCCCCTTCCGCATCGTTGATATGATCGTGATTATGAATGAGACGATCGGTGACAATGTCGTTGCAGAAACAATCTCTGCGATTGCCAAAGAACACCGTATCCCGATCATGGCGTATGACGGCAAAATGGAAAATGTGCCGTCTGTTTTTTCATATTCCGATCTGTCATTCAGCCGGGTGCTGGATCATATCTTCGGCGAACACGGATGCAAACGTGTTAATCTGCTGACCGGTACCCGCGGCCATTACGCTTCGGAAAGCATGGTCATGGCATATATCGAAATGCTCCGCAAACACGGCCTCCCCTTGGAGGAGGACCGCATCGGCTACGGCCTGTTCGCTGAACAGCCGACAGCCGATGCCGTTGCGCGTTTTCTCAGCAAGGACACGCCGGAGGCGATCGTCTGTGCCAATGATATCATAGCAATGACTGTCTGCGCAGTTCTGAACAGCCACGGCCTGCGCGTCCCGGAGGATGTGATCGTTACCGGCTTGGACGGCAGTGTCAAGGAGCGCTTCCACAGCCCCCGCCTGACGGCCTGCCAGAAGGACTATGAGCGGCTCAGCGCTGTCGCGCTGGATACCGCTGAACTGATTCTCGACGGCGAAGATGTCAGCTTGAATATCGAGATCGAGCCGATGCTGCGCATCTCCGAATCCTGCGGCTGCCATGTCACGGAGCACCGCGACCAGAACTTCGCAATCCGCGACCTGACACATCGCCTCGACATCATGATCAATCAGGAAGAGGAGGAGCACTGGCTGCTCGGTGAAATGCTCGAACGCAAGCAGCCAACCGTCATTGACTATCTGGATGTACTCGTGCCGAATATGCCTGACCAGTCCTATCTCTGTCTGCGTGATTCGCTGAGTCCGGATCTGGATGAAAATGTCCTGCACAGCTTCGGCGAGAGCGGCGAGCTGATGAGCGCCGTCACGCATAAGGGCAAGGAGAAGCAGTTCTCGATCCTCGCACGGAACGGTCTGATCCCGGAGCTTGACAACATCCTCGTGACAGGAAAAGCAGTCTTTTTCTGTTCAATCTATATGTTCGATGAGATCTACGGCTACTACTCTTATTTCGGCGATGAACTGGATGAGGAATCCTTTAAGCTGCCGAAATATATCCATACCGCCGGCAATGTCATCGGCTCCAGTCTTGCAACCTCACGGCTCCAGGCGCTCAACCAGAAGCTTATGGTCGCCCGTGTCCGCGATTCACTGACCGGTCTGCTCAATCTGCACGGTGCTCTTAAAGTGCTGCATGAGCGCGTCGCTGCAGAGCCAAAGGGCGGCGAGCTGATGATGATCGTCATCGGCCTGAACCGCCTCAGCCAGATCAACAGCATTTTCGGACGCGCTGAAGGCGATCAGGCCCTGCTGAGCCTTGCCTCCGCGATCACGGACAGCATCGACAGCGCTGCTGTTTCCGCCCGAATCGGCGGCGATGAATTTCTCATTGCATTTCTCGGCAAAGGCAGCCATAACAATACTGCAGAAGCGCTCATCAGTGTGCTGCGCAAGCGCATGGAAAGCTACAATCAGGTCTCCGGCAAAAGCTATACTATGGAGATCTCCGTCGGCAGAGTTGCTGCACCGGTCAACAGTGCGCTTTCCATCGAGCAGCTCCTCAATGAAGCGATCACACTGAAAGATGCACAGCACATTAACGAGGATCCCGATGCAAAGCCTGCGATCCCGGACGATGAAGCTGCGCAGATGGAGCGCGTCATCAGCGAGAATCTGCTGACATATCATTTCCAGCCGATCATCAGCGTCAAGACCGGCCAGATCTATGCTTATGAAGCACTCATGCGCACGGCAGGCGGTATTCATATTTCCCCGCTGACGCTGCTGAACTATGCAACCTATGCCGGACGGCTCTATGAGATCGAATGGCTGACCTATAACAATATTCTGAAATATATCGCGGCGAACCGCGAACAATTCACGGACAAGCGTATCTTTATCAACAGCATTCCCGGACACTTCCTCAAAGAAACAGATTTTCTCAAGATCCGCGCGAAGTACGGTGACATCCTCTCCCAGCTCGTAGTGGAATTCACTGAACAGGCGGAAACTGAAGGCGAAGAGCTGCGCACAATGCAGATGCGCTGCCGCGACAATAAAATGGATATCGCAGTCGATGACTACGGCACCGGCTATTCCAATATCTCCAATCTGCTCCGGTATTCGCCGAATTATGTAAAGATCGACCGCAGTCTGATCTCCAGCATCCATGAGGAACCGAAGAAGCAGCATTTCGTCACGAACATTATCGAGTTTGCCCACGCAAATGGCTTTATGGCGCTGGCGGAGGGTGTCGAAACGATCGAAGAGCTGCGTGCAGTCGTCCGCTTTGGCGCAGATCTCATTCAGGGCAATTTCACTTCCCTGCCGTCGCCGATCCCGCTGGAGACGATCCCCGGCCGGATCAGCTCGATGATCCTTAAATTTGCTGCGAATGCAACAAAGCAGATCATCCAGAAGACCTATATGCTTTCCGGCGAAGAATCCGTCAGTCTGCCGCAGCTCGATGCGGAGCATTATACGGATCTTTTCGTATCGCAGCCGCGGCTGGAGATCATCGGCGATTTCCACGAATCCAGCGCGGTGCATATCAAGATCCAGGACAACACTGACTGTCACCTGATCCTGCGCAATGTGCATTTCAGGCTGCCTGTGCAGAATGCTTCACCGGCAATCATGCTCGGCAAAAATTCTCATGTGACACTGGAATTTCAGGGCGACAACCGCATGGACAACGGCGGCATTCTCGTACCGGAGAGCAGTACGCTCCATCTCACCGGCAAGGGCAATCTCAGCATCCGTGCGGATGACACCAAAGCTTTCGCAATCGGCAACGATCCTGACCTTGCCTGCGGCGATCTGAATATCGACCTTGCAGGATGTCTCACGATCCTTTCCAATGCCAGCCAGTGCATCGGCATCGGCTCCGGCAGCAGCAAGGGACAGTCCATTTCCATTACCGGCACCAAGCTCTTCTTCGAGATGACTGGTAAAAACGGTGTCTGCGTCGGCACGCTGGAAGGTAATCCGAAAATCCGGCTTTCCGGCTGCGAGGCTGTTTTCTCGCTTTGTATGGCAAACAGCATTGCGCTCGGCTCGGCCGAAGGCAAACCGGAAATCCTCTGCAATACCGTTAGCCTGACAGTTCACGGCTCCGGTTCAATGATCTGCTGTGTCGGCTCAGAGCAGGGCGGCGCCGACATCGTTCTGCGCGATTCGATGATCTGCGCAGAGCTGACCGGACAGTGCATCCTCATCGCCGGCTCCAGCAACGGTACGCCGAAGATCGCGCTCCACCAGTGCAAAGCAGAGGTTCGGATCGAGGGCACAACGGCAATGGACTTCGGAAGCTGTGAAGGTGATGCCGAGCTGCTGCTCGTAGACTCTCATTTTGACATAGCAATTCAAAGCGCAAAAGCAATGCATTTCGCTGCAGCTCCTAATCATCTCGTACAGACGGGCGGCAGCTCCAAGGTGGCGATCAATCAATGAATACTGAACTTGTTATTCTATGCTATGCCGGTGCAATCCTGACCGGATATCTGTTCGGCAATATCAATACTGCTGCGATTCTGGCAAAGCTGAAAGGTTTCGATATCCGGAAAAAGGGCTCAGGCAATGCCGGCGCATCGAATGCTTATCTGACAATGGGCAAATCGGCGGCGACGTTTTCCGCGATCGTAGATATTTTCAAGGCATTCATCCCGGTCTGGTTCACGCTGCACATCCTGCATTTGCCGGATGAACTGCGGCATATCCCCGTCGTTACCGGCTTCTCGGTCATTATCGGGCATATATTCCCGTTCTGGATGAAGTTCAGGGGCGGCAAGGGCTTCGCCTCTCTGCTCGGCATGAATCTCGCGCTGAACTGGAAATTCTTCTTCTTCTGCGTCGGAATCCTTGCAGTCATCATGCTGTTCACACGCTATATTGCGCTGGCAACCGTATGCTGCGCAATCGCGCTGCCGATCTGGTGGTTTTCCCGGACGGGTGATGTGCCGGAAACGGTGCTGTTCAGTCTGGTGACGGTCATCGTCATCTGGAAGCATATCCCGAATTTCAAGCGCATCATGAGCGGAACAGAGCTGATCCCCGCCTCCCCTGTCAATTCGGAAAAGGAACAGGAATCAGCCTGAGCATCCCGCTAATCCTATACAAAAAACAGGCAGATACACCGATAACGGGTATCTGCCTGTTTTATTTGCAGTCCTGCGTTCAGCTGAGTCCGCTTGTCCATGTGTCCTGATTATCCCAGCCAAGCTCTGCAGTAATGAAGAAGCCGTGCTTGTTGTTGCCGGAAATCTTATATTTGCATTCGGCAGGGCAAGGGACATCTGTTTCCAACGCGGGGTTATTCGGATCAACGGAAACATAGTAGATTTCATAAGACCGGCCGAGCTGATCCTTGACGGCCAGATGTGCCCCGTCTGCGGGACTCGATTCCAACAGATCGAGATATTCCTCCAGACAGAGATTATTCTTATACATATACCACGAATGCGGCACGCCGACATAGCGCAGGATACACGGCTGATTGTCAACATGTGTATAATCGGACTTGCCCTCCGGATAACGCTGAATGAAGCCGTATTCTGCGCAATGCTCCAGGATCCAGCCGGTATCGCCCTCGGTAGAATACTCCATAAACATTCCGTTGACATAAAGCCCCAGTTCAAAGGAATAACCGGATTCCAGCTCATTACCGCCGGGAATCGCTGCCGAAACACCGCTTGTCGTGCCGGCCGCTGCTAATTCGGTTTCATAGCGCTGCTTCTGTTCCTCATAGGAGACATAGGCATTACGGACAAGCAGATCTCTGCGGCCGGTCGCCTCGAAATATTTCGCGGCAAGCTGATTCAGCGCCAGCGTCGCTTCATCCATGAGATAAACCTGCATATCACGCGTCGTGATGTATTCATTCTTCTGCTCGAAAACCGAAACAAGTCCCTCGTCAACCTCTGTGGTCGGAAAATCGGAATTGATCATAACGAGCGGTCCGTGATGGAGCTTTGCAGTCTCATAAAGAAAAGTCGTGAGCTTCAGTGCATTGGGATCCTCGGAACTTTCCGCTTCGGAATCCGACACGCTGATCTCAGCCTCGCTGACCGGCTCCGGCACGAGCGACTCCATGCCGTTTAAGACCATGCGCACACCGAATGCGCCGGCGGCGAGAAGCGCGATCAGAATCAGTCCGGCGATCACTCCCTTCGGAGATTTGCGCAGTTCTTTTCCGGATGAACGATAGTGAGCCATATGTATTTTCAGCGGCAGCTTCGCCGCATCTCCTTTCCTTGTGTATGGACATCGGATATATTCTATTGATGTATCAATTTAATCGTGAATGATGGATGCGCTTTCTTCCGTGAAACAAGACATGGTGATCTATCGCAGTATCACGGCAAAAAGACAAACAAACAACATCAGAATATCGTTTGCACCTCAATATTATACCATAGTATATTTGAAAAATGGAACTGCCGCTTCAAACTTTGTCAGGAATGCCAAAAAACGCAGGCCGCGTTCCGAAAATGCTAACAAAAATGCCCTTCCTTTTGTGTACTGGCGGACAAACATAGAAATGATTGTGAAAAACATGTGAAAAACAAAGATTAATTTCGTAAATACTCACAAATGCAATTTTTACGCTGATGTGTTATAATAGAGGTATACTACTGCGGAGATGTACCGCATAAAAGAAAGGATGTATACATTATGGGTTTTCTGAAAGAATTTAAGGAATTCGCACTCAAGGGCAATGTCATGGATATGGCAATCGGTGTTATCATCGGCGGCGCATTCCAGGGCATCGTTACCTCGCTGACCGAGAATTTCATCAACCCGCTCATCGCAGTCTGCACCGGCGGCGCAGGTGAGGACGGCGTGCAGATCGGCGGCAAATTCACGATCCGCGGCGTTGATTTCGGTTACGGCGCATTCCTTTCGTCTATCGTCAATTTTCTTATCATTGCACTGATCCTGTTCATCATGCTCAAGGCAGTCAACAAGGCAATGGAGATCGGCAAGAAGAAAGAAGAGGCGAAGCCTGCAGAGCCTCCGAAGGAAGAAGTCCTGCTCACTGAGATCAGAGATCAGCTCGTCGCACTCAACAAAAAATAATCCTGCATATCAACGAAGCGCTACACAAAATGTGCAGCGCTTCGTTTTGTTTTCAGTAATCGACTGAGGCGGTTGAGCCGCTCTGCGTTTTGGTAATAAGAATCTTTCGGTCGATGCGTGTCTTCAGTTCCTCGACATGGCTGATGATGCCGATGAGACTGCCGCCGTCATGCGCAAGCTCATCGAGTGCGGTCATGACCAGGTCCAGCGAGGTCTCGTCGAGTGAGCCGAAGCCCTCATCAATAAACATGGAATCGATCCGGATGCCGCCGGAGATTGCCTGCACTTCCTCTGAAAGTCCCAGTGCCAGCGAGAGCGCCGCGAGGAAAGATTCGCCGCCGGAGAGCGATTTCACATCGCGCTCGGTGTCGTTCCAGTGATCCGTGATGCAGAGGTCCAGTCCGACATTTTTTGAACGGTTAGCTTCAACGGCCATTTTCAGCGAATAGTGCCCGTCTGTCATCCGGCGAAGCTGCTCCGATGCCCGCGCCGCCATACGCTCGAAATAGAACCTCAGCACATACTTCTCAAAGGCGAGCTTATCCTGCTTGTCGATGCGGCCCGCAGCGGTATTGTAAAGCTCGGTGATTTCCGTCAGCGATGCTTCCGCAGCTGTCAGATGCCCTCCCTGCTTTGCGATATCCTTTGCTGCACGCTGATTTTGCTCTATACGCGATTCCCGCTTGCTGACCGCATTCTTGTAATCATTGACAATCCGGTCGCACTGATTCTTCCATTCGAGCGCCTTCTGTTCCGCTTCCGGAGAGTCGTCGAAATCAGGCTTACTTCTGAGTGCTTCCATTTCCGATATAGATTGCCCGATCAGCGCTTGGGAATTGGAAAGCTTTGTTTTGATATCATGCAGCTGCTCGTTCAGCTTTTCTGCATCCTGCTGCAATGCCTTCACACGCTTCTCTGCATGCTCTGCCTGCCGGATACGGTCTTCCGCCTGTGTCAAGGCAGACTTCGCCGCATCATGCTTCCTCTTTGCATCGGCAATAATCGCAGCAATCGCTGCTGCGGGATCGTCTAGGTTTTCCGCACCACGCTTCTGCAGCGCCTTTGCGAGTGCATCGCGGCGTTCCGCAGCCTGTGCCTTTGCAGCGGCAAGCAATTCGCCGGTTTTCTGCGCTTCCTGCACAGCGACTTCGGCATCTGCCTTGATCTTCTCACAGAGCGCCTGCTGCTGCTTGATCAGCTTTTGCTTATCATCACGCTCTTTCAGCAGTGCATCGGTTTCCCTGATCGCGGCATCGAGCGCCCGGAGCTGTTCTGAGCATTTTGCATCCGCATCGGCGATTTCTTCTGCGATGTCGCCGCAATCTGTGCCAAGCAGCGCTGCAGCATCCTGCATGAGCTGACTGTATGCAGTCTCATATATGCCGCCCAGTTCTTTCGCAATGCCGCTTTGCTTCTCGCGCTTTGCATTTGCATCGGCGGCTCTTTTCTGTGCTGCATCAAGCTGTGCCTGCGACGGAACATCCGGTTCCTTTTCAGCAAGCACCGGATGATGCACCGAACCGCAGACCGGGCACTTCTGTCCCTCTGCCAGCGTTTCCGCAAGAATGCCCGCCTGCCCGCGCAGGAATGCGGAATGCAGCGTTTCATATACAGTATTCAGCTTCTGATATTCCGCATCAGCAGCGAGATATGCCTGCTGTAAATTCTGCCAATCAGCTTTCTGCTTTGCACATTTTTGATTGCTTTCTGCGAGCTTTTTCAGGCGCTCACGGCGCTCGGCAGCCTTCATCCGCTCGCCGTCCAGACGGATGCGCTCGGCATCCTGCGGATTCAGCGCTTCGATCCGTTCCTGCAATTTCCCGATCTCCGCATCGGCAGCCTTTGCCTTTTCCGTGAGTTTTGTGCTGGCGGCCTGATGCGTTTCGAGCGCCGCAAAATGTGATCTAACTTCGGATTCCGCCTGGTCACATTGTGCAAGCTGATCCTGCAATGCCTTTGCCTCCATGCATACCTGTGCGGCAGCCTGCTCTGCAGCTCGGCATTTTTCAAACGCGGCAGGTGCATCCTTCAGTGCATCGCGTTCCTGCTCCGCTTGGGCTATATTGGCTTTCAGATGCTCGATCGCGGCATTCTGCTGTTCCAGTCGGGCCTGCTGTGCGGCGGTTTCTTTTTCCTGTTTCGCGATCTCACTTTGCAGCTTGCCAAGCTGCTCCCGCTCCTGCTGGATACGCTCCAGCCGCCGAACGGCTTCCTCATACTGCCTGTCGATGCTATCCTTCTGACCGGAGAGAGCTTTCAGCGCTGCTTCATCAGCACGGATCAGTGCTTCCGTCTCAAGAAGCAGATCCCGGGTATTGCCCGCCTGTGCATATTCGGTGATCTTCGCCATTGTTTCCGGCGCATCCTCGCAGCGAATGCCCTCCGCATACTGCCGGATCGCGGTTTGTGTCCTGTCCACATCCTGTTTCAGCAGATCGCGCATTTCCTTGAGCCGCTTTTCGAGCAGATTGAAATTTTCCGTTCCAAAGAGTGTCCGCAGCAGCTTTTCGCGATCATCAGCCTTTGCATGAAGCAGCCGAAGAAATTCACCCTGCGCAAGCATCATCGTCTGCCGGAACTGATCGGCAGTCAGCTTGATGATATCATTCTGAATGCGGTCGTTCGCCTCTTTGGTGTCATAAGTCGCACCGTCCGGCATGGTAAGAACTGCGCTTGCATTCTCGGTTGTCATGCCGTCTCCGCGCTTTTTTCTGCGTTCATAGGTCGGATTTCGACGGATCATATAGACCATGCCGCCGCATTCAAAGGTCAGTCGGACATAGGTCTCCGCATCCTCCGCGGCATATTTCGAGCGCATCATATTTGCCTTGCGGTTCTCGCCGCTGAGGTCGCCGTAGAGTGCAAAGGTGATTGCATCGAAGATTGTGGTTTTGCCGGCGCCGGTATCGCCGGTCACAAGGAACAACCCAGAGGTTCCGAATGCAGTGAAGTCGATATTGCAGCACCCGGCGTAGGAGCCGAATGCCTGCATTTCCAGTGTCAGCGGTCTCATGCTTTCCCCTCCTCTGTCCAAATCTCATTGATGAGATCATGCATGGTATCTGCCTGTGAGCCAGACATTTCCTTGCCGTTCATAGCGCGGAAGAATCCCGCGAACATGGCCAGCGGATCCTCACGAACGGACTCGACAGTCTTCTCCGCAATCTGATGCGGTGCGCGCTCTGTTTCAGCGATGTATTCAATACTCATGATCTGCGGATATTTCGTGCGCAGCTTCTTGATCGCATCTGGAATACGGCTGCTGTCCGTCAGACGGATATGCAGATAATCCTCCGAAGCATCCTGCATAACCGTCTCAAAATCGCCGGTGAGGATGCGCATATCACGGAGCGGTGTCAGCGGGATGCATCGAATCTCCGGTGCTGTTCCCTTTTCACCCAGCTCGCAGACAGTCACGGACTTTTTCTGCGTTGCCTCAGAAAAGGAATACTTCAGCGGAGAGCCGCTGTACCGCACGGCAGGGCTGCCGATCTGCTGCGGGCCATGCAGGTGACCGAGTGCAGCATAATCGAAATCCGCATAGACCTCCGGCGGAACGCTGTCTGTTCCGCCGACTGCATTGCGCTCGGAATCGCAGGTCGCGCCGCCCATGACGAACTGATGCGAGAGAATGATGCTGCGGCGGCTTCGGTCAAGCGGGAGCGCGGAAATTGCTGTCCGGACAGCTCCGGCTGTATCCGTGATGACGGCATCCGGAAAGAATCGCCGCACCTCCGCTGCCCGAAGGTAAGGAAGCAGATAGACATCTGCTTCGCCATGGGCATTGGTCAGGGTGAATCTTTGCGGTCTGCCGTCATAGACAGCCGAAAAATGGATTCCGCTCCGGTCCATGATCCGGCCGCCGAACGCAATGCGCTCTGCAGAGTCGTGATTGCCGGCGATCAGAAAGGTCTCGATCCGGCGTGCCGTGAGCGCATTGAGGAAGCTGTCCAGCAGCTGTACGGCTTCAGCGGGCGGGGTGAGCTTGTCGTAGATATCGCCTGCGATCAGGATCGCATCTGGCTTCTCTGCATCAATGATCTCAAGGATGCGGTCGAGGATCCAGGCCTGATCCTCCTGCAAAGAGAATCCAGAAATGCGTTTGCCAAGATGCAGATCGGCGAGGTGCAGCAGTTTCATGATGTGACTCCTTTCGTCAATGCGTTCACGGTGGAGCAGCGGATCGGCTCCCTTGCTGCTCTGCCGATATTATACAACATCAGTTGTTCAAAAATAATATATCTGTAAAATTTCGGCAGATTGCTGCATTTCTGCCCGCCGGATTTCACACTTTATGATTGCGTATTCCATACTTTCACCAAGACTGCAGCATGATTATCAATACATTATCACGAGGGATTGTCTGCAAAAGGTGAAATGGAATCAATTCTCTCTTTTTCCCGCGATCATTTTTTTGCTGAACCGAAGCGACACGGCTTTATCCTGATGACAGACCGCCTTGCTGACAGAATATACGATACTGGGGGACCGTTTCAGCAGCTGACATTTCCATTTTCATATTATCTCCGGTTCTTTCAAAGAATACATAATGTGTTGACAAACGCATGGAATCGAATTATAATGAAAGCAAATCCGGCAAGACAATGACAACAACCGAAGGAGGACAATTTGGATGAATCGGGATTCTTTTTCTGAAGTGCTGCGGAATGAGCAAACAGAGCACATATATGATGCGGCCTGTTTCGGCGCGCCGATCAATCCGCAAAGTGCCGGGGAGATAACTGACGGCATTGCCCGCGCACTTGAATTGGATGCATATCCGTTTTTTTTAGTAGGACTCGCTGAAAAGCTGACGCAGCTCGGTACAGCCTGTACCGCCGCTGATACGGAAATCATGCTTGCCGAAATCAAGCGGCGATACAGAACAAAAATCGGTAAATCCTGTCCGCGCACGGTGCAGGAATGGATCAAGGGACAGACGCCGGGTGTCACGAGCCGTCAGAATCACTATGAGCTCTGCTATGCGCTGGAAATGGATCATCAGCAGACGGCGGCCTTCTTCCAGAAGCATTTTCTCACGCTGCCTTTCAATGTGAAAGCAAAGGAAGATGCGGTGTTTTTCTATTGCTTATTCAACAGGAAACCGTATGCAGCAGCGGCAAAGATGCTGGCAGAAGCCAGGTGCTATGTATCGCAGGATAACGCACATACAGCGACCGCACAGATCATGGCAGCGATCACGCAGCAGAATGATGATGCCGCGTTCCTGCGATATTTGTCTGTGCATTGCTATGACAACGCGCAGCAATTCCAGCTTGCTCGGCAGAAAATCAATACTGAGATCGAACAGGTCAAAGAGCATATCAAAAAGTTTCAGCCAGACACGATTCTTTCGCCTGACCGTCTGAACAGCGCGACGATCGCGGAGCTGCTCGGTTATCGGTATCAAAGCCGCGAAAAGGACGAAACACTTGATAAGCTCCCGAAGCGTTTTCGGGAATCACTGCCGAATGATGTGACGCTCGGCAGGATCATCAACGGCGATACGGCATCTTATGAACTTTTGAGAAAGACATTGATGCTGCTGCATTTTTATAACTTCTTTGATGATGCGGACAATGAAGACAGAAACACTGTCGCGCAAAATTTGATGGACTTTTATGACGAACTGGATGCACTTCTGCTGTCCTGCGGGTTCGCACAGCTTTATGTCCGGCATCCGTTTGACTGCCTGCTGCTCCGGTGCGCGAACTCCTACGAGCCGATTGTTACGCTGTATTCCGTGCTCGAATACGGGCGGAATTGATTTTTATATCCGTCGCTGCGGCTCCTGTATAATATGGATGAAAGGAGGCATATGCCATGCTGCAGATCGGTGATACATTACAGACTGACGAACGTACATACACGGTGTTGCAGATGCTCGGAAAAGGCGCGAATACTGCTGCGTACCTTGCGGAATGTCAGCATAGCGGCCTGAGTGCCAAGTGCATTCTGAAAGAATATGCGCCGCAGAATCCGGATGATTCTGCGCGCGGAAAAGCGCGGTTTCTGGACTCCGGCAGAACGCAGAATGCGATACGGCAAATGTCGGTGCTGAACAACCAGACGCCGCCTGTCAGCCATATTTTTGAAGCAAATGGTACGGCGTATATTGATGTTGCCTGCTTCGGCGGCACAACGCTCGACCGGCTCAAGGGTCTCTCGCTGCCGCATTCTATGGAGATCTGTCAGACGATAGCGAAGACAGTCGGATATTATCATAATGCAGGCTTTCTGTGCCTCGACCTGAAACCAGAAAACATATTTGTTTTGCAGAACGCGCCGGATGACACACTTACACAGATAGTGGAATTCATCGACTTCGACAGCATCCGCAGCATTGCCGAGCTCAATGACAGCACTTCGTTTTCATATACGAAAGAATGGGCAGCGCCGGAGCAAATGAATCCATATTCTACTAGTCCCATCGGCATGACCGCGGATATTTATTCGCTCGGTGAAATTGTATTTTATCTGCTGTTCGAGCGGCATTCCACAGAGCAGGAACACCGCGGATTTTCAAAATATCCGTTCAATGAGGTCAAACGCGAATACCGCAAATATACTGACAGACCGGATGTGCAGGCGCTGTTCACAAGGCTGTTCCGCAGCACGATCCGTTCTGCAGCATCGAACCGGTTTCAAAATATGGCAGATGCAGAAAAGCTGCTCAAATTGCTGTGCGAGGAACTGAACAAAAAGGATTATGTCATCCCGAAGCTGCCCGCGGTATCGCCACATTTTGTCGGCAGAGATACGGAGGTGAAAGCGATCGCGGAGTGTTTGCAAGATAACCGCGTGCTGTATCTGACAGGTATCGGCGGAATCGGGAAAAGCACGCTGATACGTAATTATATTATCCGAAGCCAACCGGATTATGATGTAATCGTATATCTGGAATTTGACGGAGATTTCAGGCGCACATTCTGTGATGATATGCAGCTGCAAATCAGCACAATCAGCCGTTCCGGCAGCGAAAGTGCGGACGACTATTTTTTGCGCAAGCTGGCATATTTGCGCAATATCTGCGTTGAAAAACGCGTGCTGTTTGTACTGGATAATTTCAGCGGAACGGTCACAAAGGAAATGAGCCGCGTAATCGACTGCGGATATGATACGGTTATCGTCACGCGGAGTCAGCCGCCGAAAAACAGCTTTGCGTTTCTCGAAGTCGGCGCGATTACGAATGATGCTGAACTGTTCCGTTTGATTGCGCTAAATCTGGAACGTCCTGTCACAAAGGATGAACGGCTTTGCTTTGCAGAGATCATTGCACTGGTGCAGGGGCATACGCTTGTGATCGAATTGATTGCACGTCAGATGGCAGCAGGCAGGCTCAGTATCCGAACAGCGCTGGAACTGATTCAAAAGCACGGCTTTTCGCATTTTTCAGATGCAAAGATTGGTAACTACAAGGATGGTGAAGAAGTTTACGATACGCTGTCGGGCATTATCACAGCGCTGTTTGCTGCAAGCGGATTATCCGGTGAATCCAGACTCACGCTGCAAGTGCTGTCGCTGCTGAATGTGCGCGGTCTGGAATCAGATCTGATTCGGGACATTGTAAAGCCCAATCTGAGCAATCTGCCGCAGCTTTCCGCCGAGGGCTGGATTTATTCAGGCAACATAATCCGCGTACATCCGGTCATTGCGGAAACGGTGCGGAACTGGGCGTGGACGGCGGATGATATATCCGTCATGACATATCATCAGAAAATGATTGACATCTATGTCGGCATGGCGAATGCGGAGCAGATTCGTTTGATTGTACGAGATGCGGAACGGTACAGCGAGCAGCATCCGCGGCACATCATCCGTGCGATGTATTATGATATGCTCGGATGCTGCCATGACACGCTGACTGCCGGAAACTATGTGCCGCAGAACGCAGAGGAAGCTGCACAGTTTCTGAGACGGGTCGAAATTGCTGAATATGCGATTCAGGAAGCGGAGCTCTCGGAAATACCGGAACACGCGCATTATCTTGCAAAATACTGTCTTTCGCTTGCAAGTATTCTGATTCGCAGTATGTATCAGGAATATACAGATTATGCCAGTGATCTGCTGCTGAAAGCGCATGATCTGATCGAACAAAGCGAGCCGGAGAACTGCGAAAACCGCTGCTATTTCTGCATGGTCACAGCCTGGTATTTCACGCTTGCTGAGCATGACCGTGAACAAACCGAAGTCTATACAAAGCAGGCCGCAGAGATTGCTTGTCGGGTATTTCCGACTGCTTTGGAGCTCATTGACATTATTTATATCCCAACGGCAAATATGCTGTTTTATCATGATGATATGCAGGCGGCGGCCGGCAAACTGGAGGAAGCCGTTGAGATTTGTCAAAAGAATCCTTGCCTTCTGCCGTATATCGACAAGCAGGCAGAACTTCTCAACTGTCTGCTGGATGTTTACGCTGCACAATATGACTGGGCAAAGTGCCGTATGCTGATCGCAGAGATTGACCGCATCAATGAAGCGTACAGGGAACAGGGCGTTTTTCGTGAAGTTTCGCCTGAAATCAGAGAAAAAGCAGACGCATAAAAGCCTGCGAATCCATTTTTATAACCTTCTTTTTTTGTGTGCTATACTGATAACAGCAAAGTCCCGAACACAAAATAAGGAGGTTATCATTATGAACGAACCAATCAATCCGCAAGGGGTATTACTACCTGCCAAATGTCCGAATTGCGGCGGTGAGTTTCCGGTGAATCCGTCGCAGGAATATACCGTCTGCCAATATTGTCAACAGCCGGTCATCACGGTGAATGCGATTCAGAATTATCAGGCAAATCACAGCAATGACCGCGCAGGATTTTTCGCAGCTCCGCCTGTACCGCAGCCGGAACCGCCGAAGAAAAAACATACGCTGCTCTGGATTCTCGGCTGGCTCTTCTGCTTCCCGGTTCCGCTCACGATTCTGATGCTCCGAAAAAAGGACATGAATCCCAAAGTAAAATACGGAATCATCGCGGCAGGATGGCTCATTTTTCTGGTTCTGATGATCTCCGCTCAGATACAAAACAAGCAGCTGGAAGAGAATCCGCCGGAGGTACCTGCCGCTGTGGTTACAACAGTACCGGATAAACAGAAAGAGACAAAGCCTCAGACTACAGCGACTGTTCCTGCCAAAACAGAAGCGCCGAAAACCGATCTGACGGAAACGAAACCCGAACCGGAAGAAACAGAGCCGATCGAAACTTCTGCTCCGGAACCCACGGCCGCGAAAATTCAGCAAATGATCAAAGAAGGCAACTATTCGCTTGTCACACCGGAATTCAAGAAGACAATGGATGCTTACGAAGCGTTCTATGACGACTACATCGCATTCATGAAGAAATACAATTCCGGCGAAGGGGACATGATGGCAATGCTGAACGACCTTTTGACGATGACATCCAATCTTGAAGAGTGGTCCAAAAAAATCGATGCAATTGATGAAAGCACGCTGTCAGCTGCCGATGATGCATACTTCCTTCTGGTGACGCTGCGTGTCGAGCAGAAGCTGCTGAGCATTATTTGAACTTCTGTCGTGTATATCGTGACACAAACGGCTGCTGTGAAGCAATAGAAATATTGAATCCGAACACCCGCCCGATAAGATTTCAGGCGGGTGTATTGTTTTTCTTGACAGAAAACAATGTTCGGTGTATAATATGGTTATGTCGAATCTTGACGGGAGGTGTCGCTGTGGAAAACGGGTTCTGGCAGAAGCTCATGGACAGCATCGCCGCAGAGAATACCTATATCCTTATCTGGGCGATCTTCATGGTGGTTTTCTGTATTATCCTGTTCATTCGTATAAGCAGTAAACAGCCGCTTGCGAACACAAAAAAAGATACAATCATGCGCATACTCTTTGAAGTATTCCAGACCGGTATCTCGATCTTTCCGCTGCTCGGTATGTTCGGAACGGTCAAGGCATTGCTGAGCATGGATTTTACCAACGATCTTGCCGGTGCACAGCTCCGCTTCTTTGATGCACTGACCTCAACGGCATGGGGCATCATCTTCGCAGTCATTTTCAAGGTCGTCAATGCCGTGCTGGCACCGTTCATGGAGCCGCTGCTCGAACAGCAGCCGCAGCCGGACGGAAAGTCCAAGAGGAATCTGAAATGAAACGGATCCGCGAGATCATTCTCGATTTCACCCCGCTGCTCGATGTGACGCTTATCATCCTGTTTTATTTCATATTGTTCAGTCATATGGGCGCTGCGGAAGCGCAGCAAAAGGCCGAACGCGAACGGGCAGATGCTGCTGCCGCACAGACTGCTGCTGCACAGCATATGGAGGAAGCCAGGCAGCTGATGCAGCAGGCGGAATTTGAACGCCGTGTACTGGCGGAAGCAAACGAAAACGGCGCCTTGCTCGAACAGGCGGTCGAGGACTATGCTGCCGGGCGAAACATCAAGCTGCTGCTCACGATGAACGGCAAAAGCTGGACGCTCCGTGTCCGCCGCGGCAATGCGCGGGATCCCCTTGCAGAGCTGCATTCCGCAGAGGATCTCTCCCTGCTGACTGCGGCACTGCGGAAAGCGGAGTATCAAAAAGATGACATCATTCTCTGCGAGCTGATCTATGATGCCGATGAGGACGGCACAAATCAGGCCTATCAGGATGTCAGACAAATCCTCGAACAGGTGCGGGAGGCGTTTCCGCATATCTATATCTCAGAGACCGATCTCTCAAAATGAAAGGTAGAATCATTATGGCATCGAAGCAAAAAAAGAGCAAGGCACCTGCTGTCGCTGGTGTCGGCGTCCTCGGCGCACTGATCGCCGGACTGATTTTCATGAACGGCAAGGGGCTGGGCTTTGGCAACGGCTTCGGTATGTTCGGTCAGAATTCCGGCAGCGGCAGTTCTGTCGTTGAAGAATCAGCATCAGAATCATCCGTACAGGAATCATCGGTTGAGGAATCCACTGAGGAATCTTCTGAGGATTCCTCCGAAGAAGCATCCTCCGCAGCGGAAACGACCGTTGAGGAAAAGACCTATGTTGAGGTAACCGTCAAGGGCAATGAGTATCTGTATCAGAATAATACGATCGAGCTGACCGCGCTGACAGATGAACTGCAAAAGTTCGGCGAGAGTATCACCGTTCGCATCACAGATGAAAGCGCATCGAAGAATGCATACGATGATCTGACCGCAGCGCTCGATGAAGCAAAGCTCGCCTACGAAAAAGCGGAATAAGCGCTGCTTCCGGAATGGCGGCAGTACTGCGCCTGAATAACACACAATGCCCCTGAGCGTTTCAAAGCGCTCAGGGGCATCATTTTGAGAAAAATACGGTTTATTTGAGGCAATACCGCACGGAGCAGATATGCCGGCAAGCCGTCAGGCGGACTATATGCAGTGTTGTCCTGATTATTCGCAGACGAATGCGCCGTCACGGAAATCGACGGTCACGGTGCTGCCCTGCGGGAACAGGCTGCTGAGCAGCTTCTTCGCTAGGAGCGTTTCGATCTTCCTCTGGATCAGACGCTTGAGCGGACGCGCACCGAAATTCGGATCATAACCCTGTTCGATAACGGCGTCCTTCGCCGCAGCGGTCAGCGTGACATTCAGCTGCTGATCCGCGAGCCGCTTTTGCAGATTCGCAATAAGCAGATCAACAATCCCGCCAATCTCCTGCTTGGTCAGAGGCTTGTAGAGAATGATCTCGTCCAGACGGTTGAGAAATTCCGGACGGAACCGCTGATGCAGCAGTGCTTCGGTCTGCTTCTTCGCTGTCTCGGAGATCGTGCCGTCAGGCTGAATGCCCTCGAGCAGCGCATCCGCGCCGAGATTCGAGGTCAGGATGAGAATGGTATTTTTGAAATCAACGGTTCTGCCCTGTGAATCGGTGATCCGGCCGTCGTCCAGCACCTGCAGCAGCAGATTGAATACATCCGGATGCGCTTTTTCAATTTCATCGAGCAGGATCACGCTGTAAGGCTTTCTGCGAACTGCTTCCGTCAGCTGACCGCCCTCCTCATAGCCGACATATCCGGGAGGCGCTCCGATCAGGCGGCTGACGCTGAATTTCTCCATATATTCGGACATATCAATGCGGATGAGGTTGCGCTCGTCATCGAACAGCGCCTCTGCGAGTGTCTTTGCAAGCTCAGTCTTTCCGACACCAGTCGGACCGAGGAACAGGAAGGATCCAATCGGCCGGTTCGGATCCTGAATGCCTGCACGCGAACGCAGGATTGCTTCACTGACCTTTTCGACTGCTTCATCCTGACCGATCACGCGGCGGTGCAGCGTATCATCCAGATGCAGCAGCTTTTCACGGTCGCCCTCCATAAGCTTTGTGACAGGAATCCCCGTCCAGCGGGCAACGATCCGCGCGATCTCATCTTCTGTGACGGCATCACGCAGCAGGCGGGCATCGGAGCTGTTCTGTGCGGAATTCTCCGCGCTTTCGAGTTTCTTTTGCAGCTCCGGCAGCTTTCCGTATTTCAGCTCAGCGGCCTTGTTGAGATCATACTGCCGCTCGGCGTTCTCGATCTCAGCCTTGAGCTGTTCCATCTGCGCACGGAGATCCTGCACGCGGCTGATACCGCCCTTTTCGTTCTCCCACTGTGCCTTCATCTGCGCAAAGCGGTCGCGCTGATCAGCCAGCTCCTTTTGCAGATCGGCCAGATGCGCCGCCGAGACAGAATCGGTTTCCTTTTTCAATGCGGCTTCTTCAATCTCCAGCTGCATGATCTTTCTGGCGATCTCATCCATTTCAGTCGGCATGGAATCCATCTCTGTGCGGATCATCGCGCAAGCCTCGTCCACGAGGTCGATCGCCTTATCCGGCAGAAAACGGTCGGAAATATAGCGGTTCGAGAGCGTTGCCGCCGCAATCAGCGCCGTATCGTGGATCTTGACACCGTGATAGACTTCGTAACGCTCCTTCAGACCTCTGAGAATGGAGATCGTATCCTCGACGGTCGGTTCGCCAACCTGCACCGGCTGAAAACGGCGTTCCAGTGCGGCATCTTTCTCGATATATTTGCGATATTCGTCGAGTGTCGTCGCACCGATGCAGTGCAGCTCACCGCGTGCAAGCATCGGCTTGAGCAGATTGCCTGCGTCCATCGCGCCGTCGGTCTTGCCGGCGCCGACGATCGTATGCAGCTCATCAATGAACAGCAGGATCCGCCCTTCAGATTTCTTGACCTCCTGCAAAACGGCCTTGAGACGCTCCTCAAATTCACCGCGATACTTCGCACCGGCAACCAGTGCGCCGAGATCAAGCGAGAAAATTGTGCGGTCACGCAGAGATTCCGGTACATCGCCGCGGGCGATTCGCTGTGCAAGCCCCTCTGCAATCGCGGTCTTGCCGACACCCGGTTCACCGATCAGCACGGGATTGTTTTTCGTCTTGCGTGAGAGGATGCGGATAACATTGCGGATCTCTGCATCTCTGCCGATGACCGGATCCAGCTGATGCTTCTTGGCACGCTCTGTGAGATCCTGACCGTATTTTTTCAGGACATCATAGGTTGCTTCGGGCGTTTCATTTGTGACACGCGCATTGCCGCGAATATCTTTGAGCGCACTCAGCACCTTCGGTTCATTGACTGAGAATTGCTGAAACAGCTTTTTGACATTATATTCCTGCGAGTGCAGCAACGCGAGGAACAGATGCTCGACCGAGACATATTCATCCTGCATCTGCTTTGCAGTCTGCTCTGCCTGTGAGATGACCTGCTCCGCCGCATTGGAAACATAGACCGTACCGGCCTGTCTGCCGGAGCCGGTCACATGGGGAAGTGCAGCGACCTCCTTTTCAGCGCCTTTGGCAAAGGCATCTGCGTCAATGCCGATGCGCTGCATGAGCTGCGGGATCAAACCGTCTGCCTGCTGCAGCAGCGCGGTGAGAATATGCACCGGCTCGATCGCATTGTTCTGATAGCCGATGCATAGCGACTGCGCATTCTGCACAGCCTCAATGGATTTCTGTGTCATCTTGTTCGCGTTCATAGAAATGCCTCCTTCGTTCGGATAGAAATGATGCCGCTTCTCTGATTCTGATATTCGATCACGGCATTTTCCGATTGCTGCTTCACGCCGAATACGGCAATCATCGCTTTGATCTGCCGCATCAGATAATTCTGTCAGACTTTCTGTATTTCTTGACTATGTCACAAAGTATTTTTCAGCTGCTTCTCTCGCAGCAATCTGATCGGGCAGTGCTGCGAAATAGGCTTTCAGCGCCGCATCAACGCGCTTGATATACTGCCCGATTGCCGCGCCGAGTTTATCAGATGCGGTATCCGTACCGGCGAGGATCCGGAAACGCCTGTCCCAGCAGCCGTCCGCGATCTTGTAATCCTCCGGCGAACAATGTCCGGCGACGCATTCACATTCTGCCCATATCCGGAAGAACCGCTCTGCGTCTTCAATCAGTGAGCGGCTTTGCGTCCGGAAGGATGCGTGCAGCACGCCGAGCGCCTGCTCCGGCTGACGATAAAGCTCCACGCGATAGCGAATTGTCGGTTTATATCGGTAGCGCAGCGGACTGCGGATCGTCAGCATTCCGTCCGTCGCCTGCTCCTGGAGCTGATAGAGTCCGGTCATCTGCTGTGCGAGCGTGTCAAGGATCTCCGCCATTCTGCGCTCCGGCGTGACATAGCCGACAGCCTCGGCGAGAATCTGATTGATGAGGTTGGAACGGCTCGTTCCGCGGGCATAAGCCATCCTGTCAACAGCATCAACAACATCCTCAGACAGCACCAGACTGTAAACTGCCTTTTTCATCCTTTGCCCCCTTTCTTATCGTCTAATAACATTATACTCAGATTATAGAATTTGTCAATGGGATTATATAACTTCTCACACAACTTTCACATTAGGATTGACGGAGCGCCGAAATTGTGATATACTATAAATGAAAGCGAAACCGGACTTCCCAGCATTGGCGTGAAATGATCCGGCCGAGCGATTCCGAACCAAAGGAGCAAGACCATGCAGACAGAAAAGATATATGAAAATGACGCCTATCTGCGCAGCTTTACCGCAAAGGTATTGTCCTGTGAGCCGCTGGCGGATGCAAAAAAACGCAGCGACGGCGCAGCATTCGGCGTAATTCTTGACCGTACCGCATTTTTCCCGGAGGGCGGCGGTCAGACAGCCGATCGCGGCACTCTCGGAAATGCGGTCGTATCCGATGTACAAGAAACCAGCGGCGAGATCGTGCATTTCACGGATGTGCCGCTGCCTGCCGGTGCAGAAGTCCGCGGTGAGCTGAACTGGGAGGAGCGCTTTCGCAAGATGCAGAACCATACCGGTGAGCATCTGATCTCCGGCATCGTGCATACGCAGTTCGGCTATGTCAATGTGGGCTTCCACCTCGGTACAGACGGCGTAACCGTTGATTTCAGCGGAGTACTGAATGCGGCAGAGCTGGAATTTGTTGAGTATATCGCGAACCGTGTCATCGGGCAGGATGTGCCGGTCACGGTCTCTTATCCGTCTCCGGAGGAATGCGCGGCGATGGATTATCGCTCCAAGCTCGACCTGACCGAAAATATCCGCATCGTGACGATCGAGGGCTGGGATGTCTGCGCCTGCTGTGCACCGCATGTCAGCACGACCGGCGCGGTCGGCGGCATTAAGATCCTTTCCTGCGAAAACTGGAAGGGCGGCGTCCGAATCCGGATGCTCTGCGGTCTGGATGCAGTTGCCGATTATCACAAGCGCCTGACGCAGACAGTGCGCATCTCAAATCTGCTCTCCTGCAAGCAGCTCGAAACGGCGGATGCGGTCGAGCGTCTGATGAAACAGGGACAGGCCGAGCGTGAAGAGACTGCAAAGCTGCGCCACGCCCTGCTGGGCATGAAAATTGCCGCGCTGCAGAAAACAGACGGCGACCTTGTGATCTTTGAAGATATGCTGGATAACAGCAGTCTGCGCGCCCTTGTCAATGCCGGCGTCGATCTGGCAGGCGGTGTCTGCGCGGCATTTCAGGGCAATGATACGGACGGCTACCGCTATATTATCGGCAGCCGCTCAGTGAAGCTGCGCGCATGGGCAAAGGAGTTTAATGCGGCAATCGGCGGAAAGGGCGGCGGCTCTGAGGAAATGATTCAGGGAACTGCCAAAGCCTCCGCTGAAACCATCCGCGGCTTTTTTGCACGGTAAAAAAAGCGGCCCTGCCGATGGAAGCGGCAGAGCCAAATTCTTGAAGGTTGCAACAATGGATTGGAGATACATTCGCCAGAAAAACATTTCCACAAGATCCGCGATCCCTTTGCTGCGCCTGACACGCTGCGCCGGTTTCGTTTCCCTTGATGCAAGTATACATGATACCGGCGAAAAAATCAACATCAAAATGCAATCTGTCACAGGATTGCACCCGGATTGAGAACGCAATGTCACCTAATTGCAACTTTTCCCGTCAGTTGTAACAAATCTATGATAAACGGGAGGCGAACGCCTATGATACATATTTATAAATCCGTAGACGGAAAGCTGAAGCAAACCGATACGGCTGAGCCAGGCTGCTGGATCTCCGTCTATGAGCCGACACAGGATGAAATACAGATCCTGACAGAAGAATTCGGGCTGGATACCGGCTTTGTCCGCTCCTGTCTCGATGAGGAGGAATCCTCGCGCATTGAGCGGGAGGACGGCCAGACGCTCATCATCGTCGATACCGCGGTTGCAGAGAAACTGGAGTCAAGCGATACCTTCCAGTTTTACACCGTTCCGCTCGGTATCATTAACACAGAAAACTATATCTTTACCATTTCGCTCCGGCGCAATCAAGTACTGGGCGCTATGGCAGACGGCCGCATCTCCAATATCCAGACACAGTTCCGGACGCGGTTCATTTTACAGGTACTCATGCAGATCTCCGCAGGCTTTGTCTATTACCTCAAGCAGATCGACAAGATTTCCTATTCCATGGAGCAGAAGCTCAGCGGCGCGATGAAGAATCAGGAGATCGTGCAGCTTATGGGACTTGAAAAATCGCTCGTCTATTTCACAACATCGCTGAAGGCGAATCTTGTGACGATCGAAAAGATTCAGCGCGGCAGGGCACTCAAGCTCTATCCGGAGGACGAGGATCTCATGGACGATGTCGGAATCGAATTCCGGCAGGCGGTCGAGATGGCAACAATCTACAGCGGCGTTATCTCCGCGATGATGGATGCCTTTTCCTATGTCATCGCCAACAATCAGAACTCCGTTATGTGGCGCCTGACCATTATCACCGTTATCATCGAGATCCCGAATATCATGTTCGCGTTTTACGGCATCAATACCGACACACTGCCCTTCCGGAGCAGCTGGGTATATGCCGTTCTCATCACGGCTGTCCTTACGATCATCACGGGAATCATACTCCTGAAGCGCAGAAAATTCTGACTGGTCCGAGACCGGTCACGATGTGAGATCAGGTAGTAAGGCCGATCATGATATTTGGCTGCATCCATTTTTTTCATCACAATACTATGCCCC
Organism: Oscillospiraceae bacterium; assembly: GCA_024404875.1. Taxonomy (GTDB): domain Bacteria; phylum Bacillota; class Clostridia; order Oscillospirales; family Ruminococcaceae; genus Firm-04. The sequence continues at coordinate 31,417 of JAKSPK010000020.1, forward strand.
CATTACAGCAAGACAATCGAATCTATCATGTTACGCCCGTCAAAAGAATATTTGACGGGCGTGCCTTTATGACCGCAAACCATAAAATCCGCCTGACGGCCTGGCGGTATCCATGGATACAAGTATCATGCATCCACTTGCAAAATGGCGGATCATATGTTATAATATGGTTAACGCATCTGCAAGCAGGAGGTGAAAACCGGATGCATCCTGAGATCTTTCTTATCGGCCTGACCGGTCAGACCGGCGCCGGAAAAACAACAGTCAGTACGCTCTTGCAAAATGAAGGCTTTGCCGCCATCAATGCGGATACTGTTGCGCGGGCGGCCGTGCAGCCCGGTTCGCCCTGCCTGAATGCGCTGTCACGAATCTTCGGCCAGCAGATCATGCAGCCGGACGGCACGCTCGACCGCGCTGCGACTGCCGCACTGATCTTCACCGATGAAAATGCCAGGGCACGGTATGAAGCCGTGATCTATCCCTATATCACGCGGCTGATCCGACAGGAAGCCGCTGCACTCGCTGCTGCCGGAAATCGCCTGATCCTTCTCGATGCACCGACACTGTTCGAGAGCGGTATTTTCCGCAGCTGTCATGCGATTGTTTCGGTGGTTGCTGATGCGGAGCTCCGGAAATCGCGCATTACAAAGCGTGACGGTCTGACCGAGGAACAGGCGCTCCGCCGCATGAATGCACAGTATCCGGAGTCTTTCTTTCGGACGCATTCGGATGCGGTCATCGAAAACAACGGTGATGCCGCGCTGCTCCGGCAGGCGGTATCCGAAACGGCACAATGTCTGCGCAAATGTGCAGAGCTATTTTCAACAAATAAAGCCATTCACAAGGAGGTACCCGTAATGGAAACAAAGGATAAGCTGAAAGAACTGAAGGAATCGCTGCTGATGCAGAAGAAAAATGCAGGTCTGCTGCTCAGTGAAGAGGATATCGCAAAGTGCGATGCATTCTGCGAAAGCTATAAGCAATTCCTCGATCAGAGCAAGACCGAGCGCGAAGGCGCAGCTGCAGCTGCGGCTCTGCTGGAAGCAAAAGGCTTCCGGAAATGGCAGCGCGGTGATGCACTCAAAGCCGGTGATAAGATCTACACCTGCAACCGCGGCAAGGCGATTGTCGCTGCGGTCATCGGAACCGATCCGCTGGAGGACGGCATTCGTCTTTCCGCAGCACATATCGACTCGCCCCGCCTGGATCTCAAGCAGGTGCCGCTTTACGAGGATAATGAGCTTGCACTGTTCAAAACGCATTATTACGGCGGCATCAAGAAATATCAGTGGACAGTCCTGCCGCTGGCGCTGCACGGTGTCATCGCAAAAAAAGACGGCAGCACCGTGACGGTCTGCGTCGGCGAGGATCCGACGGATCCGATCTTCTGCGTGACCGATCTTCTGCCGCATCTGGCACAGGAACAGTCGACGCGCACGCTCGGTCAGGGCATCAAGGGTGAGGAGCTGAATCTGCTGATTGGTTCACGGCCGTTCCGCTGCGATGAGGGCAGTGATCTCGTCAAACTGCGCATCATGCAGATCCTCAATGAAAAATACGGCATCACAGAAGCGGATTTCCTTTCTGCGGAGCTGGAGATCGTTCCGGCTGGCAAATCGCGTGACCTCGGCTTTGACCGCAGCATGATCGGCGGCTACGGCCATGATGACCGTGTCTGCGCTTATCCGGCACTGGCTGCACTGCTCGATACGGAGCATCCACAGCATACTGCCGTCGTAATCCTGACCGACAAAGAGGAAATCGGCAGCGAAGGCAATACTGGCCTGCAATCAGCATATTTCTATCACTTCATGAAGGATCTTGCAGCTGCCTTCGGCACTGAGGCGCATACGGTCTTTGCAAAGTCCCAGTGCCTTTCTGCGGATGTCACGGCTGCATTTGATCCGACCTTCGCCGATGTCAACGACCGCCGGAACTGTGCATATCTGAACTACGGCGTCTGCATGATGAAATTCACCGGTGCCCGCGGAAAGAGCGGTTCCTCGGATGCATCTGCGGAATTCATCGGAAAGATGCGCACGCTGTTTGACAATGCAGGTGTGATCTGGCAGACCGGTGAGCTTGGAAAGGTTGATCTCGGCGGCGGCGGAACGGTCGCGGCCTATCTCGCAAATCTGAATATTGATACCGTTGATCTCGGCGTACCGGTGCTTTCGATGCACGCGCCGCTGGAGGTCGTCAGCAAGATTGATGTTTATATGTGCTATGCGGCCATCGCAGCCTTTAATGCATCATAAGAAGTCATCAGACCAGTGATCCGGATATGCAGGAGACGGCCGTCTGCGGCCGCTGCTGATATAGATTATGCTATCGGATAGCTTGAAAAAGAGCGATGCTCTCCAACATTGAGAGCATCGCTTTTCTGTCCCCCAAGCCCCCTGGCTAATTCGCCAGCGGGACTTGGGGGACATACCTTCCATTCTGATGGTATTTCTTGCGCTGTATTCTTTTTCCCGGCGTATCACTTACAGGTCGTATCCGAACGGTGCATAGTATTCATGCACAAGGCTGCGGTATCCCAACTGTTTCAGATCTGCATACCGGACATTGAAGCGTGCCTTTGTCCGGCAGCCGCTGATGAGAAACCGCAGGCAGTCCTGCGCATAGCGGTCGATTTCCCGCAGGCTCTCGACCGTATTGATGACCGGAAAATACCACAGGCTCCATGAGAGTATATGATCCTGATCCTCCGGCTGTTCAAATAGCTTGCGGTTGAAAATGCGGATAAATGCAGCTGCAGCCTTTTCGCCGGGAATCTGATTCCGTTTTGCCCAGCGGTCCAGAGCGCGTGTTTTCCGGCGCATTTTTGCTTTCAGTTTCCGGACGGATACCGGCGCGATATCGACCGTATCGCCGCAGACGGTGAATCCCAGAAAGCACCATCCCTCCGCCGGTGACTGAAAGCATTCCTTTGCCGGATTGACATTCAGCCGATGCTTTGCGAGAAAACTGCGGATAATTTCCGCATATGCAGCGGTCTGCTCCGGCGTATCACCAAAGACGATGATATCATCGGAATACCGTGCGTATGGGATGCGGCGATCATGGAAATATGCATCCAGTTCCCGCAGAAATAGATTTGCATAAAACGCGGAGAGCGGTGTTCCGGCCATAATGCCTTTCTGCTCAGCGACGGGCGTACCATTTTCCAATGCACAGGGCTCAGCCAGCAATTCACGAAGAAACCGATAAAGCGCCGGATCCTCTGCGGTGATTGTTTCAAGATCATCCAGCAGCAGTTCGACCGGAACAGAGTTAAAATAATTGCTGATATCGACCTTATAGGAATACATCCGCTCCGTATGGAGATAATGCAGACGGCGGATCGCATCCTTGGCCGTACGCCCCGGCCGGAAGGAATAAAGCTCTGGACAGAACAACCGGTCATATTTACGCAGAAGCAAATGTGTCAGCAGCTTCAGAACAATATTCTCATCCTGCGGATAGGTGTAGACCACACGCTTTTTCTGTGCGCTGACCTTGCTTATGACCGATCTGCGCGGAAGCGGAAACGGCTTTCCAGCCTGCATATTCGCACGGACTGCCGTCCAGCCTGCACGGTCGATCCATGCGCGAAGCTGTTTTTGTGTCTCACGCGAGCAATGCCGTTCGGTTTTGTATTGATAAAAGCGCTCCCAGGATTCCGGCTGGAAGAGCTGATCAAGCAAAGAAAACATGATGCGCCTCAGCTTTCAGCATTCTGGACAGAGACCATTTCTTCGTCAAGAAAAGCGCGGTCAGAGCGACTGCTGATTTTGTTGAAATATGCATAATGCAGTTCCTTTCAGGCAATATTGAGAACAAACCATTTCCTGCGCTTATTTGCTTGTCTTTTTGCCGTAATACTACATTCGGGATGCCTTGTCTCACGACAAAAAAACGCGCATCTATTCTTCAAAATTTCATTGATACATCAATAAAAAAACAGAAAGAGAAACCGTTAAATCCTTGAAATTCAAGGATGTACCGGACCGTACACGGATCGGCTGCCTGCGAAGCGCATAGGAAGATCCGTGCCTGGCCCACCGCAGGCGCTGTGCGTTCTCTTTCTGTTTTTTTCAAATTTGGATCGCCTGCAAATCAGAGCGTTTGCAGTGCAGAGCGAATGCGGCCGACAACATAGCTGCGCACATTCCACCAGCCCAAATGGTCATAGTAGAAACGCAGATAGGGCGTGCCCTCCGCCTGGCAATTGCTTCGGAGCTTCCTGCTGCTGCATCGCTCCGACATCAGCTCGATGACCAGCATCTTTCTGCCGTTTTCAAAGAGCGTCAGCACTGTGCCGGTTCCTTCGCGGACAGTCTCGGTTGTAAAGGTGAACTGCCGAAAATCCTCGCGAAGAATACTTTCAAAATACTCTGTATACGTCCCGCCGAAATTGAACTGGTTCGGTTCATTCGGCATACGCTTGCTGTAATTGTCTGCGCTGTCCTGCGGCGCAGAGATCTCCGTGCCTGATCCGTTATCGTTGGTCTCGAACATAGCCTTAACCTTTTCAAGCGCATTTTGTGCGGCTTCATCCGAGCCGAACAGTTTAGAAAGCAGTCCCATAGAACAACTTCCCCCTTTCCTTTTTACATATTATAACATATTATCCCCAAAAGTGCAATGGATAAAATAAAATTTCAGTATTCGGCTGCCTGATCTCGCCTTTCCGTGCTCTCAGTATACGCTATAGCGCTGTGCCATAGTCAAATGAATCATGACATACTGCACACCCTGCGTATTTCACTGACCATATACCCCTGCATTCCCTTGTTTGCATAGGAATTTTGTATGATTCGCGTAAACTGAGCCTTTATTCCACCCGAAAAAACGGTAGAATGCCGAGCCTGTTTTCCTTGCAAAAGCGTACGGAATATGTTATAATAAATGTAACAGTAATAATTTACAGCAAAGGGGTGCACCACATGAAAATTTCAACCAAAGGCAGATATGCCCTTCGGATGCTGTTTGAGCTGGCTCGGCATCAGGAAAACGGCTATATGTCGCTCAAGGAGATCTCCGATCGCCAGAATATTTCAAAAAAATATCTGGAGCAGATCGTACCGATGCTCAATAAAAGCGGCATCCTGCGAACGAACCGCGGCAACAAGGGCGGCTATATGCTCGCTAAGCCTGCTTCGGAATGCACAGTCGGTGATGTGCTGCGCGCAACAGAGGGCAGCCTTGCGCCGGTCTCCTGTCTCGATCAGGAATATAACGACTGCCCGCGTGCAGGATTCTGCGTAACGCTCTATATCTGGGAAGGACTCAATAAGGCCGTCTCCGATTATCTTGACAGCATCACGATCCAGGATATCCTCGACCGCAGCAGCGAAGCCGACGATCAATACTGCATATAAACGAACAGCGTCTCCTTTCTGATAAGAGACGCTGTTTTTTCTTTTATCATGATCCGCATCGCAAGTCTGCCATGCTTTACCTGCTCTCCTTACCGTAACTTCGCATATCCCCACCGCGGCTGAAGAACACCGAGAGGATCATTGAGACCGTCCAGCCGATCGGCCATGCCGCCCAGATACCCGTCGTACCGAAATACGCCGAGAGCAGCTTTGCTAACACCACGCGCAGGATCAGGTCGGTGAAGGTCGCGATCATGAAGGTCTGCATCCGTCCCGCGCCCCGCAATACTCCGTCCGAGACAAGCTTCACGGATACCACAAAGAAGAACGGCGAGACGATCTGCAAAAAACGGATGCCGACATCCATTGCCGTGCCGGTCGGATGATCCAGAAAGACATAGACCAGCCAGCGTCCTGCGAAAAAATACAGCACCGCCGCCGGCACGCAGACGATCCACACAAGCTGCACACCGGCGCGGAATCCTTCGCGGATGCGGCTGAGCTTGCCAGCGCCGAGATTCTGCGCGGTGAAATTGGAAACGCCGTTGCCGAGTGTCGTCAGCGAAGTGATAACCAGATTATTGAGCTTAACCGCAGCTGCATATCCGGCTGTTACGGCAGAGCCGAAATCGTTGATGATACCCTGAATCATGATATTTCCAATCGAAATAAAGCTCTGCTGCAAAATGCTCGGAATCGCGATGACTGCGATCCGGCGGAGCAGATGCAGCGAGAACAGCGGTGTATAGCCGACCGTGCTGATCCCCTGAAGACGCCGAAGCACGACCGCCATTGCCAACAGGCAGCTGATGCCCTGACAGATAAAGGTCGCCCATGCGACACCTGATACGCCCATATGAAACGCCGTCACAAACAGAATATCTGCGCCGATATTCGCAATGGATGATGCCGCGAGAAAATAGAACGGTGTCTTGGAATCGCCGATTGCCGCGAAAATGCCCGTTGCGATATTATAGAAAAATACGAATGGAATTCCCCAGATATAGATATCGAGATAGCGCTGAGAATCCGCCATGATGTTCTCCGGCGTATGGATCAGACTCAGCAGATCCGACGAAAACAGCAGTCCGCCTCCCATGAGCAGCAGACACAGCACACCGGTCGCAATCAGTGTCGTATAGACGGCCGTTTTCATGTCGTTCAGGCGCTTGGCGCCGAAAAGCTGCGAGACCGTTACCGAGCAGCCAACATTGCAGCCGAAAGCGAATGCAAGAAAGATCAGCGTAATCTCATAGCTGTTGCCGACTGCCGCGAGCGCATCCTCACCGACGAATTTTCCGGCGGTAAAGCTGTCTGCCAGATTGTAAAGCTGCTGAAAGATGATGCTGCCCAGCAGCGGGATACAGAAGCTTTGCAGTGCTTTTGCGGGATCGCCGACAGTCAAATCTTTTGTCATTCAGATATCTCCTTGCTGTTTTGAATTGAAAAGGGAATTTTTCATAAAGAGGAAAAATCGGTATTTATGACGGAACAGCCGGTTGCTTCCTTGAATATAGAAACTAAAATTGACGCCGCCGACAAGAATCGTCGTGCGAAACAGGAGTACCTGTCCGATGCAGTATCCGAGATCCTGAAAGCGGTCTGGAATGTGTCGATCTGTCTCAAATCCGTCTCCCTTTTCTGGGACACGGCCCTTCCGCCTGTATTTCCATTATATCACATTCCCCTCAAAAAGTAAAGCCCGATCGTCAGAGCCGGCATCCGTTTCCCTACATCGAAGGGTTCGCGAAGCAGATCAAAACTGTCGCTGTTTCAAAGCTGATCGCGCCTAATTTATGATCTGGCTTTCATCCCACTGAATATTTATACGCTTCCTGAGACCTTCGATCTTTTGAATCCGGCTGCGGCACTTCCGCCGGATTCTATCCGCCGGTCAGTGCATAACAATGCAAAAACTCACTCGTTTTCATCAGAAATTCAACATATATCTATAAAAGTACAGACCAGCTATTGCGAAACGGATAAAAACAGAGTATAATAATACAATAATCAAAAAACGCCAAAGGAGAGCCGAAAATGCCACAAATTGACAATCCGTCACCGGAAGCCACGGAGCTGAAGGGACTGTCCCCGCAAGAGGTCGCATCGCGGATCAGTCAGGGACAGGCCAATACCCCCGTCGAGCCGCCATCAAAATCTATCGGCCAGATCATCTTCAGCAATGTATTTACATACTTCAACCTGATCTTCGCAATCCTCGCAGCGATGCTGCTGACAGCGGGACTCTATAAAGATCTCGTATTCCTCCCGCTCATCATCTGCAACTCTGCAATCGGTATTTTCCAGGAGCTGCGTTCCAAGCGTCTGCTTGATCAGCTCACTGTGCTGAATTCCCCGACCGCAAAAGTCATCCGTAACGGGCAGGAGCAAAAGATTGCCTCCGATCAGCTCGTGCTGGATGACATCGTCCTGTTCAAGGCCGGCGACCAGATCCCTGCGGATGCAGAGGTCATTTCCGGAAAGGCCTCCGTCAATGAATCACTGCTGACCGGAGAATCCGATGAGATCATCAAAGAGCCCGGCGCAGAGCTGATGAGCGGCAGCTTCATCGTTTCAGGCTCCTGCTATGCAAGACTCACACATGTCGGTGCGGAATCCTATATCTCCAAGCTGACGCTTCAGGCAAAGACTGTCAACGGCGCTGAGGAATCGGAAATGCTGCGCTCGATGAACAAGCTGCTCAAGATCGCCGGTGTGATTCTCATCCCGCTTGGCGGCCTGATGTTTTATCAGAATTTCTTTATCACTCATCTCACATTCGCGCAGAGTGTCAAAACGACCGTCGCTGCCGTAATCGGCATGATTCCGGAAGGACTGTTCCTGCTGTGCAGCGTAACGCTGGCGCTCAGTGCAATGCGTCTGGCAAAGCAGAAAGTTCTCGTCCACGATATGAAATGCATCGAAACGCTTGCCCGCGTCAATGTGCTTTGCGTCGATAAGACAGGTACAATCACCGAGAACACCATGTGCGTTACGGATGTCATCCCGCTCGGCGATACAGATAAGGCCACACTGACCGGACTTCTGAGTGACTTTGCCGCGGAGCAGTCCGCCGACAATATCACCATGTCCGCACTCAAGCAGTATTTCACAACACCGACCGGCGCGAAGATCGTTTCCCATACGGACTTCTCCTCGGAATTCAAATATTCCAGTGTGACTTGTGAAAAGGCTGCCTATATACTCGGTGCACCGGAACGGATCCTGCGCGAAAAATACGAGCAATTCCGCGAGGAGATCGAGTTCGACAGCCGCAAGGGCTACCGTGTTCTCGCATTTGCGCGTTACAGCGGCAAGCCGGACGGCAAGGCGCTGACAGAGGACTGCGAACCGCTCGCACTTGTTCTCATTACAAATCCGATCCGCGAATCCGCACCCACAACCTTCAAATTCTTCGAGAATGAGGGTGTTGAGGTCAAGGTCATCTCCGGCGACAATCCGATTACTGTTTCGGAAGTTGCAAAGCAGGCCGGCGTTGCAAACGCAGATAAATATGTCGATGCCTCCACGCTGACAACTGATGAGTCCATTGCAGAGGCGATGAAGAATTACACGGTCTTCGGCCGCGTAACACCGGATCAGAAGCGCAAATTCGTCCGGGCACTTCAGGCGCAGGACAAGACCGTTGCGATGACCGGAGACGGTGTCAACGATATCCTTGCGCTGAAGGATGCGGACTGCTCCGTCGCAATGGCATCCGGAAGCGATGCGGCGGTGCATACGGCGCAGCTAGTTCTCCTGGATTCCGATTTCTCTCACATGACCGATGTCGTCATGGAGGGCAGACAGTGCGTCAACAATCTGGAGCGCTCTGGCTCGCTGTTCATGGTCAAGAATATCTTTTCCGTCCTGCTCACGATCGTGGCGCTGATTCAGGGCATCACCTATCCGCTGACGCCTTCGCAGATCACGCTTATCAGCACCTTTACGATCGGCCTTCCGGCTTTCCTGCTTTCGCAGGTGCCGGATCACTTCATGATAAAAGGCAAATTCGCACAGAATGTCGTACAACGGGCGCTGCCGGGTGCGCTGACGGATCTGATCGTTGTCATGGCAATGGTGACCTTCGGCAAAATCTTCGAAGTCTCGCAGGAGGAGATCACGACAGCATCCACGCTTCTGCTTTCAATCGTCGGATTTCTGTTCCTGCGCCATATCTGCAAGCCGCATACCGCGTTCAAATCCTCCGTCCGGCTGCTTTGTATCGCCGGTCTGCTGTTCGCCTTCCGTATATTCGACAGCGTCTTTGATATGGAGCCGCTCTCGACGCAGGGCTGGCTGCTGACCATTAACTTCGGCATTATGGCAGACACCTTCATGCGGCTGATCCGTTATCTGCTCTACAATGCAGAAAAGATGCTGCTGAAAATGAACATCGCCAAAAAGGAAAGCGGAAACTTTGTTTGATGCATGATGCAGCGCGCCTGCCTCTCAGGAATTATCATATAAAAAACGCCCGAAGGCTTATGCCGGATACCCTTAAAGAAGTTTTAAATCTTTGAAGAAAAGGTTGTGTAA
>JAKSPK010000021.1 GCA_024404875.1 Oscillospiraceae bacterium
CTTCTGACTGAATATCAAAAGCAGTCAAGGCAAATCTGGCGGAACGGGGAATAGGGGTGAGGAAAAAGGGGGGTGCGGGGGAGAAAACCTAAGGGGGAAGGGGACTGTGAGCGCCAAGCGAACCGTCCTCTTCCCCCTTGGGTGTTCATCCCCCGACCGTGCGGAACGGCTTAAACGGAAAACATACAATCAAAGCAAATTGGGAATCCAACAGCACCGCCTACCATATTCTCTATGTTCACCCCGTTTACTGTGGTTTGTGCTTTGACTGTCTCCAAGTATGTTGTTTTTGATTTTTCGTCTCTGTGTCTCCAAGGGTGCGAGGGGGACCCATAAGAGAGGGAAGAGACAAGCGCCGCGATGCGGCTTAGTCTCTCCCCTCTCTTAAGGTTGCCCCCTCGCGCTCCCCTTCCTTATCTCTCCTCTCTCCAAGTTCCGCCAGATTTGCCTCATCTGCTTTAACAGGCTTCACTTGTATCGTGCGCATAACAGGTACGCTGTACACTGGCTATGCTCCCGATGCGTTCCGTTTCAGCCAAAGCAGCCATATATCAGATGCCCCAATCCCCCCAAAAATATTTTTCCGAACTGTGTGATATTTTGCCGCTGTCATTCGTTTACTATACAGAAGCGCTTCTGAACAATCCAATCTGATCCGAGGTGAAAAACTCTGTGGAACAACAGAAAATGGAACAAATCTATGATAAATACCACGAATCTGTCTATCGGCTCGCTTTCGCATACTGCAAAAACCGCGCAGACGCAGAGGATATCACCTCGGATGTATTTCTCAAGCGCTTTGCGAGCAACAAATCATTCGATTCCGAAAGCTATGAGACCGCATGGATGATGCGCGTCACAGTCAATCTCGCGAAAGATCTGCTCCGCTCATTCCGCTACCGTTTCAGTGTTCCGCTCGAAACTGCGAACCTGATCTTTGAATCGCCGGAGGAAAGCGAGGTCTACCGCGCTGTCATGGATCTGCCCGCAAAATACCGCTCAGTGATACACCTATACTATTATGAGGGCTATCCGGTCACGAAAATCGCACAGATCATCGGAAGAAGTGAGACCGCTGTTCAGACGCAGCTTTACAGGGCACGAAAGCTGCTGAAAAAAGCGCTTGGAGAGGAGATGGAGCTATGAAAAAGATTCAGCAATACTGCAATGTAACAGACAGGATCGAACACGATCCCGTCTGCAAGGAGGAGGTCATTGCAATGGCAAAACGAAACGAGATCCGTACCGGCGGCAAGCGGCGCGGCTTCGCTGTGGGCACAGCGGTCGCTGCGGCATTGCTCGCGGTCAACGGCGGCATCGGCTATCTGCTGTTTACCGGCAGCCGCGCACAGGAAAATCCTATGGTCGCAATGGGCGAAATCAGTGAAATGAGCGATCTGGCAGAGCAGCAGGCCTGCACCGCAATGCCAGGCTATGCAGCAATGATGCAGCGATATTATTCCTCGAAGAGCGGAATCCCCTGCGATTTCGACTTCACGCGCTGGGGCATGGAATGCAATTATGTCTATGAGGACGAGGACTGGCGCGTCACGCTCACAGGCATCGCGGGCTGTGACTGGATTCTGTATTATTTCTATGATGTCGAGCCGCTTTCCGGTCAAACATGGGAGGAAGACTTCCAGCAGGTATTCCCGAATGTCACAATGCGGGTTGTCCGCGAAGACGGATTCCATTACGAGGGAACGAACAGTACGAGTACAATGCCTGATCAGGCGCATGAGCCGGATCACGGTATCTGGCACTGCGTCGGCAAGGTCAGCAACACCACGGGCAGACCGTTCTCCGAGGACGGCGTGACGCTGGAATTTGATACTGGCTATGCTGACACGCCGGCGCAGGAGCTGGGCAGCATAGCCGGCATCAAGCCGGACTTCCTCCGGCCATTCGATCCGCTCGCGCCAACAAATTCTCCCTGTCCCTACGGCAATGATGAATATGCAGATGCCGTTCCGCAGGAGCTCGATCTTCTGTCGGTCACGCCGTTCGGCGCGTTCTATACCTGTGAACCGTTTGAATCCGGTCTGACACAGGGATTCCATGTCACACATTTCGGACTCGACCAGCCGGGGATCTCCCTTGCTTTCGAAAACGCAAATGTCGCACTGGAGGATCAATACGGCAAAACGCTGGACACCTTCAGCATCTTCGAGGATTCTTATTTTGGTGTTCTCGTGGAGGGTGATAAAGCAATCGCGGTGACATTCCTCATGCTCGATCACCCATGGGATCCCGAAAAGGGAGCACTCGCGATCAACAGTGATGTTTACGAGATAGACGGCACTGTCCGCACAGAACATCCACGCAAAGATGCGGATGCAAAGGTGCAGATCAAAATGGACGACCCGGAAAAGGACGCAGACGGCAAAATCAGCTGGACGGAAACCGAGGAAGGCTCCGAGATAATATTCTCCTATGAGCTCGACATAAGCAAAGCCGACCGTGAGCAGATCATCGACATTGATGCAGATCAGGACGGCGTACCGATCCGGTTCACAGCAGAGATCCTCGGTACAGTCGAATCCGGGCAGGAAGGCGAAACGGAACCGGTCAACAGCTGCAGCATCAATCTGGAGCCGCAGAATACGCCTGTCACGGTCGTGCTGCATCTCCAGCCGTACTGGCCAAACGCGGAATCATTCAAGCTGAATACGAAATTCAAGGTTCATGACGGCAGCGAAGCCGATGCGCCGGTGCAGGAAATAAGCTATGACACCATAGTTCACAACAAGAAACAGCTTTCCGGAACCTATACATTCAGTATGGGACTGTATGACAATCCGAAATGCCAGGGCCCAACTTTGGAGCAGTTCACCTGCGGCGAAGGCGATACGGTACTGTACCTCAATACGCAAACGACCGGTCACGACACTGCAAAGGGTGAGACCTACAGCATTTATGTCAAGGTGAAGCTGGACGATGAGGAGATTCCGTTCGCGCTGACGCTGGACGGCGAAAAGAAGACAGTGCAGTTGATCAAGGATCTGCCGCAGGGCGATCTTTTGAATACGGCAACACCTATTTATGCTTCGCTGAACCCCAAGGATTCTGACAGCAGGATTCGCGCGGAGGTTTACTTTGTACCGGATGTGATCCCGGCAGACCACAAGCGAGAAACGGCAGAGGAAGGCTTTGAATATGTCAATTTTCAGAAGGCCGAGGCCACAGCGATGCACGAAGACTGAATCCCGCTACTACTAGCGACAAACAATAGAATATGCATACTGGGGAGCGGCAGGCATAAAAGCCTTGCCGCTCCCATTGTTTCAAAAGCGAAAGTTCGCAGCGGGCAGTGCCCGCTTGCATTTGAGGGCGGAATGTGGTATAATATGAGCATAGCACAGAAAAAGGAGCGATCTTATGTATCAGCCGAAGAAAATTATCGTGGTCACCGGACATTTCGGCTCCGGCAAGACCAATTTTTCGACCGCCCTCGCCCTCGGCCTAGCAGCATCCGGCAAAAAGGTCACGGTCGTTGATTTTGACCTCGTCAACCCTTATTTCCGGACGGCGGATTTCGCAGAAGCCTTCGCCAAACGCGGTATCACACTGCGCGCACCGGATTACGCCAATACCAATGTTGACATTCCGAGCATACAGTTCGATCTCGGCGGACTCGCTGCCGGTGAAGGACATCTCATCATTGATGTCGGCGGTGATGAGGACGGCGCTGTCGCCCTCGGCCGCTATTCCCATGTGCTGAACAGCTATGCCGAAACCAATGAGCTGGATATGCTCGGCGTGGTATCGTTCCGACGCTACCTCACGCGCTCGGCTGAGGATGCGGAGAGCTATCTGCGCGGTATCGAGCGCGCAAGCCGCATGAAGCTGACGCACATCGTCAATAACACCAATCTCGGCATGGAAACCGATGCCGGAATGATCGCGGAGAGTATGCCGCTCTGCACGGCACTTTCAGAGCGCATGGGACTGCCCCTCGCCTGCGTAACGGTGCCTGATTTTGCCGATGTGCCGCAGGAGGTCCCTGCAGAGCTGGTCATGCGCGTACCGGTGGTCGTCCGACTGCCGTGGATGCCAAAATCGGATGCGGTTCAGTGAGCGGCATTCCATGTTTAGATCCCTTGTTAACAATTATTCATGAGACCGTAAGTCCGTGCCAAAGCACACAGCAGCGAGCGCGGAAAACATTGATTCCTGCAAAACGGAATTCACGGAGCTTTCAGCAGTGCAAAGCGCCCGTAAATGGCAACAGGCTCCCCCGGCATTCGGGGGAGCCTGTTTTCAGCCGCAATGCTGCGTGATGGACGCTTCATCGAGATGATACCATACCGGTTCTGTCATTGGGTCGGATGAGGAATGCTGTTTTCCTTCATTTTCATATGCCTCGCGGGAGACTGCCTCACCGTTGATAAAGTAGTCCTCTCCGCTCAGATTCCAGCGGCCGTAGTCCTGCACCAGTTCCGCTCCGTCAATATGATATTCGAAATAATAGTCTGTATATGCGGGCGCACGGAAGCCACTCTCATGCACATGATTGGTGCGCTCCGAGACGCTGAGTTCATTAATGCCGCCTGCCGTTTCCAACCGGACAGCCGCATCCTCCGCGATCACATAGAGGTTGTAATAGTGATAGCCGTTTCGGTTCTGCTGAATATCCAGTATCAGCTCCGGCACAGCATCGTCATCCACAAAGCAGAAAGCAAACCGCGCATCCCAGCCCGGATCGTTCAGCTTCTGCACTGCCTGAAGCTGCTCCCGCAGCGTTTCGCCGTAGAGGGATCGGGCGTGTGCCTCGTCTGATGCCGCATGATCCGACTCAGCGGTATCCTCCTGCGTATTCTCTGCCGGAGCAGATGTCTCCGGAACAGCCGTGCGGATATTTGTGCTGTCTGCAAAGAGAAATGCAGCGCGTTCCCAGCGTTCGGCATCCTGCCGCTTCATGCAGGTACAGATCGTCACCGGCGATGTCAAGGACGCACCGAGACCGTGCTTCCAGATCTGCCTGCCGTCCAGATAAACGCCCTTGCTGTCTGCGGTGACCGTAACAGTCCCGTCAGCATCATAAACACGCTTCAGAAATTCGCGGCTCATCGTTCCGCGGCTTCGCTCGATCTGTCCGCCGTTTTTTTCATAGGCATCAATCTGCAGATCGCCGTCCGCCATACGGAAGACAGTGAGCTGACCGCCGTCATTGACGGCACTGATGATTCCGGCGGCATCATAGGCCGAAACATCCTGTCCGTTCGGGAGATAGCCGAAGTCCGGCAAAACTGTATCCGCAAAATACTGCTGTAATTCGGGATCTTCCTCAGTCTTCACATATGAAACAGCGGACTGCGTCTGACTGCTTTCTGCAGCGCTGCTTTCTGCCGGACTGCCCGAAGCGGCCTTTTCCGGTTCAGAGACTGTCGTTCGTCCGGAGCGGCTGATGAACCATCCGGCGCCAAGTCCAAGAATGAAGATCAGCAAGATCAGCGCAGGCACCAGACCCTTATAATTGAGCAGCATATAAATTGTACGCTTGAAATTGCCCCAAAGCGTTTTTTCCGGCTCCGGCACAAGGAAGAAGCCCTGCGGGACAACCTGTACGGACGGCGGTTTCGGTTCGTCCGGCACGGGCTGTGCAGGCCGTGCAGGCTTCGGGCGCTGCTGTCTGACATTTTCCGGCTGTGGTTCGGCCGGTAAGGGTACGGGCTGCGGCTCCGATGCGGGCGCACTGACGGGGCTGACCTCACTCGGTATCAGTGAGATCGTAAATCCGCCGCCGGATGCATCGGAGGACAATGAGAACTTTCCGGCGCTGTTCTCAACACCGGCAGGCGGCTCAGTGAAAAAGCCATCCTTCAGCGACGGCAGATCAAAAAGCTGCCATGTGCCGCGCAGATCCATTCCGCAATTCCAGCAGCTGCTCCCGTTTGTTTCTTTTCCGCATTTTGGACAGATCATCGGTTATGCTTACCCCCTTCCCGCTCATATCGTGAATTATATTTATTATAACTCAAATCTCTGTATCTGTCAACTGCCGCCGCTGAAAAGAAACGGCCAATCACGAAGCTGATTGGCCGTACCACGCAGAACTAACGATATAGACGGTGTGAACAACCCGCTAAGCTCGTCAGACGGACTTTGTGCAGTATTGCCTATATGATTCTTTCAGCAATGGCATCCGGCGGAGAACGAAACTTCTCCCGTTTTCCTGACCGCATATCAAAGCCTCATCCCGGCCGCTGTACGAAACTGCGGCCCGGATGAGGCGTTCAGAAAGAAGATCGTCATACTCATGTATCAGTGCGGGAATGCTCCGCCAAGTCCAGACGCACAAAGGGTCTGGAAATGTTTCCGCAGCCGAAGCAGTAATACGGCAAGGCCGCGACCTCCTGTTCAGCATATAGCGAAGAACCCTCTTTCCGTGCAAGATGCTGCGGCAAAAATACACCCAGCTCAATGGTTTTGCTCTCGCCCGGCGGCAGATAAATCCAGTCGCGCTTTTGGTCTCTGCTCTCCGGATATGCTTCGCCCTCTGCACTGAAATACATCGGCCACCTTTGACAGACAAGCTGACAGTCATCGTCCGAAGAATATGCAAAAAAACAGAACTGCTTGATATCGAAATCATAATCGCGTGCATAGCTGTCATCCGGATGGTCAATCGGATATATGCCGTTAAACTGCGTCAGACTTGAGATCGCATTGATGTTTTCGAGCTTTACGCGTACCTTCACAAAATACTGATCGCGGAGAAGCTCCTGAATCTTCCGGACATCATCCGCCTGTACCGTGTAGCTGCTGACTGCATCCTGCTTATATCTCAGCGCATAAAACTGTTCCTCCTGAAACTGTTCCGTGAAATCGGAAAATTCCAGACCGGCTTCCTCATAGGATGCATAATACTGTGCATCCTCGATTGTTACAGCCAGCACACCGCTTGTCGAAAGCCAGTTGACACTCATCCGGTCGCCGACGCTCTGATTCAGTGCAGCATCCGGCATCTCCATATCCGCCGGTACAGGGAGCGTTGACATTGCAGTCGTTGTGACGGGCGGCTCCGTGACGATCACCTCAACGAATTCGTCAGAGGGCAACTCTGCGCGTGGCGCAGTCGTGACAGATGCGGTCGCGGTCTCCGCGCCGGAAATCTGTGTGAGATCAGTACCGGGGAGCGATGCAGCCGTTTCGGTATATCCAGCAGGGGGATTCTGCTGCGCAATGCCGTCGCGGATAACGCCGTAAATCACGAATGCGCTGAATCCGAGGATCAGAACAGCCGCTGCCCCGCCTGCATAGGGGAACAGCCTGCGCAGAAGCAGCTTCGGAGAGCGGGAACCACGCACGGCATCTTCAATAAACTGCGGATCAATTTCGCCCATGATCTCCAGCAGATCGTCATGCTTCATAAAAATCCCTCCTCTTCCAGAAATGTATGCAATGCTTTGCGGATACGGCTGAGCGCCATATTCACAGCAGAATCAGTCATGCCGTGGCGCTCGGCAATCTCCGTTGTCCGCAGAAACAGAGTATAGCGTTCGATAAAAATGCGGCGCTTTTCAGTGGAAAGCTGCATGAGAAAGCGGTCGATCGCATCGCGCAGAAGCGTCCGGTCAACAGCCTGCTCGACATCAGAATCTGCGGAGATACATTCCTCCAGTTCACTGAGCGCTGCAGGAACAATGCCGCCGCCGCGCTTGGTGCGGGTCTGAGATTTGCGCATATCGAGTGCAATACGGCGTGTGAGGGTGATGAGATACGCCTGCAAATGCGCCGGCGGGGAAGCGGGAATCGCATTCCATGCCCGAAAGAGCGCGTCATTAAGGGCTTCCTCCGCATCGGCATCACTGCCAAGGATATTCCGTGCAGTTCTCCGGCAGATCTCGCCGTATAACGCGGCAAGCGTTTCGAGTGCCCGCTCGTCACGCGCCGCGATCTGTTCAATGATGATTTTGTCCTCTATACGCAAGGAGTTCACCGCCTTTCGATCGGGGATAAACCCCGTTTTTCACCCTCACCTATATAGACGACAAAAAAGATGCAGAAGTAACTGCGCCTGTACCCGGCTGCCGGATTGATTCATCCGCCGCTGTCGTCGGATTCTGTCCGCCGGAAAGCCGACGGCGAGGCTCCGGTCTTGTCCCGGAACTGCCGCATGAAATGTGTTGCATTCTGATAACCGCAGGATGCAGCGACCTCGCTGATCCGCAGATCGGTCTCCTGCAAAAGCCGCTTTGCCATCTCGATCCGCGCATCAATCAGATCATCCTTGAAGCTGATCCCGAAATGCTCCTTATAGAGCTTCTGCACATAGCTCTTGCTGATATTCAGCCGCCGCGACAGCTCGCCGAGTGTCCAGTTCAGCTCCGGCGCCTTGTGAATCTCTCGTCGCAGTCGCCGGAACTGCCCCACGCCTGTAAAGCGGTTTTCTCTCGGCTGATGTGCATTCAGCGCATCCCAGAGCGCAGAGAGACACTGCGCCGCCGGAGCAGTCACTTCTCCGCAGACATAATATGGCTCCGGCAGAAATGCTGCCGCCGAGCCCTCCTGCATCTTTCGGATCATCACCTCGAGCTGCATCATCATTTCCTCCGCAAACTGTGCAGGTGCTGTCCGTGCGGCAAGCGGGAATACGATCGCAAATGTCTGTTTATCAAGCCGTGCAGTTTGCAGTCTCCGTCCGGAGAGCAGCCGTATCGCATTTGCCAGCAGCAGCTCCGACTGAATCACGCGGTCGGACAGATGCCCGCCGCCGCTCTCCTGCATATTCGCATAGAGCTTCGCGATCGTGACGATCATCATGCCGTTCTGCGCTCCGGCCCGCTCCTGCTTTTCAAGATATTGCAGCAGACCTTTCTTGCTGAGCATATCCGTCATCTTGTCATAGAGTGACGCTTCTTCAATCTTCTTTTGCAGATATTCGGCATAGCGTTTGTGCCGCAGCATCCGCAATCCGTTCGCCGCTGCGCTCATCAGATTAAACAGCAGAATGGAGATCGTGAAATCCGCCGCGTTTTCATAGGCAAAACCGCAATAGCCGAAAACCTGCGCAGAGGCGTGCAGCGAAAGTAGGTAAAGCAGCGTCGGCGGATGCGGCTGTTCCAGCATGGGAATCGCTTCGGCAGTCGGAAAAAGACCATACTGCACGCCATCCTGCCATGCGCTTTTCGAGAGAATGCAGCACATCTGCTTCGGATAAACGCTTTTGCGGATGAGATCAGGATGTGCCGGATCACCGTCCCAGTCGGGGTACAGACACCAGTGCATCGAACGAAAGTTTTTCAGATTATGCGCAGTCTGGTCAATCAGCGAAACCAGCTCCGTGAGCGATTCCACACTGGATGCGCGTGTGATGAAATCGGAGTTGATGCGCATTTCAAACATCTCATTTGCTTCGGCCTCATGCCGGATGAATTCCTGCACAAGCAGCGCGGCTTCCTCATAGCCCTTCATGCGCTCAACGCAGCCGCAGCTTCCGCCATAGAGGATATGCAGGCCATCATCGGAATGCGCCGCAGGAGAAATGCCGATCTTTTCGAGCAGCTTTTCCGTACTGCGCCGTCCCAGCTCACGCATTCCGCTGCTGACCGTCGTGATCGAGGGGAAATGCGACAGTGCGGAAAGATGGCCGTCGTAGCCGGTGACGATGATATCCTCCGGAACTGCAATCCCGCCCTTTTGCAGCGTGTCGCAAAGGTGGACTGCCATCATATCGCTTGCACAGATGACCGCATCCGGCATCGGCCGCTCATGCTGCAAAAGGGCATTGCCAAGCCGGATCGCACTTTCCTTCCAGAAGTCACCGTATTCAATCTCATATTCGCAGGAATGTGCCCTAACGGAGCGGAGGAATCCTGAAAGCCGCTGCTGCGAATCTGCATTTTCCTGATAGCCTGCAAGAAACAGCAGTCTTCGGCAGCGGTGCCGCTCTATGACATGATCGGTCACAGTACAGATAGCTTCATCCTGCGGGATGCTGACCGTCTCAAAACCGAGTGCCGTACCGCCGAGATCGACACAGGGAATGCCGGCGGCACGAATGCGTTCGGAAATCATGCTGCGGATAGTTTTCTTATTAAAATACTGCGAGGCAAACAGCACGCCGTCCAGCCGGACACGCTCCAGCAGTGTATAAATCTGCTCCTCGCCCTCCATAATCTCGCTTTGGATATGAAAATCCAGACCATTAGTTGCGGTCGTAAAAACGATCACATCGCAGCCTGCGGCGGCTGCACATTTGAACACGCCGTCGAGCAGCTCGCTTTGCAGATTGTCCGTGATCGCCGGTATCACAACACCAATTCGTTTCATGCGGTTATCCCCTTTTCGGTTATATGCTGATAAACAAACCGTTATAAATATACACGGTTTCGGCGGAGATGTCAATATATTATTCTGCATTATGTCAGTCAAATTGTGTAAACAGTGATTGCACTGCGGCATTTTCTGTGATATGATGAAAAAAAGAAAACGAAATCCTGTACGAGGTGAATGTAATGCGAAAGAAGGTATCCATATTGATCTCGGCACTGACAGCGGGGCTGACGGCGATCGGCTGTGGGATGCTGCCCCAGAACCCCGGTGCAACCAATGCCGCAGAGACTGACAAAAAGCTGATTGCACTGACCTTTGACGACGGACCGAATACCACAACAACAAATGATGTGCTCGATGTGCTGGCGGAATACGATGCCAGGGCGTCCTTCTTCCTGATCGGTGACAATATCAATTCCGCGAGCGCGGCTTCCGTCAAGCGAGCGTATGATATGGGCATGGAAATCGACAACCACTCCAAAACACACTCCAATATGTCAAAGATGACCGCCGCAGAAATGCAGGCGGAGATCGAATTCGTAGATGAAAAGGTCATGGAAATCACCGGCGGGCATACCAGATTTTTCCGGCCGCCGTTCATTGATGTCAGTGCAGCGATGTATGAAGCAATCGGCCTGCCGTTCATCTGCGGCATTGACTGTCAGGACTATATGGCAAATGTGACCGCGCAGGAGCGAGCGGATTATATTCTGAACGGCGCAAAGGACGGCGTAATCGTTTTGCTGCACGATGCCGCCGGCAATCAGCAGACGGTCGAGGCACTGAAGATCGCTATGCCGGAGCTTGTCCGGCAAGGCTACGAATTTGTGACGCTGACGGAGCTTTTTGAACGGCAGGGCGAAACGCCGAAAAAGAATATCCTCTATTCCAATGTCGCGAAATACCCGCAGGGATATGCGCCGAAGGAGACAGTCGCCGAAGATGCATCCGACCGCATCGCGCTCGATCCGATGCTGCTGGGCTCACTCGGCAAGAACTATGCCGTCGAGACAGAATATGACAGCGCAACAGGCTATCCGCCGGTGATTGCGCTGCAAAAATGGTCAGGTACGCCGACAATCTGGCATACAATCCAGCCCTATTATTTCAACGGCCAAAAGGCGGTATATCTTGCAGAGGATATTCAATCCGCGCTGGATCAGCTCGAAGTCGGACTGAATGATCTGGACGGCGTACTGCTCACGGCCTACAGCGGAGAGATCACGCTCCGCAATGTACGGATCCTCACAAAAACAGACAGCGAAGATCCGGCGGAAACCGTAAAGGGCGATGTCAATGCGGACTGCGTGTGCGATATCGCCGATGCTGTGCTGATGCACAAAAGCCTGTTGAGTGTGCCGGATGCAAAACTCGCCGACTGGAAGGCCGGCGACCTCAATGCGGATGGAAAGCTTAATTCCGCAGATCTTTCACTGATCAAAAAGCTGCTGATGAAGTAAAGAGAAAAGCCAAATACAGGGGGAGAAAATCAATGAAAAACAAGGGAAAAAGATTGTCCGCATGGATCTTTACGCTGACGATGATCGGGAACAGTATCCCGCTGACGGCGCTGCCGCAGACCGTGATCGCCGCGGAGACCTACGAAACCCGTGATCCGTTTTTCGGCTTCGGCAGCGGATACAACTACTACACCTCAGAGCATTTTCAGTTCATCTGGGGAAACGGCGGCGATGCCGGAAAGGTTACGCCGGATTTCCTGAAAAAAAACGCAGAAAATCTCGAACGCTGCTGGGATATCTATGTCAACAAGCTCGGCATGACTGAATGCGCGGAGTCTGTTGAGGCGCGGCTGCGCGACGGGCATAAATATAAGCTCAATGTCTACATCTCCGGCACCGGCCTTTCCGGTATGCAGGATGACTGGGCCTATATGTCCTATGACAATCAGGGCTATCCCTATCTTTTCACCTGCGTCGGCGCGATGCAGACAGATCCGGCCTCGTGGGTGATGCCGCATGAATTCGGCCACGCAATCACGGCACATCAGCTCGGCTGGAACCGCAACAAATATTCCAACACATGGTGGGAAGCACTCGGAAACTGGTTCCGCGAACAGTGGATTTATGAGGTCTCAGGTGAATACGGCTGGAGCGATGACTTCTCGCACGGCTACGGCACCGACTTCTTTGAAACATATCTCAAGAACTCCTGTTTCACCTCGCCGTTCGGCAGGGACTATTATTCCGCATGGGTGCTGCTGCAATATCTGACCGAGAATCCCGATCAGCTTGAAGGCTATGGCGCGAATTTCGTCAAGACCATGCTCCAGAACGGCAAGGATGACGAATATCCGCTTTCCATGATCGACCGGCTCGCTCCGGCGGATATGAAGGAAACACTCGGCCATTATGCAAAGCGCATGGCAACGCTGGATTTCGCACAGCAGACCGCCTACCGAAAGCGGCTGGATTCGCTGCTCGCGCAGGGCGCATGGAACTGGCAGCAGATCTATACCATGCTCGATCCGGCTGACGGCCAGGCGAATGTCTATTCCGTTCCAACCGAGCGCGCACCGCAGGCGGCCGGACTGAATATCATTCCGCTGGCACTGACCGGCAGCACCGTGACCGTCACGCTGAATGGCAGATCCGAGCTCAGCGGCGCAGACTGGCGCGGCTGTATCGTGATCGAGGATGCGGCAGGACAGTCACATTATTCGGAACTGATCGCAAACGGCGAAACGGTCAGCATGGCCGTTCCGCAGAATGCATCGGCGGCGTATCTCACCGTGATCGCCACGCCGGACGAAGCGCTCTATTGCCCTTCCGGTCTGCACTGGCATCAGGATTCGGATGAATTCGGCGAAACAAAGCAGCCGTTCTCCTCCAAGTACCGCTACCCGTATCAGGTCACGATAGACGGTGCCGGCATCATGGAACGCCCGCTCCGCATAAACGGCCACCGTCACGCAAACGGCGGCGGATTCGTCGCGGATTCCGCACGGGTGGACAGCTCCGTTTATGTCGGCCCTCACGCAGCAGTCATCGGCAATGCATCCGTCACCGGCAATGCGGTCATTGACGGCTACGCGATGGTTGCGGAGAATGCGGTGGTTTCCGGCAATGCCTATGTCGGCGACCATGCACTTGTCATGGGCAAAGCGAATGTCACCGACAATGCAAAGGTGATCGAGAGCGCCTGCGTCTGGGATACCTACAAGGTCAGCGGAGATGCCGTTGTCAAAGGCGTTGCGTTCTGCATGGCAAGCGGCAGTGCCTCCGGTCAGGCGATCCTCGACGGCGATTATTACGATGACGGCAGCAACACCGCAACAAAGGGAACCTGCTGCGGCTGGTACGGCACGCAGACCTATCTTGATGCGCGTCCCTACACCGACGGGCTGTATCTCAATTACAGCTTTGATTCGGACAGCAATGCAGTCATCAAGGATCAATACACGACAACCTATGCACTGCCGCAGGGCGCTTCATGGGAGGAAACCCGCACCGGTGCAAGCGGCGTCATGACGCTGGACGGCATAGATGATTATATCGACATCGACGATTCCTTCGGTTATTTCGGAGATTCTGCGGAATATCAGTTTGCGATGCTCTGGCGCGGCGGCGCAGCGGATCAGAAGCTCTTTTATCTCGGCGATGCGGAACAGTATCTCAGCTTCACGCCGAAGAATGCACAAGGTATGCCTGAGCTGACCTTCCGCCCGAACGGAACAGATACAATCATCGTGACCGGCAGCCGTGCAATCGAACCGGGAAAATGGTATAAGATCCGGATCATTGCGAAAAACGGAACAATGGCGCTGCATATCGCGGATAATGAAAAAGATTCCGTCAGCAGTGCAGAACTGCCTGCATCCGTCAGCCTGCGGGATATCATGCGCGGCGAGGATGCCGTCAGCGTAATCGGTAAGGGCTTTGACCGCAGTTATTTCAACGGCTCGATCGATTTTGCACGCGCTTATTTCAAGCCTGTTGCAGCACCGGCAGAGACCTATACCGAGACGGAGCAGATCACAGAGCCGGACGACTCACCTGTGCGCGGCGATATCAATGCTGACCGCAAGTGCGATGTCGCCGATGCTGTTATGATGGTGAAATATCTGCTGACGGTCGAGCATACACTTCCGGATCCGGCAGCGGCAGATCTGAATGCAGACGGCCGTATTACTGCAGCGGATCTCGCACAGCTCAAACAGATGCTTCTGAACTGACCGTTGCCTTCAGACTATAACAGCTGCGGGGCCTCTGCACAAAATGCCGCTACTAACCGCCATGTAATTTGCTGTGCCGAAATGATGCCTGCAAGGTCACAATCGGCTATAGTCCATACAAAAATGCGCTGCTCTCCGTAACAGAGAACAGCGCATTTTTCTATCTGCATATGCAGATTATGATAAGCAGACACTGTATCAGACTGTACTGCCGCTCTCCGGATCCAGCAGATGCTCCAGCGTCCGCCAGCTCAAGAGCGCACACTTCACACGCGCCGGCATTCGCGCAATGTTTTGCAGCGCACCGGCTTCCTCCAGCTGCTCCAGCTCATCTGCCGTAATCTCACCGGCAATCATCTTCCGGAACAGCACCGTCAGCGACCGCGCTTCATCCACCGTCCGCCCGATAATAAGATCAAGCATGATATCTGCGGATGCCTGCGATACGGCGCATCCGACGCCGGTGAATGCGCCGTCCGCGATCACACCGTCCTGCACCGTCAGATGCAGCGTGATCTCATCACCGCAGCTCGGATTCATCCCCGCATGAGAGCAGGTCGCGCCTGGCAGCCCGTGCAGATGCTGCGGGTGCAGATTGTGGTCAATCAGCACCTCATCATAAAAATTATCCGGCAAATCCCATTCGCCCCCTCACTGTTTTTAGCGTATTTACAAACTTTTCAATATCCTGTTCATCGTTGTAGAATGCAAGGCTCATGCGAGTCGTTGAAGGCACACCGAGATGCTGATGCAGCGGCTGTGCACAGTGATGTCCCGCACGAACCGCAATGCCGTCAGCATCGAAGATCGCAGCAACATCATGCGGATGCACACCCTCCACCGCGAATGTCACAATGCCGTGATGCGCCGCCGGATCGTTCCCGCCGATGATCTGAATATGCGGGATGCGCTGCATCTGCTCCACGGCAAGTGCCGTCAGTGCATCCTCGCGCTGCATGATCTCCGCAAAGCCGACCGACCTGATATATTCAATCGCCGCGTGCAGTCCGACGGCACCGCCGACATTGACCGTTCCAGCCTCGAATTTATGCGGCAGCTCGGCATATTCCGCGCCCTCCCGCGTCACATATTCGATCATCTCACCGCCATACAGAAACGGCGGCATTTTTTGCAGCAGAGTCTCTTTTCCGTAGAGGACACCGATCCCCATCGGCGCAAACATCTTGTGTCCGGAAAAAGCAAGAAAGTCCACATCCAGTGCCTGCACATCCACGGGGATATGCGGAACGCTCTGTGCGCCGTCACAAACGATCAGCGTGCCGTTCTCATGACAGAGTTTGGCAAATTCCGCGATGGGCTGAATGCGTCCGAATACATTTGAGATCTGCGCAATCGCAAAGATTTTCGTATGCGGCGTCAAGGCGGAACGGAGGGCCTCCTCCGTATAGATCCCGCGGTTGTCACATTCGAGATAGCGCAGTCTTGCGCCGGTCTCCCGCGCCAGCATTTGCCAAGGAAGCATATTGCTGTGATGCTCCGAGATTGCAACAAGGATCTCATCATCCGCACACAGTTCCGATCTTCCGAGGCTGTATGCGATCAAATTCAGGCTTTCGGTCGCATTGCGCGTAAACACGATCTCCTTCGCTGATGCCGCACCGATGAATCCACGCACAGCCTCCCGTGCACCTTCATACGCATCCGTCGCACGAATGCTCAGATCATAGAGCCCGCGCAGCGGATTCGCATTCGCTTCACGATAATACGCGGCCTCGGCTGCGATCACCGCAGCAGGCTTCTGCGCGGTTGCGGCGCTGTCCAGATAGACCATATCCGGGAACTGCGCAAATACAGGAAAATCATTCTTCCGTAAATGGCTCATCCGCGTCCTCCCTTCCGAGCAGCCGCCAGACATCGCGCTCTGTTGCTGCATCGCCGATCTTCCGGATCACGCTGCCGAGTTTCGTCTGCGCAATCAGCTCACGGATCTCCGCTTCCGGAATTCCACGCGACTGCAAATAGAATACTCCCCGCGCATCGAGCTGACCGGCGGTCGCGCCGTGCGTTCCTACGACATCCTCCTCCGCGCAGAGAATCACCGGAACAGTCTTGTTGACTACCTCCGGATCAGTCAGCAGCACATCCTCATGCTCTGCGCCGGATGCACCAGCTGCGCCCTGCTGAAAGTCAATCGTTCCGCGAAAGATCTTCTTTGCGCGGCCGCGCAGAACGCCCTGCACATCAATATCCGAAACGGATTTCTTCCCGGACTGTATGACATTCAGATTCAGATCGAGCTGTGCATCTCCGTCCGCAAGGTAGCCGATATTCGCTGTGAATGCGGACTTTCTGCCGTTCATTCGGATCTCCGTATCACTGACGGTATCGGTTCCGTGCAGATAAATCTGTATTAGCTCGGCGGACGCAGAATCGGCAAGATCCGCGGTCAGGCGACTGCAAACGCTGTCACCGTGAAAGATCTGCACGAGCCGGACCTTTTCATATGCATTCGCTTGCAGATGCGTTTGCAGATATGCATGCTCCGCGTGAATGTCCATTATGACAGTCTGCCCTCCTGCGACAGTAAATGCTGCATCTGCGGCCACATCTAGCCGCTGAATGCCTGTACCGCTGAGCACTTCCGGCTCCGGCTGCTCCGCCGGAAGCGGGCGCTCCGTGCCGTTGACGCCGAGAAAGCGGAAGGTCGGCACGGGCAGTCTTGTGCTGAATTTTGTTTCCATGATGCCCTCCCTCAGCCGGCGCTGCCGGTCATTTCCAGCCGGATCAGATTATTCATTTCCATTGCATATTCAAGCGGAAGTTCCTTCGAGACATTGTCTGCAAAGCCGCTGACGATCATCGCACGGGCACTCTGCTCATCCAGCCCGCGCGACATCAGATAAAATACCGCATCATCACTGATTCGGCCGATCTTTGCTTCATGACCGATATCGGCCTGATCGGTGCGGATGTCCATGACCGGAACAGTATCCGAACGCGAGATGCTGTCAAGCATCAGCGATTCGCAGCTCACCGAAGAACGGCTCCCGACCGCCTGTTCCGCAACTGTCACAGCACTGCGGAAGGTGCTGATACCGCCGCTTTTCGAGATCGACTTTGTGTCGATATGTGAAGAAGTTTCCGGTGCATTGTGAACGATCTTCGCACCGGTATCAAGATTCTGTCCCGCGCCGGCGAATGTGATGCCGGTGAATTCGGCGTGTGCTCCGCGGCCGTTCAGAATACTCATAGGATAGAGATACGAAACATGCGAGCCAAAGCTGCCGGATACCCATTCGATACGGCCGCCCTCCGCTACAACCGCGCGCTTCGTATTTAGATTATACATATTCTTCGACCAGTTTTCGATCGTCGAATAACGCAGCGTCGCGCGCTTTCCGACATAAAGCTCCACACATCCGGCGTGCAGTCCGGCCTCATAGTATTTCGGTGCCGAGCAGCCCTCGATGAAATGCAGATAGGCGTCATCCTCGACGATGATGAGCGTATGCTCAAATTGTCCTGCACCCTTTGCATTGAGCCGGAAGTAGGATTGCAGCGGAATCTCCAGCCGCACGCCCGCCGGCACATAGACAAACGATCCGCCCGACCAGACCGCGCCGTGCAGCGCTGCAAATTTATGATCAGTCGGCGGAACGAGCTTCATGAAATGCGTCTGAATCATCTCCGCAAATCGCGGATCATGCATCGCGCTTTCGAGATCGGTGTAGACAACGCCGGATTCTGCAACCTCCTTGCGGACATTGTGATAGACCAGCTCAGAGTCATACTGCGCACCCACACCCGCCAGTGATTCGCGCTCCGCCTGCGGGATGCCGAGCCGCTCGAAAGTCTCCTTGATATTTTCAGGTACATTGTTCCAGTCAGTATTCATGCGGGATTTCGGGCGGATATATGCGACAATATTGTCCAGATTCAACCCGTCGATCGGCGGACCCCACGGCGGCATTTCTGTTTTTGCGAAGATCTCCAGTGAATGCAGACGGAACTGACGCATCCACTCAGGATCGCCCTTTTCTTCAGATATTTCGCGAATGATCTCCGGGGTAATGCCGCTTGCCAGCAGATCCGATGCATCCTCATCATAGCGGAAATCATAGAGACTGCGGTCGATATCCGCGACCTGTGTTTTTTGTTTCATATCGCTCTCTCCGTGTATTTTTCAAAGCCGCTGCGGTTGATTTCGTCGATCAGTTCCGCGCCGCCCTCCGCCGTGATCCGTCCATCCGCAATGATATGCGTCCGGTCAACTGTCAGCGATTCGAGGATTTTCGTATTGTGCGTGATGATAAGCAGCGATCCGCCGCACTGCTCCCGATAGGCTGCAATGCCTGCCGAGACCGTCCGCACCGCATCCACATCCAGCCCGGAATCTGTCTCATCAAGGATCGCAAGCTTCGGCTTCAGCATCAATAATTGCAGGATCTCCGCCTTTTTCTTCTCACCGCCCGAAAAACCGACATTCAGATCACGGTCGGCATAGGCGGGATCCATTTGCAGAACATCCATTGCTGCGCGAAGCTGCTTTTTGAAGTCCCAGAGCTTCATACGCTGTCCCGACAGCTGTTCCATCGCATTACGCAGAAAATCCGAAAGTGAAAGTCCGGGAATCTCGACTGGATTCTGAAACGAAAGGAAGATCCCGCGCTTCGCACGCCGGTCGGCGGATTCCTCCGTGATATCCTCACCCTCAAAGAAAATCTTGCCGCCCGTAACATGATACTCCGGACTTCCCATGAGCGTAAGCCCGATTGTAGATTTGCCCGCGCCGTTCGGCCCCATTAAAATGTGCGTTTCGCCGCTTCCGACGGTCAGTGAGACGCCATGCAGCAATTCCTTCTCCTCTATGCCGGCAGCAAGCCGGTCGATCCGCAATAATTCCATGCTTTATTCCTTTCTGGTTATTCCTAGTAAAATAATAGAGATTAAAGATATTATAGCACAGAAAGCCTATTTTGTCAATAGGCATTATACTGTTTTCTTTCTGATTCTATAAAAACAGAAGCGACGGTGCCCGCATGGACGCCGCCGCTCCTGTGTACTATGTTTTCATTCAGCTGCTGCGCGTGATGCTTCCGGCAGAATATTAAGCCGGAGAGCTGTGACAAAAAAAACAGCCCGACAGATGTCGGGCTCAGTATGAAGGGAGATTTTCCTGAAGATCAGATTTCAGGTCTCAGGCTTGTGCAGTGGCAGCAATCTTATAGATCGCCGCGATATCATCAGCACTCAGCGAAACAAATCCGCCGGTTTTTCCCGTGCCGATGCCGATCTTTTCGACCAGATACGGAATATCCGATTCCTTTGCGCCCAGTTCGGCGAAATTGACCGGCATCCCAATGCTCTTCAAAAATCTGCGGAAACGCATGATGCCTTCACGCGCTGTGTTCTCCGGATGCGCAAAATCCATCTGGCATCCCCAGACACGCACTGCCATCTGCGCAAATCGCATTACACCTTGCGGACAAACATATTCCATCCACGCCGGCATAATAACCGCAAGTCCTGCGCCGTGCGCACAGTCATACAGTGCTGAAAGCTCATGCTCAATCATATGGCTGTTCCAGTCCTGCGCTCTGCCAACACCGCAGATATTGGTATGTGCAACAGTTCCTGCCCACATGATATTTGCGCGGGCATCATAATTATCCGGCTGCGCTATAGCTCGCGGCGTCTCATGCACCATCGTCTGCAAAACCGCCTCGCAGAGCCGGTCTGTAATCTCGACCTCTGTGGTCATTGTGAAATAGCGCTCAAACACATGAGCCATGATGTCCGTCGCACCGCACGCCGTCTGATAGGCAGGCAATGTGCAGGTCAGCGCCGGATTCAGGATGGAGAAACGCGGACGAATCAGATCAGAGCCTGTACCTCTTTTCAGTCCGTCAGATATTTTGGTTATAACGGAATCGCCGGAGCCCTCGCTGCCGGCTGCCGCAATCGTCAGGATCGTTCCGACGGGAAGCGCCGCTGCGATTTTCGCCTTTCCGGAATAGAAATCCCAGAAATCGCCGGAATACGGCACACCCATTGCGATCGCTTTGGAGGAATCAATGACAGAGCCGCCGCCGACCGCGAGAATGAAGTCAATCTTTTCGCTGCGACAAAGCTCGATACCCTGATAGACAAGTGTATCATGCGGATTCGGCTGGACACCGCCCAGCTCCGAGAACGGGATCCCCGCCTCGCTGAGCGACTGTCGGACTCTGCCGAGCAGACCGCTGCGCTCCGCAGAGCTTCCGCCGTAGTGGAGCAGCACTCTTGTGCCGCCGTGTTTTTTGATATATGCACCGGCCTGCATCTCCGTATCCTTCCCGAATACGAACTCGGTCGGGCTGCAAAACTGGAAATTATTCAAGTCCCCAGCGCTCCTTTCAGATTTTCATATGCAGAGATCACGCGGTCGCACCATGCATCAAATTCCGGATCGGCGATCTGATGCTCCGGATGCGCAAGGATATACTGCACGGTATTGCGTATACCCTGATCGGCCCGCACGGTCGCGGTAAATCCCGGAACAGCGTGCTTAACCTTGCTGTTGTCGAATATCACAGAATTGGCCTTATCGCCGATCAGACTGCCTGTAAGGTCATAGTCACTCACCGCGGCAAGAAAATCAGAAGGAATATGCACGGCATTCAGCTTCACACCGAGCGTATCCGCAATGCACTGATAGATCTGATTCCAAGTCACGCTCTCATCGGAGGTAATGTGATAGGCCTGTCCGAGCGCGTGGATATTACCGCAAAGCCCTGCATAGGCTTTGGCAAAATCACTGTTGTGCGTGATTGTCCAGAGCGAAGTGCCGTCACCATGTATAATGACCGGCTTGCCCGCCATAATCCGCCGTACAACCTCCCAGCTGCCGTTCTTGCCGTGAACGCCCAGCGGTACAGAGCGCTCATCGTAGGTATGGCTCGGACGGACGATCGTCACCGGAAAACCGTTTTCACGGTACTGCTTCATGAGGAATTCCTCGCAGGCGATCTTGTCACGCGAATACTGCCAGTAGGGATTTGCAAGGGGCGTGCTTTCAGTGATCACAGCATCCGCAGGCGGCTTCTGATAGGCCGAAGCGGAGCTGATGTAGATATACTGTTTTGTCCTATTACGGAAGAGCCGATAATCGCGTTCCACCTGTGCGGGGACAAAACCGATAAACTCGCCGACAACATCGAATGTCATGCCATCAAGCGCCGCGGCTGCCTCTGCTTCATTGCCAATATCGCCGCGAATGATATGTATATTCTCGGCACCCTCAAAGATATCCCGGGTACCGCGATTAAACAGATATAGATCGTGTCCTTGTGCGGCGAGCAGTCTAGTAACCGCCGTACTGATCGTACCAGTGCCGCCGATGAACAATATTTTCATAGCTGCCTCCTGCGCCAAAACCGCCCACACTGCCGCCCTCTCCTCGGCAGTGCAGACGACCGGCATTCATGTCAGGGGTGCATACACCCGTACTGATGCACCGCTGTATCCCGATCTCACATATTCTCTGATATGCCGTCGGATTCAGCCCTCTCTGTAATTGTATTATAGCACAGCAGCGTGGCAAATAGAATAGGATATGTTATTGAGTTTTTAACATATCCTATGATTCTAAATACGATATGTAAAAAATGCCCTGTTCGCTCATCCGATGAAGCAGAAAAAAAACACGGGACACCACACCGGTACTCCGATGAAATGTCCCGACATTTTTTTGCAATGCAGCTGCCGTGATCTCAGTCGATCTCAACAGCGACCTTACGGTTTTCTCTGGCTGCACCTGCACGCATCAGCGTGCGGATTGCCTTTGCAATTCTTCCCTGCTTGCCGATGACGCGGCCCATATCGTCCGCTGCAACGGTCAGATGCAGGACGGTGACACCCTCATCATTAACGGCATCCTCCGTGATCTGAATCGCAGTTTTGTCCGTAACCAGTCCTTCTACGATTGCATACAACAGTTCTTTCATAGTGTTCTCCAATAGCGGTTATGGGCGATCACAGAACGCCCTGCTTTTTGAGGATCACGCGGACGGTATCAGTCGGCTGTGCGCCGTTCTGGAGCCATGCCTTTGCCTTCTCTGCGTCAACCTTCACAACGGACGGCTCCTTGGTCGGATCGTAGTAACCGATCTCCTCGATGAAGCGGCCGTCTCTCGGATATCTGCCGTCAGCGACGACAATTCTGTAGAACGGAGCCTTCTTTGCGCCCATTCTTCTCAGACGGATCTTAACTGCCATAATTCTTTCACCTCCAAAAATTGATAACATATATATTCATGCAAATTTGTAATTTTGCAATGAAATCAGATTTCAGCGTACCGTGGCACCGTAGATCCAGTGCCAGAGCAGCCAGCCGCCGAACGCCAGCAGCAAAAGCGAGACGACTGCATGGATGATACGCGTTTTTGTCTTTCCCCAACGCGTAATCTGTTCGCGAACCTGCGGGTATTTGCTGTCTTCATACTGCTTCGGACTGCCGATCAGTGCAGTCACCAGTGTCAGCACTCCGCTGAATAGAATCAACACCGGAAATGCCAGCGACAGCCAATGCATCACCGGATCATTCTGTCTGTTCATGTCACGCCCTCAGAATTTCGGGAAGCCGCCCATGCCCTCCAGCATCTTCGGATCAAACTTCGGCATCTTTCTTCTGCCGAAAAGTCCGCGCTTGCCGGTATTGCCGAGTTTCTTCATCAACTGCTGCATCTGCTCAAACTGCTTGAGCAGGCGATTGACATCCTGCACCTCGGTGCCGGAGCCCTTTGCGATTCTGCGCTTACGCGACGGATTGATAATCGAGGGCTTCGCTCGTTCTGCCGGTGTCATTGAGGTGATGATCGCCTCGACACGGCCGAAGGCATTGTCATCGATATCCAGCTCATCGAGCTTATTGCCGACGCCGGGCAGCATTCCGACGATCTTTTTAAGATCGCCCATTTTCTTGATCTGACGGAGCTGATCCAGCAGATCATCCATATCAAACTGGCTCTTTTGCAGCTTCTGGGAGAGCCGCTCAGCCTCCTGCTTCGAGTAGACATCCTCCGCCTTCTCGATGAGCGAAAGTACATCGCCCATACCGAGGATTCGGGACGCCATTCTGTCGGGGTGGAACTGCTCGAAATCGTCGAGCTTCTCGCCCATGCCGACATACTTGATCGGCTTGCCCGTGACGGATAACACGGAGAGTGCCGCACCGCCTCTGGTATCGGAATCGAGCTTGGACATCAGCACGCTCGTGATGCCGAGTGCATCATCGAATGCCTTTGCGACATTGACGGCATCCTGGCCAGTCATCGCATCGACTACGAGCATGATCTCATCCGGCTCAGTCTCTGCCTTGATATTTTTCAGCTCATCCATGAGCTTCTCGTCGATATGCAGACGACCTGCCGTATCGAGAATTACAATGTCGTGATTGTGATCTTTCGCATACTTCACGCCCTGCACGGCAATATCGACCGGGTCAATCTGACCAAGATCGAAGACCGTAGTCTCCGCCTGTCCGCCGACGACCTTGAGCTGGTCGATTGCGGCCGGGCGGTAAACATCACATGCGACGAGCAGCGGATGATGGCCGTCCTTTTTGAGCTGCTTTGCGAGCTTGGCGCAGTGCGTTGTCTTGCCGGAGCCCTGAAGTCCGCAAAACATGATGACGGTCGGGGGCTTCGAGGCAAAATTCAGTCTCGCATCTCCGTTGCCCATGAGTGAGACAAGCTCCTCATTGACGATCTTGACTACCTGCTGCGCCGGTGTCAGGCTTGCGAGAACCTCTTCACCGACGGCACGTTCCGAGACCTTTTTAACGAAGTCCTTGACGACCTTATAGCTGACATCCGCTTCGAGGAGTGCAAGCCGCACCTCGCGCATCGCTTCCTTTACATCGGCTTCGGTCAGCTTTCCGCGTGCTTTCAGCTTTTTGAATACCTGACCGAGCTTATCCTGCAAACCTTCAAATGCCAAGGCTGCTCCCTCCTTTTGAAATGTTCAGAAAAGTTCCAGTCCCTTTTTGGCGGCATCAGCAATCTGCTGACGCTGCGGTTCGGGAAGTGCATCGCTGAGTGTACGGATCTCCGCAAAGAGTGCGCGGGCGGCCTTCAGCCTTGCCGCGATACCCATTTGCTCCTCCAGCGCTGCGAGCTGCCGTTCGCCGCGGCGGATGCTGTCATGCACGGCCTGCCGCGAGATTCCGAGCGGCTGTGCAAGCTCCGCAAGGGATAGATCCTCGTCATAATAGCCTTCAAGCAGCGAGCGCTGCCGTTCTGTCAGCAGGCTGCCGTAGCAGTCGAGCAGCAGGACATAATCGAGATTCTTCACGAAATACCGCCCGCCTTTCTGCTGTCATGGGTTCGGCCTTTACACCAGCTCTCTTATTATAACAGCTTTCTGCCGGTTTGTCAAGAGCAAATGCAAAAAAAGCAAGGCGAAAGCAAAAGATATCCCAAAGCTTTTCGGGTTGCGTCGAAGAATATCTGCAGTCGACATTCGTCCGCTGATCTCGGATCCTCTGGTATATCATGCTGAAGTCCTCCTTTTCAGATGAATTCAATATACCACGGCGCCGCACAATGAAAAACTGCCGCATCATGACGGCGAATAACACCTCGCCCCGTTCCGACAGAATCGGAACGGGGCGCTTTTTTCATAACAAACGATACACCGAAATAATCAACCCATCAAGATTCCGCAAGGTTCTGGTCCTTGAAGGCGACAGCTTATTGATTCGGGTTGATGTCCTGCCAGTAGGCCCTGAGGTACTCCAAGCCCGACCAGACCGTCAGCGCTGCCGCAATCCAGAACATCACTGCGAGTATGATATCTATGATGCGCTCTGTACCATGGCTGTTCTGCATACCGAACAACTGAAAATCAAAGAAGATTGTCTGCCAGAGCAGCGCCGCCACGATCGCGACCATTGTGAATGCCGTTTTCGCCTTGCCCGCAAAGCTCGCCGGCACGACCGTCCCTTTGTTTGCGACAACCAGCCGCAGCGCGGATACCATAAACTCTCTGCCGATGATCAGCAGGAACGGCGCGATGTGAAGCCGCTGCTGCTGCAAAAAGCAGGAGAGCGCCGACACGACCAGCACCTTATCCGCCAGCGGATCAAGAAACTTTCCAAAATTCGTAATCAGATGGTTTTTCCGCGCCAGATATCCGTCGATCGCATCCGTGACCGCTGCGGTCAGAAAAATGATCGTTGCCAGAAGATAATGCCAAGAGATATCCCAGTAATACAGCGCAACAAACAACGGCACCAGCAGTACCCGCGTCAATGTCAGCTTATTCGGCGTATTCAACGGTCTTTCACCTCACCAAGTAAATCATAGTCATCAACAGTCGATGTCAGCAGGACATTTACATACTGTCCCGCACGATACTGCGTCTCCGTCCCCACAAGCCAGAGCCGTCCGTCGATATCCGGTGCGTCCGCCGCAGTCCGCGCATACCACATTCCGGCAGCGCTGTCATAGCCCTCGATGACCGCTTCGGTCTCCGTCCCGACACGCTCCGCATTCAGCTCCGCCGCGATCTGCATCTGCTGCTCCATAAGCAGATCGGCGCGGTGCTGCCGCAGTGCCGGCTCGACCTGATTGGTCATGCGCGCAGCCGGTGTACCCTCCTCCTCGGAATAGGCAAAGCAGCCCATCCGCTCAAAGCGCATTTCCTGCACAAATTCCGCCAGCTCCGTGAACTGTTCGTCGGTCTCGCCGGGAAATCCGACAAGCAGCGTTGTTCGCAGCGTGATACCGGGAATGCGCGTCCGCAGCTTCCGGAACAGTCCGCGCAGCATCTCTGCATCGCATTTTCGGCGCATATTTTTTAGCACCTCTGCATTGCAGTGCTGCACAGGGATGTCAAGATACTTCACAATCTTCGGCTCATCTGCGACCACATCAATGATCTCATCCGAAATGCGCTCCGGATAGCAATACAGCACACGGATCCAGCGGAAGCCGTCAATGCGGCAGAGCGCACGCAGCAACTCCGGCAGCTTCTGTTCGCAGTAAAGATCCTCGCCGTAGCGCGTGGTATCCTGTGCGATGACGATCAGCTCAGTAACGCCGTTCTCCGCAAGCGCACGCGCTTCTGTGAGCAGATCTTCCATCGGCACCGAGCGATATTTGCCGCGGATCGCCGGAATCGCACAATAGGTGCAGCCGTTCGAGCAGCCCTCCGCAATCTTGAGATACGCAAAAAAGGGAAGCGTTGCGACAATGCGTCTGCCGGTCAGCGGCATATCGCATTTCGGAGCAAAACGCGTAATGCGTTCGCCCGCAGTCACTTCATTCAGCACACGCACGATCTCAGGCTGATCGCCGATACCGATGACGGCATCGGCCTCCGGAAACTGCTCCGCGACTTCCTCACGATAGCGCTCCGCAAGACAGCCCGTGACAATCAGCTTTTTCAGGCTGCCGGATTCCTTCAGCTGCGCCAGCTCAAGGATCGTGTCAATCGCCTCTTCTTTTGCGGACTGGATAAATCCGCAGGTATTCACGATCGCGATATCCGCCTCTGCGGGATCGGCTGTCAGGACATAGCCGCCGGCACGCAGCGCGGCCAGCATCCGCTCAGAATCCACTAAGTTCTTGGCACAGCCAAGTGATACGATACTAACGATCATAAGCTCCCCCGTTTGTTTCTGCGGCCTGCACCCGGGCATAGCCGTTCTGATACTGCTTATCCGCGCCGAATGCGGCAAGCTCATCATATTTCATCCCCGGAAATCTCCTCCAGCCATGCGTAATAATCCTCGACCGCATAGCGGATCTGCTGATAGCTGTAGCCGCGCCGGACAAGTGCCGCCGTGACCTTTTCCGTTGCTTTGCGGTCATCGGGATCGGTCAGATTCCGCGCATATTTCTTTTGAAGCAGCTCCAGAAGCTGTGCAGAGATCTTCTCTGCATCATCATATGCAGCGAGTGCTTCATCAATATCCGTCTGCGAAAGGCCGCGGTGCCGCATTTCAAATTCCGCGCGGCGAATCCCGTATTTCTTCCCCTCGATATAGTGCCGCGCAAGCTGCTCGGCATAAAGGGCGTCATTGACAAAACCGTAGCGCGTGAGCTTTTCAAGCGCCGCGAGAACGGCATCCTCCTGCGCGTTCGGCGCCGCAATCAGCTTATCATACAGTTCGCGGTAGGAGTATCCGCGCTTTTCCAATAGATAAAGCCCGTACTCATAAGCACGGTGCTCTGCGGCACGGCAGCGGAGATCTGCAATACGGTCTTCATCAAGATCATCACCTGAACGCAGAAATTCTGACTGCACCAGATCTGCGTGCAGCCAGAGTCTCTGTTCTTCTTCCAGTATGATCTCAAAGAGTTTGCCCTTTGCCGGGCGGATTTCCGTGATTTTCATGCTGCAGGATTATTCCTCCGGTGCGAATTCCTCAAAATCCTCATCTGTATCACCGGCAGCATCCAGCGCGGCACCTGTCTCCGCGACGGCCTGATCCGCTTTCGCCTTCGCATCGGAAACAGCGGCTGCCTTTTTGTTCTTCTTGGATGCAAGCACCAGTTCGTCTTTCTGCTCCATGATCTTCCGTTCGACCTCCTTCGCGAAGTCAGGCTCGTTTTCGAGGATGACCTTGACGGCATCTCTGCCCTGACCAAGCTTACGGTCACCGTAGCTGAACCATGAACCGCTCTTGTGAATGATATCGAGATCAGTGGCCAGATCCAGCACCTCGCCCAGACGGGAGATACCCTGGCCGTACATCATGTCGAATTCACACTCCTTGAACGGCGGCGCGACCTTGTTCTTGACGATTTTGACGCGCGTGCGGTTTCCGATGACATTTGCGCCATCCTTGATTGCCTCGCCCTTGCGCACTTCCATGCGGACGGATGCGTAAAATTTCAGAGCGCGGCCGCCGGTCGTGGTCTCCGGATTGCCGTACATGACGCCGATCTTCTCGCGCACCTGATTGATAAAGATCGCAACGCAGTTGGATTTGGAGATAACAGGCGTCAGCTTGCGCATGGCCTGCGACATCAGTCTTGCGAGCATACCGACATGGGAATCGCCCATTTCGCCCTCGATCTCTGCACGCGTTGTCATGGCTGCGACCGAGTCGATGACCAGCACATCAATCGCGCCGGAGCGGACGAGTGCCTCCGCGATCTCCAGTGCCTGCTCTCCGCTGTCCGGCTGTGAGATCAGCAAATCGTCGATCTTGACACCGAGTGCCTGCGCATAGACGGGATCAAGCGCGTGCTCGACATCAATAAACGCTGCCTCACCGCCAAGCTTCTGTGCCTCGGCAATGATCTGGAGCGCAACGGTCGTCTTGCCGGAACTTTCCGGTCCGTAGATCTCGACGATTCTGCCGCGCGGCACACCACCGATGCCGAGTGCCATATCCAGCGAAAGCGAGCCTGTCGAGACCGACTGCACATTCTGAACGGTATTCTGGCCGAGCCGCATAATCGCGCCCGCGCCGTACTGTTTCTCGATCTGCGCGATCGCATTCTTCAGTGCTTTCTCGCGCTCCTCCTTCGTCGCCGGAATGACCAGCCCGATATTCTTCTTTTTCAGTTCTGCCTTTGCCATTGATCTGTTCCTTTCTGAGTCTGTGTTTTCCGCTTCTCTCTGCGGTTCACCTGTATTATAGCACATCAGATGTTCAGATCGGATACATCTGAATGATTCTGCAGGGAATGATTTCTGCCAAGGACAACGCGGGGATTTCCGCCGAGATCACGGAGAATCTCCGTCTCACGGAAACCGTTTTCCACAAGAATATCCCGCACCGCACTGGTCTGTGTGCATCCGGTCTCAAAGACGAACAGTCCGCCGTCTTTCAGTGCACCGCGCCAGAGCGCCGTAATCCTGCGGTAGAAATCCAGACCATCCGCGCCGCCGTACAGCGCCAGCGCCGGTTCATACCGGACCTCCGCCTGCAGATTCTGCATATCTTCTGCCGTCAGATACGGCGGGTTGCAAACAACCGCCGCAAGTCCGTGATACCGCGCAGCCGTTTCCGCGGCAAGAACATCGGCACATTCCGTCCGCATATTGTGTGCACCGTTCAGAACGATATTCTTTTCCGCGTATTGCAGTGCCTGTCCGCTGATGTCAATGCCGGTGAACTGCGTCAGCGGCATATGCGCAGCCAGTGCCAGCGCGATGCAGCCGCTTCCAGTGCAAAGATCGGCAATCTGCTGTCCGGCGGCATCCGACATCCGCATCAGCACGGCATCAACCAGCGTTTCCGTATCGGCACGCGGGATCAGTACCCCCTCGCCGACGCAGAACGGCAGCCCGTAAAATTCCCATGTACCGAGCAGATACTGCAGCGGCTCATGCTTTGCGCGCCGCTCCGCGATTTCCAGCGCTGCCGCTTCCGATGTGGCATCTTCTGTGATCCATTTTGCTTCCAGCTCTGCATCTTCTATGCCGCCCGCACGGAGCATTTTCACCAGCCTGCGCAGCAGCATTGGATTCATCTGTTTCATCATTCACTTTCCGCTCGGAGGAAATGCTTTCCGCAGCAGTCACGGCGATGCAGATCAACCTGATAAAAAGCATTATTCCCGATCGGATCCGGATGATATCTGAATTTCGAAAACACTCCGCATTCTCCTTTCACAGCGCATCGCAGCTCCGCCGCGGCTGTCGGTTCACCACTCGTCATCCTCCATATGTTCGGGGATGCAGGGCTCCATGGCCGCAATCGCGCATTCGATCTGCGAAGC
Source organism: Oscillospiraceae bacterium (assembly GCA_024404875.1). Taxonomy (GTDB): domain Bacteria; phylum Bacillota; class Clostridia; order Oscillospirales; family Ruminococcaceae; genus Firm-04. Next base: position 30,151 of record JAKSPK010000021.1, read on the forward strand.
ATCCGGTTCTCTCGTTGTGATGCGCTGCATCCAGAGACCCGGCGCGGAAAGGATGCGCGTGCAGACATTATCATAGCGGCCGGCCAGCCGGATCAGCTCATAGCTCGCGCCCATGATGAGCGGCAGCTGCATAAAGCCGAACAGCACACGCGGCAGCACCTCCGTATACGGATTGAAGCAGCCGAAGAAAATGCTGATGAGCAGCACAAGGAAGATGAAGCTTGTTCCGCAGCGCGGGTGGAACCGGCTCTGTTTCTTCACATTTTCGACCGTCAGCGGGAGCGCTGCCTCAAAGCAGGCGATCGTCTTATGCTCTGCGCCGTGATATTCATATGTCCGGCGAATACTCTTGCCCTTGCCGGTCAGCCACATATACAGCACAAAGAGGATGATCTTGACCAAACCCTCCGCACAGGATTTCACGATCCTGTTATCCGTCAGCGGCTTGATCCATGAGACAACAAGCTTCGGCAGGTACATAAACAGACCGATCGCAATGCCGATGCCGATGATCATCGCAAGCACCATAACTGCGCCCATAATCTTGTCGCCAAGCTTCTCCTCCAGCCATTCCTCGAATTTGCTTGGCTCCTCATAGTCATAATGCTCCGAGGCCTGCTGCAGATAATCCCAGCGCTTTGCGATTGTTTCGGCATCGGGACGGCCTGCAGGCTGATAGGATTTATCCGCCTTCGCCTTTTCCTTTTCGGCCTTTTCGCGTTCATCGGGATACCATGCGGCGAATTTTGCAAACTGCTCCTCTGCGGGCAGCTTGTCGATCTTTTCATGCTTTTTCCATGCGCAGAAATCGTCCACTTCCTCGTCAAACTGCTTTTCTGCGGATTTCATCATGCAGCGGTAGCCGTCCACCATCGACATCACGAAATTCACGCAGCCGCGCAGCAGCGGGATGCGGTTATACCATTTCCGGACTACGCGCTGTTTTCCGGTTTTCGGATCCGTCTCAAAATTTGCAGGGAGATCCCATGTTTCAAGGTCGATCTCTCCGTTCGGCAGACGACAGGCCATTGCGCCGCGGAATGCGCCCTTCATCATGACGCCCTCGATCAGCGCCTGTCCGCCGATCTTCGATTTATGTGCATATTCAGCTTTGGCAGCCTGCTGCTGCATGTTTTCACTATCAGCCAAAGATTGTTCTTCCTTTCCTGCCAGATCTCCCGGCGAATTCTTGAAGCAGCGCAATCCCGCCGCAAAGTGCAAATTCTGTCAGTATTCGCTGATGATACATCAATATGTGCATGCGAACCGGTGCGGTCAGCCCTGCTTGGCTGCATCCTTCGCCGGAAGCGTAATCGTAACCGTCGTACCGACGCCCTCCTCGCTGTCGATCTCCAGCGAACCGTTGTGCATGGAGACGATCTCGTCAGCGACCGCGAGTCCGATGCCGGAACCGCGGCGGGTATGATTCGGCTTATAGAATTTCGTTTTGACCTTGCTTAAATCAGATTCCTTGATGCCGCATCCGCTGTCCTGCACGGTTACGCGGACGGCACGGCCTTCATCGGCGGCATCTGCCGTGATATAAACATGTCCGCCTGCATCCGAATATTTGATCGCGTTGTCGATGATGTTGATAAACACCTGCCGGACGCGGTTCTTGTCGCCATAGACAAAGGGCAGCATTTCCGGCTCCTCATACAGCACGCTGATCTGATCCTTCTTGGCGCGCTCCATATAGATGAGAACGGCGTCGCCCAGCTCTGCCAGAACATCCAGTGTGCCCATCTGCAGCGTGAAGTGACCGCTCTGCATCCGCGAGAAGTCAAGCAGCTCCTCAACCATTTCAGAAAGACGCTCTGTCTCGCCGACAATAATATGCAGCCCTTTCCGCATCATTTCCGGATCGGTGTCAGCCGGCTCATCCGCGGCCATATCGGTCAGTGTTTCCGCCCAGCCTTTGATCGCGGTCAGCGGCGTGCGCAGCTCATGGGAAACCGAGCTGATGAATTCATTCTTCATCGCTTCCGCAGCAGAAAGCTCATCAGCCATGTGGTTGATGCCGGCGCAGAGCTCGCCGATCTCGTCCTCGCTTTCCTGATTGATGCGAGCGGAGAAATCGCCCTGCGCAAATTTTTCGGTATTCGTGTTAATCTCACGGATCGGGCGCAGGATCGAGCCGACGAAATAGAGGTCGGAAAGCCCCAGCAGCACCAGCACCGCAACGGCAATCAGCGTCACAATCAGCATGAAGCCCGCAACAGTATTGTCAATGGACTCCAGCGAGGTCACGACACGGATTGCGCTGTATTCTTCGCTGATATTCGTGATCGGCAGGCAGACCGCCATAATGCGCTCGCCGTTTGCCGTTCTGCCGGTGCTGACGCCGTAGGTCTGATCCTCCTGCATCGCATCATCATAGTCCGGCATACTGACAGCATAATCCGGCGAAAAGCCGGAGGAGGTAAGAACAATCATGCCGTCATAGTCAATCGCCATCAGCTCCATTTTGTCCTTGTCGGAGAAGCTCTCCAGCGTACTGCGGATCTCCGCATTGAGGTTCGTTCCGGTATCGGACGCATATCGCGTCAGAACGCCGTTCACCGCGTTGATCTTCGATACCAGATATTGCCGCGCAGAATTATAGAAATAGTTCTGCACGGCATAGATCAGTGCCAGCTCAATCACAAGCAGGATCAGGACGATAACGGCGAGATTGTTTGTGATCCAGCGGCGGGTTATGCTTTTTTTCGCCATGCCTGCGCTTCCTCATTCAGCGGTGATTGTCGGTTTTTTCCTCCCATTTGTAGCCGTAGCCCCAGATCGTCATGATGTATCGCGGCTCGGAGGGATCATCCTCGATCTTCATGCGAAGGCGGCGGATGTTGACATCAACGATCTTGTTGTCGCCGTAATAGCTGTCGCTCCAGACATTCGAGAGAATGCTTGCGCGGTCGAGCGCAGTATTCTTGTTTTTCAGGAAATAGGTGAGGATTTTGTATTCCACATCGGTCAGCTCGATCGGTTCTCCGTTCTTCGTGACCGTCCGGCCGTCAAGATTGATGACGAACGGGCCGGATTCCAGGATCTTCACGCCCTCAGTGTTCATCGAATTCATAATGACTCTGCGGTAGAGCGCATCAACGCGGACGGTCAGCTCCGAGGGAGCAAAGGGCTTTGTGATATAGTCATCAGCCTCATTCATCAGCGCATTGACCTTGTCCATTTCCTGCGCCTTCGCCGAGAGCATAATGATACCGAGCGTTTTTGATTTCTCGCGCAGTCTTTTCAGCACCGTGATGCCGTCAATGCCGGGCATCATGATATCGAGCAAAGCAATATCAAAATTGCCGTTTTCCTGCTCAAAGAGGCGAAGAGCCGCCTCGCCGCAGTCCACATCGACAACCTCATATCCGGCACGCTTCAGATTGATGACAATAAATTCGCGGATGGTCTCCTCATCCTCACAAACAAGCAGCCGCTTCATATTCAAGGGCACTCCTTTCCTATTTCTTATTATAAATATTTCATCGCAGTCATCAGCTCGCTCGGACGGAGCGCAAGTGTCCGGCTGCCGGAGAGCAGCCGTCCGAGATAATATCTGCCGCTCTGCTGCCGGAGAAGCAGATAGCCTTCTGACTGCATCGCATCCGCCGCAACCGGATCGGTCACAACCGCGAGCCGCAGGAGCGGTTCCTTCAGGATCGGCTCACCGTTTGCCTGCTGCTCACCGGTATCGAATTCATAGAAAACAATCTCATCGTTTTCCGGAAGCGCCGTAACGCAGCGCTCCCAGCGGCGCGGGATCAGAAAGACATATCCGTTCTGTCCTGAATAGTAAGAGGATCTTGCGCGGATCAGCTGGTTGTTCCGGCAGACATACCAGTTTGTCATGCTGAGCTTTGAAGCCTCCGCCGCGTTAGAGTAGCCGTAAAAGACCGTATTAACCGGTATCTCCGCTTCGCCGTTGCCGTCAATGTCGAGCGTCTGATAGCCGCCGGCGCGTATCGTATTCGGGAAACGGTCGGCACGGTCAGAATAATCCAGTTTCAGCCGGTTGTCGCTGTAGTGAAGCACAGCAGTCTGCACGGCGGTCGCACCAGTCGTACCGTCAATATAGATCGCGGGAATGCTCTCATTCCCGGTTCCGGTCGGCAGATCACCGTAGACCAGTCGCTGGATATCCGTGAAGGCTTCCGGCAGATTGATCTGCGACTGCGCATAAATGCCGTCCGCACCGAGCGCATAGGCAGTCGCTGCAGCGGGATCCGGTGCCTTTGCAGCCGAAACCGTGAAAAGCTCCAGCGTGCCGTCCTGATTGAGATCGCGCAGCGCCATTGCGGAATACTGCAGCGAACGCGAGCATTCCAGTGTGCCGTCCGCATAATGATAGACCTCTGCGGCGTGTTCTGCGCCGTCCACCATGCTGTAGCTGATGATGAGATTCAGACGCGGATTGCTGCCAAGCCGCACCAGATCGACACGATCGATCTCGGCGCCGGCGGCCGCATATTCGGAAATCGCTCTCCATGCACCGTCTGCCTGATCGAGCATACAGATGCGCAGCGGATTTTCGTCAACAGCATTTCTGCCGGTCTCATAAAAGACGACCGCTTCATCCGCGCCGTCATCGTCGAGATCCTCAACGAGAAAAGCAGAAAGCCGCTCGCCGGATTTCGGATATTTCAGGCTGATCTGCGTTCCGGCTGAGCTTTGCAGCACCTGATAGATCTCCTCCTGCTCAGCGGTCAGGCGCGGCGGGCTGAGCAGATTGTCCACGCTTGCAGAAAAGCCGCAGGCGGGCAGCTGTACTGTCAGCAGGCTGAGCGCCGTGCAGCCAATCACCCATTTCGCAGTCATTCGCGTTCTGCCAGCGGTACATATGGCAATGCCTTCGCGACGGATTTATACGCCGGACGGATAATCCTGCCGCCGGTCAGCACCTCCTCGATACGATGCGCCGACCAGCCGGCAATGCGCGAAACCGCAAACATCGGCGTCAGCAGTTCTGCCGGGATGCCGAGCATCCGGTAAACCAAGCCGGAATAAAGGTCAACATTCGCGCAGATATTCTTCTGCGCAGCGGAAGCAGATTTTTCCGCGACAAGTGCAGGCGTCAGGCGCTCAATCGTATCCAGCAGACGGAAATCTTCCTCGATATCCCTGCCCTTTGCGAGCGCAAAGCCATGCTTCTTGAGCAATACCGCACGCGGATCGGAGAGCGTATAGACCGCGTGTCCCATGCCGTAGATCAGTCCGGCGCCGTCGCCCTCCTCCTTCCGCAGCACCTTGCGGATGAAATCGGCGACCTCGCCGTCATTATCGGGATTCTTGATCTTCGCTTTGAAATTGTCAAGCTGCTCAATGACCTTGATATTTGCGCCGCCGTGGCGGAAGCCCTTGAGCGAGCCGATCGCAGCGGCATAAGCCGAATACGGATCGGTGCCGGAGGAAGTCAGTACGCGGCAGGCGAAAGCAGAGTTGTTTCCGCCGCCGTGCTCAGCGTGGAGCATCATGCAGATATCGAGCAGATGTGCCTCGTCCTCAGTATACTGGCGATCAAGCCGGAGCAGCGAAAGGATCGTCTGCGCATTGGTCTCCTCCGGACGAAGCGGGTGCATGACAAGGCTTGCGCCGTCGAAATGCTGCCGCTTGACCTGATAGGCCGCCGACATGATGACCGGCAGATGTGCGATCATCGAAACTGCGATGCGCACTTCATTTTCCAGTGAGCGCACCTCGCAGTTATCGTCATAGGAATAGAGTGCCAGCACTGAACGCGCCATTTTATTCATGACATTATTGGACGGTGCCTTTGCGATCATATCCAGCACAAAGCCGTCCGGCAGCGGACGCAGTCTGGAGATGAGCGAGCGGAATTCTGTCATCTGCTGTTCATTCGGCAGCTTGCCGAACAGGAGCAGATAGGCCGTCTCCTCATAGCCGTAGCGATGCTCCGTTTCCACGGCATGAACGAGATCGGTGATCTGATAGCCGCGGTAGATCAGTTCGCCCGGGATCGGCTCCAGCTCGCCCTCATTCAGCATATAGCCGTGAACATTGCAGACCTTCGTAATGCCCGCGACAACGCCGGTACCGTCAGAGCGCCTCAGGCCGCGGTTCACCTGATATTTCTGATACATCGCGGGATCGAACACGGCATATTCCCGCAGTCCCTCGCATAGATTTTTAATAGATTCATTCATGTCCATTTTGCGCACCCTTTCCGGATCGGATTATGATTATACATATACTGCTTTATTATACCGCTTTTTGAGATTTCTGTCAAGCAAAACGACAGATTTCACCGCACGGACACAGTCCCGACTGCTTATCGGCGATTCCTTTGCAGAGTATACAGGCCGTGCCAGAGAGGAGATCCTATGACCAGACATTGGGGATATTATGCAATATGCGCGGCAGTGATGTTCCTGCTGCCGGCGGCAGTTTCAGCAGGCTGTCCGGCGGATGTCACGAAACATGGACTCGCCGGACAGCCCGCAGAATACTACCGCGTACTGGATTCGCATACGGGCGAAATCCGCGAGGTGCCGGTGCGGGATTATCTGATCGGTGCGGTCGGCGCGGAAATGCCTGCATCCTATGCAACGGAGGCACTGAAGGCACAGGCAGTCGCCTGTCACACTTATGCGGAGCGTGTCCGCAAAATGCACGAAGACACGCCGGATCCATCGCTCGGCGGCGCAGATTTTTCCGATGATCCCAATGTGTATCAGGCATTTTTCACAGAAGATGCGCTGCGCAGATTCTACGGCAGCAGCTTTTCGGAATGCTATGCACGGATTGCCGAAGCCGTCGATGCCGCAGGCGATCAGATCCTCTGTTATGCGGATGAGCCGATCGTTGCAGCATTTCACGCAGTCTCATCCGGCAAGACCGACAGCGCGGAAAATGTCTGGGGCAATGCACTGCCCTATCTGATCCCCGTTGCATCCGATGCAGACCGAAGTGCGCCCCAATATGCGGAAACAGTCACTTTTTCAGCGGAGACCGTCCGCCGTACACTGGAAGCGGAGGATCCGGAATGCCGTCTGCCGGAAGATCCGTCAGAATGGTTCTCAGAACCGGAATGCTCACCCTCCGGAACCGTTCTCCTCCTGAAAGCCGGTGATAAGTCATGGAGCGGCCAGCAGTTCCGACAGATGTTCGCGCTGCGTTCTGCCTGTTTTTCCCTGGAATATGCCGACGAGGCATTCCGCTTTGTGACGAGAGGCTTCGGACATGATGTCGGGATGAGCCAGTACGGTGCGGATGCGATGGCGCGGCAGGGCAGCAGCTATGCGGAGATCCTCGCACATTACTATCCCGGGACAGAGCTGATCTGAGCCGAACGCCTCCGGACTCCGCAAGCCTTTGGAAGACATCGCCGGAAACACCGTACAAGTCCGCCTGACGGCTTGACGGCAAACCATTATTTCTTTTCTGAACCCATTGCACTTTTGTCCGTTGTATGGTATAATATAAGCGAGGAAGCCGTGGCCGCTGCAAATCCGCAGCGCAGCCGGAATCCGCCGCTTACCGTGAAAGGAAGGTTCAGGATGGGACACAGAATCGCAAAGCGCGTCATCCGGAAGGTCGGACGCAAAGTCGTTGAAAAAGCAGTCGAGCAGATCGCTGAGGCCGTAACCGAGCGTGCTGCAAAGAAGATCCGCAAGACCGTTTTGAAGCGCAGTGCAGGCAGGATTCTCCGCGCCTTCATATAAACGCTGTTCCGGCAACTTCCGCAGAAAGGAAAACTTTATGAAAGCACTCATTGTGATTGATATGCAGAAGGACTTCACGACCGGTGTTCTCGGCAATCCGGAAACGGCTGCCGTCGTAGAACCCGTTGTGAAATATATCAAAGCGTTCCGGAAGGAAAATCCAAACGGACTGGTCATCGCTACGCTGGATACTCACACGGAAGATTACCTCAATACGCAGGAGGGCAGGAAACTGCCTGTTCCGCACTGCATTAAGGGTACAAAGGGCTGGGCGCTCGAAAAGGCCGTGCAGACAGCGCTCGGTGAAGATGCGATCCTTGTAGAAAAGGCTGCATTCGGCGCTGCTGATTTGCCGAAAATCATCGGAAAGCGGCGTAAAATCGAGGAATTTCAGGTAATCGGCGTCTGCACGGATATCTGCGTCATCAGCAACGCCATGATTCTGAAAGCAGCATTCCCGGAAGTGCCGGTGAAGATCATCTCCGAATGCTGTGCCGGTGTCACGCCGGAGAGCCATGAGACTGCGCTCGCCGCGATGCGTGCCTGCCAGATGGAGATCGAATAATACCAACCCCTCAAAATTTCATATGACAATTCCGCTGTGCTGTGTCAGAGTCGCTTGCCTGCGGTCATCCGGGCGACTGTCACCTTTTTTGTCTGACATCTTTATCATCGCGCCGTTTTGTCTGTGTTATTCCGCGGAATCAGTATATCAAAAAGAAACGCACGCTTCACGAAGCGCGCGTTTCTTTTGCATTCATATGATCCGTTATTTTGCAGGCTTGGCGCCGGATTCGGTTTTGGAACGGCTGAACGCACGGATGCCGAACAGCACCGCCAGCAGCAGCGCCAGTGATACACCCAACACTACAAATACATTCTGCACAAAGCCGGAAAGCAGATACCCAACCACGCAGACACCGGCGACCGTGAACGCATACGGAAGCTGTGTGGAAACATGATTGACATGGTCGCACTGCGCGCCGGTCGAGGCCATGATTGTCGTATCGGAAATCGGAGAGCAGTGGTCGCCGCAGACCGCGCCAGCCAGACAAGCCGAGATGCAAATGATCACCATAGACGGGATATCGCCGGATTGGGAGACATTCGCCAGCTCATTGCTGAATACGCCGGTCACAATCGGAATAAGGATGCCGAATGTGCCCCACGAGGTACCGGTCGCGAATGCAAGCCCGATTGCAACAACAAAGAGAATCATCGGCAGAAGGATCTGAAGCGCCTTTGCACCCTCCACAACGCCGGAAACATATTCGCCGGCCGCGAGCAGATTCGTCATAGTTTTCAGTGTCCATGCAAAAGTCAGGATCAGGATCGCCGGAACCATTTGCTTAAAGCCCTCCGCAGCAGAATCCATGCACTGCGTAAAGGTCAGGACGCGGCGGCAGAGGAAATAGATGATAATGAGCAGCAATGCGCCCAGTGAACCGATCGCAAGACCAAAAGATGAATCGCAGTTTGCAAAGGCATCTATGAAGCCTGTTCCGCTGAAGAAGCCGCCCGTATAGATCATTCCGGTGACGCAGAGTGCAATCAGCAGGACAACCGGCAGAATCAGATCAATGACTCTTCCGCGGTTGTGCTCCGGCTTTGCATCCTCCGCATAAACCTTGCTGCGCGATGTGAAAAGATCGCCTTTGCGCGCATTTTCCTCATGCTTTCTCATCGGACCGTAATCGGCATTGCTCAGCGAGATGAAGATGACCATGACGAGCGTGAGCAATGCATAGAGATTATAGGGAATCGTGCGGATAAACAGCGAGATGCCGTTGACGCCGCTGACCGTTCCCGCGACAGCAGCCGCCCATGATGAAATCGGCGCGATGATGCAGACGGGCGCGGCAGTCGCGTCGATCAGATAGGCAAGCTTGGAGCGCGAAATCTGATGCTTGTCCGTCACGGGACGTATGACCGATCCGACGGTCAGGCAGTTGAAATAATCATCAACAAAGATCAGCACGCCGAGCAGAAATGTTGCAAGGCTCGCACCTGTGCGGGACCGGATATGCGCAGCCGCCCATTCACCATAAGCGCGGGAGCCGCCTGCTTTATTCATCATCACGACGATGATTCCGAGGATGACAAGAAAGATCAGGATGCCGACATTGTAGGTATCGGACAAATTGGTGATCAATCCTTCGCGGACAATCGTATTGATCACGCCGGCAAACCCGCCGTCTGTGGTGATCGAATAGAGAACACCGCCTGTCACTATGCCGATGAACAGCGATGAATAGACCTCCTTCGTAATAAGCGCCAGACCGATTGCAATGATCGGCGGGAGCAGCGACCACAGAGAACCGACCGCCCCGCTCACAGGCGACTGAGCTGCACAGCAGACCATGAAGATCACGATGATCGCTGCAAAAACAATTTTGCTGAGATATTGATTCTTTTTCATGATGTCTTTTCTCCGTTTCTGGATTCTTGTTGTCCTGTCAGAAGCTGTGCAGCGATAACGGAAGCCAGCACGAGTACGCAACCGATGCCCTCCTTCAAACTAAGCTGCTCATGCAGAAACAGCCAACCGGACAGCGCCGCAAAGACCGATTCCAGACTCATCAGCAGTGTCGCTGCGGTCGGAGAAGTCTCGCGCTGGCCAAGAATTTGCAGCGTATAGCCGCCGCCGCTGGAAAGGATACCCGCATAGAGAATCGTATTCCGTGCTGCGAAGATGCGCTCTGCCTTCGGAGATTCAAAGAGCAGCATACAGACGGTCAGGAGGATGCCCGCTGTGAAAAACTGGATGCAGGACATAACAGCCGGATCGGTATGCTTTTCGCAGAAGTGATCGAC
>JAKSPK010000022.1 GCA_024404875.1 Oscillospiraceae bacterium
AAACGGTAACGAACAAAGACCGCAGTTTCATACTGCGGTCTTTGCTGTATATTATCATATGTTCAGCCGAGTACAGAATGCGGCGAAATGCATGTTTGTCTGTGAAATAACACAAAGGTTGGCAGCGGCATAAGCCTTGTGTATATCACATGATGTCGAAAGCGCATACAAAAAAAGCAGCGTATCCAATATGCGATACGCTGCTTTTTTTGATTCAATTATTCGGCTGGCGGAACATGATTCAGAACATATTCCAGCAGCAGTCTGCCGCCGTCAGCATTGAGATGAATGCCGTCTTCCTCGGCAAGTGTCGGGTCAAGCTTGCCGTCATTGTTCTTCAGGGCTGTATTTGTATCAATGAAGTAGATATTCTCTTCGTTGCAAAGGTCAAGCAGTCTTGAGTTATAATCGTCGATCGTGCTGTTCAGAAGCGGTGTTTCGGAAAACTCCGCCATATAGGTGACCGGGGGTATCGCCATAACATAGACCGGAGCCTCCGGTGCTTGTGCCATAACGGATTTCATCAGAATCTTGAACTGCTCAGCCGTCTGATCAGTCGGTTGTGTAAATAGACTCTCTGTACCGAACATCAGATAGATTGGACAGCTTGCCGCATTAATCGCGCTCAGAATGCGGATAGTCGTGCCGTTCAGCATGATATATTCTCGTGTGTAATTTGTCAGCCGCAGGTTTTCACTTGCATACACATTCAGCGGGGCAAGCCATCCGTTTTGTCCAAGCAGATAAACATTCGTCTCACCGAGAAACGCGCATTTTTTCAGGTAATCGCCTTCATGCATCTCGGATTCCGGAACCGGATTGGTTTTTTTCGGTCCTTCCGGAACAAGCGGTTCACTTTCACTGTCTGCACCCTCTTCATTTGCTTCGTCAGGCGTTTCAGGTGCCGTCGATTCATCGTCAGAGAGCTGTGAATTTTCGGCCTCAATGACAGAGGATTCAACCGCTGCTTTCGAGGAGGATTGAGATGAAGAGTCCTCTGCGGTCGATGTCGATTTCACAAATACATCTTTGTCCGGATTCATATTACGATCATATACGTATTTTCCGAAGCAAGCGATCAAGCTCAGGATCCAGATCATGATCAGGTGTCCGAACTTAAACCGCATGACCGGACCGCGGCGCGGCTGTTTTGTCTTTGCTTTCCGGCTCTTGGTGCGGGCACGCACAGCAGATTTGTTACCGGAACGGGGCTTGCGGGTTGCCATAGCTAGTGTCTCCTTTCCGCATATCACACTATTCTTTATTATACCGGATTTCGCGAAAATTTGCAAGAGGTTTGCGCGGTTTTTTGCAGAAATTAAGAAAAATAATTGATTTCAGGTGATGAAGAAGCTCCTTACTCGGAATCGGAGATATCCTGAGTGGAGAAGCGGGCAACCACCTCGGCGGATTTGCCGCAGGATAGGCGTCCTTCCGGGCAGCCTCCACTGACAAAGCAGCTCGGTCCGAAGTACCCGTAGACCTCCGGACAATCTGCGCGCAGCGTACGCAGCAACTCGACGGTGCAGGCGCGGATTTCCCATTGTGCACGATTACAGGTGCGCAGTTTCATGAAGTGCAGCAGCTCGCGGCCATTCATATCGCAGCGGACATCTAACTGATTGCCTGCCAATGCAAAATACTGCACTGCCTCCGCCGGAAGACCGGCGCTGCACAGCTTACGCAATACGACGGCAGTTTCAGTGAACGCCTTCTGATAGATTGCGGCAGCGGAGGGATTTGCGCGGATCGTTTCAGGCAGGACATAATGCTGTCGAAGCGCTGCCTGTGTGACCTGCGGAACGAGTACTGTCTGAATACGATGACGAACAAGATGCGTGATTGCTGCAAGCGAAAGATCCTTGAGCGTGAATTGAACATGGAGCATTTCCAGCTCACGCGCTCTGCCGCTGCGGATGATCGCCGGAATATCTACAGCCTCCGGCAGAACCGTCCAGTTGAATTGAGCCGCTTCGCGCAGGATCTCTGCGGCATTTTGTGAAGGAGTATCTGTCTTTATGGCAGCCTGAAATACGGACGGGTCACCGATCTCCGGCACATCCGGCAGCACCGGTGCTGCGGTTTTCGGCAGACGCCTGCTAAGGATATCCGGCAGATTCGGGAAGGATCGGCGTATCTGCTCCAGAAGCGATTCACCGAGCTGTTTCAGCTCCGGAAAGGCCGCTCCGCGCCCCTGCGTCATGACATGGATCATATACAGCAGCTCGCGGGCATTCATTGTGCAGAAGAAATTGCTGCGGAAACAATAGGGCAGCAGGTACCGCGCGTCTTCTTTCGGGATATCGAGAGAAAGCAATTCGGAATAAGCATCAAAGAGCGACTGCATATGCGCCTTGTATTCCGGCAGCAGCTCTTCCGGCATCGGCGGGATGCAGAAACCGGCGTGTGCAAAGTCGACATAACGGCGCGACTGTACCGTATAGGAGCCGAGACGGAATTCGATCACGAATTCCTCGGTGCAGACGGAGACGTTGTCGAAAGCGACTGTGAAGAACTGATGCTCCAGTGTCGAGGTGTGGCCAGAGGCGCAGACCTTTTCGATCAGTGAGCTGTTGTTTTCTTTTTCACGGGAGCGCTCGTAGATTTCCAGTGCTGTTCCCTGTGTTGTAGAGATGCGGCCGGCGGCGGCACAAATCGTGTCACCGGCGGTCGAAGAAGCGATAATTTTGACGGATGCCTGATTCATGGCATGATCCTTTCAGGGAATTTGTGATTCCCGTGAGATATTTGATGAGGACATTGCAGACAGCTCCTGTTCATCCGGATATTCGGAACAGCATATTCAGAAAACGGTATGTCCGAAAGAGCAGAATGTGCAGGTTAATGTTTGCTGTCGATGATGATGCCGGTGATACCGTTATAGATCAGGATGCAGCCGATTACACGGACAAGCGTTGATGCCGCAGAAAACGGATTGAAGAACAGCACTGCGCCGAGAATGATTGTGATGATCGGCATGACCAGGACAGCACCCGAAACAGAAGCGTCGATGCGCCTGCATTCCAGCGCATTCATCAAATTGATGATGCCGAAGATCAGAACAAGCAGTCCTGCCAGCATCGGGAAGATCGAAACGACCGCCGCCGGTCTGAAAAGCAGGAAAATGCCTGCGATGACGCCGATCAGACCGTTGCCGATCAGAACGCGGGAGTCGAATTCTGAACGGCGGTCTCGATAGGCACCGATCAGCTTGGCGGCCGCAGCCAGCAGCAGAAATGCGCCGATGATCTGTACAACGGTCGTGAGCGCTGTGCCGGGCATCAGAAGCAGGATGACGCCAAGCACGGCCATGACAAGCGATGCGCCGGACTGGCTGAATTGCAGTTTTTTCATTGATGAGGCTTCCTTTCCTCTGACTTACGGAGAAGATCGTTATTTGCTGAGCTGTTCCTTTGCAGCAGTCAGCGTATTGCGCATCAGGATTGCGCGTGTCATCGGCCCGACACCGCCTGGTACCGGCGTGATTGCAGAAGCCTTCTCAAATGCTTCCTCATAGCAGACATCGCCGACGAGCTTTCCCTCTGCATTGCGGTTCATGCCGACATCAATGACAACAGCACCTTCTTTGATCATATCTGCCGTGACAAAGCCCGCTATGCCGACTGCGGAAACGAGGATATCCGCCTGCCGGGTGATCTCTGCGAGATTCTTTGTGCGGGAATGACAGACCGAGACCGTTCCGCTGCGGTGCAGCAGGAGCATGGCCATCGGCTTGCCGACGATATTACTTCTGCCGATCACGACACAGTGCTTTCCGCTGATCTCGATTTGCATGGCATCAAGCATTTCGATAACGCCTGCAGGTGTGCAGGGCAGGAAGCTGAAATCGCCGATCATAATCCGGCCGACATTCTCCGGATGAAATGCGTCAACATCTTTTTTCGGTGAGATCGCGTGCAGGATGGTCTGCTCGCAAATCTGCTTCGGGAGCGGGAGCTGCACGAGGATGCCGTTGACGGAATCGTCTGCGTTCAGCTTTGCGACAAGCTCCAGCAGCTCTGCTTCGGTGGTCTCCTCCGGCAGTGCATACTCATAGGATGCGAAGCCGCATTCTGCGCAGTCCTTCTCTTTATTGGAGACATAGACGCGGGATGCGGGATTGTTGCCGACCAGGACAACAGCGAGACCGGGCTTTGCGCCGGCTGCCTTGAGCTTTTCGACCTCTGCGCGAACCTCTGCTTTGACATTCGCAGCAATCTTTTTGCCGTCAATGATTTGAGCCATGATAATTTCCTCCTGAAATTGATTGATATACAGATATTAACCGAAATTTGTTGTGTCGGCAGGACCGACAGTTGTTTTCCTTGCGGCGGCATTGGCGCCTATTGGATGATCTGTGAAAATATTATTTTGCTTCCGGCGATGTCATCTGAAGTTTTACGGTTGTTATTGCAGATGCGTCAGAGATGCTGCGCAGGAGATGATGAAATCATACAGTCCGTGCGCGATGATGACCGAAAGCAGCGTGCAGTTTTTGATCTTCTGCCGGCAGACAGCCAGAACTGCACCAATGAACGCCGTCAGGATGATCTGCACGATGCTGCCGCCGAACAGATGGAATAGTCCGAACAGCAGCGATGAAAGTGCGATTGCCGGAACATCCGCTTTGAAGATGCGCCGGAGCTTGGTCAGGCAGAATCCTCGGAATACAAATTCTTCTGCCGCGCCGATCGCCAGCGTCTTGTAGCAAAGCTCATAGAGATAGCGCCAGAGATCATGCCCGAAGCGGCAGCCGTTGTCCCAAAGTTCGCCAAGACCGAGCGAATAGGGGGGCATCACAAGCAGCAGCGCAAGTGCCCCGCCAATCACAATGCCGATGAGAATCTGCTGCGGAAGTCTGCGGCGGCGAAGGCCGTAGGTATGGAGGCTGTCATGCCGATATCGTATAATGATCAGCGGAGCGAGCGCAGTCAGCCAGTAGGTGACGAGCAGCAGAAGCATTCGCAGTATCAGAGGCATCGGCAGTACCAAGGGGATTACCGCCGTAATGAGTACCGTCAGTCCAATGAATGAACCGATCATGCCGATGCAAAGGTCAAGCGTTTCTCTTTTGGCAGCGGGTTTCACTTTTTGTCAGTCCCCTGCCCTGCTTCAGATTCCGCCTTCGTCTTGGAGATGATCTCATTCAGCAGAGCTTCAATGCGGGCATCCTTTTCTGCGTTGATCTCCTCTTCGGTCTTCTTCGGTTTGGCTTCTGCAGATTCCTTTGCATTTGTGTCAGATGCGGAGACCTCCGCAGAACCGTCCTCCGGAATATCAATGTCGATTGAAATAGATTTGCGGTCAGCCGCATCGTCTCCGAGAATCGAAGGTGCGGATTCTTCCTCAGCGTCATCCTTTTCGATGCCTTTGCTGTTGCGTTCATCGGCTTCTGCCAGGAGGCGTCTGGATTCATCGGTATTGACATAGAGCTGATAGTCCGAGCCGAGCCGCTTTGTCCGTGCAAAGCCGATGATGAGCAGGATCAGCGCGGCGGAGACCGAGATGACTGCGACAATCTGTGAGGCTTTGAGCGTTCCGGCATAGAGACTGTCCGTGCGGAGCGATTCGATGAAGAAGCGGCCTGTGCCGTACCAGATCACATACATGAGGAAGATCTGACCATCGAATTTTCGCACCTTCTTCGAGACGATATGCAGAATGATGAAGCCGAGCAGACACCACATGGATTCATAGAAGAAGCAGGGATGAACAGGCAAATCCGGATTGACAGAGCCGTCCGGATAATTCGAGCTGATCCATGCAGCGATCTTGCCGCTCGTCATGCCGAAAAGGCCGTCGGTATTTGAACCGAATGCTTCATGATTCATGAAATTTCCCCATCTGCCGATGCATTGGCCGATCAGAAAGCCGAGCGAGACCAGATCGAACATCGGGAACAGGCGTACCTTTCGCAGCTTGCAAATAATCGAGCCGATCAGCAGTGCGCCGATGATGCCGCCGTAGATTGCGAGACCGCCGCTGCGGATATTGAAGATCGCCTTCCAGTCGCCGGCGTAGCTTTCCCAGTGAAAGAGGACATAATAGGCGCGGGCACCGATGATGCCGCCGATGATACCTCCGATAATGCCGTCGATTGCTCGGTCAGAATCCAGACCGAATTTTCGCATCCGCGAGAAAGCATAGATCATTGCGATCATCATGCCGACTGTGATCAGAACGCCGTACCATGTGACGGAAAAACCGAAAACAGTAAAGGCTGTGCTGTCAACGGTCAGTTCAATGCCTAACTTCGGGAAGCTGATGCGGTTCGGATCAACCGCTGTGAGCAAAGCTGAAAGTGCCATATCAAAAGATCATCCTTTCCTGTGAGATCAGAATTGCAGGGGCTCAGGCGCGATGACGGAAAGACAGGTGCGGTCTCTGCGGAAACGTTCGTGCAGACAGCGGCGGACATCTTCCGGCGTGAGCGAGACAAGAAGCTGTGTCCGCAGATAGGGCGATTCGCAGTCCCACATAAACGCATCGGTCAGTGCAGTGCAAACGGATTCGGGATCGTTCATGCCGAGAATGCTGTCGCCGTAGGCGCCTTTTTTCAGCACGGAAAAGAGCGTTTCATCGACCCCCTCCCGCAGTACGCGTTCGGCCTCCGTGCAGATCGCATCCAGCACGGCCTGCGGATCATCAGATTCGCCCTCTGCGAGCAAAGCAAACCAGCCGTCTCCGGCAAAGCATTCGGTATCGAATGTGTCATTGATCAGCCCGTCATGCAGCATTTTCCGGCAGAGCGGCGATGCGCTGCCGGTCAGCAGATCGAGCGTCAGCGAGCAGAGCAGCGATTCGCGGAGACGCTCCGTACCGCTGAGCGGCTGGCTTTTGAATCCGATCATGAATTGCTGCTTGCCGACGGCCATGCGTCGGCTGACGAAATTCTGCACCGGTGTTTCCGGTTCGGGCAGAAAAATCGTCTCCGCATCGGACGGGGGAGCGGCCTTTACAAAGCGGTCGGCGACTGCAAGGATCTGTTTTATATTGACATTGCCGGCGCAGCAGAGAACCATGTTCTGCGGGTGGTAGAAGATCCGGTGGCATTGTCTGAGAAGCTCCGGCGTGATCTGCGTGATGCTCTCAGGCGTTCCGAGGACATCCGGATGCAGAGGCAATGTATGATACATTTTGCTGAGAAGCCGGTTAAATACCAGACTTGAGGGGTCATCGAGCGTCTCCATGATTTCCTGCAGAATAATGCCGCGTTCACGCGCAACAGTCTGCTCCGTGAAATAGGGCGTCATGACGAAATGCAGCAGGATTTGGAGACATTGGTCAAAGCTGTGCTGCGTGTGAAAATGATAGACCGTGCGGTCGAAGTCGGTGAATGCATTGCAGGAGGCGCCGAGATCATCGAAGCGAACTGCGACATCGCCGTCCTCTTTATCAAAGAGCTTATGCTCCATATAATGCGCAGTTCCGGCAGGAAGAAAAAAGGTCTTGCCGTTTTCACGGAAGCAGCGGTGGATCGAACCGAAGCGCGTGCTGAACTGTGCATAGGCGGTGCTGAATTCCGGCATCTCCGCGACACGAATTTCCAGGCCGGATGCGTGGCGGATGCGGCAGCAGATATCGCCGGTGCAGGGATCGGTGAGATAGTGAAGCTCATTCTGCATCGAAAGCCGCCTCCTCTCTCTCTGCCAGCAATACAAAAACTGAATCGAGCCGAAGCTGCTTTGCGGCATCTGCGATCTGTTCACGGGTAACGGTCTGCATCGCAGCAGTCAGCTCCGCAGCGGAGCGGGGATCATCATGCTGAAGGCGACTGATCTCCTCTGCGGCGAGGTCATAAGGCGAATCCGACGCCGCTGCTGCACGGCAGGCATAGCGCAGGATCGCTTTTTGCATCATCTTATCCGAAAAACGGCCGTTCCGGATTGCTTCGATCTGCGCATCAATGCCGATGCGGAGCGCATTGAGATCAGCGGAATCGGTGCCGCTGTCAATGATGACTGAATGCTTCCCGGAACTCCACTCCAGACAGCAGTAATAGCAGAGACCGCGCTTTTCGCGCAGCTCGGTAAAGAGCAGTGCATCGGAATTCCAGCCGAGAATGCTGCAAAGCATCAGCAGAACTTCGCGCGGGATGTTATCATATTTATATGTGACAGCGAGCTTGGTCTGACCGACCGGGAGCAGCTCTTTTTCAAAAGCCGGCTGCTGTTTCATTGGACTGGGCGCATGAAAGCAGAATGTTTCCGGTGTGCGTGGGAGCGCAGCAAAGCATTCCCGGAGCTTCTCTGCGATCTGCGGATTGGGCTTCGGCAGAACGCACACAATCTCGATTTGTGATGTCCGCAGGATTTCCTGCCAGAGCCGGAAGGCATCCTCCGGCGTGACAGCCTCAGCATCACTGCGCAGACCGGTCGGCGGAATGGCAGCAGGTTCACCGATATAGGCAAGAGCTGATGCGGAGCGGAGTGTATAAATGCGTTTGTCGTTGCGCGTACAGTCGATATCGTCAAGAAGATTTTGCTTACAGATGCGGAATTCCGGATCGCGGAATCCGTTGTCTGCTGCATTCGGATGCAGGAGCGCATCCGTTACAAGCGAGAGCATTGCATCCGTGACGGATTCACCGCTGAGCGCAAGATCGTCGCGCATCCATGAGGCGGTGAGGTCGAGCGCTGCATCGTCTCCGCAGAGAGAGAGCTTTCCGCAGAATTCGGCGGCATAGAGCGATTCAAGCGCGAGCGTCATTTCTGCTGCCGAAGGGTATGCAGCCGAAGATGCTGTCAGCAGGTCCGGCAGCAGCGCATGGATCGGTGCCGTCTGCCGGCTGCGGTGAACATAGAACAGAATGTTCAGCAGGCAGCTTCGGAATTTCGGATCATGGATCTCAGTATATCGGATGCCGCTTCCGAGCATCATTTCCGGCATGGCGGTTGCTCCTTCCTCTATTTATGGTATATACATATTTATTATATCACATTCTTGCGAAAAAAGCAAGTCGATACTGACGGCGCGAAAATGAGAATCAGCTCATTTTATTTTTTGTACCCATTGCACTTTTCGTAATAATATGGTATAATATAAGGCGGAATGCGGCATCGCTGCATCCCGCCTTAAAACTTATATCGAAAGGATGTATTTATCATGGCTGGACTGAACAAAGTTACAGTAGACGACATTCAGGCAAAGGGCAAGAAGATCCTTGTCCGCTGCGATTTCAATGTTCCGCTGAAGGACGGAGAGATCACAAACGACAACCGCATCACTGCGGCTCTCCCGACAATCAAAAAGCTGCTCGCTGACGGCGGCAAGGTTGTTCTTTGCTCGCACCTCGGTAAGCCGAAGAACGGCCCGGAGGCAAAGTTCTCCCTCGCACCGGTTGCAAAGCGCCTCGCTGAGCTGCTGCCGGATACCAAGGTCGTTTTTGCTGCTGATGATGCAGTTGTCGGCGAGAACGCCAAGGCTGCTGTCGCTGCAATGCAGGACGGCGAGATCGTTCTCCTCGAAAACACTCGTTTCCGCGGCGCAGAGGAGACCAAGGAAGCACAGTATGACGGCTTCTCCAAGGAGCTTGCCGATCTCGTTGATGGTCAGGTCTTTGTCATGGATGCTTTCGGTTCTTCCCACCGTGCTCACGCTTCCACTGTTGGCGTTGCACGCTTCGTCAAGGAGACCGCTGTCGGCTATCTGATGCAGAAGGAGATCCAGTATCTCGGCAATGCAGTTGAGGATCCGCAGCGTCCGTTCGTCGCAATCCTCGGCGGTGCTAAGGTTGCTGACAAGCTGAATGTTATTTCCAACCTGCTGGAAAAGTGCGATACGCTCATCATCGGCGGCGGCATGGCATATACCTTCATCAAGGCACAGGGCGGCTCGATCGGTATGTCCCTCGTGGATGACGAGAAGCTCGACTACTGCAAGGAAATGCTCGCAAAGGCGGAGCAGCTCGGCAAGAAGATCCTCCTGCCAGTCGATACTGCGATCGCTGCTGCATTCCCGGATCCGATCGATGCAGAAATCTCGGTCGAATTCGTTGAGTCCGACAAGATTCCGGCTGACAAGATGGGTCTGGATATCGGCCCGAAGACTGCCGCACTCTTCGCAGATGCTGCAAAGACCGCAAAGACTGTTGTCTGGAACGGCCCGATGGGCGTCTTTGAGAACCCGACACTGAAGAAGGGCACTGTCGCTGTCTGTGAAGCACTGGCAGCAGCAGATGCAACGACGATCATCGGCGGCGGTGACTCCGCAACGGCAGCAATCCAGCTCGGCTTCGCTGACAAGATGAGCCACATCTCCACCGGCGGCGGCGCTTCCCTCGAATACCTCGAAGGCAAGGTGCTTCCGGGCGTTGCTGCAATCGCTGAAAAATAATCTGATTTACAATGTTTACGGTTTTAGGCGGATAGCACTATCCGCCTGAAACTGTATTCTGCGGCGGTGTATAGGCAACACCGCACAAGCCCGCCTGACGGCTTGACGGCACATCTGTCTGCATAACTGAAAACAGACGGGAGGTATCCGCACCATGAAACTTGCAGATTTCGATCCGCGCAAACAGCCGAAATTTGTTCGTGTGATCGTTATTGTCACAATGGCGTTTTTCACCTTCATCGGACTTTGCCTCAGTCTCAGTCTTATCCTGGAATCGGTTTCGCGATTTTTTCTGAACTGGCTGTTCATGATCTTTTGCGGTGCGATTTCCTCGGCGGCACTGATCTTTGCGGTTGTGTTGTTTGTGGAGATTGCGAGAAAGAATAACGATATAAAGCTGAAGCAGATTCTCTCTGCGAAAGGTTTTTGCAGCGAAGCAGCTGACATCATAAAGGCTGTTATGCCCGCACCCACAGAGGCCGATCTTGCACTGCGCTGTTTTCTGCTCGTTATGGCGGAGGACTATGATACTGCCGAGATCTGCATTTCGCATATTAATGAGCCAACGCTTTCGATGCGCAATTTCGCAATGGTTATGACATCGAAGATCCGGCTCTATATGATGACGGGACGCTTTGAAAAGGCCGAGCGTCTGCTTCAGGCCTATCGTACAAAGCTTGACATGGCATATGAGGTGCACCCGTATTTCTTTGAAGACTACCGCAGCTATGCCGATGACGCATTGGAATACTATATGCTTTCGGCGGCGTATTATGATCTGATGCGGGACACGGAAACGGCGGATGGCTGCCGGCAGAAGGCAATGTTTTCATCCTCGAACCGCAGTCCGGCGGAGGCGGATTTCTTTGGCCGACTGCTGGAGCTGAACCGGCTGTATTCGACCGGACAGTTTGAGCAGGCTTATGCGCTCGAAAACGATCTGCGCGGTATGGCGGCGAATATGCCGCAGCCTGCGACGCAGGGAACACGCTATGATTTGCAGCGCTATGTTGAGCAGGCAAAGGTGCTTTCATTCCGCAACCTTAATATCAATCCTGCGCTGATGCAGAGCCGCGCACTGCCGGAGGATGCTGGTATACAGGTCCCGGCGGATCTGACCAGTATGTGACCTCGCGGGCGCAGCTATGAAGCGACCGGACCCCGATCTGCTGCGTCAGCATGAAACTGCAGATCACAACAGGGCTGTCCGAATTACAACAAATCATCCGGCAGCATCCGGATAGTATAACGATTTGAAAAGGAGTAATTACCATGAACAAAAATCTGAGAAAGGCAATCATCGCCGGAAACTGGAAGATGAACAAGACTCGTCCGGAGGCAAAGGCACTTTTGGAGGAAATCAATCCGCTCGTCGCAAATGCAGAGGGCAAGATTGAGGTCATTGCCTGCGTACCGTTCACGAATCTGGAAACTGCTGTCAATGCGACCGCTGGCTCCAATGTTAAGATCGGTGCAGAAAATGTCCACTTTGAGAAGTCCGGCGCATTCACCGGCGAGATCTCCGCAGATATGCTGACTGAGATCGGCGTTGAGTATGTCGTTATTGGTCACTCCGAGCGCCGTCAGTATTTCGGCGAGACTGACGAGACCGTCAATAAGCGCACCAAAGCTGCTCTCGCAGCAGGCCTCAAGCCGATCGTCTGCGTTGGCGAGCTGCTCTGGGAGCGCGAGTGCAATATCACTGAGGAAGTCATTGCAAGACAGATCAAGCTCGACCTCTGGGAGGTCACTGCTGAGCAGATGAAAAATGTTGTCATCGCATACGAGCCGGTTTGGGCGATCGGTACCGGCAAAGTCGCGACCGATGAGCAGGCGCAGGAGGTCTGCGCATTCATCCGCGCTCAGCTTGCAAAGATCTACGGTCAGGCAACTGCAGATGCTGTCACCATTCAGTACGGCGGCTCGATGAACGCAAAGAACTGCGCTGGTCTGCTCGCACAGCCTGATATCGACGGCGGTCTGATCGGCGGCGCATCGCTCAAGGCTGCTGATTTCAATGTCATCGTACAGGCAGCGGTTGAGGGTTGATCGAAAAGCAACTTCACGAAACAGCAAAAGGCCGCGTCCCGCTAAAACGGGACGCGGCTTTTGAAAGGAATCTGTCATGGAAGAACAAAACAAGCCGATTCGATTAATGGCTCTGATCGGGCTTATCCTGCGGGCAGTCTGCACAGGCATCACGCTTCTGAGCCGGCTGTTTCCGCAGCCGTTTCTTGCGGTCATGCGGCAGCAGAACTCCGCAGAGGACGCTGTAAAAGCCCTGCGGCATCCGCTGCTGCTGCTGACACCGTTCGTCGGTATCGTTGTCTATATTCTGCTGTACTGTCTGCTTCAGGGACAGCTCCGGAATCCGAACGATTCTGCCGGAACCATCTTCGGGCTGACACTCGGCGCAATTCCTGCATTGGGTATCATCAATCTGCTGCTGACATTCGTTACGCAGCGTTTCGTTCTTATGTATTATAATGCGGCAGCGGTTGGCGCGCTCGCAGCCGTCGACAGCAGCCTGAGTTTTATCAGGCTCATTGATGCACTCGCGTTCCCGCTTCTTGCGGCGGCCGCGGCGATGCATTGGCAGCGCGTCCGCGATCTCAGCCTGCCGCGCTGAATGCCACGCAGATTTTCACCTGCGAAAATCCGAGTGCCTGTGCGGTTTTCATGCTGCCGATATTGGCAGCGTGATGTGCCCAGACAGCGGCTTTTCCGCGCTGCTGTGCCTCCCGTATGACGGCCGCCGCAGCGATCTTCGCGAGCCCTCGTCTGCGGTATGCCTCCGCAGTTTCTACACCGATATCCACAGCATCAGCCGCCGCAGCCGCCGTGAAAGCCGCTGCGGCGGCTGCATTTTTGTACATGATGCAATATCCGAAGCCGTGCGTAAAAAACTGCTCCGGTGATTCCCATGACCATGCGGGAATGATTCGCCCGTGAATGAGCGGAAGCAGCTTTGGCGTGATGCGGCAGAGCGTCATCCCATCCGGCAGAGAGAATTCAGGCAGTGCCTGCGATGTCTGGTAATAGATACGCTCGGAACGCATCACGCCGTCAAGCGAGGAAAGCCTGCTGCATATCGCCGGGTCATCTGAGATGAGCATAAATCGTCGGTTCGGAACCGGGTGCAGCAGCTTCTCCGCAATATATTCCGTAAATGCATCGTCCGGTGAACCGGAAAGAAACGCAAATCCGCAGTAATGGTGGAACAATACGGCATTCCCGTCTGTGATGATATTGCCGCTCTGTGTGCCCTCAGCGATCGCACAGGGATAGAGAATATCGCCGGATGCTGCCCTTGCCTGCGGCAGATATGCAGCGAAATCCGACTTTGCTGCTTCTGTCATTGCGCATCTCCTTTATATTGATAAGGAACCGCTGATTCAATCCCGCCGGGCGGATTGACACACAGTCTGCCTGCTTGCTTTTCGTCATGATGTACGAAAAACTGAATGTTCAAGTTTTCTTGAACGCAAGCATTCCTGCGTATCAGATTGAATCAGCGATTCCCTTACACTTTGAAGTTCGGAGACCGATACTGTCTGCTTAGATCTGTGCAGAGTAGTTCGGTGCTTCCTTCGTGATGTAGATATCGTGCGGGTGGCTCTCCTTCAGGCCTGCACCGGTAATCCGTACAAACTGTGCCTTCTCGTGCAGCGTCGGGATATCCACGCAGCCGCAGTAGCCCATGCCGGAACGGATGCCGCCGCAGAGCTGGAAGACTGTCTCAGCGACAAGTCCCTTATACGGCACTCTGCCCTCGACGCCTTCCGGAACGAGCTTTTTGGCGCCCTCCTGGAAGTATCTGTCTTTGGAGCCGGCCTCCATTGCGCCGAGCGAACCCATGCCGCGGTAGACCTTGAACTGTCTGCCCTGATAGATCTCGGTTGCGCCCGGAGCCTCGTCACAGCCTGCAAACAGGCTTCCCAGCATGACGACATTTGCGCCCGCCGCCAGTGCCTTGACGATATCGCCGGAATACTTGATGCCGCCGTCGGCGATGATCGGAATATTGTACTTTTCTGCAACACAGGCTGCGTCATAGACTGCCGTGACCTGCGGCACGCCGATGCCGGCAACGACACGCGTTGTGCAGATCGAGCCGGGACCGATGCCGACTTTGATCGCGTCTGCGCCTGCCTGGATCAGTGCCTCCGCACCCTCAGCCGTCGCGATATTGCCTGCGATAACCGGCGTATCCGGATAGGCCTGTTTGACGCGCTTGAGATTTTCGATGATGTTGGCGCTGTGACCGTGTGCGCTGTCCAGAACAAGCACGTCTGCCTTTGCTTCGATCAGTGCGCCTGCACGCTCCAGAATATCCTTTGTCACGCCGATTGCCGCGCCGCAGAGCAGTCTGCCGCCGGCATCACGCGCCGAATTCGGATACTTGACGGATTTCTCAATATCTTTGATTGTAATAAGGCCGCGAAGAATGCCGTTCTCATCGACGATCGGGAGCTTCTCGATCTTATGCGCAATGAGGATCTCCTGCGCCTGAGCGAGTGTCGTGCCGACCGGCGCTGTGACGAGATTCTTCTTGGTCATGACCGCGCTGATCGGCGAACTGAAGTCGCGGAGGAAGCGCATATCGCGGTTCGTGATGATACCGACCAGATGACCTTCGCCGTCCACGATCGGGACACCGGAGATCTTGTACTTGCCCATCAGCTCATTCGCGTCGTATACGCAGCGATCCTCTGTCAGAGAGAACGGATTGACGATGACGCCGTTTTCGGAACGCTTGACTTTATCGACCTCATCGCACTGCTGCTCGATCGTCATATTCTTGTGAATGATGCCGATGCCGCCCTCACGCGCGATTGCGATCGCCATTTTCGATTCCGTGACCGTATCCATCGCGGATGTCATGATCGGCGTATTAAGCATAATATCGCCGGCCAGTCTGGTCTTGAGCTGGATCTGGTTCGGTGTGACATTTGATTCTGCCGGGATCAGCAGCACATCATCAAAGGTCAGTCCTTCTTTCCGGAATTTGTTTTCGTTCTGAATCATAAATCCTTCTCCTTTTTGCCGTCATTCGGTTTCCTTTGTCAGAAGCTGACAAAGTGTCTGCAGGTCTTCCTTGTTATAAAATTCCAAAGTAAGGGTACCCTTTTTCTTACTGCCGGATACCTTCACTTTTCTGCCTAAATAGGAACCGAGACTGATCTCCATTTCCTCATAGTAGATCTGATCTGGCGTTTTCGGCTTTTCCGCTGGCTTTTCTGCCGTTTGCTTCTGGACGAGCGATTCAATCTCACGAACCGTGATATTATCTTCAGCGGCGCGCTGCGCGCAGCGGATCAGCAGGGTTTCGTCCTTGATACCGGCGAGCGCCTTGGCATGACCGGCCGTGATCTTGCCCTTTTCCAAGTAATCCTGCACCAGAACGGGCAGATTCAGCAGGCGCAGGCTGTTTGCGACCGACGAGCGCGATCTGCCAACGGTCTTTGCGACCTCCTCCTGTGTCATGCCGAACTGCTGCATCAATGCCTGATAGCCAAGAGCCTCTTCGATCGGGTTGAGGTTTTCACGCTGCAGATTTTCGATCAGTGCGATCTGGCTTGCTTCGTGATCACTCAGTTCACGGATGATGACCGGCACCTCCGAAAGACCGATGCGCTTGGCAGCACGCCAGCGGCGTTCACCCGCAACGATCTGATAGCGCCTTTCCCCGATCGGTCTGACGACAATCGGCTGGAGCATACCGTGTGCCTGAATGGATTCCGCCAGCTCGGTCAGTGCTTCATCATCGAAGCGTTTGCGCGGCTGGCTGCGGTTCTGTTCGATTTCAGAGATCCGGACGGACTGTACGCCGCTTGTCGGATCTGCTGCATTCTGCTCGAACAGCGAGCTAAGGCCGCTGCCGAGTCCGAGTCCTCCCTTTGCCATAATCCTGTCTGCCTTTCTCTGTATTTGGCGTGCTGACACTAGGCCTGACACGCGCCTTTTGGGCTGTTTCTGCCCCGTTCGCCGTTAATTATCCTTCCAAGATCAGCGTCTGCGGAAGATGAAATGCCGCGGTTTCTTGTCGGGCACCAGCGGTTCACCGAGCATTTCGTGTGCGAGCATTTCATAAGCCTCGGCGCCCTTGGAAGCACGGTCATACGCAAAGACCGGTTTGCCGTGGCTCGGTGCTTCGGAGAGCCGCACATTGCGCGGGATTTTGGTCTCATAGACCTGATTCGGGAAAAACTTTTTGACTTCCTCTACGACCTGAAGTGAAAGATTCAGGCGGTTATCGTACATCGTAAAGAGAATACCTTCGATGTCGAGTCCGGAGTTATATTTACTCTTGACGATCTTGATCGTCTCATAGAGCTGGGAAAGACCTTCCAGTGAAAGGAATTCCGCTGTCATCGGGATCAGAACGGTATCTGCGGCTGTCAGCGCATTGAGCGTTACAAGGCCGAGCGCCGGCGGGCAGTCGATGAGGATGTAGTCATAGGAGAGCCGGCAGGTCATGAGCGCCGCCTTCAGGCGCTGGAGGCGGTTATCCAGATCGACAAGATTGATCTCCGCATTTGCGAGTGCGGAGGTTGCCGGCAGGATACTGACATTTTCGGTCTCAGTCTCGATGATCGCATCCTGGATGCGGCACTGACCGGTCAGAACCTCATAGGTGGAAAAAAGCAGTCCTTTTTTGGAGATGCCGAAGCCGGTCGTGGTGTTGCCCTGTGCATCGGCATCAACGCAGAGGACTTTCTTGCCGCGCGAGCCCAAATATGCACCGAGGCTGACGACGGTTGTCGATTTTCCGACACCGCCTTTTTGATTCGCAAATGCGATGATTTTGCCCATTTTGCGGGCCTCCTTTTCTTGTTCCGGCAGACGCCGGATTCCTGTTTGCCCCTATCTGTTTCTTATCATTATACCATATCCAAATAGAATTGTAAAGGGGTAGAAGCGGCGAAAACCGTTTCATACCGTGAAACAGAGCCGGAGAAAAATCATGTTTTTTTTGCCCGAATCTCGTGCATTTTGCCGGAACGGTTTCTGGCTGTCTGTTCTGAAAAAGATTTTGGTGATTCTGCCTCAACTCGGAGGCTGCTATTTGTAACGATTGCCAAAAATACAGCAAATGTGCAGAAAATTCACACAATCTTCACAAGTTTGTGGTAGCGTATTCATGACAGCAATAGTGTTTGCTGTGTGCGATTATAAGGGAAGCCGGTGTATGCCGATTGCCGGTTCCCGAAAGGAAGGGGTAATATTTATGCGCATTTCTACACGAGTTCGGAAGCTATTTTCCGCAGCAGTCAGCGCGGTCATGACGGCTGTACTGATCATTCCGAATGTGCCTGCGACCGCAGCGACAGTCACCGTCGGCAAAACGCTGACCACCAAGGAGGGCTCAAATGCCTACCGCGGCGAGACTGCGGATCTTGCAGCATCGGGGCTTAAAACGATTTCCGTCTATGTGACGGTCGATGATGTTTCCGGCAGCACGGTGAATGTCTCCTACGGCTTTGGCATCGGTCTGGACGCATCGCCGTGGTGGATCGAGCTCGACCACGGCAAATTTACGCAGACACCGGCCGATGAAGCGGATACCGGCACCTCCGTCGAGATCCCGGCCGGCAAATCGACACCGATCACTGTCGATGTCTCAAAGCTCAACATCAAGTACGAAACCGGGCAGTACGCAGGCGAATATGAATTCCGCAACTACTACTGCGGCGGCGGCACGCTGACCGTTGACAAGATCGTGCCGAACGATACCGCAAAGCCTGACACGCCCGCCAGCCCCTCAGGTACGGCTGCCAAGAGCGGCGCATGGTCGCTGACCGACAACAAGGACGGCACCGCGACGATTAAAACGACACTCACTGCGACGATTGACGACATCGGCGCGACGCTGACAGCAGGCACGGACGAGGAATACTATGAGGATGAGAACGGCGCCTCAACATGGGAGGAGGGAATGCCGATCAACAGCCGCAAACTGCTCTACGGCGATTTCGGCATTCCGGCATCCAGTGAAGATACCAAGGTCACGCTCGAATCCTTCCAGTTCAGTGTTTCTTCCAAGACCAATCTGGATACCTTTATGTACGGCTGTGGCCTGAATGTTGAGTATATGTCTCCGGCAGATACCGAATACTGGCTCAGTGTTGAGGATAATCCGACGACCAGAAAGGGCTACTGGTACAATGATCACGGCGACGATGAGGACGGCAATCCGACCGTTCCGGACGGCGTGCTGGATATCGAAGTCGGCAAAGGCGCCCGCCTTGAGGACTGCGGCAAGTGGGTAGAGGCAGTCTGGGAGGTTCCGGCAGATGTGCAGCCCTATGCGACCACGAAGGCTACTGATTCTGTTTCGTTCCAGTACTGGTACGGCGACAACAATGAAAAGACATATATGGCGGTGGAGGAAGTGACGCTTGAATCGGCGGCCTGCACCTACACGATCGAAAAAACGGTCCCCTACAGCGGAGAGGCAGATGTTGCGATCGGTGAAAAGCTGACACAGGGTGACGATACATCCAATACTGTAAGTATGCTGTTCTCAGAGATGGATGGCATCGGTGAAAACGATTCACTGCAGGCTGTTGTGTTCAGCCTCACCTGCCCGTCCGCGATCAAGAAGCTTGTTTTCGGCGTGACAGTCTCCGATACTGCCTCCGCGGATCAGTACACGCAGATGCAGTACGCAGTCCTTGAAGCAGGCAAGACGCAGGAGATCTGTGTGCTGATTCCGGATGGCGTTAAGCCCGATCTCAAATACGGCAACCTTGGCTTCGGCTACTACTACGGTGCGGATGCAAATGATAAGCTCGTCAGCTCGGTCACGCTGAACAGCGTGAAGCTGATCTATGACGAGGCACCGGCGGTTACGACAACGACAACCGTCACGACCACGACCACTACGACCACCACGACTACGACCACCACCACGACTGCTTCGGTCAAGGCTTTGTGGGGTGATGCGGATCTCAGCGACGATGTCGATGTTTCGGATTCCGTTCTGATCTGCCGCTATTCCGCAGAGGATCAGACCGCAGTTATCAGCACGCAGGGAAAGATCAATGCGGATGTCACACACGACAGCATTGTCAATACTGCTGATGCAGCGAAGATCCTGCAAGCAGTTGCAAAGATCATCTCTATGGATGATCTTGCTCCGTGATTTCTGGTCCCGCTGAACTTTTTGCACAGATGCACATACAGCACCTCTGATCTTCGGATCGGGGGTGCTGTACTTCTGTATATGATTGACAAACAGACGGTTTTCGTGTATAATCGTAGCAGAAGAATGCAGATATGGAAAGGAAGATCGTCATGTCAGATTCCCGTTCCTGTGCACAGATCCGAGAAGAGATCCGTGCCGTTCTTGAAACATTTTCACATTCCCCGAAGGCGCACGTCCAGAGCTTTGGCTGCCAGCTCAATTTCTGTGACGGCGAAAAGTATAAAGGCATTTTGCAGGATCTCGGCTATGAGCTGACCGATACGCCGGAGGAGGCCGATGTGATCCTCTTTAATGCCTGCGCCGTCCGCGCCCATGCCGAATCCCGCGTGATCGGACGGCTTGGGGCGCTCAAATCCATCAAGGAAAAGAATCCGCGCCTGATCGTCGGACTCTGCGGCTGTATGGCCGAGGAAGAGGAAGTTCGTGCGCTGCTGCGGAAATCTTACCCCTTTGTCCGGCTGGTGCTGGGTGCAGGTGCAATGGAGCGTTTGCCGGGTGCACTGCTTTCAGTCTACCGCGGCGAGAAGCACCATGAGACACTGCAATTCGCCGGCCTGCCGGATGAATCGCTTCCGACCGTCCGTGAAAGTACATTTCAGGCGAGCGTGCCGGTTATGTACGGGTGCAATAATTTTTGCACATACTGTATCGTCCCGTATGTGCGCGGAAGAGAGCGCAGCCGTACGCCGGATGCGATCGAGCAGGAGGTGCGCGGCCTGATCGCGCAGGGCTGTAAGGAGATCCTGCTGCTGGGGCAGAATGTCAATTCCTACGGCAGGGGGCTGGAGACGGAGATCAGCTTTCCGGAACTGCTCCGGCGGCTGGATGCGATTGAGGGCGACTATTTCATCCGGTTCATGAGCTCGCACCCGAAGGATGCTACACCGGAACTGATCGACACGATGCTCAGCTCACAGCATATCGAGCATCATCTGCATCTGCCGGTTCAGTGCGGCAGCGACCGCGTCCTCAAAGAGATGAACCGGCATTATACGCTGGAAACCTATCTGAAGATCGTGGATTATGCGCGGAGCAAATCGCCGGATTTCGGATTCTCCAGTGATCTGATCGTCGGCTTTCCGACCGAGACTGACGAGGATTTCGAGGGCACGATGCGCATCATCGAATATGTGAAATATGATAATCTTTATACCTTCATCTACAGTCCGCGCACCGGTACGAAGGCTGCACAGATGGAATTTGTTTCCACACAGGAGCAGATTGCTGCGCGGATGAGTCGCCTGCTCGCAAGGCAGCGCGAGATCTCTGAGGGCTTCAATGGCAGATTCCTCGGCAAGCAGGTGCGCTTCCTCGCGGAAAAGCGCGATCCGGAAACCGGTTTGCTGCTCGGCAAGACCCGCGAGGGACTGGTGCTGGAGGCTCCAGGCACGGGGAACGATATCGGCCGGCTGCTCGATGTGAAGGTCACCGGTGTGAAGAATTGGGCACTCGGCGGCGAGATTCTGAGAGGTACGGGTGATGCAGGTTGAACTAAGGCCTGAAAGACAACAGATATTTGCAGAGCAACAGTCCTGTGAATCATAAATGGTTAAACTATCAATGAAATAAAGGAGAATTATCATGGCAGATCTTATGGAAATGGCAAAGCAGCTCGGCAGAGAGCTGCAAAAGGACGAGCGCTATCTGGCGTTCCGCGCGGCATCCGAGGAGAATGACAAGAACGAGGAGCTGCAAAACCTGATCGGTGAATTTAACCTCAAGCGTCTCGACCTCGGCAATGAGGAGGACAAGGCGGAGCATGACGAAGCTCGCGTCAAGGCACTCGGCGAAGAGGTGCGCACAATCTATTCACAGATCATGGCGCACAAATCCATGCAGAAATATCAGGCGGCACGCGCCGAATTTGAGCAGCTGCTCGACGGCATCAACCGCGTCATCGCATACAGCGCCGCCGGTCAGGATCCGGATGATTTCGATCCTTCCGCTGCCGCTTCATGCAGCGGAAACTGCGCAGGCTGCGCAGGCTGTCACTGATGGGCATGGAGATCGACCGCTCCAAGCTCTCACCGATGATGCAGCAATATCTTGCTGTCAAGGATGCATCCGGCGATGCGATCGTATTTTTCCGCCTGGGCGACTTCTATGAGATGTTCTTCGACGATGCGATCCTTGTCTCGAAGCTGCTGGAGCTGACACTGACGGGCAGAGACTGCGGTCTGCCGACGCGGGCGCCGATGTGCGGCGTTCCCTATCATTCCGCAGAGCAATATCTGAAGCGGCTCGTCAATCTCGGCTATCGCGTTGCGATCTGTGAGCAGATGGAAGATCCGTCACTCGCAAAGGGGCTGGTTGAGCGCGGTGTAATCCGTGTTGTCACGCCGGGCACGCTGATCGAATCCAGTATGCTCGATGAATCAAACTGCAATTATCTTGCAGCGGTTTGGAGTAAGGATGAAGAGATCGCATTCTGCGCCGCCGATATCTCGACCGGCGCTGTCAATCTGCACAGGCTGGAGGGAAAAACGCGCACTGATGAGCTGATCGGTCTGATCGACCGCTATCATCCATCGGAGCTGCTGATTGCCAAGGATTTTCTCGATTACAAGGCTGTTGCGGATTTTCTGAAAACAAGGACGAACTGCATGGTCACGCTGCGCGACGATGGTTGTTTTTCTGTGGGAAAGCAGCGTGACCTCGTGTTAAAGCAGTGCGCGGCGGATTCGCTGCAGACGCTCGGACTTTCCGAAAACGGAGCGGATGCGTGTGTCTGCTGCGGCCTGTTTCAGTATATCGCCGAAACGCAGCGCGCACTGGTCGGCCGCTTTACCGAGATCACGATCCACGGCAAGGACGGCGTTATGGGGCTGGATTCCAATGCACGGCGCAATCTGGAGCTGACCGAAACGCTGCGCAGTCACGAGAAAAAAGGTTCGCTGCTCGGCGTGCTTGATCAGACTGAGACAGCGATGGGGCGGCGTATGCTGCGTACATGGATGGAGCAGCCGCTGACGGCACCTGTCCGCATCATGGACAGGCTGAATGCCGTTGAGCTGCTGATGAAGAACAGCGTTGCGATGACGGAACTGCGCTCGCTGCTCGATCAGGTTTTTGATCTGGAGCGCCTGATGTCCCGCGTGATGTTCCAGAAGGCGACACCGCGTGATATGAAGGCACTTTCGCAGACGGCGCTGCAGCTGCCCGCGATCAAGGAGCAGCTTCGTGTGCTGCCGCAGTCCAAGCTGCTCAGCAGGCTTGAAGCCGAAATCTCTCCGCTGAACGAGATCTCCGATCTGATCGAACGCGCGATCATTGACGAGCCGCCGCTGGTCATCAAGGACGGCGGCGTGATCCGCGAGGGCTTTCATCAGGAGCTGGATACGCTGCGCCATGCGATGAACAGCGGTACGGAACTTATCAGTGAGATTGTTGAAAGAGAACGCGAGCGAACCGGCATCAAGAATCTGAAAACCGGTTATAACCGTGTGTTCGGCTATTATCTGGAGGTCTCGCGCTCTTACTATGAGCAGGTGCCGCCGGAGTGGATCCGCAAGCAGACACTTGCCAACAATGAACGCTTTATTACACAGGAGCTGCGCGATGCGGAGAATATGATCGTCGGTGCAAAGGATAAAGCGATCGCACTGGAAGGCGTGATCTTCTCAGAGCTGCGCGAATTCCTCGCGCAGCAGCTCAAGGCGGTGCAGGCAACGGCCGCTGCCGTTGCGCAGGTTGATGTGCTCTGCTCGCTTGCATTAACCGCGCTTGAAAACGAGTACTGCAAGCCGGAGATCGCCGTTGACGGCCGCATTGAGATTCATGACGGACGGCATCCGGTTGTAGAGCAAATGCTGACCGATACGGTCTTTGTGCCGAATGATGTGCTGCTCGATCAGAAATCGAATCGGCTGGCGATCATCACCGGCCCGAATATGAGCGGTAAATCGACTTATATGCGGCAGACGGCGCTGATTGTGCTGATGGCGCAGATGGGCAGCTTTGTACCGGCTTCCTATGCAAAAATTTCCGTTGTAGATCAGATTTTCACGCGTGTCGGCGCATCGGATGATTTGACTGCGGGCGAATCGACATTCATGGTCGAAATGCACGAAGTCTCGACGATCCTGAAGCGCGCCACTGCAAACAGCCTGGTCATTCTCGATGAGGTCGGAAGAGGTACCTCGACCTTTGACGGCATCAGCATTGCACGGGCGGTCGCGGAATTCATCTCCGGCAAAAAGATCGGCTGCAAGACGCTTTTTGCAACGCATTATCATGAACTGACGATGCTGGAAGGACAGTGCGACGGTGTGCGGAATCTCAGCATCGCTGTGAAGAAGCACGGCGATACGATCCGATTCCTGCGCAAGATTGTGGAAGGCGCTGCCGATGACAGCTACGGCATTGAGGTCGCGAAGCTCGCCGGACTGCCTTCACAGGTGACGAACCGTGCACGGGCACTGCTGACTGAAATGGAAGCACAGTCAAAGGCGGAGAAGGAATCCTATGCGGAGAAGCTCGCGTCAGACTCTGCGGGGCAGATGAGCTTTTCTGCAGATGCGGATGCGCAGGTGATCTCGCAGCTTTCCAAGACGAATGTCAATGAACTGACCGATGCAGAATGCCGCGAGCTGCTGCTCGACCTGACGGCAATGCTGCATTAAGGCGATACCGCAAATGCGCTGAAGGCAGTCATAGACGATCCTTCCCTGTCCTGCTGAAAAATCTGAAAAAGGACTGCCCCGATCCGGAAACGGATATGTATCGGACAAAGGATTATCTCTGAACGGATCCTTGTCTGTGATGACCGAAAGTACGGACTCCGGCGGAGAGCACAGTATCCCTGCACCTGGAATTGCAGGAAGCCGGCGAACGGAAGGTTCACTCAGAAAGGAAAAATCAGTGCCTGAAATTCATGTTTTACCGAAGGATATCTCCGAGCTGATCGCGGCGGGCGAGGTCATCGAACGCCCCGCATCAGTGCTGAAGGAGTTGACAGAAAATGCCGTGGACGCCGGTGCAAAGCGCATTACGGCGGAGATCAAGCGCGGCGGTGTGCTGTATATGCGCGTCACCGATGACGGCTGCGGCATCGCACCGGAGCAGGTGCGGACGGCGTTTCTGCGCCATGCGACCAGCAAGATACAGGCAGCAGAGGATCTTGAAACGATTTTTACGCTCGGTTTCCGCGGTGAGGCGCTCGCGTCGATCTGTGCCGTTTCGCGTATGGAGATCCTGACGCGGCAGCCGGGTGCGGAATACGGAACGCATTTTGCAATGGAGGGCGGCGAGGAGACTGCCTTTGAGCAGAGCGGCTGTCCGGAGGGAACAACGGTCGTTGTCCGCGACCTGTTCTACAATGTCCCTGTGCGTGCCGGATTTCTCAAGAAGGATACTGCGGAGGGCAATGCCGCTGCGAATATCTTTCAGAAGCTTGCGATCTCACACCCGGAGATCTCGTTCCGGCTGATTCGCGAGAATAAGACCGAATTTGTCACTCCCGGCGATGGGCAGCTTTATTCGGCAATTTACGCGATCTTCGGTAAAGATTTCGCGTGTGATCTTCTGCCGGTGCAGTATGCCGAGGAGACGCAGGGCGGCATCCGCGTCGAGGGCTACATTATGAAGCCGCTTTACGCGAGGCCGAACCGTTCACATCAGCTTTTCTTTATCAATGGCAGATCGGTGCGCTCCTTTACGCTCATCAATGCGATTGAGGATGCCTATAAAACGCTCATCATGACCGGCAAATATCCGGCCTGCGTGCTGACAGTTACGGTCTCGCCGCGCATTGTCGATGTCAATATGCATCCGACAAAGGCGGAGGTGCGTTTCTCCGATGAAAAGCGCATTTACAACGCTGTGTATTTTGCGGTGCTGGGCGCATTGGAACAGAATCATCTGATTTATGAATTCCGCATCCCGCAGTCGGAGCCGCCTGCCGGTCATCCCCCGCAGTCTCCGCAGATCCGGCCGCAGATTGTACAGCCGCAGCGTCCGCAGCGCGACTGGTTCGCACCGGTCGCCGGAACGGATGACAATACACCTGCGCCGCTGATTCCGAAGGAACAGCCTGCAGCGCCGCCGCAGCCGCCGGTCATGCATAACTCTGCGGTTACGGATATTCCGCAGACAGCGCCCTCACCCGCTGAGTCTGGCGCACCCGTACAGGCGAAGCCTTTGCCGCCAATGTCCGCTCCGCCCCACTCAGAGCCGCCCGTCATTTCGGCGGCACTGCGTGCATTTCCGGCATTGACCGCGCAACCCGCACCAGTACAGCCGTCGGTGCCGTCTTCCGCTGCATCAGAGCTGCCGGAGAAACCGGAAGCGCGAAACGCGAAACTCTCTGCGATCTCGCGGGAGCCGATCCGCGTGATCGGTGAACTGTTTGACAATTATGTACTCGCTGAGGCCGGAGAGCAGTTTGTCATGATTGACAAGCACGCTGCCCATGAGCGCATCCTCTTTGAGCGCTTCCGCACCCGGGAATGCCGTGACCGCCAGACCTTACTCACACCGGTGCGTGTTCTGCTGACAGCGGACGAGATCTCCGCACTCAAGGAAGCCGAGGAGAATCTCGTCGGCTGCGGATTTACATTCGATTTCAGTGAAGCGCCGGTGGTACAGCTGACTGGTGTGCCGCTCTCCTGTGCGGAGCTGGACCTCGACCGCATCGCCGCCGATCTTGCGGCAAACTGCTCCAAGCAGCAGGCACAGCCTGACCTGCATTTGCTCGATGATATGTTTCACGACCTTGCATGCAAAGCCGCAATCCGCGCCGGTACGCACAATACCGTTGAGGAATTGCAGTCGCTGGCAGTGCAGGTCTGGGAGAATGAACAGATTCGGCATTGTCCGCACGGCCGTCCGGTGATGTTCCTGCTCTCGAAATATCAG
The DNA here is from genome assembly GCA_024404875.1 of Oscillospiraceae bacterium. GTDB lineage: Bacteria > Bacillota > Clostridia > Oscillospirales > Ruminococcaceae > Firm-04. The sequence continues at coordinate 26,402 of JAKSPK010000022.1, forward strand.
ATTGAGAAGCAGTTCAAGCGCATTCAGGACTGAACCATGACCGAGCTGCACGCATGGATGACGGTCATTGAGACCGCCGCAGACGAGGATACGATCCCGCCGGAAATTCTCCGGCAGCGCACGGAGCGCGTCCGCAGCATCATTGCACAGAATGCCTGCGGCATCGTGCCGGAATACCGGAACGGGCAGATGTTTCTGCAAACGCTTTGCTGCGCGAATCACCGGACGCCGGAGTTCGGTGAGATCATCCGCATATACCGGCAGATCGCGGAGACCGCGGACGGCAGCTACGGCATGATCTGGCTGCGCGATGACGATGATCCGCAGTATCAGAATGCCATGCAGGCATTTATCATCAAACGCGGCCGGCTTGTGCAGACCGCCGATCCCTTTTTCTCCCCCTGCATTCCGGAGATCGAGGACGGCTGCACCGCGCCGCAATGAAAAGGAGACATAGTTATGAAGATTCGATTTCAGATCGACCTTGACCGCGCAGACGGCGAGCTGTTGGCCGGCGGTACCGACCTCGCAGGCGCGCTCTGCGTGCTGCTGGAATCTTCCGGCGCACTGCGCTCCGGAACCGGTTCGCTGGAGACCGATGCTGCAGCTGGTTCAAGACTGGTCTTTGCCGCGCATCCGGAGCTGGGCGTCTCTCTTTGCATGGAGGACGGCGGGGAGATCCGGCTCACCTGCGGCAGCCGCGATGCACTGGAAAAAACGGTCGAGGTACGGGCGGAGAAGTCTGTCTCTGCCGGGCTGTTCCTGCCGCTTGCGGAGGCGCTTGATGCGATCCGTTATTTTGCCGAGACCGGTACATCGGATCCGTTCGTGACATGGATCACGCCGGAGGAGCTGCCGGAGGGTGGCTGCTATTTCTTCTGACAGATGGGAAGGAGCAATATGGAAACTGATTTCACAAAACGCAGTACTTATTATTATGATCTGCCGCAGGAACTGATTGCGCAGACGCCGGCTGAGCCGCGCAGCGCATCCAGACTGCTCTGTGTGGACCGCAGCAACGGTGCGCTCTCACATCATCATTTCTATGAACTGGGACAATTTCTCCGCAAAGGCGACCTGCTGGTCATGAATGATTCCCGTGTCCTTCCTGCGCGGCTTTACGGCGAGCGCGAGGATACAGGTTCGCCGATTGAATTTCTGCTGCTGAAGCCCGTTGGTGAGAAAGTCTGGGAGATCATCTGTAAGCCCGGCAAAAAGGCAAAGCCCGGCAGAAGATTTCGCTTCGGGCGTGGACTTACGGCGGAGATTCTTGATCATGCAGAGGACGGCGGCCGCATTGTGCGGTTTGAGTGTGAAGGCAGTCTCTATGCTGTCCTGGACGAGATCGGACAGATGCCCCTGCCGCCGTACATCACAGAAAAGCTGACGGACAAGGAACGCTATCAGACGGTTTATGCGCGGGAGGTTGGTTCCTCCGCCGCGCCGACGGCCGGCCTGCATTTTACGCCGGAGCTGCTCAGCGACTTGAAAGCGCAGGGTATCGAAGAGGCATTCGTGACGCTTCATGTCGGACTCGGAACCTTCCGCCCTGTCAAGGAGGACGATATCCGCAAGCACCATATGCACATTGAGCATTACACGATCCCGCAGGAGACTGCCGAGAAAATCCGGCAGACGAAGGCCGCTGGCGGAAGAGTGATTGCCGTCGGTACGACATCCTGCCGGACTTTGGAGGGCGCCGCAGCAGAATTCGGTGAGATCTGCGCCTGCGAAGGCGATACCGGCATCTTCATCTATCCGCCCTATAATTTCAAGGTCATCGACGGGCTCATCACGAATTTCCATCTGCCGGAATCGACGCTCATCATGCTCGTTTCGGCATTCGCCGGCTATGATAATATCATGAACACCTACAAAACAGCCGTGCAGGAACGCTATCGCTTTTTCTCATTCGGTGATGCAATGGCCATTCTCTGAGGGACTGTGGAATGATCATTCTGATAATCTTGCTGCTTCTGCTGCTGGCGAACGCGGCAGGACTGCTCCTGACCGGAAGTCGGCGCTTTCTGATCGGTACGGCGGTCTGCGCGGGATTTCTCGCAGCATGGCTTTATTGCAGGCGCAAAAAGCCGCAGGAGAAGCCGAATGCTCTGATCCTGCTGACGCCTCTCTGCATCTGTGGATGCATGATGCTGTTTGCGCCGATCTATAAAGAATCACGGCAGCTTTGGCGCTATCCGTTTCAGCGGAAACTGCACAGCATTTACAACAGTACGCCGAAATGGTTGCCGGATTTTTCCGGCGATGTGCAGTCGGATTATGTATTTGATACGATTCCGTCCATTATGCAGGGATCCGGTCATTACAGCGTGCGCTTTGTGACCTCGCCGGAACGCGCTGCGGAGATCGAAAAGCAATTTGCGGAGCGGGCGCAGTTCATTGCTGATCTGCCGGATACGAGCCATGATTCGATATCTGTGCCGGAGCCGGAATGGAAGAATATTCCGGATAAACAAGAAGACTGGGACGGTATTGTGCCTTTGCTTTGCGATGAAGCATTCTGGTATCCGGAAGGAGAACCGCTCGAAGGGACGAAAATCTGCTTTCTTGATCTCCACGGCAACTGGAATCATCCGGGCAGCTCTGCTGTGATCGTCAACAGCCGGACGGGCGCGGTGCAGTATTTGCAGTTCGGCTGGACATCGCTTGCATACGGAGGATGAATATGATCTATACGGAACTGACGCTGCGCGCCGCACGGATCGCAGAGCAGGCGCACCATGGACAGTATGACAAAGGCGGAATGCCCTATATCCTGCATCCGCTGACCGTTGCCGCAGAGATGGAGGACGAGATCACGACCGCCGCCGCACTGCTGCACGATGTGGTCGAGGATACGACAGTGACGATCGGGATGCTCGAAGCGGAGTTTCCGCCGGAGGTGACGGAAACGCTCCGGCTGCTGACGCATGATCCCGAAGAGGATTATTTTGACTATGTACGCCGGATCCGCAGCAATCCGCGGGCGCGGGCAGTCAAGCTCGCAGACCTGCGGCATAATATGGATATCCGGCGGCTCCCGCCCGAAGCGGCGGCATCCGAAAGGACGGCGGCGCGGCTGGGAAAATACCGCAGAGCCGTCGAGCTCCTGACAGAGAATACGAACGAACAAACCAGAGTTTAGTGGTGTCTCCGACGGATTTATATTGGGGCTCCGCCCCCACATAGCTTCGTTAGAAGCACCGCCAAATCCCGGTTTGTTTGTCTGATTTTTCCTGAAAAAGCGCGCATAATCGCATCCCGCGGTGATATAATACAAAGGCAGACGCGGTGCCGCAAAGCGGTCTGCGCTGCAAATTCCGCGAAATGAGGAAATCAATGATGTGGGATAAGCTTGCTTTGATTCTGCTGGTCATCGGCGGGATCAACTGGGGGCTTGTCGGTATTTTTGAGCTGGATCTTGTCGCATGGATGTTCGGCGGTGCCGCATCCGTCGTGAGCAGACTGATCTACATTCTGGTGGCGCTTTCCGCCGTCTGGTGTATTTCGTTCCTGTTCCGCGACCGCTCTCCGGCACGGCTGGAGGCCTGATCCCTCAGCCCCCTCAGATCAAACCCCTGTGTGCGGTACCGCCGGATGCAGGGGTTTTCTCTGCGGCTTGATTCGACAGATTTCCCTTCGCGATATGCCCAAATTTTGAGAAAAGATTCGTACAGATTGACAAAAAGTTCTTTGAGACTTGCGTTTTTAAGCAAAATATGATATACTGAAATGAATGGAATATTTTGTGCTGAAACAGACAGTTTTATACAGAAGGAGGATACCTGTATCATGAATACAACTCAGCAAACTACCCTCAACGGTACGCCCTGCATTATGCTCTCCTCCGGCGGGTATGAGGCATATATCGCCTATGAGCTCGGCTCCAATGTCATCCGTCTGCGCGACACCGTAAACGGGATTGATGTGTTTCGCTTTTCACCGGACAACACGCCCGAGATCCTGCGTCAGTCCGCGGAGGTCTGGGGACTGCCCTCGCTCTATCTGCCGAACCGCTTTGCAGACGGTGTTCTGAAAACCTCCGATGCAGTCTATCATCTTCCTGTCAACGAGGCCGCACCCTACAATAACCATATCCACGGCTTCCTGCATAAGCGCGTCTATGAGGTCGTGTCACATCACGCAGACGAGAACTGCGCTGTCGTCAAGACTGCATACAACTATGATGAGAACGATCCTTTCTTCGTGTATCTCCCGCTCCGCTTCCGCGTCGAGCTGACCTTTACTCTCAGTGAATACGGTCTGGAGCATAAGTTTGCTATCTTCAATCTGTCTGATAAGGCGCTGCCGATTTCTTTTGCAACGCATACGACCATCCAGGCTCCGTTCCTTGATGGCGCAAAGCCGGAAAATATGCGGCTGACCGTTCCGATCGGAAAACGCTGCGAGCTGAATGAGCGTTGCCTGCCGACCGAGCGCCTGCTGGATCTCAAGCTCTCCGATCTCGAATACAAAAACGGAACGAAATGCCCGGTGCTCCAGAATCTCGACAACGATATGTATCAGGCAGAATCCGGCAAGCTTGGCGATCAGGCTTTCTATGGCGTGATCGTTGAGGATGAGCCGAGCGGCAGGAAGATCTGCTATGAGGTTTCGCCGGAGTATAAATTCTGGATCATCTGGAATGACAAGGGCTTCAACGGCTATTTCTGCCCGGAGCCGATGACAGCTATGATCGATGCGCCGAATCTCGATCTGCCGTCCGAGGTGACAGGCTATCAGGAATTGAAGCCGCATGGTGTCTTTGAGGCAAATCAGAGATTCTTTACAGTCTGAGAATTATACATAAAAAGAATAATGTCCGGAGATCTTGATCGGTCTCCGGACATTTTGTATTTTAGATTGCACGCGCACAAACACTTCTGCTTTGAGCCTGATTCAACATCTTGTTATAGTATATACGCAGAAAGCGATTTTTGACCGGCGCAGAAAAGCCCCGAAGCGCAGACTTCGGAGCTTTCATGAGTATGATATATTCCGCACTGTTGTAAAATGTTCGCATGACATTTTGCGGCAGATATGCGTGTATCAGTCCGTGCCGAAAATGCGGTCGCCGGCATCGCCGAGACCGGGCACGATATAAGCGTTCTCATTCAGATGATCGTCGAGACAGCCAATGTAAATGTCAATATCCGGATGTGCTTCCTGCAGGGCCTTGAGTCCCTCCGGCGCAGCGATGACACACATGAACTTGATCTGTGAGCAACCCTTCGATTTCAGGAAATCGACAGCCTGAATCGCGGAGCCGCCCGTCGCAAGCATCGGATCCGGGACGATGACGAGCCGTTCTTCAATGCCGGCCGGCAGCTTACTGTAATATTCATGCGGCATATGGGTTTCCTCATCGCGGTAAAGTCCGATGTGGCCGATCTTCGCGGCTGGGATCAGGCGGAGAACACCGTCTGTCATGCCGAGACCAGCGCGCAGGATCGGAACGACTGCGGGCTTCTTTCCGGTCAGCACAGGCTCTTCTGCTGTTGCGATCGGTGTTTTGACAGTGATGCGGTCCATCGGCAGGTCACGCAGCGCTTCATAGGTCATAAGCATTGCGACCTCCTCAACAAGAATGCGGAAATCCCTTGTGCCAGTGCGCTCATCGCGCATCAGCGTGATCTTATGACGGATCAGCGGATGATCCAGAATGATAGTCTTGCCCATATTTCGCCTGTCCTTTCGCATTTTTCGGATTGCTCAGCGCTCCGTCATTATTATAGCACAGATCAGTTCTGAATGCAAGTGCTGAAAAGAATCATATCCGCTGAAAAAAAGAAAAATCACTGCCGAAGCAGTGATAAAACTATTTTGCTTTCGCACTAGTTTTTCAGAGAAGCAAATGTGTACCGGCATTTGCTTCAGATACACCGAATTAACAGTACGGAGAGGGATTTCAGCGAGAGGGGTGGCTGAAAATGACTGTGCTTCCGGTGCCGGATGTTTTTGCAGGGATGAGGTTCATCTCAACTATGGCTATATTATAACATACCCGACTAAACAATTCAATGATGAATTGTACTGTAACACTGTTATTTCATCTCCGCTTTGAAATATCTGGATGAATTATCACGAATTGTATAATGTATAATTGTAAATAATACGGGGAATATAGCGACAGATAGGAGATGAGATCATGACAAAGATCATTCATTCGCAAGGTATCCGTGAACCGGCACCGCAGGCCTATGCTGCAATGGTGGCGCGCGCCTCCCGCCGGACTGATGTTATCATGACGGGACTGAAAGCATTTCTGATTGGCGGGAGCATCTGCACAGTCGGTGAAGTGGTGCGGCAGATTTTGCTGCAAAACGGACTGGAGCAGGATACCGCTTCCGCGTGGACATCTGTGATCCTCGTATTCATTGCAGCGCTGCTGACCGGCACGGGGCTTTATCAGAAGCTCGCAAAGCATGGCGGCGCGGGTACGCTTGTGCCGGTCACGGGCTTCGCGAACGCGGTCGCGGCAGCTGCTGTCGAGGCAAAGACTGAGGGGTATGTTACGGGCATTGGTACAAAAATCTTTACGATCGCGGGGCCGGTCATTCTCTACGGGACAGCAGCATCTGTTGTCTACGGCCTGCTCTATTATCTCTGGCTGCGCTTCTGATTTTTGACGGTCATACGCGCCCCCCTCAAAAATCCATGGACAGCCGGCGGCTTGAATGATCTGGTTATTTTTGAGGATCCGTATCGGATGACTGCCGGCTGACATATTCGGCGATTGCCTGCAAGAATGCTTCGCCGTATTTGTCCATTTTATATTTGCCGACGCCGGGGACCGCCAGCATTTGTTCTTCATTCGACGGCCGTTTATTGCACATTTCCCGCAGCGATGCGTCCGAGAACACAATATACGCCGGAACATATTCCTTCGCTGCGAGCCGTTCGCGCACGCGCCGCAGCTTCTGAAACAATTCTTCGTCCACGCCGTAATCCGGCATGGCCGCAAGCTGTTGCTCTCTGCGTGTCTGTCTGAGGTCACGCATCGGCAGCGACATCTGCACCTGCTCTTGTCCGCGCAGAACCGGATTTGCCTTTGCTGTCAGCGAAAGGACACTGTACTGACTTGCATCAATGCTCAGATAGCCGCGGGAAATCAGGATATTGACCATATGTTCCAGCTGAATGCGCGAAACATCACCGAGCAGACCATAGGTTGAAAGCGTCTGATATCCCGCTTCGGTGATTTGCTTTGTTTTTTTGCCCTGCAAGATGTCGCAGAGCATCCTGCTGCCGCAGCGGTGTCCGCGCTGACCGATACGGAATACACAGGAGAGGATCTTCTGTGCCGGAATCGTTGCATCGACCGTCTCCGAATCTGCGAGACAGCAGCCGCAGTTGCCGCAGTGCGTTGGAGAGAATTCCCCAAAATAGCTGAGAATATAGTGCCGCAGGCAGTCTGTCAGGCTGCAATAGCACACCATTGCATTCAGCCGCTCGAAATCCTTCTTCCGGATTATATCACGCTGCTCCGGTGTCAGGCGGTCATTTTCCGAATCGGAATGCTCGATGAGAAAGCTGTTCGACCGGATATCCTGCGGACTGTAAAGCAGCGTGCATTCCGCCGCAGAGCCGTCGCGTCCGGCTCTGCCGGCCTCCTGATAATAAGCCTCCATGCTTTTCGGCATTTGATAATGCACAACGAATGAGACATTGGATTTATCAATTCCCATACCGAACGCGTTGGTTGCGGTGATGATCTGTGCTTCGTCACGGAGAAAGGCTTCCTGATTCGCGGTCCGCTCCTCTGCGGAAAGCCCTGCATGATATCGCACAGCGTGGAATCCGTCTGCACAGAGCTTTGAACATATTTCCTCTGTCGATTTACGGGAGATGCAGTATATGATACCGCTTCGCCCTTGATTGCGGCGGAGAATGTTCAGCAGGGCTTCGTATTTATGCTGCGGCCGCTCGACGATCCAGCGGAGATTTTTTCTGTCGAAGCCTGTGACCAGCTCCAGCGGTTCGCGCAGTTTCAGCAGCCGCCGGATATCGGCACGGACGCTTTCGGTTGCTGTCGCTGTAAATGCCGCGACGACCGGCCGCGCCGGCAGCTCATTGAGAAATTCTGTGATCCGCAGATAACCCGGACGAAAATCCTGACCCCACTGAGAAAGGCAGTGTGCTTCATCGACAGCGACCATTGCAACTGCAACGGACTCAGTCAGCGAGAGAAAGGATTCTGTCAGCAGGCGCTCCGGCGCAGCATAGATCAGCCGGATTTCGCCTGCGCGAATGGCATCCAGTGTATAAAAATATTCCTGCTGTGTGAGGTTGCTGTGCAGACAGGCGGCGGGAATTCCGGCATCGCGCAGCGCCGTGACCTGATCCTGCATCAGCGAAATCAGCGGCGAGACAACGATCGTTACGCCGTGCAGCAGCATCGCCGGAACCTGATAGCAGATTGATTTTCCGGCGCCGGTCGGCATGATGCCGAGGACATCGCCGCCCGCGAGGATCCGCGAGATCAGCTTTTCCTGTCCGCCGCGGAAGCGGTCATATCCGAAATATTCTTTGAGGATCGTGTGCGGAGTTTGTATATGCATAGATGTTCTTCCTTTTGAAGGGATTTGTGCAGCGCACAGCAAAAACGCCTGACGCAGCCTGCGCCAGGCGTTTTTGTGAAAGGCAGCATCGCGCCAAGCTTGCCTGACGGCTTTGCGGTATTGCCTGAATCAATTATTGTTCGAGCAGCATTTTCCAGCAGTCTTCTGCGGAAATGGTATGCTCGGCAACGATCTTTTCTGTGTAGAAGCGCAGGATCAGCTGCGCATCCGACAGGCCGACCGTGCCGTCACGGTCGATATCCGCTGCGAGGCTCTGACGGTTGTTCAGCGGTGCTAAATCATTGCCGCCCGTCACGCTGCGGACATATTCATTCAGCGCGAGGATCGCATCAAAGGAATCCACGATACCGTCCATATTGATATCACCGAGATCATCCCAGCCAATGCTGTCAACAGTCACGGTAAACTCATAGCGGCTGCTGCCGTTCTCTGCGGTGATGACCGCTTTTCCGGCTTGTCCGGCTGCCACAATGCCGTCCCAGATGACAGCGGCGACGGAATCATCGCTGCTGCTCCAGATATACCGCTCCGGATTGTCGAGCTGGAGATAAATGATCTCGCCCTCAGAAGCATTGTATCTGGTAATGGTTTCTGTCTCTGTGGAGACAGGCTGCTGCGGACGTGTGCTGGAATAGAGCGGCTGTTCCGGCTCGGTACCCGGTGAAGTGGTTGTTGTAGTGGTAGTAGTGGTAGTAGTGGTGGTCGTCGTCGTTGTAGTGGTTGTAGTTGTAGTGGTTGTTGTGGTGGTCGTTGTTGTAGTTGTAGTAGTTGGTGTTGTCGGTGTTGTAGTCGGAGCGGTCGTCACTGGTGCGGAACTGTTGTCCCATGTGATGCCATAAAGCTGCTCATAAACGGATGCGGACGGCTGAACGATATTGCTGACACCGCGTCCCTGACCGCTGGTAAAGCGCTGATTGAACTGCTCATAGGTAAAGGTATTTTTTTCGATCAGTCCCCAGCCGTCGGAGTTGCCTTCAATGACGGTGATGGTATTGGCATCATAGCCGAGAATGATGATAGAGTGACCGCCGCTCGAATTGTGGCTGAGATCGGGGTTAACGGTTGTGCGGAGATACGCGCCCGGCATGACACGATTTGCGCAAAGGAGCTCCGGCGTGACCGTCCAGGCGCCGCATACTACAGATGTGCAGCGCTCGGTATTCATTGCGCAGTTGCCCGGCATTTCGCCGAAAAGCTTCCAGTAGACGCCCTGCGCGTAGATGTAGCATTGCATTCCGCTCCAGCCCTTGCCGTAGATGGTCGGAACATAATAAAGCTGCCTGATATTGAGACGGGAGCCGATCGGCAGTGGGACCGGTGTGGTGAGATCATAATCTGCAAAGACGCCGCAGCTTCCGGCGACGATCTCGTTGACCTTCGCATCGAAGCTGTAAGACTGGGCGTACTGTTCGGCTGCGACAGCATCAACGCTGACGGCGGATGCGGTCAGGCCCGCAGCAGTGGCTGAGAACAGCCCCGGCAGCAGGCTCAGCGCCGCAGCTGCCGCAATGATTCGAGTGAACATCTTTCTCATGGGTTGGGTGACCTCCTCTTTCCTGTTTGTATTTTTGGTGAGTGCAGGTTTTCCCGATTTTCCCTTTTTCTGCTTTCTTTATTGTTCTGATTTTGTTTGCTTATTTGAAATTGTTCATGTTGCTAAGTTGACAAAAGATATATTTTACGGAATTCAAATCAGGTTATGATACGCCCTTCTGATTCTGGACGTAAGGTTATTATACCAGATTATTACAAAAATGTCAAGTGCTCGTTCCACTTGATATGGTCATTCCACTTCAGTCGAATTGTGGAGAATTGATTGCAATTACAGCCATAATCGCAGGGTTTGTTGTAGACTCTGTATAAAATCGAGAACGAAAACTGTCGAACAACAACAAGATCTGCAAGCATTCATTGTAACTAATATTACGAATTGGTAACAGCGTAAAAGCGAAAAAGGAGACAATCAGACAGTCTGTGTCTGGATATGACAGTTTCATATATATTCCGAAAAGGCAGGGGCGGCGGTAAAACGGATTTGCTTCGAGAAATGATATCGCCGGAGGACGCATGCTTGACGAAATAGACGGAGTGTGATATAATAAGGTATATTGCAAAACTGGAAGGAGCCAAGCAAGATGCAGCTATATAATTCGATGACGCGTCAAAAGGAAGAATTGAAAACCGTCGAGCCCGGAAAGGTAAAAATGTATACCTGCGGCCCGACCGTTTATCACTTTGCGCATATCGGCAATCTGCGCACCTATATGATGGAGGATGTGCTGGAGAAATATCTCACATATTCCGGCTATGATGTCATGCGCATCATGAACATTACCGATGTCGGACACCTTACCTCTGACGGCGATACCGGCGATGACAAAATGCTCAAGGGCGCAAAGCGCGAGCATAAGACCGTCATGGAGATTGCAAAGTTCTATACTGACGCTTTCTTCTCCGACTGCGAAAAGCTCTGCATCAAAAAACCGGAATACATCCAGCCTGCGACCGGATGCATCCCGGAATATATCAATATGATCTCCGTTCTGCTTGAGAAAGGCTATGCATATGAAGCCGGCGGTAATGTGTATTTCGATACCTCGAAGCTTGATCAGTATTACCGCTTCCATGATTTCCGTGAGGAGGATCTTGAAGTCGGCGTGCGCGAAGGTGTCGAGGGCGATGCGAATAAGCGGAACAAGGCCGATTTTGTGCTTTGGTTCACGAAGTCAAAATTCGACGATCAGGAGCTGAAATGGGAAAGTCCGTGGGGCTACGGTTATCCGGGCTGGCATATCGAATGCTCCTGCATCAGTATGAAATTTGCAGGTGAAACGCTCGATCTGCACTGCGGCGGCATTGACAATGTCTTCCCGCATCATACCAACGAGATCGCGCAGAGTGAAGCTTATCTTGGCCACGCGTGGTGCCCGCATTGGTTCCATGTTCTGCATCTCAACGATGAAACGGGCAAGATGAGCAAATCCAAGGGCGAATTCCTGACTGTCTCGCTGCTGGAGGAAAAGGGCTTCTCGCCGCTTGCTTACCGCTTCTTCTGCCTGCAGTCACATTATCGCAAAACGCTTGTATTTTCATGGGAAAATATGAAAAATGCGCAGACCGCATATGATAAGCTGCTTTCAAAAATCGCGGCAATGCTTGACAATAACGATACGGTTGACGATGCGAAAAAGAGCGAACTGCTTGCGGCCTTCAAGGCGGCAATGGACAACGACCTCAATACCGCGCAGGCCGTTACGGTGCTGTATGATATTCTGAAATCGGATGCGAATGCTGCAACAAAGCTCGCCTGCATCGCGGATATTGACAAAGTGCTTTCGCTCCGCCTGATTGAGAATGCAAAGGCGCTTGCGGATAACAACACTGCGTCAGAGATCCCTGCTGAGGTGCTGGAGTTGGTTGAGCAGCGCAAGGAAGCCCGTAAAGCGAAGGACTTCGCGCAGGCAGATGCGCTTCGTGACCGGATCACCGCGCTCGGCTGGCAGATTCGGGAGACAAGACAGGGTACCGAGATCACAAAGCTGTAAACTACAAAAGACCTGCGAGGATTATCCCCGCAGGTCTTTTCATATTTGATGGATCAGTGCTTAGTCGGTGGATGGCTCCAGCAGTGCGTAGTTACCGTCAACGCGGCGATAGACAATGTTGATCGTCCCGTTATCCGCATTCTGGAAGACGAAGAACGAATGTCCCAGCATATTCATCTGAAGGATCGCTTCCTCTACGCCCATCGGCTGCACACGGAATGCCTTGGTGCGGATGACATTATATTCAGTCTGATCCTCAATGGTATCCGTAAAGGCCTCCTGTGAAAGAGCACTTGCCTTGATGCGCTTTCCGAGCTTGGTCTTGTTGCGGCGGATCTTGCGAATGATCTTGTCGATCGCAGCATCGAGCGCATCGTTCTTATCTACGGCGTTCTGCTCTGCGCGGTAGATCATGTTGTCTGCATGGACAGTCAGTTCGCAGACGATCTGCCCCTTGACTTCATTCAAGGTGATCTTGGCCTCTGCTTCGTTCTCAAAGAATTTGTCGAGCTTCTGGTTCAGTTTCTTTTCTGCGTAGTCCGAAAAGCTCGGACCGATCTGGAGCTTTTTTGCCATAATGTGCAGCTTCATGTGTTCGGTTCCTCCTTTTGCCCGGCATTTTTGTGTACTGCCGGTTTATGTATCTATATTATAGCACATCTGCACAAAAGTTGTCAAGAGGTTCCTGAAAAATAATCCATGTTTCTGTTCTTCCGATTAATGTTCTTGGTGTAGAATGATACAATAAAAGGCATCCTGAGGATTCGCGACTTCACACGGATGCTTGCGGCAATTCCGTATCCTGTGCCCTCTGTTGAAAGGTGAATATCATGAACCGGCATGAAAAACAGCTTCCCGACCGAAGAGAGCGGTCGGGAAGCTGTTCGATTATTATTCAAAATGTGCAGCAACATTCTCTACCCATGCAGCAAAGAATCCGTTCGCACAGGTCTTCGGCGAAATATAGCCGCCGCGCTGCCGGACGGCCTCCAGCACCGCCGGCTGCGAATCTGCCGGACAGCCGCAATAGTCCGCAGTCAGCAGCATAGCCGTATCATTGTCAAAGTCGCCGGTTGCACAGAGCTTTATGCCGTCCGGCAACATTGTGCGGATCTTTTTCAGCGCAGTTCCCTTGTTTGTATTCGCGGGCAGGATTTCCAGAAAGCATTCATGTGAGCGCGTAAAATTGATCTGCGTGAAATTTGCTCTTTTGACATATTCATGCATCTCAGCAATGCGTTCCGGTGTTCCGGCAAAGAGCGCCTTATAGCAATCCGCAGGGTTCGCTTCGTCGAGTGTCCGCATAACAAACGGCACATTCGTCACGCGCAGATGTCTTCGTTCGACCTCACTATCCTGAAAGACGAATACGCCATCCGGATTCAGAACCTCCGCACCGACATCCGGAAACGCCGCTGCCAGCTCCTCCAGCAATGCGCGTGCATCTGCCGGCAGATATTCCGCGCCTGCGCTCTGACCGGTCTGTGGATCAATGAGCAGTGCTCCGTTATACATCACCGCAGGAAAATCCGGCTGAAACAGTTCCAGATAGTGCTGCGATGCCTGCTGACCGCGGCCGGTCGCAAAGCTGAAAAGCCCGCCTTTTGCGCGAAAATCGGCGATTGCAGCCATATCCTCCGGGGCGAGGGATTTATCCGGACGCAGCAGGGTGCCGTCCAGATCAGTGAGCAGGGCAAGCCCTGCATAGGCTTGTTTCATTG
>JAKSPK010000023.1 GCA_024404875.1 Oscillospiraceae bacterium
ACCTATCACACATTTATAAATGAAAACGATAAAGAAACAATAGTAGTAAATTTCAGATGATTATTGTTCCTTAAAGTGACTTAATTTTTCCTTTATCTATGTTAAGGAGCGACTAATAATCGCTCCTTTTTTCATCCTAACGCATTCCTCGTCATACGATAAATTTTTAGTCGTGACAGCGACTTCGATTTACTGTTGGTCTGATTCACTGTGGGGCCAATAAAAAAAGGACAGATTCTTCATTGATGAAGTATCTGTCCTTTGTTGCGATATCCTGCAGTGCAGTTATATTTATCAGGGCGTGTTAACGCAAAACCACCTGCCTATTATTCGGCTGTTTTCAAAACATCAATCCGTCAGATGGGAAAGACGCTTTTCGGTATCAGCAATGATTTCCTCCGGTGAGGCGCCTATGAAGTATTCGCCGTTCTCATAGAGGATCCTGCCTGCGCACATAGTCATCCTGACATTCATGCGGTCGCCGCTCAGCACAAGGCTTTCTGGAATATGGTGCTTCGGCTGTAGATTCGGTGCCTGAAGGTCGATCATAATGAGATCCGCCTGCTTGCCCTCTGCCAGCACATCACAATCATGCAGTCCCATTGCACGCGCAGAACCAACGGTTGCCGCACGGAGCAGCTCAGCCGCCGGAATCGCCGCCGCATCCATATGACGGAGCTTCTGCAATACCGCACCGAGGTACATTTCCCTGAACGGATCGAGCGCATTGTTCGAAGCGGCTCCGTCCGTACCAAGTGCGAGCTGCACGCCTTCCTCATAAGCCTCTTTCAGCGGCGCAATCCCGCTTGCGAGCTTGGCATTCGAGCAAGGGCACGAAATCAGCCAGAGACCATTTCTTTTCCAGACAGCTCTGTCCGCCTGATCGAACCAGACGCCGTGGAAACCGCCGCCGCCATTTTCCCACATACCGAGCGATTCAAAATACTGCGCCGGTGTTGCGCCATGACGCTCGATGCATTCAAGCTGTTCTTTTTCGGTCTCACTGATATGCGTATAAACAGGCTCATGCTCAGCCTGTGCCAGCTCTGCAACACCGCGATGCATACTCTCATCGCTTGTGTACTCCGCGTGAAAACCGAGTCGGTAACCGATGCGCGGATGTATATTCCGGTACTTACAGAATTGATCGTTCAGGCGGTCAACATCCTTTGCCGTACCGCTGATACTGCCGCAGAGGACTGCACGCATACCGGATTCAATCGCCGCCTGCACAGTGCTTTCCGGATAGAAATACATATCGAAAAATGCGGTCGTACCGGATGCAAGATATTCAAGGATCGCAAGCCGATCGAAGGCATAAACATCGTCAGCTGTCAGTCTGTCCTCATAGGGAAAAACCCTCTCGAAAAGCCATGTCTGAAGCGACACATCCTCTGCAAAAGATCGTAGAAATGTCATTGCGGAGTGTGTATGCGCGTTTTTAAAACTCGGCATCAGCAGATTGCCCCCGACATTGATCTCACGCTCAAATACAGGAAACTCTGCAGGTGTTTCGCCGATATAGCTGATCTTGTCACCGTCCGTCCAAAGCTCTCCGCTCCGAACAGTGCTGCCGTCCTCCATTGTCATGATCCTGGCGTTGTAAAATCGAATCATTTTGAAATCCTTTCTAAGTCTCTCAGCGAATATCTGTACCGGCCTGCCGCAGCGCCTCCTGCATGGATTCAACTGCAATCTGAATGTCGGTGATCTCGTCATACGGATCGGCAAACGCCGCCGCGCCCTGCAATGAAATATAAGAACCGTAGTATTCCAGCAGCTTGTCTGCGCGACCCAGCAACCGCATAATCTGTCCGCCGCTGGCTTCACGGTATTCATTGTTCGCGATGCGGTCATATTGGAAAAAGCTGACCGCATGAAGGAACTGCGCCATGATGCCGTAGAATACCATCTCCATCTGCTCATAGAGAGAATCCTCGCGCATAGTCTTTTCAAGCCTGCCGCGCATCGCATGACGCTCATGAAAAACTTCGATAAGCCGTCCTGCCTCTGTCAGCCAGCTCTTGACCGTCTCGCCGTAATTTCCGAGCGGAAAATTGCGCGATGTGTCAGACAAAAAATAGTATTCCTTTGTAAGAATATACCGGCGGTAATCGGTATTGAGCCCATCATTTTTCAAAAGATCGACAGTCAGCGCATAGTTCACCTTTGTATGGCTGCGCAAATGCTTCTTTTCCCAGTGCTGGATCTGCCGAAGCATCTTTTCCTCCTTTGAAAATCGCCGCACATTCTCACCCCGTTTCCGGCTTTATCATTCAAATCTTCAAATCTGCTTGCCTATTTTCGCGATCGCCCCGCGCACAAGTAAAGTGAACTGCGGTGCTGCCTTATCTCCGGCCTCCTTGACTTCCTCATGCGTCAGCGGATGTGGAGAAATGCCCGCTGCCAGATTGCTGATACAAGAAACCCCGCAAACCTCCATTCCGCAGTGCTTAGCCGCGATCGCTTCGATAGCTGTGCTCATTCCGACTGCATCCGCACCGAGTGCCCGGAACATCCGAATCTCTGCGGGGGATTCATAGGCAGGGCCGGCAGTCTGCAAATAGACGCCCTCCTTCAGCGGGATCGTATGCTCTGCCGCAGTCTGACGGATAATCTGATTTAGTCGCTCACTGTAAATTTTGCTCATATCAGGGAAGCGCACACCGAGAGCTTCCATATTTGCACCGCGCAGCGGGGATGGCACAAAGCTCGAAATATGATCGGTGATGAGCATGAATTCGCCCGCCTGCATTCCCGCCTGAATGCCGCCTGCCGCATTCGTCAGGAACAGAATTTCTGCGCCAAGCATATGCAGAAGACGGATCGGCAGAACTGCATCCTGCGGAGCATAGCCCTCATACATATGCACTCTGCCCTGCATCACCGCGACGGGCACACCTTCACAGTTGCCAAACACAAATCTGCCCTCATGACCCTCGACCGTCGAAACTGGAAAATTCGGGATCTCACTGTAGCTGAGCGATTCCTGTACCTCGATCTGCGATGCAAATTGACCAAGACCAGAGCCGAGTACCAGCGCAATCTTTGGCTTGCTGCTGATGCGTTCCTTTACATATTCACAGCATTGCATCAGTCTTTCGTATTCAGTCATATGATACCTCCGTAAATAATCATGTTTCAATCACAGGCTCCGGATTTTCAAAGGATGGCTCTGGGTTTTCTGGGTACGCTTCAGGATTATCAGGGAACGCTTCCGGATTTTCAAAAACCTCGATCTCCGGATTTTCATAGTTGCCATCGGGATTCTCAGGAAAAGCCTCCAGTTCCTCCGGAACGGCCTGTGGATTCTCCGGAACAGCATCCGTCTTTTCAATGATCTCATGATTCGTCAGCAACTCATCATGCAGATGCTCAAATTCGAACGAGAGTTTTCTGGAAAGCGCCTCTGCCCGTGCCGCCTCTTCATCAGCTTTCTCTGATGCCGCCTGTGCTGCTGCAGCAAGCGTTTTTTCAATCTGTGCGCTGTGATAGCTGATAAGATTGATGCTGCGCTCGACCGTATGCTGCAACGCATCAGATGTCTCGGTCAGCTTCGCCATGACCGGATCGTTCACCGCATCAGGATCGGTGCGGCCTGCGACCAGACGCTCCATGACATCCAGCTGCTGTCCCATTTTCCGCATCCCGTCATCGAACAGCTTGAGCTGCGCGGTCTGCGTATTGCAAATCGTTTCCGAAGTCTCATTCAGCTTCTTGACGATAAATGCAGAATAGCGTTCGAGCTTACTGTCAAGCTCTCTCTGCTGCTTCTCCAGCGCATCAAGCTTCTGATCCATTTTCGTCAGCAGCTCGGCCAGTGCATTAGCAAAATCACTCACTGATCATCCCGCCTTTCTCATATACTACAAATAGATTATTCAGCAGAGCCGTAAAGATAGGCGTACTGCTCATCGGTCAGCGTGTCAATCTCGATATCCATGCTCTTGAGCTTGCGGTATGCGACAGCCTCATCGACCTCACGCGGCACAACATTCAACAGATCCTTGACAGAATCACGCTTCTCAGTCAGCCACTTTGCGCTGAGCGCCTGAATCGCAAAGCTCATATCCATGATCTCGGCCGGATGTCCGTCACCTGCTGCAAGATTGACCAATCTGCCCTCTGCGATGACATAGACCGTCACGCCATTCGGAAGTGTATATCCGACGATATTGTTCCGTGCCGGAAAGCTCTTGACCGCCAGCTTGCGCAGTCCTGCCATATCGACTTCAACATCGAAATGGCCGGCATTGCAGAGGATCGCACCCTCATGCATTTTCATAAAGCTGTTCTCAGTGATGACCAAATTGCAGCCGGTCACAGTGATGAAGAAATCACCAAGCGGCGCTGCATCTTCCATTTTCATAACAGTGAAACCGTCCATGACAGCCTCGATTGCCTTGACCGGATCGACTTCGGTGACGATAACTTTTGCGCCAAGTCCTTTTGCACGCATCGCTGCCCCCTTGCCGCACCAGCCGTAGCCTGCAATGACAGCAGTCTTTCCCGCGACAATCAGATTTGTTGTGCGGTTGATGCCGTCCCAAACAGACTGTCCGGTACCGTAACGGTTATCGAACAGATGCTTGCAGTCTGCATCATTCACCAACATCATCGGAAATTTCAGTTTTCCCTCTGCGGCCATTGCCTTGAGACGCAGGATACCGGTCGTGGTTTCTTCGCAGCCGCCAATAACATTCGGAATAAGCTCTGGGTAATCATTGTGGATCAGCGAAACAAGATCGCCGCCGTCGTCGATGATGAAATGCGGTTTTGCCTCGATGACGCGGCGGGTATGTGCATCATACTCCTCCGGCGTAGTGCCGTGCCATGCGAACACATTCAGGCCGCCGTGGACAAGCGCTGCAGCGACATCATCCTGCGTAGAAAGCGGATTAGAACCGGTAATATACATTTCAGCTCCGCCCGCTGCCAGCACACGGCAGAGATACGCGGTCTTCGCTTCAAGGTGAATCGACAGCGCAATGCGCTTGCCGACGAAAGGCTTCGTCTGAGAGAATTCCTCCTCGATGCTGCGGAGCAGCGGCATATTACTCTTGACCCAGGCAATCTTCTGCTCGCCGCTTTCCCAAAGATTGATATCACGAATTTCACTGTTCATAATGGAATACTCCTCTCAAATTATACTATTCTTTTATTCTATCATATTTTGTGCGGAAATGCAAGCAAAATATCCGATTTTCACCGTATTTATATCTAATTTTTCAATAAATACTTGACGAAAACTCATTTTTGTAGTAAAATAGAAAGGGTATATGTGCGATTGCTCCGTCCGCAAACGATCTCGCATATAGTGTCAGGCCGCTCCCGACGGACAGCTAGTTTTAATTATGATTGAAAAGAGGTCATTCCAATGAATGGTGCGCAATCCTCCATGTTCGCAGCCAGAAATCTGACAATGCTTGTCGATTTCTATGAGCTTACAATGGCAAACGGTTTTCTAGAAAACGGTCTCGGAAATGTAACTGCCTGCTTCGATCTTTTCTTCCGCAGGGTGCCTGATCAGGGCGGCTATGCAATTATGGCCGGACTTGAGCAGGCAATCGAATATCTGGAGAATCTGCATTTCACTGAAGATGATATCAGCTATCTCCGTGAAAAGAATATCTTCTCCGAGAAATTTCTCGATTACCTTGCGCATTTTGAATTTGCCTGCGATGTTTGGGCGATCCCAGAAGGAACACCAATCTTCCCGCACGAACCGCTGATGACTGTCCGCGGACCCGCAATGCAGGCGCAATTCGTTGAAACCATGCTGCTGCTCTCTATCAATCACCAGTCCCTTATCGCGACCAAGGCGAGCCGTATTGTCCGGGCTGCGGACGGAAGACCTGTCATGGAATTCGGCTCCCGCCGCGCACAGGGAAGCGACGGTGCGCTCTACGGCGCTAGAGCAGCCTATATCGCTGGTGCAGCCGGTACAGCCTGCGCAATCTGTGACCGCGAATTCGGTGTTCCGGCACTCGGCACAATGGCGCACAGTTGGGTGCAGCTTTTCCCGACTGAGCTGGACGCATTCCGCGCCTACGCAAAGGTTTATCCTGATGCCTGCACGCTTCTCGTGGACACCTATCATGTTCTGCGTTCCGGCGTTCCGAATGCGATCACTGTATTCAAAGAGCTGAAGGCCGCCGGTCATGTGCCGCAGGGCATCCGCATCGACAGCGGCGATATCGCCTATCTCTCAAAGAAGGCACGCATCATGCTGGATGAAGCCGGTCTGTCAGAGGTCAAGATCGTCGCGTCCAATTCTCTTGACGAATACCTGATTCGCGATGTACTCAGCCAGGGCGCACAGATCGACAGCTTCGGTGTCGGTGAACGGCTCGTGACTTCGCGCTCCGAACCTGTATTCGGCGGTGTCTATAAGCTCGCGGCAGTCGGTACGCTCGAAGCTCCGGATACGCTGGTTCCAAAAATCAAACTTTCCGAAAATGCAGCCAAAATAACAAATCCCGGCTTCAAAACACCATGGCGTCTTTTTGACAATGAGACCGGCATGGCGATCGCTGATGTTATCACGCTCGCGGATGAAATCATAGACGATACGCAGCCCTATGTAATCTTTGACCCAGAATTCACATACAAACGCAAGAAGCTGACGAATTTCCGTGCAGAAAAACTGCAAAAACCGATCTTTGAAAAGGGCAGACGCGTATATGACAGTCCGCCAATCAGTGAGATGCGTGAATACTGCAAGACACAGCTCGATCTCATCTGGGAGGAAGTCAAACGTTTTGAGAATCCCCATGCTTATTATGTTGATCTTTCTGAGCCGCTCTGGAAGCTCAAACGTGAATTGCTCGACCACTATTTTGCAGAATAATCCGAAGTGAGAGGAACCTATATGAAACAAACGATCTACCGCATCCGGCTGGGCGCAGCGCGCTGTGCTGCCGATCTCACCGATGGCAGCGAGCGCGGTGAATATGTCTCCCAGGATTATATCCTGAAAACGCTCGGCAGACCGATGCGCTCCGTCAATCTTATGTACTGCTACTACCCGCTCGATAAGGAGTTTCCTGCCCGCGCAAGGGACGCTTTCGCAAGCATGGAGATGAAAGGCCAGTGGGACACACCATATGAAGATTACTTCCCCTATACAGGCGGTCTGAACGGTAACCGTGACAGCGAGGTGTTCAAGCAGATGCAGGATATCCGCCGGCACGGACAGGATGTAACGCTCACGCTTGTCATAGATCCAAATGTGCCTGACGAATATCTCATTGCTGTTGCCGAGGATCTGAAGCCCTACGGCAGAGTGCTGCTGCGTTTGAATCATGAAGCAACCGGCGACTGGTTCGCATTCAACAGGCGAGCGAGTTATGCCGATATTGCAAAGTTTTTTGTTCATGCGAGCGAGATCATCCGCGCTCATGCACCAAATGTTCAGACAATCATCTGCATCGGCGGCGTTGAAGATCTGAATGCAACGGAAATGGTTAAGGAAAAAGAATTCGCCTGCACGATCCCTGCGGCGGATATCTGGTCAGTTGACAAGTATATGGCGCTCCACTGGGGCTGGCCGTATGATGTTGCAGAACCGGGCGGCAGTTCGCACAGCCGAAGCGCATACCATGATGTATACGAAATGACCAAGCGCTCCTTCCGACGCTTTACTGAGCTTAACGGCGGCGTTACCAAGCCTATGGTTATGAGCGAATTCAATGCGGACGGCGATGTGACCGGCCCCTACGATCAGTGTGCAATGCTGGACGGATTTTTCCAACTCGTGAAAGAAGATCCTGAAAACTGGCTCTCAGGCATCAATTTTTATCAGTTCCGCGACCGCGGACGGCTTGGTCTGGAGATCGAGGATCCGAATGATCCTGAGAATGGCATCCCGCAGCCGATCATGCATACATTCAAAAGTTGGATACAGGATTCCATGTTCCAGCCTGAAATGAGTGAAGAAGGCGAAACAGCACTTCCTGTCACGCTCTGCTGGCGCAATTCCGAGGATGCCGATGGCATCGGCATTAAGCTGGAGATGGCCGGTAATCCGCATTTCTGCGAGCTGTATTTTGACAGCGAAGACTGCGGCAATTACATGATTGAGCTGAATGGGAAATGGTTCTATAAAGCCCCCCGGACAAAATTCGTCGACCTAATGCCCGCATTCTTTGAACACAGTCATGAAATGCCAAGCAGCATGATGCTTCGGATCTTTGCCCCGCCTGCCGACGGCAAAAACGATCTTTCCAAGCCAAACGGCCTGCTCTCCTATGAGACAACAATCACAACGCTGCCGAAGCTCCGTATCGGCTATGCACCTGTGGAGCCGGATCGTGACTGATATCCTTTTTATCACAGATCTTGACGGAACTTTTTTGCAGCCGGATGTGACGATCTCGGAGCGTAGCCGCAGCATTCTCTCACCTCTGCTTGAACGCGGTCTTCCGCTGACAGCTGCTACCGCCCGAACAAGCTTCTCGGTTATGCCGATCATCAAAGGTCTTCCGCTGAAGCTTCCGCTCATCCTGCAAAACGGTGCCGTGCTTCACGATCCGGTGCATGACCGCATCATCTCCTCGCAGCCGATCCCGCAAACTGCATTCCGTGAAATCTGTAAGGTCTACGAGGAAACAGGCATGAACGGTTTTGTTTTCTGCGTACCGGCGGACAAGCTCGAATGCTGCTATACTTTCCTGACAACGCCTCATATGCAAAGGTACTATCAGGAACGCCGCGTCAAATACGACAAGCCGTTTCGACAGGTCGAAAGCCTCAGCAGTCTTGCGGAAAGCAGTCCTGTTTATATGTCGCTGAATGCGCCGAAAAATGTGCTGAATCCGGTATATGAAACAGTCCGACAGATCGGCGGGATCTCAACGGCATATTACCGTGATGTGTATGAGCCGGATATATGGTATCTTGAAGCCTCTGCTGCAGGGACATCAAAATATCACGGCGTCATGCAGCTCAAACGAATGACCGGTGCAAAAACCGTAGTCGGCTTCGGTGACAATCATAATGATCTACCGCTCTTTGCGGCTTGTGATGTGAAAATCGCTGTGCAAAACGCAGCAGATACGATTAAATCACAGGCCGATATCATCATCGGACGAAATACGGAGGATTCCGTCGCGGAATACCTTCGATCGGTATTTCCCGCAATAGAGAAATCTGAATGAAACCATTTACCACAGACTTTTCGGATGTATCATCGACGATTATGATACGCTGGAAGGTACTGCCGAACTACAGTAAATCACCGATGACCTTTATCACCCGAACAATTATAATGATGCATGGCGCAGCCGTTATCTGCGCAAATCCGAAACTGTATCCATTTTTCATCATTACATAAAGGAGAAACACAATGAAAAAACTGATGCTTGGCAATGAAGCCTTCGCGCGCGGACTCTATGAGGCCGGTTGTCGGTTTGCGTCCAGCTACCCTGGGACGCCCTCTACGGAGATCACTGAAACAATTGCGAAGTACGACGAAGTCTATGCGGAATGGGCACCGAATGAAAAGGTTGCCGTTGAGTCTGCACTGGGCGCATCCTTCGCAGGTGCAAGAGCATTTGCGGCGATGAAGCATGTCGGCCTCAATGTCGCAGCTGACCCGCTCTATACCGCAGCTTACACCGGCGTCAACGGCGGACTCGTAATCGCTGTCGCGGATGATCCCGGTATGCATTCTTCTCAAAATGAGCAGGATTCCCGCCATCACGCGATCGCATCAAAGGTTCCGATGCTCGAGCCATCCGATTCACAGGAATGCAAGGATTTCGCAATGCTTGGCTATGAGATTTCAGAAGAATTCGACACGCCGGTTCTCGTGCGCACCGCTACCAGGGTTGCGCATTCGCAGAGTGCAGTCGAACAGCTTCCCCGTCAGGAGAAGGAGCTGAAGCCCTATGTCAAGACACCGCAGAAATATGTCATGGTACCGGCAAATGCAAAGCAGCGCCATGTTGTTGTCGAGGAACGCACCAAGAAGCTCATCGCTTATGCAGAGACCGCTCCGATCAACCGCATCGAAGATAACGGCTCCGAAATCGGCGTCATCACCTGCGGCGCTGCATATCAATATGCAAAGGATGCCCTCGGCGATCAAGTCAACTACCTTAAGCTCGGCATGACCAATCCGCTTCCGGAAAAGCTCTTTCTCGATTTTGCGGCTAAATGCAGGACCATCTATATCATTGAAGAGCTCGACGGCATTCTCGAACAGCACGCAAAGTGCCTCGGCATCAACTGCAAAGGCAAGGAAATCTTCGGCAATATCGGCGAGCTGAATCAAATCATCATTGCGGAAAAGCTGCTCGGCAAAAAGCCGGAAACCGTGTCGTATCCTGAACAGCTGCCGATCCGCCCGCCTGTCATGTGTGCCGGATGTCCGCATCGCGGCGTATTCTATACGCTCGCAAAGCATAAGATCACCGTTTCCGGCGATATCGGCTGCTACACACTTGGCGCTGCCAAGCCGCTGGAATCAATCGACTGGACAATCTGCATGGGCAGCTCGGTTTCCTGTCTGCACGGCTTCAATAAGGTGCTCGGTGAGAAATCCCAGAACAAGACCGTTGCTGTCATCGGCGATTCGACCTTTATGCACACCGGTCTGAATTCACTTGTCAATGTCGCATACAATGCATCAAATTCGACCGTCATCATTCTCGATAACTCGATCACCGGTATGACCGGCCATCAGCAGAACCCGACCACTGGCAAGAACCTCAAGGGTGATCCGGCGGCTGCCGTCGATCTCGAGGCGCTCTGCCATGCGATCGGCATCAAGCGTGTCCGTATTGCAGATCCCTATCATCTCGCTGAAATGGAAAAAGCGATCACCGAAGAGCTTGCCGCAGACGAGCCTTCTGTCATTATCAGCCGCAGACCGTGTGCGCTTCTCAAATATGTCAAGCACAATCCCCCTCTGCGTGTCAATACCGATAAGTGCAGAAGCTGCAAGATGTGCTTAAAGCTCGGCTGCCCTGCAATTTCCATGAAGGACGGCAAGGCCTGCATTGATCATACACAGTGCGTTGGCTGCGGCATCTGCGAGGAGCTGTGTAAATTCGACGCGATCGAGGCATAATCCATTCCCGCAGAATACTGAGCGAAAAGAGTCCGCATGACATGTATCATTATCATTAGAAAGGAACGGAAATGTTTATCGTCTGGGGAACACGCGAAAAACTGAAAAAAGACATCTCGACTGGCATAGACTGGTGCCCTGTTTGTAAAAAATTCACCGGCTGGTATATCGGCCGTCATGTTAAGATTAATCATGTTGAATACATTCCGCTCAAAACACAAGTTCTCGAATACTTCATGATGTGCGGGATTTGTCAGCATGGGCCGATCATCAATCCGGACATTTACTCTGAGTTCAAACAGATGTTCGAGCCATTCAAAAAACGCAAACAACAGATCCAATGCTTTGAAAAAGCTGCAAAAATGGCGGAAACAATGGCGCCAAATGAGATCTCAGTCAATACAATCATGGATGCGCTTGCATCAGAATATCCGATCCGCTCCTCGCAGCAGTTGGAGATTGAATACCGTCGCAGAATTCAGGCTCTGTTGCTGACACACGGGATCGGCGGAGATCCGAATGCTTTGATTCAGCCGAAAGATCCACAGCTTCCGCCAAAGCAGCCAGCTGTCATGGATACAATTTGAAAAAATGGAGTCAAAATGAAAGCATATCACGATCTTTCTCCGAAAGAAAAGTTCATCCGCACCTGCATTGCCGTGCCGGTCTGCTGGACAATCATGATCGGCATCTGGGTATTCTGCTCACAGCATTTTATTCTCGGAACCGGCTGGATCATCAAATTTGTTGCTGCTGCCGTGATCATTGTGATCCTTAGCTTCTGGCAGCTTATCACGACCTATCTGAAATGGAAGGATGACGAAAATAATTACTGAACGGCGTTCCGTCCGGTATTTACAATCTGAAAGCAAGAGGTAATAATTATGGAAACGAAATCTGTCATGATCGTCGGCGTCGGCGGACAAGGTTCCCTGCTCGCCAGCCGCATTCTCGGCAGTGTTCTGCTCCAGCAGGGCTATGCCGTCAAGGTCAGCGAGGTTCACGGAATGTCACAGCGCGGCGGCTCCGTTGTCACCTATGTCAAGTACGGCGATGCCGTCTACTCCCCGACAGTCGAAAAGGGCGAAGCAGATGTCATCATCTCCTTTGAACTGCTTGAAGCAGCACGCTGGGCAGACTGCCTGAAAAAAGGCGGTCACATCGTCACATCTACGCAGACACTCGACCCGATGCCGGTCATCACCGGTGCTGCGGCCTATCCGCAGAGAATTATCGAGAACCTCACGAGCATGGGCATTGATGTGACTGCTGTGGATGCACTTTCCCTCGCGGAGCAAGCCGGCAGTGCAAAAGCATCGAATGTCGTGCTGATGGGTGTTGTCTCGAAGAAAATGGAATTTGATGAATCCGTCTGGCAGGACGCTCTGAATCAGTGTGTGCCGGAAAAGTTCATCGAGATGAACCGCAAGGCATTTGCGCTCGGCAGAGAGGCCTGAGCCTTTTCTGTTCTTCTGAATCACAGGACAATACAGCCGATTGACTGTATACATATTATATTGGGAAAGGAATGATTCCAATGCCGAAGTACTGGCACGAGGACATTGAAACAATGTCCCGCGAAGACATGAAAAAACTCCAGAACGAGCGCCTCGTCAAACAGGTACATCATGTCTACGAACACGTCCCCTATTACAGAGACCTCATGGACAAAAAAGGTATCAAACCCGATGACATCCAGTCTGTAGATGATCTGCATAAGCTGCCGTTTCTTTCAAAGGCAGATCTGAGAGATGCCTATCCGTTCGGACTGCTCGCCGTTCCGCTTTCAGAATGTGTGCGCATCCAATCCACGAGCGGCACAACAGGCAAACGTGTTGTTGCATTCTATACGCAGGCTGATATTGAGCTCTGGGAAGACTGCTGTGCCAGAGCAATCATTGCTGCAGGCGGCGATAAAGACGATGTATGTCAGGTCGCATATGGCTACGGCCTTTTCACCGGCGGTGCAGGACTGCACGGCGGCTCTCATAAGGTCGGCTGCCTGACGCTCCCGATGTCATCCGGAAATACCGAGCGTCAGATCCAGTTCATGTGCGATCTCGGCTCAACAATCCTCTGCTGCACGCCCTCTTATGCAGCCTATATCGGTGAGACCCTGCACGATATGGGACTGACACCCGATGATATCAAACTCAAAGCCGGTATCTTTGGTGCCGAGCCGTGGACGGAGGAAATGCGTCGGACGATCGAAAAGTCCCTCGGTATCAAGGCATATGATATCTTTGGTCTGACCGAGATCTCCGGCCCCGGTGTCTCGTTTGAATGCGAGGAGCAGTCCGGAATGCATATTAACGAGGATCTTTTCTTGCCGGAGATCATTGATCCGGAAACGGGCGAAGTACTTCCGGAAGGAACTGTCGGTGAACTGGTCTTTACTGCACTGACAAAGGAAGCATTCCCGCTCCTGCGCTACCGCACACGCGATCTCTGTGTACTTTCCCGCAAAAAATGCTCCTGTGGCAGAACACTCATTAAAATGGCGAAGCCGATGGGAAGAAGCGATGATATGCTCATCATCCGCGGTGTAAATGTATTCCCGTCGCAGATCGAAACTGTCCTCATTGAACAGGGCTACACCCCGAATTATCTCATCGAGGTCGATCGAAAGAATAATACCGATACGCTCGACATCAGTGTGGAACTGACGCCGGAGCAGTTCTCTGACAAGATCAAAGATGTCCAGAACATGGAAAAATCGCTTGCAGCAGCGATCAAGACGATGCTCGGCATTAACCCGAAGGTGCATCTTGTTTCCCCAAAAACGATCACCCGCAGCGAGGGCAAGGCTGTCCGTGTGATTGACCGCCGCAAGCTGCATGAATAATCTGCTGTATCAAAACATACACACTACAATGAATTAAGGAGGGATCTTTTGTGAATACGATCAAGCAGCTCTCTGTTTTTGTAGAGAATCAGCCCGGTAAGCTTGCCGAGCTGACTCGTCTGATCGCCAATGCAGGCATTGACCTGCGGACGCTGAGCCTTGCGGATACTCGCGATTTCGGCATACTTCGCATTATTGTGAATAAGCCCGATGAAACAGAAAAGCTTCTCACAGAAAACGACTGGATCTATAAAACCGCTGAAGTCATCGGCGTAAAGGTACCCGACCGTCCGGGCGGGGTCGCTGATGTACTGGATGCGATCAATGCGGCCAATGTCAATGTCGAGTATATGTATGCGTTCGTGAACCGCATCCCCGGCAGAGCCGATACCGTTTTCCGGGTTGATGACATTGAAGCAACGCTGAATGCCCTTCAGAGTGCCGGCATCGACATTCTCACATCGGAGGAAGCATATACAATTTGAGTGTCAGCTGACCGTCGAAGCAGAACTATTTTTCCGTTTTCGGCTTCTGCTACTTGACAACAGCGCAAAGATTGTGTATAATAATACTATAAGGATATCTGTGGTCAATTGTACTGCAGGATCAATATGCAGAGTGAACGCAGCTGCTCTGCAATCAAAAGGAGTGTTGTTTATGAGCATCTTTGACAAAGTCTCTGACATGGGACGCGGTCTGAGCGAAAAGGCTTCCAATGTCTCTGAGGTCAGCAATCTCAAGCGCAAGATCCTCTATGAAGAGGAAAGAATCGTGGAGATCTTCGCTGATCTCGGAAAAAAGTATTACAAGAACCCCGATGAGGATCCGGCTGTCTTCCGCGCACTTTGCGAGGATATCGACGCACGCCGCCGCCGTATCAAGAAAATGAAGTTCGAGCTGAATACGCTCCGCGGCTATAAAATGTGCCCGAAGTGCGATGCAGAAAATAGCGAGAAGAACATCTTCTGCGGTGTTTGCGGTGCTCGCCTTCCTGATCCGGAGGATGAGGACTTCACTTCCCTCGAAGAGAACGATTACTACACAGAGACCAGCAATCAGTTCTTTAATGCAGACAGCACCGGTAATATCGGTATTTAAAATACGATCTCGTCATATAACTGCCCTGAAGCGTTTCAAAGCGCCTCGGGGCAGTTTTTTATCCGTCCAAGATGACAGTATTACTTGATACAGAATCATTTGACAAATACTGATCCGACATTGTAATATCAACCTCTGTATTACGCGCTCGCCCATAAAACTTGAGTACCGACTTTTCTGCTTCTATTGCCGCCTTGTCCCGCATAGTATATACTAAAACCGAAGAAAGGCGGTCATGCAATGACAGTCAGAACAAAATATCATGAGGCACTCCCCTACATCCCGCCGTGATCCGGCAGCCACTCAGCCGAATCTCTGCAGAACAGACTGCGGAAATCCGCGAGCTTCGGCTACGCATTGGTAAATGCGTACAGGCCGTCATGCCGAGCGGCGCGATGACCGTAACTAAGGACGGCACCCTCACTTCACTTTCTGCGGAAGGAATTCCTGTCAGCCGTCAGCTCATGGATACTGTGTTCCAGAATCTCTGTTCGCATTCGCTCCATAGCTGGCAGCATGCGATCCGGCAGGGATTTGTCACAATACATGGCGGCAGCAGAGCAGGTATTTGCGGAACTGCCGTTATTCAGGACGGTCATCTCGAAAATGTTCGGCAGATCAGCAGCCTGAATATCCGTATCGCATCAGAGCGAATTGGATGCGCGGAAGAATTGCTCCGCAATCCGGCCATCAATCCGGAACGCGGAGGACTGCTGATTGCTGGAGCACCTGCATCCGGAAAAACAACATTCCTGCGCGATATTTCACGAATTCTCGGTGCTTCGAAACCGGTCTCACTGCTCGATTCACGCGGTGAGCTTGCCGCAATGCAGAATGGGATGCCGCAGTTCGAGCTCGGAGCACAGACCGATATCCTCGACGGCTATCCAAAGGCGGAAGGTGTTGAGATCGCGGTGCGCGTCATGTCACCAGCGTTTCTGATTTGCGACGAGATCGGCTCAGATGCCGAAGCAGAGGCGCTGCTAGGCGCACTGCATACAGGGGTACATATCATTGCGTCTGCCCACGCGGGCAGTCTCGCCGTTCTCCGGCAGCGTCCTCAGATTAGCAAACTGATCGAATCCGGCGCATTCCGTACAGTGGTTATGCTCGGATCGGGCGATCGATGCGGACAGGTACTCGAAACATCATCCTTGCGGGGATGTGCGGGATGAAGCTGCTTGGTGTGATGCTGATTCTCTGTGCAGGAACACTTTGCGGAAGTGCTGTCGCACGCAATCTTGCTGCATATCCCGCAAGGCTGCGGCTGCTGCGCCGAATGATCACAATCATGATAACAGAGCTGCGGGGGACGCTTCCGCTGACTGCTGATCTCATCCGAAATACTGCTGCCATACCGGACTTTTCGCGGCTTTACTTTTTACAGGCGGCAGCCGAAAATGCCGAGCAATTTCCGTCCTGCTGGCACGAAGGCGTTCGGAATGATCGCTCACTGACACCAGAGGAACATGCATTGCTCCTGACTATCGGTGAAACACTCGGCTGCAGTACACTCGAAGGTCAGGTCGCGGCACTGGATCTATGTCTTGAACGACTCAGCACAATGGAGTCATTCGCCGAAATTCGCTGCAGTAAAATGGCACCGCTATGCCGGAGCATCAGTGTTCTTGGTGCATTGTTTTTCTCTATCCTCCTGCTGTAAATTTGCTGAAACGGAGCTGTTTACATGAACATCGACCTGATATTCAAGGTCGCCGGCATCGGCATTATCGTCGCGGTTTTGAATCTTGTCCTGAAACGCGCCGAACGCGAGGAGCAGGCGATGCTCACAACACTCGCCGGACTGATTGTTGTGCTGATGCTGGTCATTTCGGAGATTCAAACGCTATTCGATACGGTCAAATCGGTATTCGGCTTATGGTAACAGTATTGCAGATCGCAGGATTATCAGTCACGGCGGTTTTGATCGCAAAGCTGCTTCGCCGATATGCTGAGGAACAAGCTTTACTGCTGACATTGCTAGTATCTGTTGCACTGACGGCAACTGCGGTCACTGCCATGACACCGATTCTCAACGAAATCAACGATATGCTGATCGCCGGTGGGCTGTCACCAGATCAGACTGTCTGCATCGCAAAATCTGCGGGTATTTGCATTGTTACACAGCTTGCTTCGGATATCTGCAGGGACGGCGGAGAATCTGCTGCATCATCCGCTGTCATATTGGCAGGAAAGATCGCGTTGATGCTGCTGGTAGTGCCGCTCCTGGAGCCGCTGCTGTCAATCATCAGGGAGGTACTGTCATGCGTTTCAGGATTCGGAGCATCATAATGCTGTTACTAACAGTAATCGCATTGGCTACTGGAATTCCCTGCGCAGCGGAAAGCGATCCGGCTGAAAATCTGCGCAATGCAGCGAATGCCATTGAAATCCCGGAAGCGGCACAGCCATATCTGGCCGAGTCAGACCTTTCCGCTTCAAATCCGGATTCGCTGCTGACGATCTCGCCCTCTGAGATATTTCAAACCATTCTACATACGGCAGCAGATGAAGCCTCTGCCCCGCTTCGACTCTGTGGCACCCTGCTCGCACTGACCATCCTGACAACAGTTCTGAGCAGCCTGAATGACACGACAGCACATCCTTCGATGAAGTCGCTGTTCGATGCGATCGGAACGCTGCTCTGCATAACGACGGCGGCAGCTTCACTCTGCACCTGTCTTATCCGGACAGCCGATGCATTCCAGACGGGACGCGTATTCATGTGCAGCTATGTCCCTGTATTTGCGGCATTTATTGCGGCAGGCGGCTCTGTTGCTTGCGGCGCATCGTATCAGATCTTCGTTCTGTTCCTGACAGAGACCATCATGCAGATTGCAGGCAAGATCATGTTTCCGCTGCTGCAAATGGCCGCCGCACTCGGCATTGTGGATGCGGTCAATCCCAAACTTCATCTCGGCTGTTTCGTTTCCGGCATCCACAAAGGCGTGACATGGGTGCTCGGCTTTCTCATGGCTTTGTTTTCTGCTTTGCTCTCTGTCCGAAGTTTTGCAGCGTCAGCGGTAGATTCCCTCGCTGGAAAATCGCTGAAGCTCATCGCTTCCAGTGCTGTTCCTGTGATCGGCGGTGCGGTCTCTGATGCGTATGGCACGGTACAGGGAAGCATTCGTGTGCTGCGTAACGGCGTCGGCGGCATCGGGATTCTCGTCATTCTCTGGCTCGTGGTGCCGCCGATGCTCTCATTGATCCTCTATCGGATAGTCTGCTGGCTGATGCAGATCCTCGCAGAAACAGCGGGTGCATCTTCGATGTCAAGACTCTATCAGAATATGCTGAATACTCTCTCAGCGGCCTTGGCGCTGCTGTTCTGTTTCGCAGTTATGCTTATCTTTTCCACCGCCATTATGCTGCTGCTGCTCGGAAACTAGGTGATCCATACGGAAAATATACGCACAGCCGTGCTTGCTGCCTGCTTTACAGCAATCGGCCTGACCGCAGCGGAATACATTGTTCCGCTTGAGAAATTTGAAAAGCAGATCCGACTGATCTTTGCGGTTATTATGATGACGGTCATCCTCACGCCGCTAACCAAAATCCGCAGTGGCGACTTTTCAACCGATATAGCGGAATCACATTGTTTTGCGGAGGATATCACTGAAAATGCCAAGAGAATGCAGGAACAGGCAGCATCAGAAAGCATCCGCACGGGACTGAATCATGCGCTGACCGAAAAAGAATCCGGCTGCACTGTAGAATCTGTCACCGTGCATATTTCGGAATCCGGCGGCATAGATATCATTGAGGTCAAAGTGACCGGCAATCTGCTGACCGGTACCGTCTGTCTGCGGGAATGGCTCGGAGAGTCTGTCACGATTACGGAGGGAGGCGAAATCGGTGCCTGAATGGATAGAACGACTGCGTGAAAGATTCACCGGGGACAACAGTATCCGCATCATCGTCATGCTTGGTGCCGCCGGAATTGCGCTAATCCTGATTTCCGGGCTGCTGCCGAAGAAAAATGATGTAGAAGAAAAACTGGAGTCAGTTCCGATCACCGAGGCCGTTTCCGATCCGGATATCTATCGCATCCAGCTTGAAGAACGGCTCACGGCGCTGCTCTCGCAGATGGAGGGCGTCGGAAAGGTCACAGTCATGGTGACGCTCGGCGGATCCTCTGAACACATTTTTGCGGAGGAAGTGAAGGTCTCCCGCAATCAGAACGGCGCACTGTCTGAGTCCGCGCCTGTTCTGACACGTTCCGGCAATGCGGAATCCGCGCTCATTGCCGAAACAAAGTATCCGGCGGTCTGCGGAACAGCGATCCTGTGCAGCGGCGGCAGCCATGCAGCAGTCCGTGAGCGCATCACACAGGCTGCAGCAGCTCTGCTCGGCATCCCGGCCGCAAATATCTATGTCGGAAAAGCATCCGGCACTGTCAACTGAAAGGAGAACATATCCCATGAAGAAGCCCAGCATGATCATCGGAAAAAAACAGCTCGTCCTGAGTGCTTTGACGCTGGTTCTCGGCGCCGCTGTCTATCTGAACTATGTCCTTGCAGGCGGAAACGGACTGATCCCAGCAGAATCGTTTCGGGAAAGCACAGAGCTAACCGCATCACCTGCATCCGCAGATGATCTGCTTGATTACGGCACCGCCGAAATGGTCAATGCCGTTCCGTCAAAGGCAGATTATTTTGCTCAGGCAAGGCTCGATAAGCAGAGCAGCCGCGATTACGCCGTGCAGACACTCCAAAGTATCATTGGCGGCGGTGACATCAGTAATGATGAAATGGTGACGAATGCAATCGACGCGGTCAGTCTTTCCAAGCAGATGAAAAGCGAAGCTGTCATTGAAAGCCTGATCCTCTCGCAAGGTTACAGTGATTGTGTCGTATATCTCGACAACGATACTGCAAAGGTTGTTGTTCAAAGTGACGGTCTCGATAATGCACAGGCGGCAGCAATCAAGGAGATCGTTCTGACGGAATCCGAGGTGCCGGCAGAGGGAATCCGGATCTTTGAGGTAGCTGCAGATGCGCCGGCGGATGCGATCCAAGCCGATTAAGTCAACAACGCAAAAAAACCGCATGACCGACATAGTTTCCTGCAACCTGTCAAATAGCATGAATGCATATTTGTATCTTCGGATCAATACGGTATTGCCATAAATCAAAAAAAACTCAAAGTTTTTTGAAAAAAAGGTTGTACGAATTCGAAAAATATGTTATAATATGATATGTATATGTACAGACAGACGGCGGGCGTACTGCCGTCCGTCTGGTTTTCCGTATTCAGTATTCAGCGCAAGGAGGACTCTATATCATGAGCAATGAATATCCGAAGAAAGCCTCAACAGCCGGAGATGTCCGGATTTCTGAAAATGTAATCCGTTCGATCGCTGCCGTTGCAGCAAAGGAAGTCGAGGGTGTTGCCGATCTCGCAGAGGGCAAGGCTTCCCTATTCAAGCCGTCCGCTTCCCCTGTTACGGTTCAGGTCGTCAATGATCTGGTCGAAATCACTGTCCGATTGATTCTCTTAAACGGCTTCCGCCTGACAATCGTTGCCGAACAAGTGCAGGAGAATATCAAGGAGAATGTGCAGAATATGACCGGCGTAATCGTTTCCAAGGTTCATGTGATCGCTTCCGATGTTTTGTTTGAAGATTAATGCCGAAAGGATAAACAAATGCCAGAATATACAAGACGGGAAATCCGTGACAGCGCAATGAAGCTGCTCTTTGAGACCACACTGCGCGATGATCCGATCGAAGAGCTTTACAAAATCGCTGAGGAGATCGAAGAGATTATTATCTGCAAACAGGTCAAAGAGCTTGTTGATGGGACACTTGCGCATCGAGATACACTTGATGCGGTCATCGAAAAGTTCAGTCCAAAACGTACAATTTCAAGAATCTCCAAGCTGACAATTTCCATTCTTCGACTCGCAATATACGAGATCAATTACGATGATGGAACACCGACGAATGCTGCAATTTCCGAAGCCGTTTCGCTTGCCGAGACCTATAGCTGTAGCAGCGATGATGTTCGATTCATCAATGGACTGCTCGGTGCCTATGCGCGTGACATTCAAAAAACGGATTCTGAAACATGAAACTGCTCGGCATCGACACATCAAATTACACAACATCCTGCGCGTGGTATGATACTGAAAGCGGCACCGTTCTGCAAAAGAAAAAGCTGCTGCCTGTTCCAGAAGGACAGGCAGGGCTACGTCAGAGCGATGCAGTCTTTCATCATACACGGCAGCTGCCGGAGCTGATCGCAGATCTGGCCGCTGAAACGGGCGGCAGTTTGCATCCGGATGCGGTCGGCGTCTCTACTGCACCTCGCCCGGAAGATGGCTCCTATATGCCATGCTTTCTGGCTGGAAAAGCGGCGGCGTCAATTCTCGCCTCTGCACAGGGGATCCCCTGCTATCCGACATCGCATCAAATGGGACATATTCTCGCGGCGCTTTATTCTGCGAACTGCCTTTCGTGGATCAGAGCAGGTGCTCCGTCCTTTCTCGCATTCCATGTCAGCGGCGGAACGACTGATCTTGTCCGCTGTACGCCGGATCCTGACGAGATCCTGCACATAGAGCCGGTCGCATCCTCTCTCGACCTCAAGGCCGGACAGGCCGTTGACCGCGTCGGATTGATGCTCGGACTCAGAT
The DNA here is from genome assembly GCA_024404875.1 of Oscillospiraceae bacterium. GTDB lineage: Bacteria > Bacillota > Clostridia > Oscillospirales > Ruminococcaceae > Firm-04. Next base: position 21,654 of record JAKSPK010000023.1, read on the forward strand.
TCCCCTGCGGCCCTGCACTCGAAGCACTCGCAACGCAAAGCAGCATACAGGCGCATATGCAGGTGAAGCTGAAAAACGGCTGTTGTTCCCTTTCAGGCTTGCAGAATCAATGTGAAAAAATGGTGCGTGAAAACGCTGCAGCACCGGATATTGCACGATACTGCCTCAATTCAGTTGCGGCAGTATTGACGGCCATGACAAAAGCATCTGCTGAAAAGGGAACCGCCGTGCTGTATGCAGGCGGTGTTCTCTCCGACCGGCTCATTCAGGATGAGCTGCGAAAGCTGCCACTGAAAACTGCTTTTGCAGAGCCAGCGTTTTCGTCAGATAATGCCGCGGGTATCGCGATCTATGCTGCAAGGAGGGCTGAACAATGTCAATTTTAACAGTCAGCCAGCTTAATCGCTATGTTGCTTTCCGCCTGCAGGAGGACAACAATCTGCGGACGGTATTTGTTCGCGGGGAGATCGCAAACTTCACAAGAAATTTTCGCTCCGGCCACTGTTATTTTTCCGTGCGTGATGAGGAAGCATCCGTCAAGGCCGTGATGTTTCGCTCGAATGCTGCACGGCTGCCCTTTGAGCCGCAAAACGGAATGCATATTTTATTGCAGGGATCTGTCACGCTCTATGAACGCGACGGCGCATATCAGATCAACGTCACTGATATGCAGCCGGATGGTGTCGGCGCACAGGCACTCGCCTTGCAGCAGCGCCGTGAACGGCTCGCCAAGCTCGGATATTTTTCACAAGAGCGCAAGCGTCCGCTGCCGGAGATGCCGAAAAAAATCGGCATTGTGACTTCACGCAGCGGTGCCGCCTTGCAAGATATGCTTCAAATATTGCAGCGTCGTTATCCGCTCGGAACCGTTTGCATTTATCCGGCACTCGTACAAGGCGATGCAGCACCGCGCTCGATCTCCGTTGCATTAGAGACTGCCGGCACCGATCAATGTGATATCATTCTCATGGGCAGAGGCGGCGGTTCAAATGAAGATCTCTCGGCATTCCAGTCTGAGGAGGTTGCAGCAGCGATCTTTTCCTCCCCTGTTCCGGTCATCAGCGCTGTTGGCCATGAGACCGATCACTGCATTGCGGATGAAGTTGCCGATCTACGAGCTCCGACTCCTTCCGCTGCAGCGGAGCTGGCCGTTCCGGATATGGACACAATGCGTGCATCTGTACAGGCTGCGGCGGATCGTTTGAACCGGGCGTTTTCAGCGGTTCTCGATAAAAAAACGCAGCAGCTCCACGATCGCAGGCAAATCCTCGCAAAATATGCGCCGGATGCCCGTCTGAATTTGTTGACCGCGGAGCTTTCCGCTGCATCGGATCGCCTGAATCGAAGCATTGCACATTTGATGATGGAGAAAGAACAGTCATTCGCGCTGCTGCTCAGTCGGCTGGAAAGTGTCAGTCCGGTCGCAATTCTTCAGCGCGGCTATGCACTCGTTTATCATGAGGATGCACTAGTGCGTGAATCTTCCGACACAAAGCCCGGCGATATGCTGGATATTCAGCTTGCGCACGGTGTACTGACCGCTGAGGTCAGAGCGATCCGAAAGGAGAATTAAATGACATTTGAAGAGGGCATGAATCAGCTGCTTGCGATCACTGCAAAGCTCGAATCCGGCGGTCTCACGCTGGAGGAAGCTGTCTCACTCTACGGTGAAGGTGCAAAGCTCGCTGACGCGTGTAAAAAAGAACTCGATCAGGCAAAGCTGACTGTCAGCGAATACAATCAGCCGCAGTCCTGCACACAGACAGAAACAGAAAACTGACAGGGCAGCGAATTGCTGTCCGGGAGATTAGAATGAACAAAGAACATCAATTATCGCCGCTGAAGGTCAGACTGAATGAACTGGAGCTGCCTGGTGATCTGAAAAAACTGAATACGGCACAGTGTTCGGAGCTATGCAATGATATCCGGAAAATGCTGATTCAGACCGTACTCAAAACAGGCGGCCATCTGGCCTCTAATCTCGGCGTCGTTGAAATGACACTTTCGCTTCATCGGAATTTCGATTCACCGCACGATCGCATCGTCTGGGATGTCGGTCATCAGGCATATGTTCACAAGATCCTGACCGGGCGCGCAGACAGTCTGTCGTCACTGCGGCAGCAAAACGGTCTTGCCGGTTTTCCTAAACCGAGTGAATCTGTACATGACACCTTCATAACCGGTCACAGCAGCACTGCTGTCTCCGCTGCCTTCGGCATAGCTGAAGCAATGCGCCTTTCCGGTGATACGCAGCACTATGCAGTCGCTGTCGTCGGTGACGGCGCAATGACCGGAGGAATGGTTTATGAAGGCCTCAACAACGCCGGAAAAACAAAGGTAAATCTGATTGTAATCCTCAATGACAACAATCAGGCAATTTCCAAAAATGTCGGAGCGATCGCAAAGTATCTCACAAAGATCCGCAGCTCGCCGGATTATGTCCGCGCAAAATGGAGAATCGAAAGCGTTGTCAGAAAAGCCCCTGCGATCGGTGATAAAATGGCGATCGGCCTGAAAAAAACAAAGGACAAGATCCGTCAGAATCTTGTGCAGTCCACCATTTTCGATGACCTCGGATTTGTATATCTCGGCCCTGTAAACGGACATGATATCGAGGAGCTTGATGAGGCACTGGAGGTTGCAAAAAGTTATCACCGTCCGGTGCTCGTCCATGTAAAAACGATCAAGGGCAAGGGCTTCCGTCCGGCCGAGGAGAATCCCGGAGAATTTCACGGTGTTCCGCCCGAACATCCGGAGCTGCTGCGCATCGATATGGAATCCGGCGATCCGGAAATTTCGATCGACGAATGCTTCTCGACCACCTTCGGCAAGGCCCTCTCTGCTTATGCTAATACAGATCCGGACATCGTAGCAGTAACGGCTGCGATGAAATACGGCACCGGCTTACAGTTTTTTTATGGTGATCATCCGGACAGATTTTATGATGTTGGCATCGCAGAGCAGCATGCAGTTACATTCAGTGCAGCACTCGCCTCTATGGGAAAGAAGCCTGTTTTCGCTGTATATTCGACATTCTTACAGCGTGCATTCGATCAATTGATCCATGACACAGCGATTGCAAATTATCATGTCGTACTCGGCGTAGACCGTGCTGGTATCGTCGGCGAGGACGGTGAAACGCATCAGGGCGTTTTCGATATCCCGATGCTGACCGCGATCCCGCACTGCAAAATCTATGCTCCGGCGACTTATGACGAGCTGACACAATGTCTGCATAAAGCGCTCTATACCGATACTGCGCTGACCGCGATCCGTTACCCTCGCGGCAAGCAGTCTGAGCATTTTCCGCTGAAGCCTGATGTTCAGTATACACATATCGCCGGTAAAGGGATGCTGCTTGTCTCCTATGGGCGCATCAGTGAACAGGCATACCAAGCGATGCAGACACTGAATGATAAAGGTATTCCCTGCGGTTTGCTCAAGCTGACGACCATTTTCCCGCTGCCGGTTGAGATCTTTGAAATTGCTCAAAAATATAAGAAAATCGTTTTTTTTGAAGAGAGCTACGCGATCGGAGGCATCGGTGAAATCTTTGCGATGCAGATGCTGCGAACGGACTGGGACGGCACATGGCGCTGCCGTGCGATTGAAGGATTTGTCACACAGGGAAGTATCAATGAATGCATGGAACGGCTCGGCTTGACCGCTCCGCAAATGACGCAGTATGCAGAGGATATCTGGTATGGCAAGGCTTGATGCAGCACTGGTAGAGCGCGGCATCTGTGAAACACGAAACCGCGCACAGACCTCGATCGCTGAGGGAAATGTGACCATCAACGGCGCTGTCTGCATGAAGGCATCGCAAAAGGTCACAGATACGGATATTCTCACATTGACAGAGCCACTGCCATTTGTCGGCAGAGGTGGCTATAAGCTGCGGTATGCACTCGCGGAATTCGGCATCTGTCCCAACGGACTGCAATGTCTCGATATCGGTGCATCGACCGGCGGTTTCACGGACTGTATGCTCCAGAACGGCGCAAAGACTGTACTGGCCGTTGATGTCGGCCGTGATCAGCTCGCAGACTCGCTCCGCAATGATCCGCGCGTCATTGTTCGCGAGGAAACCGATTTGCGGCAGCTTTCGCCGGATACCGAGGGACTGCCAGCGCAATTTGCCGCCTGCGATGTTTCGTTTATTTCACTCAAGCAGATCATTCCATATCTGGCTCCGTTGCTGACCGATCAAGCGGAGGTCGTTCTGCTCGTTAAGCCGCAGTTTGAAGCTGGCAGAGCCGCTCTGAATAAAAACGGAATTGTCCGTGATGAGAAAATCCGGCAGCGCGTGCTGCGCGATATCCGTGATTTTGCTGCCGCCTCTGGCTTCATACCGATCGCTGAATGTGAATCGCCGATCAAAGGCGGAAGCGGTAATACTGAATATTTGCTCCGGCTGAAGAAATACCGGGCTGAATGAGGGCAAGCAATGAAATGTGTTCTTGATCCGAATATTTCTAAACTGAATGCGCTCCATGCTGCCAAAAAGGCAGCAGAGATCCTGCACGGACTCTCATCGGAAGTCGTGGTTGAAGATCAGCTCGCTGCGCAGTTCTGCGATTTGCCGTTTGTCAGGGTAATTCCGCAGGAACAACTTTTTGCAGATGCTGATTTCGCGGTTGCAGTCGGCGGTGATGGTACAATTTTGCGCTGTGCCGAACGCCTTCTTCACTATGCTGCCACATCCGGAACGCCACCGGTCAAGCTGGTAGGTATTAACACAGGCACACTCGGCTTTCTTGCGGCGTTCGAAGTGGATGAGCTGGAAATGCTGAGCCGCCTTCACACCGGCAAATACGAGATTAGCAGCCGCATGATGCTTCGCACGCAGATGCAGACAGCTTCCGGCGAAAGTAAGCCTCTTCACGCACTGAACGACATCTACGCCTCACGCCTGAACGGAAGGATCTGTGATTTTTCCGTTTCGGTCGATGAGCGGCTGATCGGAAGCTACCGCGCAGACGGCATTATCTTTTCAACGCCGACCGGCTCAACGGCCTATGCTCTTTCCGCTGGCGGCCCTGTTATGGAGCCGGATCTCAGCCTGATTGAAATGAACCTGATTTGCCCGCACTCACTTTTTGCGAGACCGATGCTGTTTGCACCGCAGCGGCGAATCACTGTCACATATCACGGCGTCGGAAACGGAGGACTCTGCGTTCATGCGGACGGCAAAAAAGCTGCGGAGCTTAGAAACGCCGAATCGTTCACGCTGACTGTTTCCGAGCATTCCATTCCGTTTGTCAACTGCAAAGGACACGCATTTTATGATGCACTGCACGGAAAGCTCATGCAGCCACTCAAGGGAATGTAACAAAATACATTTTTTTTTGACAGATAAGGAGGACGAAATAATGCCCAATGCAAGGCATAACATGATTCTGAAGCTCATACAGACACACGAAGTCAGCACACAGGAAATGCTGCGCGATCTGCTGGTGGAAAATGGTTTTACCGTCACACAAGCGACGATATCCCGAGATATTCGTCAGCTCAAGCTCCTGAAGCGCCGCACCGCATCCGGCGTAAGCTGCTACTCCAAAGCGTCAGCTGCGGCGATCACCCCAAACAATCTGCTAGCGGATGTAGTGGTTCGGATCGACTATGCGATCAATACTGTTGTCGTAAGCTGTCATCCTGGATCCGCACAGGCTGCCTGTGCAGTCATCGACCGTATGCAGCTCTCGGAAATTATCGGCACAATCGCTGGAGACGATACCATCTTCATTCTCACACGCTCAGAACCGAATGCAAAGCAGCTCATTACATCGCTGGAATCCCAGATCTGGGGGTAAAATATGTTAAGGGAACTCTCAATCGAAAACCTCGCAGTCATCGAATCTGCTGTTATTCCGCTGGAGCAGGGCTTCAATGCTTTCACCGGTGAGACCGGTGCAGGAAAGTCCATCCTGATCCACGGAATACAGGCTGTCCTAGGACAGCGTACCAGCCGCGATCTTGTTCGAACCGGCTGCAAAAAGGCTGTCATTACTGCTGTCTTTTCGCCGATCTCAGATACTACATGTTCGATTCTCGCGGAATACGGACACGAAACAGACGATGATGCACTGGTGCTGACACGCGAGATCTCCGCGGACGGCGGCAGCATCGGCAGAGTCAACGGCAGAACAGCTCCGGTTGCACTACTGCGTGCGCTCGGCGAATCGCTCGTCAATATCCATGGTCAGCATGACAATCAGATTTTGCTGCGCCCTGAACGGCATCTTGATGTGCTCGACCGTTTCGGTGATGATCTGTCGCTGCTGGAGGATTATCAGAAAGAGTTCCATGCCTTGCAGAACTGCGCAAGAACACTCAATCAGCTCAAAAAATCAGAGCAGGAGAAAATGCAGCATCTCAAAGACTTGCAGGAAACAATCACTGAAATCGGCGAACTGGATCCGCAGCCGCAGGAGGATGTGCTGCTTGATGAGCAGTTCCGCATCGCCGCCCGCGCTGAAGACACTGCGGAAATCGCAGGAACGGTGTGCCGGATGCTGACCGATGGTGATGAAAATATATCTGATGCAATCGCAGCAGCCTGCGACCAGCTTTCACGTCTGACCGATGCCGCGCCGGAGGCAGCCAGCCTACGCGAACGGCTGCGGACACTCAATATCGAGCTGCGCGATATCTCCGATGAAATCAATGCTTATGCGGGTGTACAACTCTCTCCCGCTGAATTCGCAAAACTCAATGACCGCCGTAACGCAATCAATTCCGCTGCGATCCGCTATCATACCGATGCGGACGGACTGCGACAGATCTACGAGGATGCACTGAAAAAAGTCAGCGCAATCGAATCTGACTCCAACCGCCTCCATGATCTGACCTCCGAGCGAGCGGAAAGGCTGCACCGCGTCACGGAGCTGGCTAGAATGCTGACCGCGCATCGACAGCAGCTCGCAGCCGATTTTTCACGCAGAGTCGGCGAGGAGCTCGCGTATCTCAATATGCCGCGCGTGCAGCTTAGCGTTGCTCTGACACAGGGCAAGCTCACCCCGAACGGTATGGATCATGCGGAATTTCTTATCTCCGCAAATCCCGGCGAACCGCCAAAGCCCATCGCACAAATCGCTTCCGGCGGCGAGCTCTCCCGCATGATGCTTGCGCTGAAAGCTGTTTTAGCCGATCGCGACGATATTCCGACGTTGATCTTTGACGAAATTGATACTGGTGTCAGCGGCAAAGCTGCACAGAAGATCGGCCTCAAACTCCGGCAGCTTTCACATCATCACCAGGTCATCTGTGTGACACATCTCGCACAACTCGCGACACAGGCAACGCATCATCTGTTGATTGAAAAACACAGCACTGACACTGCAACCAGAACTGCCGTCACAGAGCTCGACCGCGATGCGCGAATCCGTGAAATTGCTCGCATCATGGGCGGCGACGATCAGTCAGAACTGCTGCTTCAGACCGCCGAAGCCGCGCTGGATGCCGCGTCAAAATAAATGTGCAAAGCAACGCTTTATGTATCAAGCGAATATCCAGCCTGAACGACCATATAGCAACTGAATATACTATGCAGCCAGCCTCGCCGGACAAGCGAGGCTGGCTCATTTCTGCAATGCAAGGTTTATTTGACGAATTATCAACAAGCTAACCATGACGGAAATAATCCGCCTATGAAAATCGCTCTCAGGACTGTCCGGAAAAATCCGGAATGAACGATTCGCATGCTGATTCACCCGCCTGTGTAAACGCATTTTCTATGCCGATCCGCCGTGCATACTGCACAACATGGTCGTATTCTTGAGCTGTCACTCTGCGGGATAGCAGCGGGTGCTCCTGCATCTGCGGCATCGGTGTATATTGATTCATTATGCTGTAGCCGATGTCGTTACCGTATTTCTGATACAGATACCATAATACTTGCCGCGATTCCTGTGCATGACCTGGCAGAACCAGATGCCGCACCTGTACGCCGCGTTGCATCAATCCGGTTTCGGGATCAAGCAGCGGCGCACCACACTGGCGCACCATTTCTTCAAGCGCTGCTTTGGCAATCTCGGGATAATCCGGAGCAGCTGAATACTCCCCCGCCGTCTGTGGATTTATGTATTTGAAATCCGGGAGATAAATGTCGATCAGTCCGTCAAGCAGCCGAAGTGTTTCCGGCAGCTCATAGCCGCTGCTGTTCCATAGAACCGGAACACGGAGCCCTGACTGCTTTGCTCGCTGCAATACTGGGACAAGCTGTGCGGTAAAATGCGATGCCGTCACGAGATTGATATTATGAGCGCCGTCTGACTGGAGCCGCAGCATGATTTCAATGAGCGCCTCCGTTGAAATATCGCGGCCGATATGTGAGACAGCGATTTCGTGATTCTGGCAGAAAATACAGCGCAGACTGCATCCGCTGAAAAAGACCGTGCCTGAGCCGTTCTGTCCGCTAATCGGCGGCTCCTCCCACATATGCGGTGCTGCACGCGCAATACGGATTGTATCGGTCTCGCCGCAGAACCCACACTGCTTGCTGCGGACTGCCCCGCATCTGCGCGGACAGCATATACATTTCGTTTCCATGTCATCCTCCGTTCACATCGGCAAGATTTTGCATCAGGATCTCTATGCTATGCTGTATCATGCACCAGATAAGCACCGCCGCATTCGCGTCCTGTTCGATATTTACGCAAAGAATCATTCGATCTCTTGTCCACCGTCGATTCAATTCGTCTGAATCTTCTAGCCATATCAACGAAACCGAACTGTCAACGTTATAGGATTTGCTCAGTTCGATCATAGAAAAATCCTTCATCCGCTCTTCCCTCACAACAGTCTATCACAAAAGCACAAATCTGTCAATCCATTCGTTGACATAATTTTGTATTTACCCATTGCTTTTTCTGGGATGATGTGGTATAATGGAACATACAGGGGCATTCTGCAAGGATGCTTCATAATGATTAAAACGGAGGCTTTTGAAATGGCAATATTTGACAAGCTGCTTGCAAACCTCAAGGCAAGCCGAAAGACGATCGTATTTACTGAGGGTACCGATCCCCGCATTCTCTCTGCTGCAGAGCGCCTGATGAAAGAGAATCTCATGGGAGTTATTCTCTGCGGTAATGCAGAAGAAGTCAAGGCTGCGGCAGAAACAGGCGGATTTGATGTTTCCGCTGCAACAGTGATTGATCCGCTGACCTATCCGGAAATTGATGCAATGGTCGCAGAAATGGTCGCGCTCCGCAAGGGCAAGATGACTGAGGACGAAGTACGCGCAGCACTGAAAAAGTCCAACTATTTCGGAACGATGCTCGTCAAAATGGGCAAGGCTGATTCTCTGCTCGGCGGCGCTACATATTCTACTGCTGATACTGTCAGACCGGCACTCCAGATCATCAAGACGAAGAAGGGTGCTAATCTCGTAAGCTCCTGCTTCATCTTGTTCCGCGAAAAGGACGGCGTTGAGGAAAAAATCGCGATGGGTGACTGCGCGATCAATCTCGGCTATTCCGACAGACTTGACAAGGATGGCAATGTTGTCCTGAGCGCTGCTCAGCAGCTCGGCGAGGTGGCAGTTGAGACCGCACGCACCGCTGCATTCTTCGGCATTGATCCGAAGGTTGCAGTCCTGAGCTTTTCCACATACGGCTCCGGAAAGGGCGGCACTGTTCAGCTCAGCCATGATGCTGTAATCGAAGCCCGCAAGATTGATCCGGAGCTTATTATCGATGGTGAATTCCAGTTTGATGCAGCTGTTTCGGCAGAGGTCGCAAAGACCAAATGCCCGGATTCTCAGGTTGCTGGTCAGGCGAATACTTTCATCTTCCCGCTGATCGAGGCAGGCAACATCGGCTACAAGATTGCACAGCGTCTCGGCGGATATGCTGCATACGGCCCGATCCTTCAGGGCCTGAATGCGCCGATCAATGATCTCTCCCGCGGCTGCAATGCTGATGAGGTCTATGCAATGGCAATCATCACAGCAGGTATGGCATAATTCATGTAAATTTGCTGATTCAGAGAAATTGCAACGCATAAAAAAGTGTACCGGTAAAGCAGATTATCATAGGGTTGCGTAACTAAGCGTTACGCAGCCCTTCTGTTTTGCAGTTCATCATACAATCAGCAGAGACACTTGTTACGGCAACGGTGAAGAGGCCGCGTATTTCGCGTCTCTGTTTCTCTGAACTACGCTCTCTTTCCTGCGTTGAATACAACTGTGTTAGCATATCTTCGTATAGGTTTCAGAAGGCTCCCTGAAAAAACGCACCGGTGCACTTGACATTTATTATAAAGTATGATAAAATTGTCTATGTGAGTATGAATGTACACATTTACGCTATTGTCTGCTGTTAATAAACCATAGTCAGCAAGTATTGTTGACTGAAACAGTTAAAAGATGAAATGTGTTTATTAACATGAAATTGTATGACAGATGCTTTGCGATGTCATAGTTTCGATAAACTGCAAATGCCCCGCCACAAATCCCAACTGCAAATGTAAGGACGATCTATAGAATACGAAACGGACGACATCCTTGAACTCCTTCCAGATCCGGTACATTAAGAAAGGAATATCACTATCATGAACGAAGGCCAAATTAGTATTAAAGACATCATCCGACTCATCCTAAATCATATCTGGTTGATTCTTGTAATCGCGGTGCTTGGAGCAGCTGCCGGATTCAGTGTTTCAAAATTCCTGATGCCGCTGCAATACTCCTCTCATATTACAATGTATGTTCAAAGCTATACTGGCATCTCTGAAAATGTTAATAATGTTAATAACATTAGCAATTCTAAACAGCTTGTTAATACTTACATGGAGGTACTGAAAGACGATGCTGTCATGAACGCCGTAGGAGAGCAGTTATCGAAGAAGTTTGATGAGGAAACACTCTCACAGAATTTCACACTGTCCGATACCGGCAAGATCACACCTGCATCTATTCGTACTTGCCTTGCTATTTCTTCCGTTACCGACACCTCTGCAGTAAAAATAACTGCTACGGCAAAAAATGCAGAAATCGCAGCAGCGATCTGCAATAACCTGACAAAAGTCGCTCCGCAGTATGTGGAGGATGCAGTCGGTATCGGCTCTATCAACACCATTGATACAGCGAAAGTCTATAATACTCCCATTGCACCGAATACGCGTAAGAACACAATGCTCGGTTTTGCGGCTGGATCTATGCTCATTATGATGATCATTTTTCTCATTGACTTTTTTGATAACACAATCAAAGACCCAGACACTCTGGCAAACAAATATAAAAAAGCGATTATTGGTGAGATTCAGCAGTTTGGTGACAGCAAAAAGAAAAAGAAAAACTCCGATGAGGATGAGCACATTAAATTGACCGACAATAATGTACCGTTCTTTATCGTAGAGAGTTACAAGTCAATTCGCACTAATATAACATTCTCCCTGTCCACATTTGAAAAGAAAATTTTTGCGGTATCCTCCTCGAGTCCCGGTGAAGGAAAATCCACAACTTCTGCAAATATCGCCATTGCAATGGCACAAAGTGACAATAAGGTATTGTTGATAGATGCAGATATGCGTAAATCGGTTCAGCATAAGATATTTGGCCTGAAAAATAAAAAAGGCCTCTCCTCAGCAATCAGTAAAATGAGCAAACTGGAAGACTGCATCCAGAAAAATGTCATGGAAAATCTCGATGTCATGACAGCAGGCCCGATCCCGCCGAATCCGTCTGAACTGCTGGGTTCCGAGCAAATGACAGCGATTCTGGATGAGCTGAGTAAGCAATATGCTGTTATCATCATTGACACACCGCCTGTCAATGTCGTAACAGATGCGATAGAACTTGCTAAGAATATCTCCGGCATCATTATGGTCGTACATTATGCCGTTACAACGGAAGAGGATCTTGCAGCAGCAAACAAGAAGATCGAATTTGCTCAGATGAATCTGCTCGGATATATCCTGAATAATGTTAAGATAAAGGGACACAGCGGATATTACTCTACATCCAAGTACGGAAACAAGTATTACTACAAAAAGGGATATGGATACGGTTATTATGGAAATAGACCGGAAACAGATCCTTCTGATGACAAATCAGAAGAGACAAATGAGCCAGGAAAAGAAGAAGAGTCGGAGATGAATAAGAAATGATGACTGAATATCACTGTCATATCCTCCCTGGAGTGGATGACGGTTCAGACAGTGCGGAGACCTCCCTGAAAATGGCGGAAATCATGAAATCACAGGGTGTTGACAAGATCATAGCCACACCGCACTTCTATGCCCACCGTGAGAAAAGCGTCTCTAATTATCTGGAAAAAAGGCAGGCAGCCTTTGATTCTATAAGGGACAGACTGGCAATAAAAGATGTACATCTCGGCGCAGAGGTCGCCATTGAGCATGGTATATCAGAACTCCCTGGTATCGAAAAGCTCGCTGTCACAGGTACGCGCATTATTTTGCTGGAATTACCATACAGAGCCTATGAAAAATGGATGTCTGAGGAAATTTATAACATCGCAGCAGAATACAAGCTGAAAGTTATGCTGGCGCATGTTCACCGCTATTTGCCGTATTATAACAGGGATGAGATCGAAGCGATTCTATCTTCAAAGTCCATTTTGCAGATCAATAATGAAGCTTTCACAATCTGGAAAGAGAAAAAAATGGCAAAAAAGATTATGGAGGAACATTCACATTTTGCTTTTGGTTCTGATGCGCACAACTTGACTGACCGAAAGCCGAACTGGGATCTGTTGCAGAAAAAAGTGAAGCCTGATTTGATTAATGTTTCCAACAATATGCTTGACAGGTATACGCTATAAGAGCAGCAGAGATCAGGATGAAGCATTTCGACTACGGGATGCCCAGACTGCAGCTTTGTATAATAGAGAATTGAGGTACTGTTATGAAACCGATGCTGATATCCATTAGCCGTCAATACGGCAGCGGCGGCAGAGAGATTGCACAGAATATCTCTGAGCGTCTGGAACTGCCTGTTTTTGATCGAAAGCTTATTGACATGACTGCCGATCAATGCGGCTATTCCACCAAGTTCATTCAGGAAACCGAGGAACGCATGACAAATTCTTTCCTCTATAACATTGCGGTCACGGGGCCTTATTCACCATTTACAGAGACCGAATCACTCCCGCAGGATTATGTATTTCTCACGCAAAGCAAGATTATCACAAAACTCGCAAATGAAAATCCCTCTGCCGTATTTGTCGGCCGCTGTGCTGATTATATTTTGCGCGACCATCCGAGTCTGTTCAATGTATTCATTACTGCGGACATGGATATTCGCGTCAAGCGCGCAATCGAATGCTACGATGTTTCGCCGGAAAAGGCATATAGCATAGTAAGCCGCCACGACAAACAGCGCCGCAGACATTACAACTACTATACCGGCATGGAGTGGGGCGCAAGCTCCAATTATCACCTGATCCTCAATACCGGAAAGCTCGGCATTGAAACTGCCACAAACATTCTGATTGACCTTATCAAAAATGCATAAATAAGACAGAGCCCGAAAGCATTTGCTTCGGGCTCTGTTCACGATTCAGTTATGCAAAGAAAACCTCGCCGTCAGAACGGTCGATCTGATAGCTTGCAAGCAACCGAATCCTGCCGATCAGATGTTGATTAAGGATTTCGACCTCATCCGCCGGAATCCAGAGTGCCTGACGCTCCCGTTCCTTCGCATGCTGAACAGGAAACTGACGGATATACGCATCATCGACTATAAACGATACAACATAGATAAAGTTTTCTGTAGCCTTTGAGATGCGCATATGCCGCGCAATCTGTGTGGCCCCCTCCTCGGAAAGCAGTGCCGTAAAGAGCGGCTGTTCCTCAGAGCGCGGCGGAAAGCCCTCAAATCCCATTGCCTCAACAGCACGGTATTCTTCTGAAATGAGCGGACGGTAAAGCTCCATGATTACCTCCCTTTCTGCCTTCAGGACGCGGCCTGATCTTTTTGTTTTATCCGGCGCGCATTAATTACGTCGTGCAGATGATACATCTTCTGCACGGAATTTTCAAGAAAATAATAGTGTGCGATATAGGGAACAAGCAGACCGAGGATCAGCAATAGCAACGGCAGAAGCATCACCATTTCACCAAGCAGATAGATTCCGAGCGTAATGAAGAAACCCAGCGCAAACAGAATCGTCACAAGGAAATGAACCAGCCGTTCATGCTGCATAAAACCGATCATCGTCAGATGTGAACGCATCAGCTCCTCATAGTCGATGTCCTGATCAGAGCTGAGCAGCGCTTCCAGATCCCGAAGATATTCTGTCAAATACTTTCGCATTTTATTCTCCGATTACTTGCGTTCATCTTCAGCATCCAGATCAAGAAACTGCTCCAACGACATGGTTCCGTTATTAAGCGCCTCAAAACGGTCATTGTAATGATCAACTGTCCGTGCGGAAACGAACATCAGGTACGCAAACAATTCTTCTGTCAGAACTGTTCCGATATAGCAGCTTGTCAGACGAAAGCGGATCTCTCCGGTGTTCATATCCATGTCAAAGGATCCGTCAATCAGACCGTGATTCGCAGCTGTCACCGCGATCGCGGCATCATTTCGCATCTCCTCACAGATCATGAACGGCATCAAAGAATACACCGAGCAGATCTGCTTATCGGCGCGAAGAATGATGTGCAGCGTCATCGGAAGATCTTCGCCGGTAAAGTGAATGCGGATATGCGTTCGGCTGTCTGAGCGTTCGTCAATCGCATATTTCAGCTTTTTATGTTCCATCATCGCAATCAGCACCTCTGCGTTTTCAGCAGTAAGCTGGATACGATCATTCTCAGATTCCATTGGTAAGCCCTCCTTTTCGGAATATATCCTTGGTGATATTATACCATATTCGCCATTATTTGTCAAGTCATGAATGTGTGTTTTCACAAACAGAAAGAAAATCCAACTGTATTAAGTAAAGTCCGTGATAGACTCAAAGTATCGCACTCGCATGACGCGTTACATGGCATCCGATATTAACCGAAATCGGCAGACCGGCGATATGAGTCGGCGCCTGCTCAATATTCACAGCCAGAGCTGTCACGGTACCGCCAAAGCCCTGCGGTCCGATGCCGAGACGATTTACGGATTCCAGCATTTCCGATTCCAGTTCTGCGTAGAGCGGCTTCGGATTACGCATCGAAACATCGCGGCAAAGCGCTTTCTTCGCAAGATACGCACATTGTTCAAAATCACCGCCGATTCCGACACCGATCACCATAGGCGGACAAGGATTGCTGCCGGCCTTTGCAGCGATATCACGAACAAATCCGACAATATCCGCTTTCGAGGCAGCGGGAGTAAACATTTTCAATGCACTCATATTCTCACTGCCGAAGCCCTTCGGACAGACGTCTATTTTCACTGTTTCTCCTGGCACGATATCCAGATGCAGGACGGCCGGCGTATTGTTGTTGGTATTGATGCGCTCAAGCGGATCGCTGACGACTGAACAGCGGAGATAGCCCTCCAGATAACCTGCCGCAACCCCCTGATTGACTGCTTCACGCAGATCTCCGCCGGTAATATGCACTTCCTGACCGATCTGCATGAAGATAACTGCCATGCCGGTATCCTGGCAGATCGGCAGACCGGTCTCCCGCGCTGCATCGAGATTCGCGCAGAGATCGGTAAAGACCGCCTTTCCTGCCTCAGACTGCTCTTTATCTGCACCACAGCGGATACAGCTTTCCAACGCTTCCGGCAGCACCTTATTCGCTTTGATACACAGATCTCGGATAGTCGCTGTAATCTGTGCGGCCTGAATTTCTCTCATATCAAAAGCCTCCTTCGGCTATTATCATTTGACCTCATTCTTCAATGGGACAACAATAGTATAACACAAACAATCCGGTTTCGCAAGGGATTTCTATAAATATTCCTGAAAATTTCATAATCATGCTGTCTGTAATCAAACGGCTTCCTGATCGTTTTTCACAAATCGGGAAGCCGTTTTCTTTATCGCATCAGTGAATCCAGCTCCGAGAGCGAAAGCCCGCGGATCAATACATTTTCGCCGTTGTCGTCAATGATGCAGCCAGCCATTGCCAGCCGACGCATCGACTCATAGAAATCTGCATCGCCGATCACGCGCTGCTGTGAGCCGCTGTAAAGCATAATGTGCCATTCGCCGATCACAGCACCTTCCGGACGGTAGCGCTCATGCGGACGCTTCGGCATAACTGTCTCGATGCCCTCATTCATGCCAAGCGAACCAAACGGTGTGCCATCCGGCCGCGTATAAAAATGCGGCGATGCGACATAGGCCTTTGTCCAGTCCGCTTTCTCCCCGACATAGATATTTTTTGCCATTTCCCGCTTCCCCTTTCACAGAATGGTTTCCATTCCGATTTTCTGCGGCTTCATACCGCATTTTTCATAGAATGCCTGTGCGCCCGGATTGCCCGCCCAGACATTCAGTGTTAC
>JAKSPK010000024.1 GCA_024404875.1 Oscillospiraceae bacterium
GAGAAAACCCGCTGTCAGCGGGCTTTCCTTTTCTATTTTTCAATTACTGTGCATCGCGGAAATTGAGCTGGCGAATCCGGCTCAGCGCAATCAGATTTACCACGAGCGCAAAGAACAGCGTGATGAGCCCGGAGAACAGATACGCCTCCGGGATCGGGCCGCGGATCATTTGCAGCTCCACGCGCTCCAGCGACGACAGAATAATTTGCGATGCTACCTGTCCGCTGAGCAGTCCGAGCAGAATGCCGGCCGCAGTCGTCAGGATGTTTTCCTTGAGGATATAGCCGACTGTCTCGCCGATCGTAAAGCCATTGACTCGCATAACCGTCAGCTCGCGCTTTTTCTGGTTGAGCTGGATCATGACCAGATTGAGCAGCACGACAGCAGCCATCAGGCCGGCCGTTCCGATCATGACATAGACCATTTTGTTCATCATATTGGAAACGATCTGATGCCGTGCGCGTGCTTCATCCGATGCCGTATAGCAAAGGAACGCGCTGCATTTGCGCAGCTCTGACCGAAGCGCCGGAACATCGGCACGCGATGTCCGCGCAAGGACAGTGTTGTATTGGTATTCCCTTCCAAAGATCTCGCGTCCAAAGGATTCGGAAAGATAGATGCTCCTTCCGGCATAGCTCTGATAGATGCCGCTGATCGGCACATCATGATATACACCTGCGGAATCCAGAATCGAAATGTGATCACCAACCGTCAGTGAATAGGTCTCCGCCAGACGGTTATAGATGTACACGCCCCCGTCCGGAATGCGATGCTCTGATTCGCGGCGGATATCGTAGAGATGCATATAGTCCGGCAGGGCATCCGGATCGACACAAAAGACCTGTGCGCCTTCCAGATTGTTGCCAATCCGCGTCAGCGTATCGAGCTGATAGACCTTCGTATAATCGGTATCTGCATCCCGCAGTTTCTCAATGACCTCCTCGATCTCCGTCTCCGCAGCATCCGGCCTGAGCTGCACACAGGCATCGTAATCCGTGATCTGCGTGAATTGCCGGTCAATCAGCTTGACATAAGAGAGCTTCATCGCAAAACCGATCATCAGCAGCATACAGCTTCCCGCGATGCTGATGACCGTCACACCGACACGCTTCAGGTCGCTGCGGATATTGCGCAGGATCAGACCGGTATAGAGCGAACGCGTTTTCTTTTTGCCGGAGCGAATTTTGTTGCGGTGTACCTGCGGCATCTCACCGCGGAGCAGATCGGTCGCAGGGCGCTCAATCAGTCTGTTGCAGGCGATCCATGCAGAGAAGATGCCGAGCGCCGTTGCAAAGACCACGCAGAGTGCCGAAGGCAGCAGCAGGAACGAGCGCGGGAATGACCCGAGCATCAGCGCCTGTGCCGTCGAGCTGAGCATCAGCCCCTCCAGCAGGAAATAGGCAAGCGCAATACCGCCCAATCCGCCGAGGAATGCGCCGAAGCCGCCGAAGATCAGGTATTTTGCCATGATCTCGCCGCGTGTAAAACCGAGCGCTTTTGTCGCGCCGATCAGCACACGCTGTTCATCGACAATCTTGCCGATCGTTGCATAGCAAACGAGCATACTGAGCAGAATGAAGATCGTGCTGAAGGTCTGCCGCATATTGACAAAGGTTTTCGCAGCACTGTTCAGACTGTTAAAGGAACGATTCATCACACGGTCGGTCAGGATCCAGCTTCCCGGCTGATAAGCCGCAAGCTGTGCCCTGGCATCCTCCAGCTCCTTCACGCCGGCTTCGTATTCCGCCTGCTTTTCCGCGAGCGTTTTGGTGCCTTCCTCCAGCTTCTCACTGCCCTCCTGCAATTCCTGCTTTCCTTCCTCCAGCTCCTCAGTGCCGGAGTTAATCTGTCCTTCAGAATCCTCGTATTTTTCCAGACCGGCGTTATATTTTTTTACACCATCCTCATAGGCGCGGAGATTGGCCTCATAGGAGGCTTTGCCGACCTTGTATTCGGTCTCCTTCTCCTGATAGAGTGCAAGCGATCGGTCATATTCTGCCTTGCCTGCGGCATACTGCGCATTACCCTCATCATATTCCGCCTGCGCCGCCGTAAAGCGTGAAAGGCCGTCCTGATATTGCGCATAGCCCTCCTGATACTGTTTTTCGCTGTCATAGAGCCTTTGATACTCCGTGCGGAACTGAATCCAGGTATCCGAAGCCTCCGCCGCTGCGATGAAATCCTGATACTGCTCCTCAGAAAGACCGTTCTGATCAACCAGCAGATGATGT
This sequence comes from Oscillospiraceae bacterium, assembly GCA_024404875.1. Lineage (GTDB taxonomy): Bacteria > Bacillota > Clostridia > Oscillospirales > Ruminococcaceae > Firm-04. The sequence goes on from JAKSPK010000024.1 coordinate 2,232, forward strand.
GTCAGCTCTTCATAAGTTCGTGTATAGTTCTCAGAAGAATCACGCACCGAACGCAGCGCCGGAGCAGCGCCAAACGCCGGATCCCAGACATCCTTGATGACAGCATTGACCATGCCGGTCATGGTCTCGATCGCGCTCTCCGTGGTATCTAGCGCCGCACGGCCGGCGCGCAGCTCAACCTCCGCATCCGTCAGCTTCTGACGGTTTTCATCGAGCTGGATCCGGCCCTCACGCAGTTCAGCCTCGTGGATCTCCAGCTCCGCCGCACCGTCATCAAGCTGCGCCTTTGCATCATCGAGCTGCTTCCGGGCGGAATCAAGCTGCTTCTTGGCATCATCAAGTGCCTTTTTCGCATCCTCAAGCTGCTTTTTTCCGTCAGTAATCTCTGTTTCGGAGGAACTGAGCTGTGCCTTTGCAAGTTCCAGCTTAGCAACCGCAATCTTGAGCTGTACATCGGCATCGCTGATCGTTGCGGCCTTTTCCTCCGCCTCCGATTTTCCGGCATCAAGCTGTGCCTTTGCCTCGACGAGTTTCTTCTCGCCGTCGGCGATGCGTGCACGCGCCGATGCGATCAGTTCCGCATCCCGCACGGAAGCGCGTTCCTTGCCGAGCAGAGAGATCTCCCGTTCGATCTTCTTGACCCGCTCCTCATATTCCTCTGAAAATGTATCCATATTCTCCGTATCGGTACGGATCAGCATTCCGAGATAGGGTGCTTCGAGCTTGCTCAGATCAAGATCCTCCTGCATAACCAGCACCTCAAATCGGTCACTCTCACCATGCTGAAAATGATTCGGATGCAGAAAAATGCCCTTGACCGTCAGCTCGCTCGCGGTCAGAAAGTCCCCGGACGCCTTGCGCGGCGTGACGGTAATCCGATCACCCTCCTTCAGGCCGAGGCTTTCGGCGAGCTGCTGTGCAATGGCGCATTCGCCGGATCTCTGCGGAAGGCCGCCGCTTTTGAGCGCAACATGGTCGATGCGCTCTGTTTTAGATGCAATGTGAACAGTCGTCCTTTCGCCGCCGCTGTTCTCTGCAATCATATCGACAGCCGTAAATCCCTCGACATCCGCAACGCCGCTGATCTGCCGGACGGCTTCGAGATCATCTTCCGTGATGCCGCGTGTGGACTGGATCTCGATATCGCGGTACTGCATATCACTATAGTATTGGTTCGCCTTGCCGTAAAGCGAATCCATGCCGAACTGAAACGCCAGAAACGCGCTCGTTCCGAGTGTCACAACCAGAACGATTGAGATGAACGAAACAATCTGTCCGCGAATATTCCGGACGGCATCCTTGAATTGTGTCCGCTTCACCTTACCACTCCAAATCTGCCGCCTTCAGCGGCTTGACATTTTTCTTGATGCTGAAAATCCTGCCGCTGCGAAGCTTGACAACACGGTCAGCCATTTTTCCGATCTCCGGGTTATGTGTGATCATGATAACGGTCGTATGCTTGGTCTTAACCGCACGCTCAAAGGCCTCCAGCACCTCAATACTGGTCTCATAGTCCAGCGCGGCAGTCGGCTCATCCGCAAGAATGAGCTTCGGATTTTTCACGAGCGCACGGGCGATCGCAACGCGCTGCTGCTGACCGCCGCTCATCTGTGCAGGGAAGTTGTCCGCACGGCTCGTCAGGCCGACCAGTCCGATCGCCTCCTCCGGCGTCAGCGGATCGGGGCAGATCTCCGCGATAAAGCGGACATTATCAATCGCAGAAAGATTCGGCATAAGATTGTAAGACTGGAACACAAAGCCAATATAGTTCCGGCGGTACATCGTCAGCTCCGCCTCGGAGGGATGCGAATAGTCCTTCCCCTCGATCATCAGCGTTCCGTTCGTCAGCGAATCCATGCCGCCGATAATATTCATCATCGTCGATTTACCGCAGCCGCTCTCACCCAGAACAACCAGCAGCTCACCCTGATAGACATTGAGATTGATGCCCTTGAGGATCTTAACCGTTTCGCCGCCGCTCTCAAACTCCTTGGTGACATCCTGCAGCGAGACAAGAACCTCCTTATCCTCAGCCTCACCGATCGACAGTCCTTTTTCAGCGATCGTGATCGCGGCAAGCGATGCCATGCGTTCGCAAAGCTGAAGCTGCTCCTGATCAAATTTACCGCCGCTTTTCTGGTTGATGAGCTGCACGCATCCGATCGTCTTTTCAAGATCATTCAGAGGCACACAGAGCATCGTCTCTGTCTCCATGCCGAGATCGTCGAAAACCGATCCGTCATAGCGCACATCCGAATGCGTATCCTCAATGATAATGGATTTGCCCGTCCGCGTCACCACGCCCTCAATGCCGGCTCCGTTTTCAATGCTGATGCCGGAAACATCCACTGGGCCGCGGTGAAACATCGGATAAAGCCGATCCGTCTGCGGATCCAGCAGCCAGACCGCGCCGGCCTCACTGCCGATCGTATCTATAATGATGTCCAGACTGCCGGACAGCGCATCCTCCATGCTGTCCACTTCGAGCATCTGCTCCATAATGTGCCAGAGTGCTTTGTCAAACCGTTTCTTTTCTTCCACCGGCAATACTCCTTTCTTTTTCCGAAAATAATACCGAACAAGGCTGATGGTACAAATGACGAAAAACAGGCAGAGATGCCGCCAAGCCGTCAGACCGGCTTTGTGCGGTGTCGCTTGAAGTATTTATTCGATCGTCTCAACCTTCAGCAGATTGGTCGTTCCGGAAACACCGAGCGGCACACCCGCCGTGATAACGACCAGATCACCCGGCTCAGTATATCCCGCGCCGCAGGCCGCAGCAACTGCGTGCCGGAACAGAGAATCCGTATCACTCTCTTCACTGATGACCAGCGGCTGCACACCCCACGACATATTCATCTGCCGCTGCACCATTGCATCGGTCGTACAGGAAATAATCGGGAACATCGGACGGTATTTCGAAATCAGCCTTGCAGTCTCGCCGCCCTTCGTCACGGTCACAATCGCCGCTGCATCGAGATCATGTGCGGTCGTAACAGTCGCGTGCGCGATCGCATCTGCGATCGTGGCTTTCTGCGTTGCACGCGACATAAATTCGCTCTTATAGTCGATGCTCGCTTCTGTGGTCAGCGCAATCCGTGCCATTGTCTCGACGGTCTCGACAGGATGCTGACCTGCGGCGGTTTCACCGGAGGTCATAATCGCGCTTGTGCCGTCATAGATTGCATTCGCAACATCGGTGATCTCCGCTCGTGTCGGGCGCGGATTCGTCATCATGGATTCGAGCATCTGCGTCGCGGTGATGACCTGCTTTCCGGCTTCATAGCCCTTGCGGATCAGCTTCTTCTGGATATCAGGGATCTGCTCGAACGGGATCTCAACGCCCATATCGCCGCGCGCGACCATGATACCGTCGGCAGCTTCGAGGATCTCGTCGATATTGTTCACGCCTTCGCGGTTCTCGATCTTGGCAATGATGCGGACACCGTACCAGCCGAGCGACTGCGTGAATTTCCGGAGATAGCGGATATCTGCTCCGGTTCGCGCAAAGCTCGCCGCAATGAAGTCAAAGCCGAGCTTCGCACCGAATTCCAAATCCTCCATATCCGCATCGCTGAGATACGGCATGGACAGGTGGACATCCGGGAAATTGCAGGATTTGTGATTTGACAGAACGCCGCCGTGAATGACGCGGCATTCGATATCGGTCGCCGTGACATGTTCAATGCGCATCTCGACAAGACCGTCATTGATCATGACTGTATCACCGGGCTTGACATCCTTTGTCAGCCGAGCATAATTCACACTGCCGACCTGTGCATCACAGGGGACATCGCGGGTAGTCAGCGTATACACCGCACCGTCCTCGACGGTCGCGGGGCCGTCCGGAAATTTGCGTAGACGCACCTCCGGACCTTTGGTGTCGAGCATCGTCGCGACAGGGAGTCCAAGCTCCTCACGCAGACGCACGACCTGCTCAAAGCGCTGCTGATCCTTCACATAATCGGCATGAGAAAAATTGAAGCGCGCAACATTCATGCCCGCCTGCATCATCTGACGCAAGACCTCATCCGAATCGGTCGCCGGGCCGACGGTGCAAACGATCTTAGTTTTTCTAATCTGCTGCATGGTACATCCTCCTTCAAAACGGGTGTGTTTTGCCAATACACTATATTATAGCATATAAACGCTTGAATTTCAACCCACATATCGAAAATACGCAGTTTTCAGGCGATTTCAGTGGTTAAGTCTGCTGATTGGTCAACATTCGGACAACTTTCATGTTTTTGAATGATGCGGGAAGATAGGATTTTGGCAGCTTTTCGTATCTTTTATCCGTCTTCTCGCTTGGGCATTTTCGGCATGACTGTCGTCACTATAGCCCTTTTTCAATTTAATGTCAAGACAATTATTCAGTACTTGCCTGCTTGCTTTGTCAAGCGTCAACTTCAGAAGTAAACCGCATTGTATAATCCATTATGGCAAACTGCGCATCCGCGACGGTAATCTCACCGTCCATATTGACATCATCCTTTTTGCAGGTCTCTGCCGCAGAAACGGGCGCGGCCATTGTGCTGCCGAGCATCAATGCTGCGGTCAGTGCTGCTATCAATTTCTTTTTTTATATTAGTTTCTGAAAAATTTCTTTGAAAGTAAGCATCAACCCAACCCGGCCACCATGCAAAAAAGAGCACAGTCAGTAATACTTTCAGTATAACACTTCACACAACCATCTCACCTGCCTCCTGTCTGTCATTCTATAAGCTTGTCACCGTGACACACTTATTCTATTTCTGTGATTTTCCATAACTTACTATCGGGCATAACATCCTCAGCGTTTCCTGCAAGCTGAACCTCTACATTGCTTTTGTTTATCACCATATTATCGTTTTCAAATATAACAGAAAAAAGCTCACGTCAAATACAAAGCTTTTTGACGCGAGCCCTATTTTATGCCTTTTCGAATAATCAGTTTGTTGTAATATAAGTTATTCCAGTCAACATTCTGTTTAAACATTTATGCCTTGATGTTCTGCTTATGCTTATATTTTCAGTTTACTTATTCTTCTCATTCCTGATGAAAGATCTTTTCAACTTATCCCTTGATTTCAATTTCAGGTAATTCATTTGATTCAAGAGATCTGCCAGCTGAGGTTGTAATTACATCTTCATTGTCAAAAATTATTATTTCCATTTCAGGAACAACATATTTCTCCATATACTTCTCCTTTACTTCTTAACATATTCAGAACAAGCGGCAGGTCAAACGCAATGACCTGCCGCTGCTTATTCTCCTGATCGTTTTTTTCAGAAAATGTCAATCGGCAGAAGTTCATTCTCATCCGTTACTGATGGTTTCGGTGCAGTCGCATTTTCCGTTTGATGGGGTGTTGTATTCGTCTTCGCCGCAGTTGTCACGGACTGTTTTTTCTTTGATGCATCAGTCTGCTGTCCGGTTGTTGCAGCAGACGATTCTTCCGAACTGCCGTTCTTTGGTTTCGCTGTCTCGGCTTCATCAGAGTCATTCTGTACCGTTGTGACAGCCGCAGACGGCTTTTCGGGATCGGAAGCAGTTTCTGTTTTCGCATCGTTGACTTCTGTCTCCGTGCTGATATCCGTCACTTCCGTTCCGGTCGTTTTCGGAGTATCCTCCGTTTTCTGCTTATCGTTTGCACTGCATGCTGTGAGCAGGACTGCTGCTGTCAGCAGCCCTGCAAGCCAGATTCGTTTCTTCATTGTTTCTTCCCCTTATGCGCCGAACGGATCTATTTCATCGCCTTCGTCCAGCTCCAGTGAATGCGTCAAAATTTCTGCATTTGCAAATTCAATCATTTTCAGTTCGGGTTCAGCGTATTTTTCCATATCAATTCCCCCTGTATCAGTGCGCTGATGCAAAATATGTTTCAGCAGCATCCCAATAGAGATACAAGGCTTTGGCCGTATTCAGCAATGTATCACTCGGCGGATTGTTATAAACAGCATTGGCATAGCTGAGTGCGGAATAGGAAATGGTGCAACCGCCGACCGTTATGGTATGCTGTGCATCCAGATCCTTTGCCGCGATATTGAACAGATCCACAGCGTATTCATTGGTATTGGTGAATTTTTTCGGTTTGACTGCTTCACCGTCCAGCTTGAATGCATAGCCGCTGATCGCGTTCTTGGTCTCAAAATTCATTCTTGCCGTTGTTTCCGTCATCAGAAGGAGCGACATGGAACGAAGTGTCAGCCCATCCGGAAGATCGCCTGTTATTGTCGCTGCAAATGCTGCAAAATCATCCGCAGTCAGAGCGTCAGCTTTGCTCTGATATGCTGTATTCTGCGCATCTGTCCATGTTGACATAACATCCGTATTGTAATCGAAGTGAAGCTGTGCGGATTCGCCGTATTTCAGCATATTTCTGGCCAGTTCACCCAGTGCGTCCGTTCTGTCCTTAATTGAATCCAGATAGTCCGCAACACACGATGTATTGCTTGTACCCTTATACTCACCTTTGTTGTTATACAAGCTGATTTGAGCGCCGCTTGCATTCAGCACAGTCAGTTTCAGTTCGTCATGCATTTCCTTCGCATTCACCCAGTAGGTGAATTTGTAGCTGCCGTCAGACTGCTTTGCACTTGCAGCATCATATTCCGCATCATTGATTGTGACGGTCGCATCGTCTGCAATGTCGCTCGGAATAATCAGATAGAAATTCATGCCGATATCGCCGTTGAGCGTAACACTTGCCTTATCCAGAATAACATGATTATTCGTGACATTGACTGTAATCTTTCGCTCAATTCTGCCTGTCGCTGCATTGTAGCCATTGATGTTGCTGTAGTCATAATTCTCATCATCGACATCAAGATATGCAAGATACTGCTCATTATTGACTGACGGCACGATCGTGCTGTCTGCCCACTTCCATGCACTGTCGGAAAGCGCTGCATCTGCAAGCGTCTGTCCGTATTCTACAGAAGCAGCTTTCGGAGTTGTCGGGCTGGTTGCTGTACCCTTTGCTGATGTGAAAGTCAGCTTAAGCGATTCGGTTTCACCGTTTCCGGCGGTAATAGTGAAATCCAGTTCAAATTCACCGACCAGATTCGGCGTTCCTTTCAGCATACTGTCCGAAAGAGACAAGCCATAATCTGCAGCAGGATCCAGACGGAATGTTACACCGCCGACCTCTGCCGCATTCTTGACATATTCCGCAAGCGAAATATTGGTGATCGACTTACCGTATTTCACGGAATAGCTTGTTTTCTTGCCGGTATCAAGCTGGATGGACGGATAAATGATCTCAATTGTCACGCTGCATGGAGAAATCTTTTCCAGCGGAACACTCAGAACTTCACCGGTCGTACCATTTGTGATCTCATACTGATAAGTCGGATCCAAGCCCATAAGAACCGCATTGACAGCCGCTGCATCCGAATTCGAATACACGCCATCGGGAACAGAGAGCTTTTTACGGTCTGCTGTAAATTCAATATAATAGACAGGCATTGCGCCGAGCTTCGGATATTTATCCGTTCCAAGCTGCTGTCCCCAGCTTCCGCCGAGATCTTTTGTGATTTCGCCGGTTGCCAGTGTAGAATCGTCAAAACCGATTACGATCAAACCACCCATTCCCGATGCCATAGAATCAGAGCTTCCGAATAGTTCTTTCGCACTATCCTCAGCCGGCTTGATGTTCAGGCAGTTTGTCATTATGGAATAATCAGAATCGAAGGCTCCGGCAATGGCGCCAATTGTTTCATAATCGGAACCATACAGCATTCCGAAATAACCGCAGTCCTTGATCGAAGTGTTCATTGTTTTGCCTGCAATGCCGCCCGTATTGGCATCATTCTGAACATAGGAATCTTCCACAAGCAGATTATTGATCGCACAACCGTCAACAGTACCGAACAGACCTGACGGTTCTTGGCTTCCGGAAGCATTCTTAATATACAAACCGCTGATCGAATGATTCTGACCGTCAAACGTGATATTTTTCGCATTCATCGGTATCCATTTCATCGGATCCGTATTGACAACCGTACCGCTCTCATCCAGCAGCGATTCATTGATTACAATGTCATTGCAAAGAACCGCATCCATACCGGTGTCATCGTCTGCCGCATTCAGCATTTTTGCATAGCTGAGCAGATTTCCAGGATTCTTGAGCTGATAAACACCGTCAACAACTTCCGGTTCTTTATATGCGCCGCAGACATCGCAGATACCGTCAAGTGCCTGACCAACGTGTGTGCTGGTCCTGGTGCTGTCATTTGAACCGGCTTTTCCGGAACCCGCACATTCATCGACCAAATAGATCTCACCGTGTTCAGAACTTGCCACCGGAAATACATCGGGTTCTTCGCCGTTGTCGATATTCTGGAACCAGATTTCCTCAGAAAGAAGTTCGTTCATCTTCGCGCCCAGCGCTCCGCTGACTGCATCGCTTCTATCAAATGCTGTCAGTTCTGAGTCATCTTCTTCCGTCACAGGCACCTGTTCGTAAAAGCCGGTCGATTCATTGAATTTTTCAACGCTGTATGCCCCTTTGTGATCGCTTGTCGGGTTATAATAACAATTTTCGATTGAGCCGTTTTCATACTGCGTTTCACAGATCGCGCCGAAGGAACCGTTTCCGACACAGTAGCAGTTTGAGATCTTGCCGACGACTTCTGTATCATACTCGTCGGTTGAATATTCTGAACATCCGTTAAATGATACGAGATATTCGCCTTCGACAAAACAACAGGAGATCGTGCCTTTATTCGTTTGGACGATCGCACCGCCGCTGTCCGTCAGACCGAGATTGCAAATTGTGCTGTCAAAACGGATTTCCGTAAACAACGGCTGACCTTTCAATCCGCTGATGACATAGCCCTGTCCGTCGAATACCGCGTTTTTCAGATCCCTTTCCGGCAAAGGCTGTCCGTCAACTGCAATATTTGCTGTCAGTTTTGCGTTATAATCATACTCTTTGAATGTTTCGCTGTCAAGCTGACGTTTATTCTCGAGATACCAGCACAGTTCGCCGTAATTGCTGATCTCATAGTAATCATCTGACGGATCTTCAGTACCGTTGTCAATCAGCACAGGCTCACTGAATCCACCGCAGTTTGTGCAGCAGCCGTTCACTAAGTAACTGGTGCCATCCGGCCTTTGATGCGTACAATCTGCAATGGTGTATTCAAGTTCAACATAGGAATCGTAATTCAAGTGATAATGGTCAGCATATTCGTCCTTAACGCGATAGGTGATCGAATACGTTCCCGGTTCATCCGCAGACAAATCTCCTTCCGCCGTACAATATGCAGAAATATCTGTTTTCAGCTTCGGGGACTGTGAAACGCCCTTGACATACGGCAGCGTATCCTGCACATATTCCGGCGTACCCAGATTGATCGGACAAATCACAAAATTGAAATACACATCCTCTGTCGTATTCCAGGGCCAGGCATAACCGTCCTTGAGCTTTGCAACAAGCTGATAGCTGCCGACTTCCTTCGCACTGATTCTGCCGTTTTCATCAACAATCAGATCACCGCTGTCAATCGGCAGCAAGCCAAGCTCATTGTTTCCGCCGGCGCCGACATCCATACAGGCAGGCATGACGATATATCCCAGATCGACTTCATTGGAATACTGTTTGCCGGATTCATACTCATAATAGATATAATCGCCTGAATATTTCTGACCTTCATACTGATTCTGCTGCCAAGGCAAACTGCTGTACATTACGTCTGCAAATGCCGCATACTGCGGAAGCAACGCTATGGCAGTTACTGCCGCTGTCATCGCCGCAGCAGTACGCCGAATTGTTGTTTTCATAGTATCATCTCTTTCTACATAGTGTTGAAGCAGAGTGGGCGGCGGTTTCCCACCGCCCGCTGCACGGTCCGATTATCTGTCGAAATATCTGTCGGCTGCCATGCTGTAGAGATACAGTGCTTTTGCCATATCTGCAAACTTGGTATCGTGGCTGTACTGCCGCAGAACCTTTGCTGCATATGTCAGCGGGCTGTATTCCACAGTAAGGGTATTCGAGCCGTCAGTAAATTCAAATGTAAATGTTTCACTGAGGTCAGAAGCACTGATATTGCTGAGTTCGACATAATACAGAGAATCCTTCTGCTGGATCGGGAGTGCCTGTTCGTCGGCCGTTACGCGCCAGCGCGAGATACTATTCGCTGTGAAATACAGACGGATCGCTGTATCGGATTCCAGAACAAGCGATGCAGATTTCAGCGTAAGCTGATTGTTTGTACTGCCTGTCTGCGTGAGCTGGTAATCTTCCAGCATATTGGCTTTCACGCCGGAGATTTCATCGCTGACAGGAAGTCTGTCATCTGTATGGTAGTCGAAATATGCCTGTGCGCAGCTGCCGTAATCCTGAAGTGCTGCTGTCAGACGATGAATTTCTTCAGAATACTTGCCCTCTGTATCACTCTGAATCGCTTTCAGATAATCTGCAACACAATATGTAAAGCAGTTATTCGGAACTGTCTTTCCGCTCATGTACGAAAGCGGAACAATACCGCCGCCGCCCGTGCGGACCTGAAGTGTAATTTCATCTGTCATTTCCTTTGCTGCAACAAAATGTGTCAGTTTGAATCTGCCGTCAGGCTCCGGTGTCAGGGAGCTGATCTTGATCTTCTGGTTATTGCTTTCGCTTGTGAGAAGGATATATGCCTTGCTGTCTGCAAGCAGTGTCTGCGGGATATGCGTGTAATAATTCACACCGATCGAACCGTCGAGTGTCAGCGATGCGCCGTCCAGCACGAATGCATCTGAAATTGCGTGCCATGTGCATCTTGCGCTGCTGCTCAGCTGATACTTGGCCGCATCTGCACCCTCCAGCTTATTCGCTGTCGTTGTCAGATCCGTGTAGATGCTTGTGGTAGAATCATTTGTGCAGATCACCTTGACGTCATCGCCCTCGACCAGATTGGCCGGACGCGCTGCGATCGTTGCCTTGCCGTTTTTGTCAAGCATAATGTTGTCTTTGCCTGCTGTAAAGGTACCGCCGTTCATGGAGCCCCATTCGAGTTTCAGCGTTCTCGGCGAGATCGTCATTTCCACGCTCGGATTTTCACCCAGCGTATAGTTTGCTGCATCTGCGCCGATCAGATTTGCCTCATAGGCAACATTGACTTTGCCGATCAGCTTATCTGCCGTACCGGACGAAAGGTTGCTGCGGTTCATATTAAGCTGAACCTCATCACCGTGGAAGAATCCTTCCGCAGTCGGAGCAACCAGAGCTGCATCAATGGTATTGAGCGATACAAAGTCTGTTCCGTCATAGCTGCGTTCCTCCGGAACAATACCTGTTATGGAGAGCTGATACGGATCAACGGTCACATGAACGGTCAGCGTACCGCTTGCGCCGCCTGCTGTACCTGCTGCTGTCGGAGTGATCTTCAGCGTATATTCGCCTGCATCCTCCGGTGTTGTAACGGTATTGCCGTCCTTGTCGAGCCATTCGACATCAAACCATGTGCTGTCAGCGCCGGAGATTGCCTTACCGTTCTCATCGAGAACTGCGATCTTCGATGCATCGACAGATAGTGCGCCTGCATTCACGGTCGGATTCTTTCCGTCCGCTGTCAGGAGTGTTCTGGTTTCCTTGTCAAGTTTCAGGGCGCTGCCGTCCGGACTGAGGACACAGCCTTCCGCGCTGACATCCAGATTCGGCATTGTCCAATTTGCATAAAGCGTCATATTCTTGCAAACTGCGGTGCTGAAGCTGAATTTTTCTGTCAGGGCTTCGTCTTTATACCAGCCTTCAAATTCGCCCCATTCGCTGACAGGTGTTTTCGGTTCTGCGACCGGCTTGCCGAGTACAGTGGTTTTTTCCAAATCTTCGACATCATCTGCAATGCCCATATCGAAGGAAACTGTCATGGTATCGCTGTATGCACCTGCGACTGCATAAGCAACTGATGCAAGCTCATCTGCGGTCAGATCTTCACCGACGGTAAAGGTCACATTGTACTTTTCGTCTGCGATCGTCTGCTCGCCTGCGAATGTGTCATAATTAACGACATCGTTGTTGGTGTTCTTTTCTGCAATGACATTGCCGTCTGCATCATAGAGCGTGACATTGACATTACAGAGATACTGTTCCTGCAGGGACTGGTTGGTAATTGCGGAATTGACGGTTACACTGTCATCTGCATACGAAGCGATTGCCTGAATGCCGAACGGTGTATTGTCATCTGTACGCATGGATTCGATCACAGCTGAACGTGTGCATCTGCATACTTCATCGCCGTCCTCAGATTCCACGGTTACAACCGCATAAACCGGAATGCCCTCTGCCGGGATCTCATCGCTGAAAACATATGCACAATCCATGATATCTTCGACAGTCATCTGTACTTTTACGTCGCCCATGCCATCATCGATATTGGTCAGCAGATCTTTATCGGTAACGACCTGTTCTTTGATCAGAACAGTCTTTTCCTCGTCTGCGTATACGCGGACAACAAGCTGCTTTTCAGAAGTTGCAAGCGGGATTGCCAAGGTGTTATTCAGCTGGATGTCCAGCGTTCTGAGACCGTTTTCAGCCTTGACGTTATAGCCCAGAACTTCGAGCTTCGGAGCATCGAGTATGAGCGTACCCTCTGCGGCTGCCTCTGCATCGCTTGTATTGTCTGCCGTGATATGGAAATCAATGTCACGGACAGATGCGCCGACCGTATATGCATACGGAATGGTAACGGATTCGCCCGGAAGCAGCGGTGCTTCCAACTGGATTTCATCGGTTTCTTTGTTGACCTTCACGCTGTTGACCGGTGTAATACCTTCATTGGTGAGCGTCAGAAGGATCATGGTGTCCAGATTCGGAATAACTGCATTGTTATCATAAACTGCATTGGAAAGTGTCAGATATTCCTTGAATTCAAATGTTTCTGCTTTATAAATGCTGACTTCCTTTGCTGTTGCGATTTCAACATAGCCATCCTTGGAATCTGCTTCATATTCTTCGATCTTTGCGTTCAACGCTGCACGATATGCCTCATCGGAATCATACATACAGCTGTTGATCACCATCTGTGCTGCTGCCTCAGGTGTGACGGTAACCGGAACTGTCTCAAACTTGGTTTCTGTCAGAATCAGTTTGCCGCTGTTATCACCATCACCGACTGCATTCAGCTCAGATATGGTTGCCTTATGATCTTCGAGTGTCTTGAAGCACTGCGGAGGTGTCATGCCCTTTTCGCCGGTTGTAAGCGTATAGAGCTTTGCACCGTAAACAGATGTTTCAATGTAATCGGTCTGACCTGCTTTTTTGCCCTCAGTGAACGGAACTGCGGTCATTGCTGACCAGAATACGCTGAAATCATCAATGCTGTCGCCGCCGCAGATGGTGAAGATATCAGACATTGCGGAAGCATAGCCGCTCTTGGAAACACTTTCCGGGAAGGCAGGATCGAACGAGCCGTCCGATTCAATGCACATCAGCAGAATATCCTGTTTTTGGGTGTCAAACCATGCAAGAACGAAGTTATCGCCTGCTGTCGTGACCTGAAGACTTGTTTCATTGTTCTCGTTCATCGTCAGACGGATCGGGTTGGAAGCTGCGCCGCCTGTTACGGTCGAATAGAATACTTCAGTTGTATCGCCGGTCTGAACAGAATAGGTTACAAGCGCTGTACCGTCTGCCAGAATTGCAGTATCGCATCCGGTAATACCGCCGAACGAGCCGTCATACAGAGCTGCGGGTTCGCTCCAGCTGCTGCCGTTATAAATGCTGTAAACGAGAGAATCGTTCATAGAGGCTTCCAGCGGATTTTCAGAATCAATCGAGTAGGATGTCTTCCATACAACGATTGCATTGCTGCCGCAGCCTGCGATCGAAGGTGTCATATCGGGCTGGAAATTGTTGGTGAGCTTCTGGGTTGTCCATTTGCCGTTGCTATAGACTGAAACGATCGTTTCAGTCGAGTTCATTGCGATTGCAAGGTCATCCAGATTGACTTCCGCAGAGTCATTCTTTTCCTTGGTTGTTTCATTTCTCTGCTGAGTCCATGCAGCATAGTAAACACCGTCAGAACCGCTCAGGTTAATATAGTAGTCACCGAAGTTCTTAACAGTTTCGCCTTCTGCTGCTTTTTCAGGATCATTGTTGATTTCTTCCTTTTCGGATTCAGACATTTCGCTGCCGGCTTCAGGGATCGGCTGGGAATCGCCGCCCTTTGTACCGAGAAGTATATCGTCTGCGGAAACAATCGTGCCGCCGACCACGCCGCTGCCGTTTGCATAGCTGGCAACATTGTCATCGAGGAACAGGATCATCTGTCCGTCATCCGAATACATAATGGATTCGATTCTGCTGCTGTCCAAGCTGAACAGATTTTCTTTCGGTTTTGCCATAGTGCGCAGCTTCGGGACATTTTCCTCCACCGTATTCAATACGAACTGGATGGAATCATCGCTTACATTGCTGATTCTCATGCTCTGGAGCTGATCTGAACGCGAATTATAGAGACGCGGTTTTTCGTTCGGATCTTTCTTTGCGGCGTTGCTCCATGCATTCTGAATATACTTATACTGCGGAGTTTCAGCATATCCGGATGCGCTCACTTCAAACAATGTCGCTTCATAATTGAACATCAGAGCGTGTGCCTTGAACTTGAGTGCCAGACCGATTTCAGCGCCGAGTCCTGCACCGAAGCAGGCATTATCATCGCCCCATTTGCCGCACAGCAGCGCGAAATCAACGCTCAGGCCGCCTGATACCTCAATGCCGAATGTGACACCGATCACGTCGCTGTCCTGGCCGAGTGCTGCGTATACACTCAATCCGAATTTTGCACCGAGTCTTGTCAGGAAAACGCCTTCTCTGTCCTTTTTCTGATATTGGCCGATACCGTCTTTCGTAATTGCTGATTCATCAACAGTAATATACTTCTGACCGGTCTGGAAGCTGCCGCCCAGCGTACCCATGATCTCAAGATAAACCGGGATTCCGGGGCCTACGATCAAATTATCCTTAAAGATCTCTTTTTCGATCTCAAATTCCAGTCCGACATTGAGACCCTTATAGGAATATTCCCATGTCTTGGAATCCAGATCATAGTTCGCTTCCATAATACCGTAAAGGATCGGCAGCGCTTTTTTGATCTTCGGATCACTGTCATCATCATCGTTGTCGTCTTTTTCGGCTTCTTCGCGTTCCTTCTCAAAGAATTCGCTCATGTAATCATTGAACTGATCGTTATTGAGTTCTGTTCCTTCCTTCAGATAGGCCGCAATCGACGGTGTCAGATCAGACTTTTCATATTCATAATCATCGGAAGTACTACCGTATGTTTTCGTAGTGGTTTCGTTGTTGAAACTCTTAGAAAACTCTGCCTGTGCCGCATTGTCAACTTCGGAATCCTGTACAAGTTCATCCATTGCATTGATACCGAACATGATCTCAAAGCTGGTCGGATCTGCTGTCGGCAGGACGACACAGTTCATCTTCATCTGCACCGGAGATCTGCCCTGATTGATGATCGTAAAGAGCGATGAGCTGCAGGCGCTGATTGCCTGACCGGCCAGACCGTCTTCATTCAGCAGGCCGAGGACACCGTTCTTCGGATCGGTCAGTTCATCCTGAAGTGTCTGCTGAAGTTCCTTAATATCATCCGGATCCATATCGTCCACAACTTCACCGTTCAGGAGCTTGTAGTCAACATCATGCTTGTCAAGTGTATTGCCGGAAGAATAGCTTTGCAGGCTCATCTGTGCATAATGCTTGTCTTCAAGCCAGCGCAGATTGCTCTTGTTAACTTTCATCACAAGACGGTTGGCAAGAACCGTAGAGAACGGATAGACATACATCTTATCGCTCTGCATACTTGTTTCCTTGCCGATCTCTTTGCGCGTCACGCGGTTCACATAGCGCACTTCTATGTCTGTATCATCTGCGATGCCAGTATAATTCGTTGAAGCGTCCTTTTCGATCAGTCCGTCAAAGCCGTCAAATACGGTATTCACGAGCAGATGAATCTCGGAGCTGTTGGCAGTTCTTCCGATATACTCAATATCCTTCGGAATCGCAGCCGTGTTCTTGGAATTGCTGTAGTAGATTTTTTCCGATTGGTAATTAATACCCTGATCTGTCGTTTTGCTGACCGGATACAGCGTGACTTCGCCGAAATCATTTGTGATCTCAAACGGGAGCTTATAGCAGCCGTTCACATCCAGTTCAAATGCAAACATCACAGGGATGCTGTTTTCGTCCTCGGTGTCATCAAAAATCTGCTTGGAATTGAAATAAATCGTAAAGGTACCGTTCTGGTCTGTTGTAAATTTTACGCCGTTCAGACCGTTGGAAACGCCGTTGCCGTCATCAGGAATATCCTTCGCAGTCAGCAGATCGGCTGCCGCAGCGTATTTGCTGTTTGCAAGGTCGATGTTGCCGTAAATATCCGTCTTGGCATCTCTGTAAGCGCCGCCGCGGACCGTTACGGTTGTATTCTTTGCATCCGGAAGCGTTACAAATACTGTATAGCCTCTCTTGAGCTTCAACAGATTGACCGGATACAGTTCACCCTTTACAGCGCTGCCTGCACCGCTCAGAAAATCAGCTGTTTCAAATGCATTCTTATAGAAGTAACGTCCGCTCTCCGAATATGCGTGCATGACGCTGTCCTTCGCAAAGCCGTTCTCCTCATAGAGTGCAAGCTGACCCTGATCATTGGATTCAAATGAACGTTCTGTTCCCTTGCCGTCCGTATAAGTGACCTTTGTTTTGATTGCCGGAGTGAACTGGAACAGATAGAGTTCCTTTTCAACGTCGTCAATGGTAATATCGACTTTCGTTGTCATGCCGGTATTGGCATGGATCGCGGAAATGATACCGGAACCGTCACCGCTGCCCATGAGAGAAAGATGCACATCAGGAATGATCAGCTTGCCTTCCTTTTCCAGCTTGGAATTGCTGCCGAACAACTCATAATAAAGATTGGATTCCTTTTCGTCCTTTTCTGCATCATGTGTATCTTCATATCTCCACTTCATGACATCGGAAATCGAGCCCAGTCTGCCATTTGCAGCCGAAACGAATACCTCATCCGTCAGCCGCATCTGCTGCTGAATCTCTGCCAGTGTCAGGGATTTTGAAAGCGCCATTGTATGCTTATCCGTATTCAGATTTGCGAGAATAAACGGACGCTTGGAGAGATCATAGGAGTCGCCGTTTCCGACGGTTTCATTGCCGATTGCAAGCTTCAGTTTGCCGTCATTGTAGACACCGGCGATTGCAGAAGCAATGGAATATTCGCCGTCTGCGGAGTTGCGTCCATAGAGATTAATCGCAAAGAAGTCTTTCAGGCTGTTATCCGGAATAGACAGAACCGCAGACGGAATCTTCAGTTCTGTTTCATTGCCGCTTGCCGCCGCGGAAGACAGCGAACCTTTGATGACCTCACTATTGTCGCTCATACGGATAACGGAATATCTGCCGTTAAAGCCGCTCTTTGCATCGAGAACATGATATGTCATTATCAGATCACTGGAATTGAGGCTATAGCCACAGATATCATCCAGCATGAATCTGACAGGGCGCTCATTCACTCGGATCAATGCGCTGTCCTTGAAATCCTGTTTGCCCTCATACGGTTCTGCGAGAGACGCGGAAATAACTGCTTCATAGGAGAAACCGTTTTCGGGAGAAACCCGTGTCAGAACCTCTTCCGGAATCCGGAAGCTGGTCAGCGAATCCAAATATGTACCGATATCTTCTGCTTCATAAACAGGTGTATCGTTAATACGCTTACCCGATTCATCCAGTGCAAAGACCTGAATGCGGTATGTTGTTTCGCTGACATCGAAAAAGCCTTCGTTTCTTCTGGCAACATTGCTGCTGAACAGAACGGAAAGCGGATCATCCTGATATACCTGAAGCTGCTTTGAAGCGGACGGAACCAACAGGTATGTATCGGAAGTTATCATCAGCTTGACCGGCGACGAGGTGATATAAACATAATCCTTTCCTTCGACCAATGCAGCCTTTTCGCTCTGTGTTTTTGCATTCAGCGCTGCAATGCTGTTCGCAACGCGCAGCTTGAAGCGGATCGTGCCCTCCAGAGAGTCAGAGAAATCCAAAACTTCCAGCTTGGTGATACCATCTTCCGCAACTGTCCGGAATGTAACAGCAGCGTTCGTTTCCATCGGCTGAATGATCGTTGTTTCACCGCTGGCTTCGTCGGTATATTCTGCAATCCATGTAAACGCGGATGGTGTATCATAACCGGTACCGCGTGCATTCGTTTTGGTATAGCTGCCGGCTTTTTTGCCGTTATACCACGGCAGGGAGCTCGTGCTGACAGTTTCCGAAACAGCCGCTCTGCCGGTAGACATATCATAGCTGAGTGTCAGCGGATACTCATATACGCCGTCCGATACTTCATTGATCGAAGCCTGATATGCCAGCTTATTTGTAATGAATGTGCCCTCATGAGCGGCTTCTTTGATCGAAGGTGCGGTATATACATCGTGATCTTTTTCAAATGTGCTATAATAGTTGGTATAAGGCGCTGTACGGAACAGCTCAAAAAACATATCCGCACGGTAATCAGCATTATAGACTTCGATAGACTTCGCGATTGCATCATCAGCTGCCTGAATCGTCTTTTTTGTCCAGTAGTGCAGCGGAATACCGTTGATCGAACCGCCTTCACTCTCCATCTGCTCCAGCCATGCATCGCTGTACTTCAGACCAATCTGCTTCAGCGCGATAGAGGCATCAGACGGAACAGACTGTCGGTACTCCTTGGAATTTTCCATTATGTTGTTTTCTTCTGTCTGCTGTGAATAAGTATCGAATACATCGCTGTCAAGCAAATTGTCATAGGAAGTCAATGCGCTGCTGTACAACGGATTGAAGTACAGATATACTCTTTCCCTCGCCCAATCCGTCATCTTTTTCTTCATGAGCGCGTCATAGGTCTCATTGCGCTGGAAATACAGATCACCGTATCCGATATTTGCCTTATCGCTGATCTGATCCATCTGATAGAAGAACGGGACTTTCGACTTGAATTCATAGGACAGTCCGTAATTGATTCTCGGAAGAACCTTCTTCGCATCAGAATAATCGGTCTGATCGTTGCTCAGATTCAGGAAATCCGTGTGGATATATGCCGTGCCGGAATAATCCACATCAGGTGTTGTACTCTCAACATAGAAATAGAGATAATCCACATAGTCCGGTGTACCGGATGGTTCCAGAACCGTATGACAATATACTTTCGTATCTGTCATGTTGGTGCAGTCATCCACATACATAGACGGAATAAAGCTCAGGCATGAGGTATCAGCCTCAACAAAGATCTGATCCATTGCCCATTGCTTCGCGTCATTTGTCGGCTCACCGGTCGTGCTGTCAGTACGAATCGGAATACGATACTCAATAAGCTGACCGTCCATATAGCTGCCCGACGGCGTCGGCTTCAGTGTTTTCGTAGCCGAATCGAAAACATATTCTGTTTTCTCATTGACATAAGACCAGCTTGCCTTTGAGAAATCCAGTACATTCGGTATTGTTGTGATCGAATCGTCACCATTGCGGTGTACCATCTGATCAGGCGTCGAAGTATCATAGATCTGCTTGTTGGCTTCAACTTCCGGAACAAAACTGATGATTTCACCGGTTTCCTCATCTGTCGGATTGAGAGAGGCAAGATCAAAATTCACGCATGAAGCTTGCTGACAGTTCCGAGAACCATCCTCCGAATACAAACTATCATACCATGTTTTTGTATCGACTGATTCTTTGGGTGCCTTTGGATCACGTTCACGGGTATGCAAGGAAAAACCTTCAGCCAATGAACCTGTCGCATCCGCATAAGTGTATTCCTCACAAGTGAGGCTATCTATCTTGAATTTCTTATTTGCGCCGACGCGGAAACGCAGATACTGATAGCCGTCTTCACCTATGAATGTATCCTGCTCCAGCAGATCTTGTGATGACTGATTATCCTTTCCGGGGATCGCCTCAACATAGGATTCCTGTGAAGAATCCTCATAGGTCAGCCAGAGCGTATACTGACAGGGAATCTCAAGCTGATTGAGGGCCTTCTGATAGGCCTCCTTCTCATCGTCAGTCAGCGTTACGTTGATCGTATTGTTATTTTCATCCGAGTCCTGATAGCTGCCGATCTCAAATCTTCTGCCGCTCGGTGTCAGACTGGTATTCTTCTTCATCTTGAATACAAGATAATCACCAATATAGCGAGCTGAATCAATGAAATATTCGCCGGAAACCCTCGATGTGTCGAAGTCCACCCGCCATTCCAAAAAACTGTTCTCTATCTTGCTCGCCTGGGCACCTTCCATCCACGCATTTACGGAAGCGTTGTAACCCACAATTCCGCCGTCCGTATAATCGCAGCTGCTCTGCGGATGCAATACCAGTTCCCATGTTTTGCTGCCTTTTGTAACGGTATTTGCCGCAGTGTTCCAAACGATTGTTGTACCATTCTCACTCTTATATGTGGTTTCGTTCTCAGCAGCGCCGTCCTGCGGTTGCAATGTCTCCTGAAGCACCTTTTCACCGGAAAACAGATGACCGCTATAGATATTCACCACATTATCGTCAAGATCAAGTTCATAGATCATACCATTCTCTTCAAAATGAATGATATGCGATCCTGCACCATGTCTGTTCGGTCCGTCTGCATAAGCCGGCGTCAGCGTATTCGAGCTGAGGCGCGTATTTTCCTCTTGTGCAGAAAGATATTCGTTATCAGTTACACAAGGCAGAACGCAGACCTTACTCGTTACATAATGCAGATTGGTATCTTTCATCTGAATATCAGGTGAATACAGTTCCAGTTCAAATTCACGATAACAGTTCGGAGAAGCTGCCGTAAATGTCAGTGTGGTATCTTTTGCAACCTTGATCCAGCCCTCAGAATCGTTCACAGTCTGCGTGCTGATCTCTTTTCCGTTATCAAAATTCACTTTGGAAAGCTTGATATCGCCAAGACCGTCTGTCACATGAATCCGGAAGAAAACCTCGGCAGTTCGGTCAGCCGCGCAATCCGACATTAACGCAGAAAGTGTAAAGCTTCCTTTGCTGTCCATCTGCGTATGGCCCCATGTGTCGCCCAGAGCGCACAGACTGCGGCTGCCGTACACCTCTTTTTTCGTCTCATACTTGAATGAATCCAACTCGACATCCAGCTTCGGCATTTTCCGTTCGATCTTCAGGGAATTGCCTTTTGCATCCGCGGTCATTTCATCGTCTACCCGATCCGGATAAGTCGAAGGGCCCACCGGCGACTTCGGCAGAACAAGGTTCATGCCGTTCATCCGGAAACGCTTTGAGATATCTCTTTGCAGACTCTGCTCCATCGTTGCCAGCGAAGGATCATCCGGATCAATATCGCCGTTCCTGACACCCTTTGCCACATTGGCAAAGGCCATGAGGTAGTCCTTGTAAGTCAGCAAAACAGCGACTTCTCCCCATGTCAGTTCCTCGCCCTCGGCCATAACTGTTTCATCTGCGGTATGGTGTTCAGCCATTTCGCGCAGTTCTTCCTCGGTCACATTCTGTCCGTTGATATTGTAGCTTTCAACAGGCAGGATATCACCATTCCGGTCGATCACGCCCTGCTTATACAGCGTGTACAATACTTCCTCTGCATCATACTGATCGCCGCCGTATTCCTGCACAGCTGCGACCAGATCATCCGGAAATTTCATGCCGGACTTTTCAGCCGCTGCAGAGATCTCGGCAGCCATGACCTGTGCCACATCCATCGGCAAAAATCCCGCTGTCATCGTGAGTGCAGCTGTAAAAGCCAGCACACGTTTCCATGTTTTACTGCTTGTATACAACTGCTGTTTTTTTTGCTTCATCCTATACGCCTCCCAATAAATTATCCTATAGCCCTGAGCAAAACACCGCAAAAGACGGTAAAAAGGCAAATCAAAGCAATCATTTTCAAATTTGCCACTATAAAATATAGAAACAACCAGCATTTTTGTCGTATAATATATCTGTCAATTAATGCCGATAAGCTGTTTCCGGAGTGATTTGGCTTTTCTGCGGTCGTTCCGGAAACAGCGCGGTTGTTCCTTATTTTGTTCTGTGAAGAATCCGTGTGCAGTGACATTCTGCTTGTATTTTCAGTTGACTTATTTTTCTCATTCCTGATGAAAGATCTTTTCAACTTATCCCTTGATTTCAATTTCAGGTAATTCATTTGGTTCAAGAGATCTGCCAGCTGAGGTTGTAATTACATCTTCATTGTCAAAAACTATTATTTCCATTTCAGGAACAACATATTTCTCCATATACTTCTCCTTTACTAATTAATAGATTCAGAAGCGGCTTTGTAATAAAGGCAGAGTGCTTTTGCCGTATGTATTAGGTTATTGTCATCTGAATTTTCAAGTACAGCCGTAACATAATTGAATGCACTGAATGTATATGTACATCCGAAAGTATTTTTCGTTTTCATATATACCTCCTGCCCCCCAAATAGATACACAAGCATTGTACATACTTTAATGTGTCGTTGAACGCTTTCTGATAGGAAGCATTCATTATGATATGATTTGCAGAATTGTCAAGCTGTAGTATGTAGTTTGAATGAATACTTCCTCTTTTATCATCTGTTATCATCATTGTAACATGCCAACTTCCACAAAGTTCCACAAAGTCAAAATATTTTTTGGATTTTGGCACTTTGCACAATAAGCCGAGTTCATTTCATTTGTTTTAGCCGAATAAATACGATTAAGCCATGGTTTCCACCGTGTTGTAATTAAATATTTTTCTTTGAGTTCGCTTTCTTCCTGATGTTATCACTTCAGTTCTATACTACATTACGGCAACAGGAAACCTGAAAAGCACATTTATCTTGACAATAGAGCGTGACCTTTGCACTGGCTTAGGATCACACGCTAATGAGTTTAGCATTTCGGCTGTGCTTACGCCTTTTTCATGTGAGCGGCAGTGTTCTTTGTCATTTTCGACTCAGCCGCTCATATATCGAATATACATTTTCTCGTCATAATTATGTTATTATTCCGAATTCTTCATGACACATAAGAGGAACAGCCGCCGGTGCGTAAAAGCACCGGCGGCTGTTGTTGGTCTATTGCTGCTGCACAGCAGCATGTTCATTTCCTATCGGGTATGTGGGCACGGCCTGCCATTAACAAGAGGCAGCCGGCTTCCGGTAGACTGCGAGGATCTCGCCAAGATACATTCTGTGCGTATCACCGTCGGAATAAAAGCTCGCCGCCACATCCTTCGGCAGCTCAGAGATCTCCAGATCCGCCGCGAACCGCTTCCGGCAAACGAAAACAGTCTCCGCCTCCTCATAGCTCACAGCGCCGTCCTCCAGCGTGACGGGATGCAGTCCCGCTTCTGCCGCCTTATCGCAGTCGCGGCCGCTGTGTGCACCGCAGAACGCCAGTGCACTGCGGTTCTCCTCCGGGAACAGCGAAATCGTAAATGTATCCTGATCCTGCATAAAACCGTAGGTATGACGCGAATGCCGGACATAGCAAGTCAGCATCGGCTGATTCCACATAATACCCATTGCGCCCCATGAGCAAGTCATGCAGTTCCAGCCGGTTTCAGCAGTACCCGCTGTCAGCAGGAACCACTGCTTGCCGATCGCTGTGAATGGATTGCCGTTCCACTGATCCGGGCTGATCTTTTCAAATGACATAATTCTTCCTCCTTGATTATTCGATTCCTGTGCACATTCGGTCTCAGGAACGATTTTGCAGACGCAGCTTATCCGTAATCAGGGCAATGAATTCCGAATTCGTCGGCTTGCCCTTGCAGGTGTTGACCGTGTAGCCGAAAAACGCATTCAGCGTATCGAGATTGCCTCTGTCCCATGCGATTTCAATCGCATGACGGATCGCACGCTCAACACGGGAGGGCGTTGTGTGGAATTGCTCTGCAACACGCGGATAAAGCTGCTTTGTGACGCTGTCAAGCAGCGCCGGTTCATGGTAGGCATTCACGATCGCGCAGCGCAGATAATGATACCCCTTGATATGCGCGGGCACTCCGAGCTGGTGGATGATATCCGTGATCGTGATCGCGAGATCCTGCCCTTCTCGGCTGCTGATCGCACCGAGGGGCTGCTTGTTTGTCAGAAGCGCGATGCGTTCGCCCAATACTTTGAGGTCGAAAGGCTTCAGCATGAAATATG
Source organism: Oscillospiraceae bacterium (assembly GCA_024404875.1). GTDB lineage: Bacteria > Bacillota > Clostridia > Oscillospirales > Ruminococcaceae > Firm-04. The sequence continues at coordinate 26,352 of JAKSPK010000024.1, forward strand.
CTGCGCCGCTTTGCATCACCTGTTGTTCAACAAAGCTGTTGTCATAGGAAGATGTAACAATGAATGCAGGATGCTTTCCGCTCTCTGCATTTGCTTTTTTCATCAGTTCAATGGCATCCATATGCGGCAGAATCGCATCAACCACCACAACATCCGGCGTATCATTCCGTATGGATTCGAGAACGGAGTTGCCGTTCTTTGGTCTCGTATATGCGTACATTCCCTGTGAACGCAGGACACTGGCGCAGGATACGCCGTACTCCGCCGTGTCATCACCAATCAGAACCTTGACTTGCTTTTGCATGGTTCTACCTCCTTTTGCTTTATGTTTCCATTTTATCATGCATTGTTTGGAAATGCAAGAGCAAAGAAGGACGAAGATGCTTGTATTTTGTCGAGAATGCGGCACGAAAGCGAATTGATGAAAACGCACGCATTTTCGTACATATTATGCCGTTTGCCGTGCAACGGGCGACGATTTATGCATCTCGTTGCCGAGGCGGGGGGACATTTGTCGAGTCCTGCTGTGCGGATCCTGTATCATCAGAAAGAATCGGAGGTGACGGACGGTTTTCGTCTGCATCACGCTTCGCACGCCGCCGTGCGACCGCATCATAGGAAAAATAGCGTGTCAGCGTCAGCAGCAGCAGCAGCAGCAGCGGGACAGCGTTCCACATCATGCCGTTCCGCCAGACAGTCGAAGCTGCGTGACCGAAACTCTGCTCGGTCTGACCGCTCCAGCCGAAGCTGTCTGCGATGCCGATCGCTTTCAGCAGGATACCGAGCATCGGCAGATATGCAGCGATGCCCAGGATCGCCGCAGGCAGATCACGCCGCAAAAAGCAAAGGATCACGGCAAGTGTCATTGCGCCCGCGAGCGCGAAGTACCATTTTCCGAATGCCGCAAATTCCGCGCCGTAGTGGACGGCGTGCATGATCCAGCCTTCAGCGACTGCGCCGCCCAGCAGCCAGACAAACAGCAGCAGACTCAGCACCAGCAAAATATTTCCGGCAATGCGCAGGATGCCGCGGCGCTTCGGGAATTGTTGTTGCATAGATGTTCCTCCGGATTCTTGACGAATCATATAGTGGTGCCAAACTCGTCAATCATATTCTAGCATATTCTGGCAAAAATGTCAACCAGCCGGGCAGCACAGATGCATTCACAGCCCCTCTATTACAAAATCACGCCGCTATTCACGGCTTCTGTGCAGCTGCTTCTCCAGAATATGAGGAGCAGTCACTTAACAAAAGCTGTGAACAGCAGCGTGTGTTTCAACAAACAAAACGGGCGCGGCGTTGCTTTTAGGCAGCACCGTTCTGAGCCCGCCTGCCGACAGGCTTATTGCCAGCTTGCGACGGATTCCAGAACCTTCGCGAGCTTTTCCTTGGCCTTCGCGAGCTTCTCACGCTCATTCTGGATAAGCTGTGCAGGCGCCTTTTCGACAAAGCCTTCATTGCTCAGCTTCTTCTGAATGATCTCGATGTCGCGGCGAACCTTCGCTTCCTCCTTCGCCAGACGCGCAAGCTCCTTTTCCTTATCAACGAGCTGCTCCATCGGAATGAAGATACGAGCACAGTCGGTCACAGCGGTCAGTGCATTCTTGAAATGATAATCCTGACCGAACTCCAGCTCGGATGCGCTGACCATATTCTCGAAGAAGATGCTGCACTCGGAGAAGAGATCAACCTCCATTGTCTCGAAGTAAAGCTTTGCTTTGACGGAATTCGGTACATTCAGCTCGGTGCGGCTCATGCGGATTGCCTTGATCGCAGCAATGACCTTTTCAAAATCCTTTGCCGCAGCAGAGAAATCAAGCTCTGTCTGCCAGACCGGGAACTGTTCCTGAATAATCATGCTCTCACCGTCGGTCAGCACCTGCCAGATCTCCTCAGTAATGAACGGCATGAACGGATGCAGCAGCTTCAGCATTCCGCGCAGCACCCAGACCAGCACCTGCTCAGCATCCGATCTGGTCTTGCCGCCTGCACGCATTCTCGGCTTGGTCAGCTCGATATACCAGTCGCAGTACACATCCCAGATGAAGTCATAGAGCTTTGCAGACGCAACGCCCAGCTCGAAGTGATCGAGATTGTCGCCGACATCCTTTGCAAGCTGATTGAACTTTGAGACAACCCACTGGTCTTCCATGCGGAGCGTTTCCGGCAGGCCGGTGAAGCGGAAGTCATCCGGCAGATTCATCATGACATAACGCGAAGCGTTCCAGAGCTTATTCGCGAAATTGCGCGCTGCCTTGACCTTGTCATCCGTAAAGCGCATATCGTTTCCGGGCGAATTACCGGTCGCGAGCATAAAGCGAAGCGCGTCTGCGCCGTAAGTATCAATGATCTCCAGCGGATCAATGCCGTTGCCGAGCGACTTGGACATTTTTCTGCCCTGCGCATCGCGGACAAGGCCATGGATCAGCACTGTCTTGAACGGCACCTCATCCATATTCTCCATACCGGCGACGATCATTCTGGAGACCCAGAAAGTGATGATGTCATAACCGGTGACGAGCGTATCGGTCGGATAGAAGTATTGCAGATCATCGGTCTTTTCCGGCCAGCCAAGCGTCGAGAACGGCCACAGTGCCGAGGAGAACCATGTATCCAGCGAATCCGGATCCTGCCGCATCGGCTTGCCGCACTTCGGGCAGACTGCACTGTCCTCAGCCGTGACGGTCAGTTCGCCGCAGTCGTCGCAGTAGAATGCAGGGATGCGGTGTCCCCACCAAAGCTGACGGGAGATACACCAGTCGCGGATATCCTCCATCCAGTTGAAATAGAGCTTATCGAAACGCTCCGGAACAAACTTGATGCGGCCGTCACGCACGGCTTCGATCGCCGGCTTTGCCAGCTCGTCCATCTTGACAAACCACTGAAGCGAGACACGCGGCTCGACGGTCGTTCCGCAGCGATAGCAGGTGCCGACATTGTGAACGTGCGGCTCAACCTTGACGAGATAGCCGCCCGCCTTGAGATCCTCAAGGATCGCCTTGCGCGCCTCGTATCTGTCCATGCCGGCATACTTCGGATAATCCTCTGTGATCTTTGCATCAGCGGTCATGACATTGATAACCTCAAGATTATGCCGCTGTCCGACCATGAAGTCGTTGGGATCATGCGCCGGTGTGATCTTCACAACACCGGTACCGAAGTCCATATCGACATAGCTGTCCGCAACAACCGGAATCTCTCTGCCGACAAGCGGAAGGATCAGCTTTTTGCCGACGACATTCTGATAGCGCACATCCTTCGGATTGACTGCAACGGCAGTATCACCGAGCAGCGTTTCCGGACGCGTGGTTGCGAGGAACATATAGCCGCTGCCATCCGCAAAGGGATAACGCAGATGCCAGAAGCTGCCCTCCTGCTCCTCATAAGTAACCTCTGCATTGGAGATCGAGGTCAGGCAGTGCGGGCACCAGTTGATGATGCGCTCGCCGCGGTAGATATAGCCCTTCTCGTAATAGTTGACAAACACTTCCTTGACGGCAGCAGAACAGCCCTCGTCCATTGTGAAGCGTTCACGCTCCCAGTCGCAGGAGGAACCGAGCTTCATAAGCTGCTGGTCAATCCGGCCTGCATACTGCTCCTTCCATGCCCATGCGCGCTCCATGAAGCCATCTCTGCCAAGATCGGTCTTGGTAAGGCCTTCCTTACGGAGTGCCTCAACGATCTTTGCTTCGGTCGCGATCGCAGCATGGTCGGTGCCGGGCAGCCAGAGCGTCGAATAGCCGCTCATGCGCTTCCAGCGGATCAGGATATCCTGAAGCGTTTCGTCAAGCGCGTGTCCCATATGAAGCTGTCCGGTAACATTGGGGGGCGGAATGACGATCGTATAGGGGATCTTCTTCGGATCAGCCTCGGCATGGAAGCATCGTCTGCTCATCCACTGCTGATAGATGCGGTCTTCAAAGTTCCCGGGATCATAGTTCTTTGCGAGTTCCTTCAAAGTGATTCAGCTCCTTTTCATTTTTGCGTACAGAGACAAAAATCGCCCCGAACGCACAATCAATTACGTTCAGGGCGAATAATTCCTTATCCGCGGTACCACCTGAATTCGGCACTCCGCAGGCGCGAAGCAGCCGCACTCTTTCCGGCGGCAGAGCGCCGCCTTTCCGGTGAATGCTCGGAACGCGACCTTCGATGCGGCAGCGGGACGCTTTCACCGGCCGCGTCCTCTCTGTCACGCTGTTTGCGCATTTACTCCTCGTTCGTCATGGCATTTACAGATAATTCTATTATAGCAAGGAAATCGCAGCCCGTCAAGCGCTTCACAGATTTTCGTCATTTTGCACAACCCAGTAGATCAGCAGCGTATATTTGTGCGGCGGGAAGAAATGGACGCCGCCTGTGTATGCCGCAAATCGCAAGGGCGTTTCAGTCAAATCGTACTATAATAAAAGCAGAATGCCTTCATCGCTTGACAATGCGTTAAAATGTGTGATAAAAACGCTCCCAGTGTGAAAAAGCGCTTGACAAACAGCCGCATTTGTGTTATGATAAGGATACCTCTTTGCGGAGGCGTTTTTGTTGTGCCCCGCAGACTGCTGCCGACTCCTTTGTGCTTCGGTCCCGGCGCTGTCTGCAATCCGCTGAAAGAGGGAGGCAAACTTTCTTCCGCAGATGTGCCCTGCGGCGCATTTTATGCGGAAAAACTAATACAGGAGGTGCCGACCATGCGTGTTAAGATCACACTTGCTTGCACAGAGTGCAAAAACAGAAACTATGTTTCTAAAAAGAACAAGAAAAACGATCCCGACAGACTCGAAATGATGAAGCACTGCAGACACTGCAACAAGCATACGCTGCATAAGGAAACAAAGTAAGAATCCGCGGCCGCCTGCCGCAGTCTGAACGCTGCGCCGGGCAGAAAGGAACAAATCATGGCGAAGGACAAGACGCTTGCGGTTTCCGAAGCAGAGGGCAAGTCGGAAGGCAAGAAGAAGGAAAAGTCCAAGAAGCAGGGCGGAATCGGCAAATGGTTCAAGGATCTGAAGCTTGAGCTCAAAAAAGTCGTCTGGCCTGACAAGAAAACGGTGGTGAACAACAGCATCGTTGTGTTCGCGGCCATGCTCGGATTCGCCGTCATTACGGCACTGCTGGATCAGGGCTTCCTCTGGCTCTTCCAGTTTGCGATCAGCGGTAAATCGTAAGCAGTACTGCGCAATGCGAAGCACAGAACACATATGCGCAATTTGATGGAGAAAGCAGGGAAAGATCATGCAAGAAAATGAAGCACCGAAGGCAGAGTGGTATGTAATCCATACCTATTCCGGCTACGAAAACAAGGTTGCGCAGAGTATCATCACAAAAGCGGAGAATCAGCAGCTCACCGATAAAATCCTTGAGGTGCAGATCCCCACGGAAAAGGTTCATGAGATCACGGACGGTAAGGAGAAATCTTACGACAGAAAGATCTTCCCCGGCTATGTCCTCGTACACATGATCCACAATGACGAGGTTGCTTACCTGATTCGCAGCATCCGCGGCGTAACAGGCTTCCTCGGTTCAGAGCCCACAAAGCCCATTCCGCTCACACCGAGCGAAATCGCGGCGATGGGCGTCGATCTCGGCGAGACCGTCGAGATCAATCTCAGCGTCGGTGATCCCGTTCGGATTGTCGGCAATGCCATGGACGGCTTCACTGGTACCGTTCAGAGCATCGACACGGAGGCAGGCACCTGCATGGTTCTCGTCTCTATGTTCGGTCAGCAGACTCCGACAGAGTTCCCGCTGACAGAGGTCGTGCGCGAAAACTGATTTATCAGAAGATCCGCCCGCAGGGAATGCAGACAGCACATTCCCGGCAGACTGACAGTGCTGTCGTGGGAGAGACCGGTACAGCTTGTGTCCGTTCTCGCCATATACCACATTATTTGGAGGTTAAATTAACATGGCTCAAAAAGTAGTTGGCTTTATTAAGCTTCAGATCGCCGCAGGCAAGGCAACTCCTGCTCCGCCTGTTGGTCCGGCGCTCGGTCAGCACGGCGTCAACATCATGGGCTTCTGCAAGGAGTTCAATGAGCGTACAAAGACTGAAGTCGGGATGATTATCCCGGTCGTCATCACCGTCTATGCTGACCGCACCTTTACCTTTATCACCAAGACGCCGCCTGCTGCCGTTCTCATCAAGAAGGCCTGCGGCATCGAAAAGGCTTCCGGTGTTCCGAACAAGAACAAGGTCGCAACCATCACCAAAGAGCAGATCAAGCAGATCGCTGAAAAGAAGATGCCCGACCTCAATGCAGCTTCCCTCGAAGCAGCAATGAGCATGATCGCGGGTACCGCTCGCTCGATGGGTGTTGTCGTCGCAGACTAATCCACCAGCTGCCTTTCTCCCCGTGGGAGGATATTTCCGTCAGCCGGAGCAAGTAGCTTCCGGCATACCACAGATTCGATGATAAAGGAGTATTTCATAGATGAAACACGGTAAGAAATATGTCGACAGCGCAAAGGCGCTCGACAGAACCAAGCTCTATGAGCCGAATGCGGCTCTGGGCACAGTTTGCCAGCTCGCAAAGGCAAAGTTCGATGAGACCGTTGAGGCTCATATACGCCTCGGCGTTGACTCCCGTCACGCAGACCAGCAGGTTCGCGGTGCTGTCGTTCTCCCGAACGGTACCGGTAAGTCCGTCAGAGTTCTCGTTTTCTGCAAGGAAGATAAGTACGAAGCAGCAAAAGCTGCTGGTGCTGAGTTTGTCGGCGGTCTGGATCTCGTTGAGAAGATTCAGAAGGAAGGCTGGATGGAGTTCGATGTCGTCATCGCTTCTCCGGACATGATGGGCGTCGTCGGCCGTCTCGGTAAGATCCTCGGCCCGCGCGGCATGATGCCGAACCCGAAGGCCGGTACTGTTTCTCCGGATGTCGCAAAGGCAGTCCAGGAGGCAAAGGCCGGTAAGATCGAGTACAGACTCGACAAATCCAACATCATTCACTGCCCGATCGGCAAGGTTTCCTTCGGCACTGAGAAGCTTGAGGAGAACTTCAACACACTGCTCGAAGCAGTCGTCAAGGCAAAGCCGGCAGCAGCAAAGGGTACCTACCTCCGCTCTGTCACCGTCGCTTCTACGATGGGCGTCGGCGTTCCGGTTCTGACCACGAAGTTTGGTGTTTGATTTTACGCATTGCGGGGAGGCTGTATAGTCTTCCCCGCAATTTTTTTATCCGGATGCTGCTGCAATACCGATTGCAGCAACATCTGCAATCTATCTCCAATATATTTCGTCAATATACAGTCTTTGATAATCAAAAAAATTCATGGAAAGCACTTGACTTTTTGATCCAAATATGGTATAATAAATTGTGTGATTTGAGAAATTAGCTCAGTTGGCAGAGCATCTCCCTTTTAAGGAGAGGGTCGAGGGTTCGAACCCCTCATTTCTCACTCATGAATATTTCGTAAATACGCTGTTTTCCTGTATTGGGAGAACAGCGTATTTTCTTTGGGACACTGTTTGAGGGCTCTATGAGGGCTCTACACGCAAAAGAGGAATTCGCCGGCTTGGGTGAATTCCTCTTTTCTTGCTTATTCTGCCTTACGGTTATCGTCGCCGGATGTCTCATCAGGCTTCTTATGCTGAGAAATAAGCATGGCCTGCAATGCATTGGCTGCTTCTGTATCCGCGTCCTTGATCGCGTGGAGATAGCGCTGTGTCGTTGCGAGATTGCTGTGACCGAGCCGCGACTTCACCTGCTGAAGGTTCACGCCGGAATACAGCAGCAAAGTTGCCGAGGTGTGCCGCAGGCAGTGAAACTTGCGGACTTTGAAGCCGTTGCGCTTCAAAAACTTCCTGAACTGCTTGGACGGCGTCTGATTGTGCATGACGGTGCCGTCCCATTGCGTGAACATCCAGCCCTCATCGTGCCAGGCTGTACCAAGCTCCTCTGCAATATGCTGCTTTTCCTCTTTCAGGAGTTGGATCAGAGCGGAGACCTCCGGCGTAATAGATACGATGCGGACATCGTAGTCCTTCGGCGGTTTGGTTGCAGTCGGCTTGCCGCGCAGCTTGTATGCGGACCGCTGAAACAGAACCTTGTGATTCTCGCAGTCGGCATCTGCGAATTTCAGAGCGACCAGTTCGCCCAGACGAGCGCCGGAGATGATTGCAAGCTGAATACAGACCTGGAATTGCAGCGGTTCATTCTGCAAGGCATCAACGATTGCCGTTGCTTCCTGTTTGCTGAAGATCTCCACTGCCGGCTGCACGACCTTCGGCAGCGTCAGCTTCTTGGAATCTGCCGGACTGCTGGGGATGATACCGAGCTTGACCGCCTGCCGCATGATGCTTTGCAAGCAGACCAGTTTCCGCTGTACGGTCGATGCTGCGGGCATCTTTCCGTTTGGCTTGGGCGTTTCGGCGATCATCTGCACAAAGCGCTGCACATGGACGGGCTTGATCTCCGAGAGCTTCATATGACCGAGCGCCGGAATAATGAGCTTGTTGATATAATCAGTGTACGCTTCCAGAGTGCGAGGTGCAAGCGAATTCTTTACCAAATCGAGATACATTCCGCAGAACTTGGACAGTTTCATGTCCTGCTCCGAGCAGACCTCGCCTTGCTGGCAGCGGTTCTCAAAGTCAGCCGCAACCTTCTGCAATTCTTTCTGGATGCGCTTCTCCGTCCAGCCCTCCGGCACTTTCCAAGTGGTTTCAAAAGGTTTCAGCTTGTGACCTTCGTCATCATATCCGCGATAGACACGGATTCGGTAGGAGATAATCTCGCCCTGCTTGTTCTTTCTCGGTTCGATTCGTGCCATGTTCAGTCCGCTCCTTTCGATTCAACCATTATTATCAGACTGCATCAAATCCTCCGATTCATCTGATTCAGAACGATTCTTAACGCTGTGAATTCGTTCCATTACATCTTTTCCGTTGACTTTTAGGATCTCTTCACAGATTTTGCCAAACACTTCCTCTGTTGCATCATTTAGATACTCGCCGCGCTGAAACAGCTCTTGTTCGAGCCTGCGCATTCTTTCAACAACAGACCTTTCCAGACTTGTTCGCATCAGATTGGACAAATCCATTTGCAGCCCGGCGTATTCCTTGCTTTGCGCGTAATAGATTAAACGCTGTTTCTCATCATCAGAATCTGGCTCTTTGAACTGTGTTTCATAGTACAGAATCAAGGTAACATCAAAGTAAAGTGCAAACTTTTCTAATTCATCCGATAATCCAAGTCGCCGGGCCTCTGCAAAATCATACTCATCTGCATCCAGCAGTGATAAGGGCAGATCGGTATTCATTTCTTTGTTATACTTTTGCAGCAGCTTTGATCGCAGCGTGTAGATTTTCATGACATGGTCATGCGCTTTAATGGCATTTATCAGCATTCCCGGAGAGATATACTGAATAATCATATTCAGAAGGTACTCCGTTTCGGGAAACATCGGATTACCGATCAATTCCCAGATATGCTCTATCGTTTCCTGCGATAATCCGGTTACGCCGCTTGCGGCCTGAATGTTGTAATCAGGTGTGCGAACATTTTTTAGTCCAAGGAGATAATCGGCGGAAACCTCAAAAAAGACAGCCATACGCTCGATGATCTCCAAATCCGGACGGCGGGCGCCGTTTTCATATCGCCCGTAGGTCTGCTGTGTAATGCCGATTCCCTCTGCGACTTCCCGTTGTGAACGCTCTCCGCGCAGTTCTCTGACTCGTTCTGTGAATATGCTGATGTCCATTTGGCGTAAACCTCCGTTCGCAAATTCCAAATGTGTATCATCGGCGGAACCACTTGACAAATTATATTTGGCGTAGTACAATGGTATTATCGCCAATCATCACTATTGTCATTATAGCAGATTGTGATTGGTTTGTCAAGGGGGTGAAGCAGATAATTTTCAGAAGCTTTGCGGAACCATAGGAAGGGGGAACAACAATGAAGAAGGCAAATCAGGACATTCGTGACTATGCAGCACAGAAAGGGGGGTATTTCTGGGAGATTGCAATGCAGCTCGGCATCTCCGAGCCGACAATTACCCGCTGGATGCGCGTTGAACTGCCGGAGGACAAGCGCCGGGAGATCAGGCAGATCATCGACAAAATTACAGACAGCAAGTCGAGCAATCCCTGAATGTCCTCAAAGAAGCAGAAGTGGATGTAACAGCTGTTTGATACAGCGCCGAGAGAAAGAGAGGTAATTACATGAACATGATGCTGAATCAGAACAACAATGTTCCCGTTATGAAAGGGATTATCGAATGCGCCGAGATCTTCGGCATCAGCCAGCATTACTGCCGTCAGCTCGCTCTGACCGGCGCGGTCAAAGCGGTGCGCGTCGGGCGCGGCAAAATCCTTATCAATGTGCAGAGTATGGCGGACTTTTTCAACCAGTCTTCTATTCCGGAGCCGGAGAAGGACGCCCCGAAACAGGGCGTCCTCCGTCCGATTCCGGTCAAGATTTGAGAAAGGAGGGCGAACATGACAGATCAGAAGGAACCCATTGCACAGAACACCGCAGCGGAACCGGCTCCGCTGGAACAGCTCTCCCAGATGCAGCTTGAAATGCTGCGGATGCTCGATCCGACCTTTCTCGCAACGATCTCGATGAAAGAGCTGTACGAGCGGATCTTTCAGCGCAAGCCGCCGATCATTGACGGGCTGCTGAATGCCGGTACTTATCTGTTCGTCGGTGCGCCGA
>JAKSPK010000025.1 GCA_024404875.1 Oscillospiraceae bacterium
TTGACCATCTGTCCGCCAATCGAACCAGCCTGTCGGGAGGTCAGATCACCGTTATAGCCGTTGTTCAGCGAAACGCCGACCTCACTTGCAGATTCCATCTTGAAACGCTCAAGCGCTTCCTTGCCCTTCTGTGTCATTTCACCCTTCATGGTAATTCTCTCCTTTTCCAGCGCGTATGCGCTAACGACAGCCGAATTGCGGAACGGCTGCCCGATTGCAGTCGTTTCATGTGATTGCTGCCGTGCTAGTATTATAAGCGGCAATGCAAAGATTATCATAGGAATCTTCTGGAATCCATTTTTGCAGCGAACAAAATGCGTTTATCATTTTCATTTGATTGCGGGATCGCCCATGCAGAATATACAATGCATCATTGACAATGCAGAAACAATATAGTATAATGGGCAGAGAATGAAGATTCATTCCGAGAAAAAACTGACACGGGAGGTTTTCTGATGATTAAAAAATGCAAACGGCTTCTCTGTGGGCTGCTCGCGGGGATCTGCGCAGCAGCCGTGCTGCCGACTTTTTCGGCAGGCGCAGAGATGATCCGGACAGCAGTCGGTCAACGCGGAGACCTGACCCAAAACGGATCGATTGATATCGGCGATGTGACTATTCTGGAGCAGTCACTGATCTATAACGGTATACAGCTGGATCAGCTGACGGTGAAAGGTTGGGACGGCGAAGAGCGGAGTATGGCGTATTATGCGGACCTGAATGCGGACGGATGCGTCAATGCCGTGGATCTGACACTCATTAAGCGTGCGGCACTCGGCCTTTATGAACCGGAAATCATATATGCGGAGCACGAAGATGAGGACTGTATCACACCGCCGATCAGCCAGTTATACCCCTCGCTGCGAAGTCAGGGAAAAAATATGCTGCTGATGCTCGTTGTCGAATTCCCGGACTGCAAATTCTCGCAGAATTATACAACCGAGGAAATCTATCAGACATCCTTCTCCCCCGGCAATCCGGAGGATCCAGCCTATCCGCTGGAAAGCGTAATCGGCTATTACGAACGGTCGTCCTACGGTGCACTGACAATGAACGCGGAGATCTACCGCTATACGGCGCGGTATAATTCCACCGATTATGTCTATATGGATGCAAGCGGGAATTACTGGGCAAATTCGACCCAACTGCTGGATGAGCTGATGACGGACATGGATAATGAGATTGATTTCACTCGTTATGATGTCAACGGCGACAAAATCATGGATACGATCCTGCTCTCCGTAGCGGACACGGCTTCCGATGATGGCTGGTGGCCCTGCTCCGGCCAATATCGGGGAGACAACCTCTATGACGGCATCAAACCGGGCAATATCATCCTCGGCAATACGGCACCCTCCGACAAGATCGAATACAACAGCACATGGATCCACGAGCTCGGTCACGGCATGGGACTGCCGGATTATTATAAATACCAGAATGCAGCGGATGACTGGGAAGGGCTGCACGGTCAGGCTGGCTGGGAGATGATGGACGATGCACGGTTTGATATGTGTGCATTCTCCAAGCTGATGCTTGGCTGGTATAAGCCCTCACAGATCCATGTCTACACCGGCGGCACGCAGGTCTACAATCTGAAGTCCTCACAGGCAGAAGGGAACTGCATCATCATTCCCCGCTACGATCTGAACGGATTTTTCAGCGAATTTATGGTGATCGAATATGCAACGATCGAGGGAAACAATCCGAACTGGTGGGGCAAATTCGACAACGGCGGTATCCGCGTTCTGCACGCCGAGGCTTCCCGCTTCGGGCTGATGTTCCAGTATGAAAACTACTCCAGAATGTATGATCCAAGCAATTCCAAACAGCGCGTGCTGCGGCTTGCGAACGATGCCGAGGGCGGCGGCTTCTTCCGCAGCGGCGATATAATTGACGGCAGAATCAGCGGCTTTCACTGGTATGACCGCAACGGCTATCAGACGGTCGAGACCGGTATCTCAATCTCGGTCGGCGATCTTGAAAACGGAAAATATACGGTCATGATATCTCAGTCGTAACCCCCAAAGGATGCCGGTCATGCCGGCATCCTTTTTTCATCTGCACAGAGCTGTTGCTGCAGATAAATGTAACCGAAGAATATGCGCACTCCTGAACAGCGTGGCCAGCACAAACGCTCTACGGAGCGTGGATTGACGAAACACGCATCTTCATGTATAATAAAAACACAATTCTGACGGAAGAATGACTCCGGTAATCTGACCGGTGAGAAAAATGTTTCCCGCAGAAAATGAAAAAGCCACTTTGCAAGATGGCGAAAATATGCAAGCAGATGTGCCGCCATACCGTCAGGCGGACTTTGCTCGATGCTGCCTCTATACTCAACCGAAGGATGTGATACCATGGATCCGATCAAAACAGGCAGACTCATCAGGCAACTCAGAACTGTACACGGCATGACACAAAAACAGCTTGCTGAGCGCATCCATATCGGCGACAAGGCCGTCTCAAAATGGGAAAACGGAAAAGGCTGCCCCGATATTTCGCTGCTGAACGCACTGGCTGATGTGTTCGGCACGGATATCAATATCCTGCTCAGCGGCGAAATCAATAAAAATGAAAGCGAGAACGGAAATATGAAGAAAACAAGGTTTTATGTATGCGGCTGCTGCGGAAATATCATAACCGCCTCATCCGCTGCGGCAGTCACTTGCTGCGGCAGTAAGCTCTCTGCACCGGAGCTCCGCAAAGCTGCCGAACATGAAATGCTGAAAGTTGAAGATATAGACGGAGAATGGTATATCACCTCCGCACATCCCATGACCAAGGAGCATTTCATTTCCTTTGCTGCCTATGTCAATGACAGCTGTATCATGATATTCCGGCAATATCCGGAATGGGATATGCAGATCACACTTCCGGTGCAGCGTGCGGGCAGACTGATATGGTACTGCCGCGAATGCGGCCTGCTGTATCAGGATATCCATCCGAATCGCAAATAACACAAAATCGGCTCCGCATCAAGCGGAGCCGATTCATGATATAAAGTATTACAGCTTTGCGATTATTTTCAGGATCAGCGTAATATCTTCCTGATCCGGCGAACCGTTGCCGTTTAGATCGGCATTCAGCTTGCCCTGCTTTGTTACGACCGCATCCGGCCTTTCAACCAGATAGCAAGCCAGCAATACCACATCGACCACATCAATTTCACCGTCAAGATTCACATCGCCAGCCAGCGTTATTTCCAGCGGTTCCGGCACTGTTTCCGTAGTTGTAACGGTTGTTGTTTCGCTCACGGTCGTTGTAGTCGGTACCGGCACGGTCGTAGTCTGGACTGCTGTTGTCGGCAACGCCGTTGTTGTGGTCGGCACCGCCGTTGTCGTAGCCGGGCTCACCGTTGTCGTAGCCGGACGCGCCGTTGTCGTAACCGGACGCACTGTTGTCGTAGTCGGGCGCGCCGTTGTTGTAGCCGGACGCGCTGTTGTCGTAGCCGGGCGCGCTGTTGTCGTAGCCGGGCGTGCTGTCGTCGTAGTTGGACGCGCTGTTGTCGTAGCCGGGCGTGCTGTCGTCGTAGTTGGACGCGCTGTTGTTGTAGCCGGGCGCGCTGTCGTCGTAGTCGGACGCGCCGTTGTCGTAGCTGGTCGCACTGTTGTCGCAACCGGCCGTGTCGTTGTCGTAGTCAGATGTGCCGTTGTTGTGGTCGGCACCGCCGTTGTCGTAGCTGGGCGCACTGTTGTCGCAGCCGGCCGTGTCGTTGTCGTAGTCGTCATCGCCGTTGTCGTGACCGGCACCGTTGTAGTGGTAGTCGTTGTAATAATGGTTGTCGTAGTCGTTTCCACGGTCGGTTCTGTCTTTTCAAGCTGCAATGTGCCGAATCGAGTATCCATCTGCAAGTTATCATCGGCGTAGTAAGCTGTCGGCATGATCTGATAAGTCAGCAGGCCGTCATCGTCGATCACCATGCCGTAGATGCTGCCCTGCTTCTTTTCCGCATTGCTGAGTGTATAGACCAATTCGGTATTGTCGCCGTCCAGCGTCATCGCATAAATGCTGTCCGCCGTATGAAAATAAATCAGATCATTATAAACCTGCGTGCTGACATAGGAGAGCGGATAGACATATCCGGCCCCCGATTGCCATGCGCCGCTCACGATCTTGAGCGGCGTAACCGTACCGTCCGGCATTCTGCGGTAAATTGTTGCCTTCACATCTGCACCGGTCCGAACATCATCGGGATCCACGCTGACTGCATAAACATTTGAACCGTCATCCAGCCATTCCACAGTATCGCTCGCACCGCGCCAGAATGCATCTGCATAGAGATCGGAATCGCAGACGATCTCATTGCCATTCGAGAAATGGTTCCAGTCATCCGCATGATGATACTCATCGGTATACATCGCTGCATCACTTTGCAGCACATAGTCATGCACGGCATGGCCAAGCATATCCGGCGCGCTGTCATCATAGGTCACATCGAGATGATACCATTTGCCGTCGATCTGAACAATATTCCACATATGGTTCAGTTCATCGCTGGTGATCGTATAGCAGGGAATGCCAAGCTCTCTGCACAGCACGCACATTGCCAACGCATAACCCTGACAGATCGTACTGCCGTTGACAATCGCGGTATAGGCATCCATATTTTGATAGGTCAGATCATAGCTGCAATACTCCGCAAGATAATCATGCAGATACAGCACCTTTTCCGCATCGCTCCACGAATCCTGAACACCGGAGAGAATGCGCATCACACCGGCGCTGAATTCTTCCTTACGGGCAGGAATTTCGGATGTATCTATGCTGTATTCGACCTGAAGCGTGGCGACATAGGCACCGGACAGAGAAAGCCCGTACCGGAATGACGAGCTGACAAAGAACCATTCCGCATCAGTATAGAGCATTTCATAATAAGCATCTGCGACATCTGAAAATGGCATGCGCAGAGAGCTGAGCGCGACCGTAGTCTGGCCTGTGTTCCATGCGTTATAGATCTTTGCGCGGAATTGCTCGAGCTTTGATGCTGACACTGCGGCAGACACATCCTGCACGGGCATTGCGGCGGAAAGCATCACGGCGGAGAGAATTCCTGCTGTCAGTTTTTTTATCCTTGACTTCATTTTCAGCACCTCCGGTTTTGCGGGCATCGACGGATCATGCAGGCAATATCGTTGTGTTCCTGCAAGAATATTATAACACATAGACGCGAAGATTGAAAGCGTTAAAACGCTGAAATTACCGCGTCCTTTTTGTGCGATGCCCACAAACAGCCCGGATAATTAACGCCCATTTCAGGTCAATCGGTAAGGCCAACTGCTGTTCACTTCCGGAAAACTTTAGCCTCCGGCTTCGGCTTCTGCCCGCCGATCGGCAAATAATGCCGCATACAGTACGGCGGCTGCCGGTACACCAAGCAGCATCCCCGCCATGCCGAACAAGCCCCCGCCGATAATGATTGCCGCAAGCACCCATGCGGGCGGCAGTCCGATCGAATGCCCGATCACCCGCGGATAGATCAGATTGCTCTCGATTTGCTGCAATATCACAATATACAACAAAAACCAGATCACCGCTGAAGGCTTCACCAACAGCAGAAGCAGCGCACAGGGAACCGTACCCACGAGCGGCCCGATATACGGTACAATATTTGTGATGCCGATGACCGCGCTGATAAGCGCCGGATACGGAAACCGGAACAGCGTCATCCCGCACCAGCAGAGCCCGCCGAGAATCAGTGATTCCTTGCACTGTGAACTGAGAAAGCACGCGAATGTCTCACAGACAAGCCTTCCGCGGCGCAAAGCCACCCGCAGATTCGCATGACTGTGACGGCTGCGGCAAAGTGTATCCAACCGCCGGCGAATCTGATGCGCATCCGCTAGCAGATAAAGCGAGAACACGGCCCCAATGCCGATATCCAGCAGCACCCGCACCAACGCAGCAGTATAATCATATGTTTTCACAAACACATCCGGAAGCTTGTCCTGCAATTCATCCAGCATGGCGCTCAGCTTTTCCTGCGGAAGAAGTACAGCAAGTGCCGTGTCGGAATAGCTCCGGAACCAGCATCGCAGCGTTTCACTGTAGCTGCCGAGATTGCCGGAAATCAACTGCACCGAGCGGATGATCTGCGGGATCAGCAGACAGATCACGCTAACGAGAATCAGTACGGGAGGAAGGATCGCGCCGATCAGCGAGACAGGCCGGATCCAACTCGTATGCCGGAAATGGTGCCGCTCCGCAAAGACAGTAAAATCAGTCAGCAGACGGCGGTAGGAAGGCTCCAGCATCGACGCAAACAAAGCACCGAGCAGCAGCGGCCGAAGCGTTTGCAGCAGCCGGAGCAGCGCCGCGCAAACCGGTGCGAGATGCAGGAGCAGTGCAGCAAACAGAATCAGCACGGCACCCGCTGACACCAGTACTGCAAACATCGGTTCCCGATAAGGCTTCTGCATTTCGCACCTCCTCATTCATTCGCTCTCTGCGGGATCATATGCGCAGCGGCAGACTGTTGATCAGCGCCGCCAGACGGTTCCATGTCAGCCGGTCAACTTTGCCGCTCTCCGGCAATCCGGCAATGTGCTGAAGCTGCCGTACCGCCGCCGCCGTCTGCGCATCGAAAATACCTGTTACCGGAATAGGCTCAAGATTCGCATAATGTCCCGCCGCCAGCCGGATCAATATCTGCACAAGATGCACCAGATCTCCGCGGTCGCCCTCCTGCAAAACAAAAGCCCCCGCCGGAAACAACATCAGCGGCTGCGCTGCATCCAGCAGCGAATGATATGCCGCTGCAATCGCATTCCATGTCGCATCGTCGATCTCTCCGGTCACCGGGAGACCATATTCCTCCTGAAATGCCCGCACCGCCAGTGCTGCCTCCTCGGTATATGTCTTTCCCGGCAGCACAATCGGAATGCGGCTGTCGTGCAGAGCGATCTGATACAGCAGCGTCAGAATTTCCTCAATATGCTCCTGCTTCTGTTCCTCAGTATACAGCATCAGTATTTCCTCCTCATCGAATAATATACCCCGGTGCCTGATACGGCCGTTTGCCCGCGCCGCATTTCATCTCAGAATAGACGCCCGTGATCGCATCCCATGTCACCACACCGACCTGCCCGTCTGCCGTCAGGCCGTATTCGCGCTGAAATGCCTGCACCGCTGCGCGCGTCAGCGGGCCGAAATAGCCGGTGTCGGAGATCGGCTGAATGTTCGGATCATATTTTGATATGTATGTCAGATATTGCTGCAATAATTTCACATTCTCGCTGTGGACACCCTCACGCAGTACCGTATTCGGATAAAGCCGGACGCACTCCTCCGGTGGCTCGGAGGCCAGAATGCCCGCATACGCGCGGTAGATATCATTCCATGTGCGGCGATCGGCAATGCCGGTCTGCGGAAGGCCATAGGTCTGCTGGAAGGAGCGCACCGCTGAAGCTGTTTCTGCATCAAAGCTGCCGCTGATGTGAATGGGAATCACACTTGCATAGTATGCCCCGATGACTGCAAGATAATACTGAAACGCCCGAACCGCATTGCCGTAATCGCCCTCGCGCAGCACTGCCGGAAACGAACGGTTCAGCTCCGCATAATCCAGCCCCTCCGATTTCAGCTCCGCGAGTTTCTTCACACTGACATAAATATACGAGAGCTGGTTCCATGTCGACTCATCGACCGTTCCGCTGACCGGCAGGCCGAAAATCGACTGAAATTCCTGCACCGCCGCAGCAGTCCGCGCATCATAAATGCCGTCCGTATCCGGAATCTTTTGAATCGCAGGAAAATTGCCGGAGATGCGGTTGAGCTGAATCTGGATCGTCTGCACATCGCGCCCGACCATACCTTCCGTCTGCGGAACGCCCGGGTAACTCGGCGCAGGCGCACGGATCTCCCGTGCGCGGACTATGTCAATATCCTCGCCGTAGAAATGCTGCAGGATATCATAGGGAATCAGCCCCTGATTCGCGAGGCCGACCGTCCCCCACTGCGAAAGCCCTGCACAGCTCGTGTGCGAGCCGTCGCAGAATGCGGCAAAGAGCGGTTCATAACTGCCTCGCCGCCGAATATACGACCGCACAAGCTCATCCGTGAGATTGCTGATATTCTCAAAGATCTCCCGTCCGTAAAAGAATGCCTGATCGTACTGCGTGGAACTGGTGATATCGAAAGGATAGCCGCGGGAACGGTACCATTCCGTAAAAATGCGGTTGAGCGCAAAGGTGTTGATCACATATATATTGGCGCGCAGCGCATTTTCCGGCCATGTCGGGAAGATCTCGCTGCTCGCAACATTTTTCAGATAGCTGATGTAGGGGACCGTGACATTGGCAGCATCCGAATCGGGTGTGCCAAGATGCACAGTGATCGTTTCCGGAATAAATACTTCTCCGCTGAGCATTTGCACCGCCCCTCTCAGTATCGCTGCATATTGTTATAGAATGTCAGGTCGCCGCCTGTATCGGGCTCGTCGGCACCGGCTGGCAGCGGAATCAGATCAAAATTCTGCACCGAGGTAATATGCGGAAAAACCGGCACATCTGCACTGTGTTCACGGTAATAACCCTTTGCCTGCACAGTGATATCATAGAAAAAGGACTGCGGGTTCCGCTGATCGGCGGAAGGCTGCGGTGCGGGCACCTGCACCGGCTCAATATTCCCGCTCTCGTCGGTGGACTGGAGCGAGATCAGCTCCGGATCTCCCTGCACGATGCGTGTGATGATAACAGCAGCGCCGAAGACCGGCCTTGCGCCCTGTGCTGTCGCGGTATGGACGCGGATGATGCCGGTATAATCGCGCTTGGGTAAGCCGGGCGCCTCCGATGGTTCGGGTTCCGTTTCCTGCGCAGGATTCTGCGGAGGAACAGGCGTTTCCCGCAAGGACTGCTCCGGCGGCAGATCAGCGGGAAGCGACGCCTGCACGGGGACAGTTTCAGGCTGTACGGCGATGTCCGGCACAGACGGCGTTACAGTTCGCGGCTGCGGCTTCGGCGGCGGAGCAGCGGGATTCTGACTTGCATACATCCGGAACAGCTCCTCGCGATAGCGGCGGGCGGTGTCCTCAAATTCCTGACGGTTCATGGCAGAGCTCCTTTCGCGTTGCATTATGCTGTATTCTATGCCCGACACGCCGAAACAATTCCAGCCGCCTCCTTCGGCCGGGTTTCACGGAGCACATCCGGTTTGCTGCTGTTCACCGCTATTTCACGCTCTGTCTTTCATTCCATTGGATTTTCATTCGCTTCCGGAGAGCTTTCGTATCCGGCTCCTGATTGTATCAGGTTTGTATGAGCAACAAAAAAGCATCCCGGCCGCTGTGATACGGTCGGGATGCTGCTTTTGTGAAATCCATAAATCAACTGATTTATTTTTTCTTGTTCAGGAGCTTTCTCTTCTGCTCGTCAAACTCCTCTTTCGACAGGACGCCTTCATCCATCAGCTCCTTCAGCTTCCGGAGCTCATCAGCGACCATGTTCTCTGATATCTCTTCGATCTGCTTGGCTTTCTTCTCCTGCTCCGCTCTCTTTGCTCTTTCCAGCACAGACGGATCCGGATCGTCCTCATACTCAAGCTCATAGATGCCCTTCTTGCGGTTCGAGCGGATCTTCGCCAGCACCACATTGTTATCTCTGTCGTAAATATAGAACATCACCATACAGAAGATGCCGCAGACCAGCGTAAACAGACCGGTCGTGAATCCGGGCGGCGTATAGCGCATTTTGACGGTATGCTCACCGGGCGTGAGTCTGACGCCGATCATCGCCTGGAACAGTGTGACATAGTTCGACTGCACCTGCTTGCCATCAATGACCTCGTCGTACTGATAGGGCTTGCCGTCCACCCAGACCTTCCAGCCCGGTTCTGCCGGGATCGAGGTCATCATGATCTGTCCTTCTTTCGCAGTGATCTTTCCCTCCAGCGTTCTTCCGCCGCTCTTGGTCAGCTGCCACTGCTGCGCTTCCGCCTTAAGCGGCTGGATATCCTGCTCAAAGAGATCGGAATCAAAATGCATGAAGAAGAAGTCCTTGATGATCGTATATTTTTCTTTCGTTCCGGCTGCATCGGTCAGAAGCGTCATGCGAAGCTGAAGCTGCTGTCCCTGCGGATATGTGCCGAGATATACGATCTTGTAGTTATCAGTCTCGAAGTAAGCACCGAGCGACTTCGCGGCAGAGCCGTCCACATTGTTCATCGGCTGAACTTCCTCATTCCACTGATCTGAGAGCCAGAGATTGACCTTGCTTTGATTCTCCGTTTTGAAGAACATATAAAGCGGCTCGGCCGTTTCCGTCTCAAGGAAGATATCGACGGTCGGGTCATCTGCGTGGCTGCCGTCCTCCTTCTTGATCTCACGATAGTTGGTCTGACTGCCGTAGGGCTCTGTATAGACCTGATTCAGCCGCATTTCCTTTGTCACAGTGAGCGGCTTGTAATACTTGTGCCAGTCATCAAAGCCGCCGCCCTGCGTAAAGGTGGTGTTGCCGCTAATGGTACTCATCAGGATGTTCTGGCTGTTAAACGGATTATCATTGCCGAATGCATTGACACGGAGGATATCTTCGCTGACCATATAGCCGATGCCGAGCGCATTGGGATTCTTGTAAACGCCTACATCGAATTCCTCTTCGGACTGCGATTTCGCCTTGTCGTCATAGACCTTCTCGTAAGCCGCACCGACATCGAGGCCTTCCTCCGCCAGCTTATCTGCCCGGAGCAGATTGGAATTTTCACCCTTGTCAAAGACATATTTGATGCCCAGCACCGAATCCGCGATCGGCGTACAGCCGTCATAACGGGAATAATAGGTGCTTGCTGCATAGCCCATTGTCTCGATATAGGTCAGGATCTTCGCGTTCATGACCGAGCTGGAATGCGTGATGCCGCGCAGCTTGAAGCCCGCGTCGTCATTCACGGTGCGCGTATAGGTCTTTTCAGCGCGGTAGAAGCCGTCATCGTATTCATAGAGCCTGTCTACCAGATCGCGTCCGGACTGGACATATTCACGGTAGGACTTTCTGCTGGAATACGAAACCTCCTTGTGGATCGCGGAAAACTCGCATTTGGCATTATATGTCAGCTCGACGCTGACGACAGCCAGCAGACTGACCATGACCGCGATCGACATTCCCTTGGTCGGATTCTTTTTCGTCAACAGATAGACGAAGAAGCAGTAGATTGCCAGGAAGAGCAGCGTCAGCCAGACAGACTTGAACGCATCGAGATATACAGCGCCTTTCTGATCAACGAGCAGCCGGTTGTGCTCATTGATGAGCTTATCCGCGCCCAGACCGACATAATGGTTGATGATCATGAGAATGACGAAGAAGCCGCCGTAGCTTGCGCCAATATGCCAGCTCTTGATGTTCGTTGCATAGTGCAGCACATTCGCCGCCATGCTGAGCATCACGAAGGAGAATACGAAGGAATAGCGGAAGGGCAGCCAGTTCGGCATCTGTCCGCCGTGCCAGAGCATATCAATCGGACGCGCCATCATGCAGATGAACAGCGACACCAGAAGGAATGCATAGCCGAGTTTCTTCTTCAGCGGCACACGCTTGTTCAGGAAATAGAGCGGCATACAGAGTGCTGCGAGCGCGCCGCAGTAAATCTCCGGCTTGCCCTGCACATTGACCGAGCTGTACTGATTCACACAGGTAAACTGTGCAATGAAATCCAATACATTGAACTGACTCTTATAGCTCCAGTCCGGCTTGGTGAAATCAAATTTACCGAGCGCCAGCGCATTATAGACCGGCAGGATCATGAATGCCGCGCAGCAGAGCGCAACGGCGGTCGCATAGGCCATGCGCAGGAATGTCATAAGCGCGGCCTTTCTGTCCTTGCCAGTCATGAACTTGATCTTGTCCGAACCGAAGAAGAAATAGTAAATGAAGTAAAGTCCGGTGAAGATGCAGCACATGAAGCCGATATAGAAGTTTGACACACACATCAGTGCCAGCGGGATGATATAATTGAGCTTTCTGCCGTCGTCGATCAGATACTCAACGCCGAGCGCAATGAAAGGCAGGAACACCAGACCGTCAAGCCACATCGGGTCGATCGTCTGGATAATGCCGTAAGCACACATACCGAACATCGAGCCGAGCATGACGCCCATCAGCGGGGTAACATGCTTGGATTTCCGCGCATAATAGCAGAATGCAAGCGAAGCCGTACCGAGCTTTGCGAGGATCATGATGAGCAAAGCGCCGAGGATCATTGTCCGCGGCAGCAGCATCACGATCAGCGTAAAGGGCGAAGCAAGATAATAGCCGATGACGCCCTGAAAACCGCCGGAGAGATTGCGCGACCAGTTGTAGAGAATACTGCCGTCGCCGTGGAACGCATCGCGGAGTGTCTCAAAATAATAGACATACTGTCCATTAAGATCGAGACAGAGCACCGAATGCTCACCCGCAGGATACAATCCGAATATCAGGTATGCAATGTAAATGAGCGCAACCGGCAGGAAAAATGCGAGCACATAACACCAGTTGCGTGAAAACCAGCCGGCGATCCCACCCCCGGCAGCAGGGGCAGATGCGGCCGCAGCCGGTTTTGACGATTTGTTTGCCATGAAATACCTCCTTTTGGCTTGTTTGGAATCTGACAAAATGCATACATTTTTATTATACATGATTCCGCCGGATTTTACAAGGGGTTTTCCGAAAAAAATCTCTGTCTATGGTTTTCCGGCATCAAAAAGCCCGAAAGCAGAACGCCTCCGGGCCATGCAGTTATGATACGGGCTTCAGTTCTTCGAGAATGCTGTCGAGCAGCGCCTTTGCGCGGTCATATGCCTCCTGATTCTCCTCCTGCGAATTCATATTCTCTGCAGGGATGCGAAGCGTCAGATAAGTTCCCTTGTGCAGCGGTTCCGTCATACCGATCAGCTCTGCGAAGTTTGTGCCGTCAATGAGAAGCCGGCGTCCTTCTGCGTAGGGGCAGTCCGGATAGATCTTTGTCATATCAAGGAACATATCTTCCGGCTGCAAATACTTCTCCGCCTCCGGATCAACCAGAACGAGCATACAGGTACACGTCTGGAACTGCACGAGCAGCTGTGAATTATACGCCGCGGAATAGTTACCGCTGTTCTCCATTGACTCCTTCGAGACCGGAATATACACCGACTGCACGATGACCTTTTTGTCATCATTATAATCGGGACATTTGCTGCCCAGCCATGTTTCAAGCGTCTCGGACTGTGCATAAAGCGCCGGGCAGTCTGAGAGCAGCAGCACACGCACATCCGGATCGACACGCGTCACAAAGTCATAGATCAGAAATGCGACGACCAGACCGATGAAGGTCGCAATGCCCAGCCACCATTTCGAATGATAAAACCAGTTGCCGATACGCTGCCAGACGGTGTAATGCTTTTCGGGCGATTCTTCGCGAAAGACTTTGTCGCTCTCCGAAATGACACCCTGTTTCAAGCGGATCAGATCGACCTTTTCCTCGGCCAGCTCCTTGGCATATTCCTCGCGTGCCTGGTATGCAGCTTCAGCTTCGGCGGCCTGGCGTTCGCGCTCCTTCAGTTCTGCCTCGCGGCGGGCTTTCGCTTCGATCTCCCATGCATTGCGCAGCGCGGAGCTTTCAGTCGTCCGGTGCTTTTCGCCCGGATCTTCCGGTATTTTCTTCGGTTCATCCTGCACGCTGTATCATCCTCTCAAAATGCGGATTCCTCTGCGTCTGTGCGCAGAGGAATCCCGCGTGTTGCCTTGCCGATCACGCTTCCTCGCGGATCTGGACATTCGCTTCACGAAGCTGTTGCTCTGTAAC
The DNA here is from genome assembly GCA_024404875.1 of Oscillospiraceae bacterium. Lineage (GTDB taxonomy): Bacteria > Bacillota > Clostridia > Oscillospirales > Ruminococcaceae > Firm-04. The sequence goes on from JAKSPK010000025.1 coordinate 13,753, forward strand.
CTGCGACGGTGCGCCGAGCAGAAGATCCTGTGCATTGCCGTTGAGCGGGAATGCGATGACATTGCGGATCGTTTCGGTATCGGCCAGCAGCATAATCATGCGGTCGATGCCGGGTGCCATGCCTGCGTGGGGCGGTGCGCCGTACTGGAACGCGGTATAGAGTGCCGAGAACCGTGCAGCCAGCTCCTCCTCGGTATAGCCTGCGAGCGCAAACGCTTTCTTCATGATATCAACGCTGTGGTTGCGGACTGCGCCGGAGGCCAGCTCAATGCCGTTGCAAACAAGGTCATACTGATAGGCAAGGATCTCCAGCGGATCCTGATTTTCCAGTGCATCCAGACCGCCCTGCGGCATAGAGAACGGATTGTGCGTAAAGTCGAGTTTATGCGTTTCCTCGTTGATCTCGTACATCGGGAAATCGACAACAAAGCAGAAGCGGAAAGCATTCTTCTCCAGCAGATCGAGCCGCTCACCAAGCCAGCTGCGGATCTGTCCGGCGTAATTATCCACGATGCCCTTCTTGTCAGAGATGAAGAACACAGTCTCGCCGTCCTTGATGCCAGAGAGCTTGCGAATCTCATCACGCTGTTCGTCAGAGAGGAATTTGTCGATCGGGCCCTTGAAATTCGACTGTCCTTCGACGGCGGTCAGATAGCCGAGGCCCTTCATGCCGATCGAGGTTGCAAACTTCAGCGAATCCTCAAAGAATTTCTTCGAGCATCCTGCGCAGTCCGCGACAATGCCGCGCACCGGCTTGCCCTTAAAGATCGGGAAGTCGACCCCTGCAAAGAAATCGGTCAGATCAATAATTGTCAGCGGGTTGCGGAGATCGGGCTTATCCGAACCGTATTTCAACATTGCGTCGCGGTAGGTAATGCGCTCAAAGGGTGCATCTGAGATGACGGCATCCGGCTTGAATTCACGGAAAGTCTCGGAGATGACCTTTTCGCAGACAGCAAGGACTTCGTCCTGCGTTGCGAATGCCATCTCAAAGTCGAGCTGATAGAATTCTCCGGGCGATCTGTCCTGACGGGCATCCTCATCGCGGAAGCAGGGCGCGACCTGATAATACTTGTTGAAGCCGGAGACCATGAGCAGCTGCTTGAACTGCTGCGGCGCCTGCGGGAGTGCATAGAATTTGCCCTTATGCTTTCTGCTCGGGACGAGGAAGTCACGCGCGCCCTCCGGCGAGCTTGCGGTCAGGATCGGCGTCTGGATATCGAGGAAGCCGAGTTCCTCCATCTTGCGGCGCAGATAGGTGATGACCTTCGAGCGAAGAATGATGTTCTCGTGGATCTTCGGATTTCTGAGGTCGAGGTAACGGTACTTGAGGCGAACCTCCTCGCGGGTATCGAGCGACTCTGCCGGAATAAACGGCAGCATCGACTTCGACGGGCCGAGCAGCTCCATTTCCTCAACCAGCACCTCAACCAGACCGGTCGCGAGCTTCGGATCAACTGTCTCGGCATCGCGCTCGACGACCTTGCCGGTCACGGAGATCACGCACTCTCTGCCGATCCCCTTCAGCATCGAATCGTCATGAAAGACGACCTGTGTGATGCCGGTCTCGTCGCGCAGGGCGAGGAACAGCACGCCGCCGTGATCGCGGATTGTATCCACCCAGCCGGCGAGCGAAACAGTCTGCCCGATGTTCTCAGAGCGCAGATCATTGCACATTACGGTACGGTACATTGATTTTTCCTCCTTGATAGATTTGCAGCCCCGGCGGACTGCGTGACATAAAAAACGCCCCCAAGCCGCCTGTCCGTGCAGACTGCTTCGGGACGAGAATTCCAGTATACGGAAACCCGCGGTGCCACCCGACTTAACCCGTCCTGAAAACGGGCTCACTTTTTTGGGGCAAAAAGGGCGCTCTGTCATGAGCGCGGGAGTGTTGCCGGTGCCGATACTCTCCGGAATGCGCTTTCAGCCTGCGGCGCATACTCTCTGACCGGATTTCTATGGGGCATCAGGTCTCCTGTACTTTATTTTATTCGATTTTGCGGGATTTGTCAAGCGGATTTTCACACACGAAATTCTCTCTTGTCAATTTCTTTGGATTTTCACAAAAAAAGCATTGATTTTTTCTGATTTTATGATATAATAATAAGAAGATGTGCCGAATGCAATGCGCGGACATCTGACCATACCATTCGATTAACTAAGGAGGAACATGTTATGGAACTGAAAGGCTCAAGAACCGAAGCGAATTTACAGGCGGCTTTTGCAGGCGAATCGCAGGCAAGAAACAAGTACACCTACTTTGCATCCAAGGCTCGCAAGGAGGGCTATGTCCAGATTGCGGAGATCTTCGAGGAGACCGCGAACAACGAAAAGGAACACGCCAAGATCTGGTTCAAAGAGCTGCACGGCGGCGAGGTGCCGGATACGATCGAAAATCTCAAGGCTGCTGCTGACGGCGAGAACTATGAGTGGACGGATATGTATGCCGAATTCGCGAAGGTCGCGAAGGAAGAGGGCTTTACCCGCATCGCCGCACTCTTTGAGATGGTCGGAAAGATCGAGAAGGCACATGAAGAGCGCTACCGCAAGCTGCTTGCGAATGTCGAAGGCGGTCTGGTCTTCTCCCGCGACGGCGATATGATCTGGGAATGCTCCAACTGCGGACACATTGTCATCGGCAAAAACGCACCGAAGATGTGTCCTGTCTGTGCACATCCGCAGGCATATTTCAAGCTCCGCGCCGAGAACTATTGATCAGGGCAGCTTCTCTGATCTGCGAATTGATGCATCACACATTAGAAAAGGGCAGCGCCGTTTTCCGGAGCTGCCCTTTTTATACTATTTTTCATGACACGCGCAGTGCATCGCACAATGCGCGCAGCCGCAGCCACAGCTGGTCTTTCCTTTTTTCCTGTCACGGATCAGCGAAAGCACTATCAGTGCAAGCAGAATGACCAGACCGATCGTAATGAGGATCGTTCCGAGATTTTCTGAAATCCATGTCAGCATTGTACATACACCTCCTTCATAATGCGCGGAAGATCAGGCTTTTCCATTTGCCGTCGGCTTGGATGCTTCCTGATACTTCCTGATAAACAGCATATAGAGCATCAGTGCGAGCAGTGCGATTGCAAAGATCAGACCGATCACATTGACATTACCGCTAAAGAGATTGCCGAGCTGTGTGATGATCAGTGCGATCGCATATGCAAAGCTGCACTGGTACAGGATCGCGAAGCAGGTCCACTTGGCATTGTTCATTTCACGCCTGATCGCACCGATTGCAGCAAAGCAGGGTGCACAGAGCAAATTGAATACAAGGAATGAGAAGCCGGTAACTCGGGTGAATGTCTGTGCAAGTTCCTGCCAGACGGTCAGATCGCCGTTTCCGTAGAGAACACCTATTGAGCCGACAATGTTCTCCTTCGCCACAAGACCGGTGACCGATGCGACCGCATTCTGCCAGTTGCCCCAGCCGAGCGGTATGAAGATCCACGCGATCGCGCTTCCGATCTTTGCCAGGAGCGAGCTGTCAAGCTGATCCTCTTCCAGCATCGTAAAGCTGCCGTCCACAGTACCGAAGCGGGAGAGGAACCAGATCACAACCGTCGAAATCAGGATAATCGAGCCGGCCTTCTTAATGAACGACCAGCCGCGCTCCCACATCGAACGCAGAACATTGCTGAGTGTCGGCATATGATATGCAGGCAGCTCCATGACAAACGGTGACGGATCTCCGGCGAAAAGCTTGGTTTTTTTCAGCATGATGCCGGAAATAATGATCGCCGCCATTCCGATGAAATATGCAGAAACTGCAATCCACGGGGATTTGCCAAAGATCGCGCCGGCGATCATGGCGATAAACGGCACCTTTGCGCCGCAGGGGATGAATGTCGTGGTAATGATCGTCATGCGGCGGTCACGCTCGTTTTCGATCGTACGGCTCGCCATGATACCCGGAACACCGCAGCCCGTACCGACCAGCATCGGAATGAACGACTTGCCGGAAAGACCGAATTTGCGGAACACTCTGTCCAGCACAAACGCAATACGCGCCATATAGCCGCAGGCTTCGAGGAATGCAAGCAGCAGAAACAGTACGAGCATCTGCGGGACAAAGCCCAGCACCGCGCCGACGCCGGCAACGATACCGTCAAGGATCAGACCTTTCAGCCAGTCAGCAGCGCCCGCCTTGTCAAGGCCGCTCTCAACCAGCGACGGGATGCTCGGCACAAATGTGCCGTATTCCGCAGGATCCGGCGCATCGAAGCCGTTCTTCTCGAAGTATTCCACGCCCTCCTTAAAGGAGACGCCGATCACATCATCTTCGTTCGTATCCGCCGGAACGGAGTCGAAATACACCGTCTTTTGAAGCGTTTCGAGGGTTTCCTCATCCTCCAGAGTGATGACTACGGAGGCCTCGCCAGTCACTTCCTTCATCTCAGCGAGAGCGCTGTCCGCATCAAAGTCCTCTGCCTCCGGATCCAGCTCATAATATGCGCTGACAGCATTTGCCGCATCGTCATATTCGCCTGCCTTTTCCTCATATTCCTGCGCACCCATGCCGAAAAGGTGGAAGCCATCGCCGAAGAGATTGTCATTCGTCCAGTCAGTCGCCCATGCGCCCGGCCCCATCATGGCAATCAGATAAACGAGAAACATAATCGCCGCAAAGATCGGCAGGCCGAAGATGCGGTGTGTAACGATCCTGTCGATCTTATCGGAGGACGAGAGCTGTCCGGCGCTCTTTTTCTTGTAGCAGCCCTTGATGACCTCTGCGATATAATTATACCGCTCATTCGTGATAATGCTTTCCGCATCGTCATCGAGTTCATTCTCCGCTGCTGCGATATCGCCCTCGATGTGCTTCTGCTTATCGGCAGGGATGTTCAGCTTTTCCAGTACTTTTTCGTCACGCTCAAAGATCTTGATCGCATACCAGCGCTGTTCCTCTTCCGGCATATCGTGAACGACCGCTTCTTCAATATGTGCGATCGCGTGCTCAACAGGCCCGGAGAAATTGTGCTGCGGAAGGGTCTTTCCGCCCTTTGCAGCTTCGATCGCTGCCTCGGCAGCCTGGTCAATTCCGGTGCCCTTCAGCGCGGAGATCTCAACGATCTCGCAGCCGAGCTGACGGGAAAGCTCCTGCACATTGATCTTGTCGCCGTTCTTCTCGACGACATCCATCATGTTGATTGCAATGACGACCGGAATGCCCAGCTCAACGAGCTGTGTTGTCAGATAGAGGTTACGCTCCAGATTCGTGCCGTCGATGATATTAAGAATTGCATTCGGGCGCTCACCGATCAGATAATTACGCGCAACGACCTCCTCCAGCGTATACGGCGAGAGCGAGTAGATGCCGGGCAGATCGGTGATGATGACATCATCATGCTTTTTGAGCTTACCCTCTTTCTTTTCGACAGTGACACCCGGCCAGTTTCCGACAAACTGATTCGAGCCGGTCAGAGCATTAAACAGTGTCGTTTTACCAGCGTTGGGGTTTCCGGCAAGGGCGATTCGGAGTATCATTCACTTTTCTTCCTTTCAGTTAATCTATGCTAATCGCAGAGCAGGGAGACACCTGTCTCCTATTTGATGCTGTATTATTCGACCTCGATCAGCTCTGCATCCGCCTTGCGAATTGAAAGCTCATAGCCGCGTACGGTCAGCTCCAGCGGATCGCCGAGCGGTGCGACCTTGCGTACATAGACCTCAACGCCTTTGGTCAATCCCATATCCATGATGCGGCGCTTAATCGCGCCCTCACCGTGCAGCTTCTTCACCTTTGCGCTGCCGCCGACAGGCACCTCACGCAGTGTTTTCATATCTCATTCCCTCACTTTCTCCGCAGTGCTCTGCAGAAGCATTCTGTTCAGACCATAATCTTTCTTGCCATATCCTCGCCAATAGCGATGCGGGATTCCTTGACCTTGACAATCACATTTCCGCCGAGGACACTAATCAATGAAACTGTTGCGCCGACCGTAAAGCCGAGTGTTTCCAGATGCTGCCGAAGCTCCTGATTTCCGCCGACTTTCCGGATCGTAAGCGGAACATTCTGGTCTGCAATACTAAGCGGAATCATTCCGTCACATCCTTCCTATACCAGTTCAATTTCATTTGGGTTAGCTTAGCCTAATTCCAGATCTATTCTATCATTATTTTTGCAATTTGTCAACGATCCGCAGAACTTTTTCTGATTTTTGGCATTTCGCGAAATTCATCGCTGAAAGCGCAGAGTACTTTCAGTCAAAATGCACACCCCTTGACAAATCGTCATCACTGCACAGTAAAGCAGTCCATCCGTCTGATCTTCCGCATCACCGAGACTCCCAAACCAGGCAAGCAGGCTCTTTCCGGCATCATTCTTGTTTCGTTTTTCCTATATTCATACGAAGAATGCAATGAGAATCCGAACCAAAATGCTCATAAGATGACCGCTGAAAATGCAGATTGACAAACATCACGATATATGATAAAATGGAGCATGAAATATCATCTATTCTATCAAAAAAGTCACGGCATAAGCCGAAAAGAACGCGTATTGTGACAATCGTTGAACTCTTCGTCGAAAAGCCGATCAACAATGGCGCTGCCGAAGTTCAAAAGTCATCAGCCCGTATAATCCAGAACGAAAGGGACAATCATGGTGCTACTGAATAATCCGATCTTTGTCATACTCCTGACCGCAGCGGTGCTTCTGCTGCTGTTCCTGCCTGTACAGGCGATTCGGAAAAGCAAGCTCAAGGAGCGACAGATGGTTCTGTCGCTTTATGTGCTTATGCTCATCTGGTTCGCACGCTTTACGGTCTATCTGTTCGGCACCTTCTCTGCAGATTCGGATATGAACAATCTCAACGCCTTTGAAGCGATCTTTGACAGCCTGATCCATGCGCTGCAAACCTTCAGCATGGACGAGGATTATACTGCATTCATCGCGGCCGGCAAGCAGACGCTGATCGCTCAGGGCTATCCGATGCTGGCCATAGTCTACGGCGGACTGATCTCCCTGCTCAATGTGCTTGCACCGATCCTCGGCGGCGCATTGCTGCTCACCATTCTGACAAAGATCTTCCCGGAGCTGCTGATCCTCTGCTATCCCTATCGGCACAAATATGTATTTTCTGCGCTCAATGAGCAGGCGGTCTGTCTGGCGGAGGATATCTGCCGCAATCAGAATTACGAGGTACTGAATGCACTGTCGGAAAATGCCAAGCAGCCGCTGATCGTCTTCACGGATGCATACGGCGACGATGACTCGGAGCAGCATAATGAACTGCTGGAGCGGGTACAGAATCTCCGTGCACTCTGCATCAAAAAGGATTTGCGCAATCTCTCACTGCGGCTTTCTCGCTCCCTGACCTATCTGCTGATTGACGATCAGCCGGAACATAATCTTCGTTCCTTCTCTGATCTGACCGACCCGGCGGCTGAACAGCTCTGGCCGCTGCCGAAAGAGCCCGAAAAACCTGCTACAAAAATCGTGGTCTTTGTCCAGAAGGAACATGAAGCCGATCTGGTCAAAACTATGATGCGGCAGCGCGAACTCTCTGCTTTGCTCACCGTCCGGATTATCCATGACTATACGAATACTGCCGTCAACCTGATGTACGATGCGCCGCTTTATCTGCCGCTGCTGGAACGCAAGCCGTGCCCTGGTCAGAAGCAGCAGCTCCGGATCGTGATTTTCGGCAGCGGCAGCATCGCCGAAGAAACGCTCCGCACGATCTACTGGTGCGGACAAATGCTGCATACGGAGGTTTCCGTCGATGTGATCTCGAAGGATGCTTCTCTATTGGAGAGCAGGCTTCGCTCCGCCTGTCCGGAGCTGCTGGCGAGCTGTGAAGCTGGTGCGGATATCCTCTCGACATTTCCCGCGTCGGAAAACAAGCGCCCCAATCCGCCGTATCTGGCACATATCGCCTTTACAAATCACCCAAATGTGCTGGATTCGGAAACGCTGGATCCGGCACTGCTCCGGCAAATGGATTACTGTATCATCGCACTCGGCTCTGACGGTACAAATCTCTCGCTGACAAATTCACTCCGGATCGAAGCAGCCAGACGGCATCTGACAGATCCATCCGTCCGCACCGTGATCGTTCCCGCGATCTTTGATCCGCAGCTCGCGGATGCCGTGCGGATCCCGGTCCCCGACAGAGACGGACTTCTGATCCTGCCTTTTGCCACACTGCGCTCACGATTCAGTGTCAAAAATGTTTTCATGCAGAACTTTATGGAGGATGCAATCGCGTCAGCCGGTCTCTACGGTCCTGACGAACAGCGAAAAATGCTGGAGGATGAATACACATACTGGGCGAATCTTGCACGCTCCGTCCATGCGTCCTATAAGCTGTTCAGCGCAGGCATACTGGAATCCGTCGATCTGACACAAAGTGAGCAGGCACAGCGCTATCTTCTTCGAAAATGCGAAGCAGCAGATATGCTCCGGACAACACCCGCGGCAGGGCAGAAGGACGAACCGCTGGGACGGCAGCTCGCATGGCTGGAGCATCGCCGCTGGAATGCATTCCTTCGCGCACAGGGTTTCACCTGCGCTGATGACAAGATGCACGAGGCCATTTTCAGGCTCGGCGAAAAAGATCTGCACAAAAATCTCCGGCTGAAGCTGCATCCCTGTCTGGTCGAATGCACCGAAGAAATGCCGGCTCTCCCGGTCGATGACGATTTTGACCGCAGCAAGCTGGACGGGCTGGATCTTGTTTCGGTGAAGCGCTGTGCGCTGGATCATCCGGAAGGCCGAACAGCTAAACGCATGCAGGACAAGAATTACAAAAAATGGGATTATCCTGCGCATGATGATACGCTGAACCAACTGCTCCGACTCAGTGCACCGGAGAATGATCCAGCCGGAAAACGGCGGTCAAAGCCGGAGGCAGTACAGATCAGATGCCCTCGCTGCCAGAAGCCGATGGAGACCGGCTGTATCCAAAGCTCCGGCCGGATCTTCTGGTCACGAATGAAAAAAAGCCGCTTTGCAGCGCAGGATACCCATGATTACCCCATCGCGGCTGCAGGGGAATTTTTCACGCGCAGCAGCCATTCTGCATTTTTCTGCCGAAGTTGCCGGATTTTTCAGATGTCCGAGCGAAAGCAGGAAGCGCATCGCAGACCGGGCGCAGGAAGAAGTTCGAATACGCCGCAGCCGCGCAGATCTCCGAACGAACGACGCTCCGCATCACAGCATCGCCGCCTGTCGCATGAACAAGATGTGCCGTCCCGCAAGCATGGTTCCGCATAACATTGCGCCTGCACCGAAAACAATCGGTGCAGGCGCAATTTTTGTATCAGTTGTGATTATCGTTTCGGCAGGCTGAAATACCGCGTGTGAATTTCTGCGGTGCGGCGATGATCTCTCCATCCAGATATGCGGCAAGGATCTCCCGCACACGCTCCGATGATTCGTCAGTCATCGCAAGCAGCGCATATGCCGCATCTGCAAAAATCCGCGGCTTGTCCGCCGTCCAGACCGGCACAGCATTGAACAGCTCCGCATAGTCCGGCTTTTCCAAACAGCGCGTGCAATCTGTATAAACCGCCGCGCCCCGCCGATCAGTCAGTGTATGGCGGCATTTTGCACAGCCAACCTGAGCCTTGACCGGACAGTTTCGCGTCAGCATCAGCGGAAGCCGTCCGTATGCAAATACGCCGAGCGGCAGCATTTGCGCGGGCAGCACAGGTGTCTCCGGCGAACAGAGCCCGTCTAGCAGTCCGGCCTCCCGCATTTCCGCGGCAGCATAGGAATTGGAAATATGCAGACCAAGCGTACCGTGCAGTGCAAATCCAAGTTTCTTTCCGAGCTGCACATCTCCAATATGCTGACAGGCGAGCTGACGATATCCGAGTGCATACGCTTTTTCCAGCATCTGCGCAATTTTATTCTCATCCACACATAAGCGCGGCGCCAGCAGCATCACCCGTTCCGTCGGAAGCGGCTGCTGACTGACTGCATATTCCGCAGCAAAGCCAAGCGGCAGCAGCAGCGCATCCAGACGCGCCGCGTAGTCCCCGACCGCATCCAACTGAGCAAGCTGCCGAATCTGCAGCCGAAATCGCGGCGCCCCCACTGCCTTCGGCGCAGTCGGCATGGCGAAAGCCTCTCCAAGCCGATGTGCCGGTGTATTGCTGCGAATACGCGCCTCGTCCATCGCAGCGACCACATCACGCCGGAGCGCATTCAGCGCCGCTGCCGGCAGCATCAGACCATCATCCAGATCCGCCGTAACCGTTCCTGCCGTATAGATCGTATCGCCCAGCTTCGCGAACTGCTTTTGCAGCATCGGCAAATCAGTCGCGCGGCTGATCGCCTGCTGCGGACAGTCGCCGCTGACTGTAACAACGCGTTTGCCATCTGTAACGGTCAGCGTAACCGGCTGCTCGGCCTGCAGAATGAAATGCGCATCCAGCACTGCAGCCTTACGCGGTTTCTGACAGCGTGCACGAATTCCACTCAGCACGGTCTGGGCCGCAGTCACATCCTCCTTGCGTCTCGTTCCGAACATATCCTGCCGTTTTCCGGTGAAATAGCCGTCCGTAAAGCCGCTGCGGGAAAATACTGCCTGTAATTCAGCCATATCCGGCTGCTCTCCGTTCAATGCGCGGCGAAAGGCCGTGACCGCCGCCGCGACATATTCCGGCCGCTTCATCCGTCCCTCTATTTTAAGCGAATCCACACCGATCGCTTCAATTCGCGGAAGCTGCTCCACAAGTGACATATCCTTCAGTGAAAGCGCACAGGCATCCCACCGTGCGGCATCTGCGGTGAACGGCAGCCGACAGGGCTGCGCACAGCATCCGCGGTTCGCACTTCGGCCGCCCATGGCTGCAGACATCCAGCACTGTCCGGAGACGGACATACAATGTGCGCCGTGGACGAACATTTCGATCTCCATGCCGCAGCGCTTTGCCTCCCCGCAGACGGCACGGAGCTGCTCTGCGGAAAGCTCACGCGCCGCGACTGCACGGCAAAAGCCCGCCTGCTTTGCATAGCGCACGCCGGCGGGCGTATGAATTGTCATTTGTGTAGAGGCGTGCAGCCGAAGCGTCGGCAGGCGTTTGGCAATATACGCCGCCGCGCCGAAATCCTGCACGATACATCCGTCCGCACCTGCCTCGGCTGCCGTTTCCAGCAGACGGTCAAGCGCGGGAAATTCGCTGTCAAACAGCAGCGTATTGACTGCAAGATACAGCTTTGCACCGTATAGATGACAGAGCGCCGCTGCATTCATCAGCCCCGCTGCATCAAAATTCTCTGCCCCTGCCCGCGCTGAAAACTGCTTTGCACCGACATAGACCGCATCCGCACCGCACCGCAGAGCAGCGGTCAGCGAATCCATGCCGCCGGCGGGCGCGAGCAGCTCCGGTTTGCGGCTCATTCGTCCGGCGTCTCGATGAAGGTCAGCTGAGCGGTTTCTGCAGTCTCATCTGCCGGCTGCGGTGCAGCGGCCTCCTGCTTTTTCTCATGTGCCCTCGCTGCCTGCTCATCTGCCTTTGCGCTCTCGCGAAGCGATTTCAGCTTGCTGAGATTCTCCAGCTGCTCGATCTTCGCTTTCAGTACATCGATCTCGCGCAGCGCAGCATCCCGCTCCAGTCTCGCCTTGCCTGCCTCATCGACATATTCCTTGACCTGCGAACGGATCACTTCGATGCTGTTATTGGCCTTTGTCAGCTCATCCATTGTGGAGAGCGCGACCATCATAACTGCGGAATGCGAGGAGATGCTGGGATTTTTTTCCATGTTCTCCTTAATGCTTTTTTCAAGGCTCTTCGCGAGCTGATAGACATAGCTCGGCGCATCCTCTGTACGCAGAATGTATTCCTTTCCGCAAAGTACAACTTTTACTCGATTGACCATTTCGGTTCTCCTTTCTTGTTTCCTGCAGCTGCCCTGATATCAGTCCATATAGCGCAGCAGCGCTACGACTCTTCCAAGAATCGCGACTTCATTGAGATAAATCGGCTCCATCGTATCATTTTCCGGCTGAAGACGGTAGCCGCCGTTTTCCTTAAAAAAGCGTTTGACCGTCGCATCCTCACCGTCTACGAGCGCAACAACAATCTCGCCGTTTTCGGCAGTCTCGCATTGCTCCACGATAACTATATCCCCGCTGAGAATGCCGGCATTGATCATGCTCTCGCCGCGGATACGCAGTGCAAACAACTCGCCGGAGTAATGCCGCTCCGGTACATAGCTCAGATAATTCTCAATATTTTCAATCGCTGTGATCGGCACACCCGCTGTGACCGTGCCGACCAGCGGCACATTGCAGGCGCTGAATCCGTGCAGACGGATCGCACGGTTCTGATTGTCCATTTTGTCCAGCAGCCCCTCCTCCACCAGCAGATTGATATAGCGATGGACGGTCGAGGTCGAGCGGATATCCAGCTCCCGGCATATTTCTCTGACGGTCGGAGCATATCCCTCACCGATCCGTTCGCGGATATAGCGGTAAATCTGATTTGCTTTCTCGTTCAGCATGTGGAGTCATCCCCCTTCTGCGCATCAAAGATGCTCGCGTGACTGCAAAGTATCTGCGATCAGCTTGGAGAGTTTGTTGACATCGCCGCAGCCGAGTGTGATAATGAGATCGCCCGGCTCTGCGACTCGGCAGACCGCATCGCAGATGTCATCGAAGTTCTGATATTTCCGCTTATCGTTTTCCGGCTCACTCTCATCCTGCGGGAACCAGACGCAGCCAGGGATCTTCTCCGCCAGCATTCGCGTAAAGAAGCCGGTCGTATTGGTCTCTCTGCCGCCCATAATATCGGTCAGGGCAACAATATCCGCAATTTTCAGTGCTTCAGCAAAATCGTCGGTCAGGCGCTCCGTCCGCGAATAGGTAAAGGGCTGATGCACCGCGATAACACGGCGGTAAGGCATCGCCTTTGCCGCACGAAGCGTTGCCGCGATCTCTGCAGGATGATGCCCGTAATCGTCTGCGACAGTGATGCCGCCGCAGTGCGCATGAACATCAAAGCGGCGCTTTGCACCGTGGAATGCGAGCAGTCCCGCCTGACACTGTGCAAAGTTCAGGCCGACCAGATGCGCCGAAGCAATCGCTGCCAGTGCATTGAGGACATTGTGCATTCCGGGAACCTGCAAAACAGCAGTGCCGAGGCATTCACCCTCATGCCAGACCTTGAATTCCGTGGTCTGCTGCACAGTATGCTGGATATCGGTGACGCGCCATTCGCAGTCCGCGCCGGTGCCGAAGCGGATCATTTCCTTGCCGGTGACGGATGCGCAGGCCTCGCAGGAATTTTTGTCGTCGCCGTTATAGAGTACATATCTGCTGGATTTCTGCGCAAACTTTGTAAAGGAGGCCTTCAGGTTCTCCAGTGTTTTGAAGTATTCCATATGATCCTCGTCGATATTCAGGATCACAGCAATATCCGGCGAAAGATGCAGGAAAGTATCGACATATTCGCAAGCCTCGCAGACGAACACCTCACTGCTGCCGGCTCTGCCGCTTCCGCCGATCGCGGGCAGCTTGCCGCCGATCACTGCGGAAAGGTCGATGCCTGCTGTAAAGAGAATCTGTGCGAGCATGGAAGTTGTTGTGGTCTTGCCGTGTGTACCGGCGATGCAGACCGCCTCCGAATACCACTCCGAAACAAGGCCCAGCAGCTCGCTGCGCTCCATCATTTCGATGCCGGCAGCCTCCGCTGCGGCGCGCTCCGGATTGGTCTTTGCGATCGCCGCCGAATAGACGACCAGATCAGCGTCCCCGATATTCTCCGCACGCTGACCGAGCTGCACTGGAATTCCCAGCGCCCGCACCGCACCGAGCGTATCGGTCTCGTTATTATCCGAGCCGGTCAGAACATATCCTTTCGCATGAAGCACCTGGGCCAGCGGGTACATTCCGCTGCCGCCGATGCCGATCATATGGATATGCTTTTTACCCACTAAAATATTACTCATAGTCATATTATCCTTTCATCAAATCAAATGCCCTTCGGATTCCATGTATATTATATCATATTTTTTCGATTTTTTCGCATAAATCAGCAAAAAACTAATTTTTATTCACCGTATCGCGCGTATTCACATGAAACATTCACATAATCAACACATTTCCATGATATGATATAGCCAACACGGTGCAGTGACTCCATGCAGCCGCCTGCTCCTGCAGCTGCCGGCACTTGCCGTAATGATTACACAGCAAAGACAGCAATACTTCACATCGCTGCCAACCTGCACCGCAGCTTCTGTTGTCAGCGAACCCATGCAAGGAAGGAATGGTTACAAATGGAAATTACAGATCTCAAAATTCGCAAAATGATGACAGATGGCAGACTGCGTGCAATCGTCTCCATTACGCTCGATCAGATGCTCGCCGTGCATGACATCAAGGTCGTACAGGGTGAAAACAGACTGTTCGTTGCCATGCCGAGCCGGAAGGATGAGGGCGGAATTTTCCGCGATATCGTGCATCCGATCTCCGCACAGGCAAGACAGTATCTGGAGCAGCAGATCCTCAACGCGTATCAGGAGCAGCTTGCACTGATCGAGGCAGAAGCAGAATCAGCCGAAGCAGTGGAGCCTGCTGCGGAAGAAGTATCTGCACCGGCAGCCGAAACAGCCGATCCGGAAACGACATAACGACTCCGGCATCGAAACAGAAAATAGAAAATCCAGAACCGTCCGTGTACATCCGTACGCGGACGGTTTTTTGTCCGCTTATTTTCCGAGCAGACGCGCTGCTTTCAACAATGCGATCTGTGTTTTCGCATCGGGCAGGCGGTTTTCCATGACCATTTCCACGGCCTGCTCCAGCGGCATCCGCACAACATCCAGGAATTCATCCACATCGAGCGACTGCCCGCTGTCGAGCCGGATGCTGCGTGCCAGATACATATAGATAACTTCCTTGTCATAGGCCGGTGTCGGATAGAGAAAACCAAGCAGTTCAAGCTGATCGGCCTCGCCGCCGACTTCTTCCTTCAGCTCCCGCACTGCACAGGTCAGCGGATCCTCACCGTATTCCAGTTTGCCTGCCGGAAGCTCCAGCGTTTCCGTTCCGTGCGGATAACGAAACTGCCGCACCATCAGCACATCACCGTTTTCGGTCAGCGGCACGACACAGGCGCCGCCCGGATGATGCACGACCTCGCGCAGCGCCTCCGCACCATTTTCCAACAGAACGGTATCTCTTGTGATGTGCAGGATTCGGCCGTTATAGATCTCCTCTGAGCGGAGCTGCCGCTCCTCCAGATGCTTTGCCTTATTTTCCGTCTTCATCGTCTGTTTCCTCCTCATCCGGCCTCGCAAAGTGGCTTCCGCCGGTCTGTGCGGATTCGCCGAGCAGCTCACGCAGGATATCGTCTGTATTCTGCTGCCGGACGCTTTCCGGCACACCGTCCTCCGCATTTGTGTCTGCATCTGTTTCCGGCTCCGGAACCCACTCCGCCGGATCCTCATATTCCGCATCCGGCTCATTATCATACGCGGGCGGCTCATAGGTCATCGCCGTGCCGTTGCGCATGACGGAATGCTGCATATAGCGCTGATGCTCTGAGAAGCTGCCGTCAGCATAATCGTAATAATGCTTCTGCTTCGCCCACTTGACCTTATCGCCGCGGCGGATGACACACATCCAGAGCAGATAGAGGATCAGCGCACCGGCACCACATGCGGCAATCGTCAATCCCTGCCGCAGACCGGGCGTCTCATAGCTGAAGCGGATCTCATTGCTGCCCGCATCACAGACAACGGCCATAAAGCCGTAATTGACCTTCTCGACCTGTGCAGGCTGACCGTTGACAGTCGCTGTCCAGCCGCTCTCATAGGGCACACTGAAATAGACCATTTTCGGCGCATCCAGCTCGATCGAAGCACGGAAACCGTAAGAGTCGTAATCGAAGAGATCGCAGGCGTCTGCCGTGCGTGTATTCGCATACTCGGCAAATTCCTTATCGCTCATTTCCATTTCGCTCTGATTGGTCATCTGCGTCATTTTATCCTTGCAGGCATCGACCTGCTCCGGTGTCATGATAAGCGCACGGAGCATAAGCTTCTGCTTCTCCGCTCCGGTCAGATTCTTGACATCCTCCATGCTGACAACAGTATCATACGCAATGCCCATCGGGATATAGGCTTCGTTTTCATAAATGTAAAAGCCGTTCGCTTTCTCTATATATCTGAAGGTCGGCATATCCGAGATTTCATATGGATACTCAGCTGCCTCCTCACCATTCACTTTGTCAAAATAATACTTGACGCTGAAAAGTTCACGCAGCGCAAAGTTTTTTGTATCCGGACGAGAGGCCACATCGCGCGTGATTCCGACAGCATCATAAAAATCCATGATCGAAGTCGGGACGATGCTGTGGAAGCAGCGCATATTGGAATAGCCCCACATCATCGGATAATTATCGTAATCCTGCGAGATGTCCACACGGTAGAACTGATTTTCCTCATCCTCCAGATGGATCTCCGAGCCGCCCTTTATCATCGTATTGACATAGCTTGTCGGGTAGACGCCGAGCCCGATGCCGAAATACACGATCATGCAGGCCGAACAGAGACAGGATACGACCGTCAGAGCGACGGAATAGCGCAGGAACAAACGATTCTGTCCCTTTTTGCGCATACGCAGCACCATGATCGCAAAACTGAGCATGATGGCGCACATTGCAAGTGAGAGCCAATGATACCACGAATATTTCGCAAAGTCGAACCAGACAATCGTGCCGTTATCCTCCTTGCGCGGCAAAAGCGAGATTGCGCCGAAGCCAAGCAGCATCACAGCACAGGTGATCAGGCCGTTTTTCCATTTGATCTCCCGGTTATCGAGCGCATAGGCCGTCATCATTGCCATAATAAGGATTGGCATATAGAACCAGCGGGCATAATAGGAACCATTGAAGGTATAGAACATCGAATTCAGCACCGGAATGAAAGCGCAGACGATGCAGATCACAGTCAGTCGCGTTGCCCAGTGCTTACGCTTCTGCGTCATGAACGAGATCACGCCCGCCATGGAAAACATCGGCAGATAGCCGCCGATCGAAGCCCATTTACCAAAATCCGTCCGGAACAGATTCGGTCTCGCCGGCACATCCGGCAGCATGAAAAAGCTCTGAATGATATGCCAGACGCGGACTCTGTCGGAATAAGACACGAGATCATTGCCGTAAAGCCGCGTCTTGATCCGGTAATTCTCCAGAATGGCCAGCGCGGAGGGCAGCAGCATGAAGGCGGCGATCATCACGCCGAACACAGCTTCCAGCGCAATGCTGAAAAACTTGCGTTCATCGGTATGGAAGTCCTTATTCGTGCAGCGGACGATATAGTAGATAACCGCAAAAACAGCCTGCCCGGTAAAGAAGTAGTAATTCAGGATTCCCATAAATGCAACCGCCAGCGCAAATACGCCGCGGCGGTTCTCATTGACGCGCTGTTCCATTGCGATCAGCAGCAGGGGGAAAAATGCCGTAACATCATGGAAATGATTAAAGAAAATATTATAGAGCTGGAAGCCGGAATATGCATAAAGCAGCGCGCCGATAAAGGAAGCCGGCTTGCTCCGGACAAAGCGCCGGATATAAGCATAGGCGGTCAGCGCGGCAACGGCGTGTTTGAGCCCCAGCAGATATGGAATCATATACAGCACCCATTCCTGCGGGAACGGAACCGTCAGCCAAAAAAACGGACTGCCCAGCAAATAAAACGAATAGGAGCCGATAAAATTCGCGCCGAGGTCGGTCATCCAGTTCCAGCCGAGCGCACCGTTCTGCACGGCTTCATGCGCCAGATAGTAAAACGGAAGCTGCTGAGAATTGAAATCACCGTAATAGACGAAATAACCGCCTGTGAAGAGCATTATCGGCAATATCACGATCATCAATATCACAAAGCTCACAAGAAACACAAGCAGATACGGTTCCCGCCGCTCTGCATACGGCCTGCGTGTCTTTTGGTTATTCCCCATATCTTTTGCCGCCTCTCATGTTTTTATTCACATACAATAATATTATATCACAATCCGCCCCGGTTGTAAAGTACATTTGTGCGATTAAATACGCTTTGTGTGCCGCATCAGATGCCGAAAAAGCGCTTTGTATTTTCCAGCGCCTGTGCAGAAAGTGCGGATTCGCTGATCTGCATATGCTTTGCAAGCTCCGCCGCGACATACCGGATATTCTGCGGAACATTGACATTGCGCAGCCCCCTGACATTGCGCGGCGTCAGATAGGGCGCGTCTGTTTCGAGCATGACGCGCTCCGGCGGCAGCAGCCTGACCGCATCGCGCAGTGCATCACTGCGCCGGTCATCGCAGATCCAGCCGGTAATGCCGATCATGCAGCCGAGATCGAGATAGATTTGCAGTGTCCTTGCATCACCGGTGAAGCAATGCACGACCGAACGGCTGCACTGTTCCGGATGCTCCCGCATCAAAGCAGAAAAGTCCTCTGCGGCGGCGCGTTCATGCAGAAAAAGCGGCTTTCCCAGCTCCTCCGCAATCTGCACCTGCTGCTCAAAGCAGCGAAGCTGATTCTCCCGCGTCGAAAACATTCTGTCATAATCCAGCCCGCACTCTCCCACCGCAGCGATCTTCGGATTATCGTTCACGATCTCGCGGATGCGCGCATAGTCAGCGGACTTTGCACTGTCGGCATTATGCGGATGTATGCCGCATGTGCCGAAGCAGTCATGCGTTTTCACATATGCGCTGACGCTTTCGTTTTCTTTCATATCCGAGCCGGTCAGAATGCAGGAAACGCCCGCTTCCGCCGCATCCGCAATGATGCGGTCGGGATCGCGGAACTGCCGGCAAAACAGATTCAGCCCGATGTCGATGTATTGGATCATTCCTGTTTTCCTTTCAGATCTGACATTCTGTGTCAGTCATCAATTTTGCAAATACACAATTCAGCTCAGCAAGCCGATACGCTGCCAAGTCAATAAGCGGGCTTTGTGCGGTATTGCCATATATTTCATCCAAGCAGCATTCGCAGCTGCTTTTCCTTCTCTTTCATCAGCGCATCAAACCGCGCAAGATAGTCATAAGGATATTTGCATTCGGTCAGGCGTTCAATGCCGCGTCTGCCGCCCAGCACCTTTGTCGATGCCCCCGCGCCGATGCCGAGGATCGTCTGCGAATCGTCCATCATCATGACATTATAGGCACTCTCAAATCCCGGCTTTGCGTAACCGACATTTTCGAGATTGGCTGCCATGTTCTTCTGCCGATAAAGATAATACGGGCGGTATCCTGCCGCTGTCAGCGTTTTCTGCGCATAATCGACCATTTCCGCAACAGCCTCCGCATCCGGCATCGAAAGGCTCTGATAAAAATCCGCAGCCTTTTTCAGTGACAGGCAATGCACCGTGATACTCTCCGGATCGAGATGAACTGCACGGTCAATGCTTTCCCGGAAGCCCTGCACCGTATCGGCAGGTAATCCCGCAATAAAGTCCATATTGATATTGTCAAAGCCAAGTTCCCGCGCCAGCCGGAATTTGTCAACGGCATCCTGCGCGGTATGCGGCCGTCCTGCCGCTTTCAGCACATGATCCTGAAAGCTTTGCGGATTGACCGAGATACGCGTCACGCCGAACTGACGGAAAAAGCCAATGCTTTCCTGCGTGATCGTGTCCGGTCTGCCTGCTTCAATCGTGTATTCGCGAAGCGGCTGACCGCACACAAAATTCCTGTGCAGCCATTCGAGCGGCTGATACAGGTCAATCGCAGTCGGAGTACCGCCGCCGATATATATGCTGTCAACGGTCAGACCGTACTCCCGTACGATTTGGCCGACGAAATCGATCTCCTTTGCAAGACAGGCATAGTAATCATCGACCAGCCTGCCCATCTGCGAGACGGAATTGCTGACGAATGAGCAGTATTTGCAGCGTGTCGGGCAAAACGGGATCGAGACATAGATCGCAACGCTGTCCTTCGGCGCAGCACTGAGAATTGGCTGCTGCACTGCGAGAATATCTGCGGCAAGCTGCGTTTTTTCCTCGGTGGCGTGCCAGATATTCCTGAAATCGTCCTTTGCCTGTGCAACGCTGCCGGTGCGCTCCGAAAATTTCCGCAGCAAATTCACCGGCCGGATGCCCGTCAGCATGCCCCATGCTGGGCGGATGCCTGTCAGCTTGCAGAACAGCGGATAGCTCAGGCCGGAAATCTCGCGGTCAAGAATGTTGTTTGCGAGATCTGCAGGGAGGATTTTCTCGCCGCTGCGCAGTTCTCCGCCGAGACAGACACAGCAGGAAAGCTGCTGTCCGTCCTTCACAGGACGCAGCACCGCAGAAAAATATTCACCCTCTGCGGGCGGTTCCGACTCCGTTGAAAATGTGAATTTTTCCGCCGGACGGAACAGCTTCAGAAGCGCTTCCATCTCGTATGTGCGGCTGTGGCCGAATGTGTGGATCACCATATTGTTCCGTCCTCCCCTTTTTTACAAACCGTGACTGGTCTTGCCCTGATGTAAAAGCAGCACTGCTTGGTCTTTTGCCTTAACAGCTTTGCCAGCTCTGCCGACAAATACAAAGGAGCCGCTGTCCGCTGCAAGGGATTGCAGGGAGCAGCGGCTTTTTGCTGTTCAATCAGAGCGTACCGCGCTCCGCAACGATCTCTGCAAGCTCACCGACATTCTTCATGCCGGAGACCTCCTTCATTTTGAACCGCATCTGAAACGCGCTCTCGATCTCCGAAATCAGATTGAAATGCTCGACACTGTCCCAGCCGTCCACATCTGCGGCGGTCATCTCATCATCCAGCTCGATGCTGTCATCGTCAAACACTTCGCGGAAAATCGGCGTCAATGCCTCCATTGCCTGTTCCTTTGTCATTGTTATTTCCTCCTTTTACTGTGTACGGATTTTCTCAACCTTCGCGCCGTTGTCGCTGTTGGCGCTGAAGCTGTTCATCGCGAACAGCACATCGGTCACACCATGCTCACGCAGGAATGTGATCGCATTGAGTTCAAAATACCGCATATCAATGATATAAATCTCCTCGAAAGACGAGGTGAGCCACGGAGCCAGCGCATTGCCGTAGCTGTCTTTGATGATGCAGAGCCGTCTGCCGTTGTGGACATCGGTCTGCACACGGACGATATGGTCATCGCCGGCCATATAGACCATATAATAGCTAACCGGCGCGACATTGTCGATGTTCATGAAATAACTGCCTTCGCGCGGATTGCCGAAGCTGTTGTTATAATATGTTGTCGTGAAATGCGCACGCGGAACATACCAGAAGAATTCCTCCGGATTTTCCTTGAGGATGATGTTATTTGAGAAGGTGTAGAGCGTGCCGACATAGTCATCCTTGCTATTGCGGTCGTACTCCTCAATTCGTGCGAACGGAACACGCGCATCTGCGGAGAATGCCTCACAGGCGTAGAATGCGCCGAGCGAAGACCAGTGGTGGTCGGTGCGCATAAAGACATTCTCATCCTGATGCTTTTCGAGAGCACCGTAAACATCAACCGGCGTAACGCCGACCAGCGTTTTGTTGATATAGTCGATATTAGCCTTCTCGCTCGCGATGAGATGCTTGAACTCATCCGGCGTATAGAAAGAGCATACCGTCGGGATGACCATGGAATACATATTGATATCCGGCGCGCTTTCTTTGAACCGGTTTAGGATACGCGCATAATTATCGCCCATCGTTTCCCAGCCGCCGAACAGCATAATGCCGCGCTTGTTCACGATCAGAACGCCGTTGTTGCCCATTTCGCCCTCGCGCTCCGGCTCGTCGCTTTCCGGTGCAGTCGTCGTGGTGACGGCAGCGGAAACAGTCGTAAGCGTCTGCGCAGTCACATCAGCGCCGGCAGTCGTGACGGGCGGCGCGGTTGTCTCGGCGGGCGATTCCGGATCCGACTGCTGTGCGGCCGGCAGATCGCCGATCAGAACGGCATTGCCGCTGAGTCCCATATGCTTGCGGATGACCTGCGTCATCTCCTTGAAATCGTCGCGGTGCGGGACGGTATCATTATAATACAGCTCGACACCCGAGGTATATTTTCCGCTCAGATAGGCTTCTGTCGAAAAGCTTGGCATTTTCGCGAGCATACGGTTTTCCTTCATAGATTTGACCGGACGCTCCAACACGAGATTAAAGATTGCAATGCCGAACAGCAGCAGCAGGCAAACGGCAATATTCCACTTTGCGGAGGTACGCTCTGTTCGCCGGATGGTTTCCTCGGCCTTGCGGGAGCCGGCTTCCTTTTTCCATTTCTTCTCGTTTTCCTTTGCGAGCTTCCGGACAAAGGGTTTGGCATCGGCAGTCACTGCCTGATATTCTGCGGCAGCTCGCTGCGAGCGCATCGGCGCTGTCTCGTTGGTGACACGCAGTTCGCGGATGACCTGATCCTCTGGCGTATCGTCGTAGTATGGATCATCATCGTATTCCGCATCGCTGTCGTACTCTGCGTCATCGTCGTATGCCGCATCGCTGTCGTAC
>JAKSPK010000026.1 GCA_024404875.1 Oscillospiraceae bacterium
CTTTGCGAGAGCGCAAAGAACGGCGGCTGCGGCGAATGCCAGACTTCCTGCCAGTCCGCCTGCAAGACGAGCTGCGGTATTGCAAATCAGCAGTGCGAAAGCAAGAAGACCGAGCAGAAGTAATGCTGATATGAAAACCGGAAATGCCGCCCGTTTGTGGCGGCATTTTTCATGATTCATTCCGGAAGAGATTGAGGCAATTACTGCTTCGGATGCGCAGAAGCGTTTTCCTGTGTCACGAATATGAATACGGCCGCAGCCGGCGTTGTGCCGGAGGTGCCGATGCTTTTTTTCTTCGAACGGCTTTTGCCGGAACAAAGGGATTCATGGTATATTCGCCGCGTGCCGCGGCGCTGTGCAAACTGCGTAACGAATAGATCGACCTGATATGCGGGCGTTTCCGCCGTGTCGAAGAAGCAGTCCGCATGAATACCGGAATCCGGCGCTTTTTCAGTGAACTGAAAGGAGATACCGAATGATTCACCAGTATCAGCTCGGCGGATACAATATCGTGCTGGATGTCTGTTCCGGCTCGGTGCATTCCGTCGATTCACTTGCTTATGACATGATCGCAATTTATGAAGAGCATACGCGGGAGGAAGTGCTCGCGGCAATGCAGAAGAAATATGCGGATGATCCGGAACTTACGCCGGAGGACTTCGCAGAATGCTACGACGATATCACGGCGCTGAAGGATGCCGGAAAGCTTTTTGCGCCGGATACCTTTGCGCCGATGGCTGGAAAGCTCAAGGAAAAGACGGCTGGTGTTGTCAAGGCGCTCTGTCTTCATATCGCGCACACCTGTAATCTCAACTGCTCCTACTGCTTTGCGAGTCAGGGCAAATATCACGGCGAACGCGCTGTGATGTCCTATGAGGTCGGCAAACAGGCACTTGATTTTCTGGTCGCGAATTCCGGTTCGCGCCGTAATCTGGAGGTCGATTTCTTCGGCGGTGAGCCGCTGATGAACTTTCAGGTCGTCAAGGATCTGGTCGCCTATGCGCGGAGCATTGAAAAAGCTGCGGGGAAGAATTTCCGCTTCACACTGACTACGAATGGCCTGCTGGTCGATGATGATGTGATCGAATTTGCGAATCGTGAATGCAGCAATGTCGTACTGTCTCTCGACGGAAGACAGTCCGTGCACGACCGTTACCGTGTGGATTATGCCGGAAACGGAAGCTGGAGCAAGATCGTCCCGAAATTCCAGAAATTCGTCGAAGCACGCGGCGGAAAGAATTACTATATGCGCGGCACATTCACCCATGCGAATCCAGACTTTCTGGAGGATATCAAGGTCATGCTTGATCTCGGATTCAATGAGCTGAGCATGGAGCCTGTGGTCGCGGCGGAGGGCGATCCTGCGGCACTGACCGAGGAAGATCTGCCTGTCGTTATGGAGCAGTACGAGAAGCTTGCTGAGCTGATGATCGAACGACGCAAAGAGGGGAGACCTTTCACCTTCTATCACTATATGATCGATCTTTCCGGCGGCCCCTGCATTTATAAGCGCATTTCCGGCTGCGGCTCCGGCACGGAATACATGGCGGTAACACCGTGGGGTGATTTGTACCCATGTCATCAGTTCGTCGGCGAGGAAGCATTTCGGCTCGGCGATATCTGGAAGGGCGTGGAGAATCAGACGGTTCAGGAAGATTTCAAGGCCTGCAATGTCTATGTGCGTGAGGAATGCCGAAGCTGTTGGGCACGGCTTTATTGCTCCGGCGGATGCGCGGCGAATGCCTATCACGCGACGGGTTCGGTGCGCGGCGTCTATGAATACGGCTGCAAGCTGTTCCGCAAGCGCATGGAATGTGCGATCATGGCGGAGATCGACCGGCAGCTCTCAAGATGAATACGCCGATCTATGATTTTGTACGCAGATATGCGGATTCTGATGCGATCCGTGCGCATATGCCGGGACATAAGGGCAGGGGGGCGCTCGGCTGCGAGGCGCTTGATCTGACCGAGATCACCGGTGCCGATGAGCTGTATGCGCCGGAGGGCATCATCGCAGAAAGTGAAGCCAATGCGAGTGCTCTTTTTGGATGCAGAACGCTGTATTCGGCAGAGGGGTCGTCTCTCTGTATTCGTGCGATGCTGTATCTTGCGATGCGGTGGGCGCTGGCGCAAGGCCGGAAACCGGTTATTGCGGCAGCACGGAATGCGCACAGATCCTTTCTGACAGCGGCCGTACTGCTTGATCTTGAGGTCATCTGGCTGCCGCCCGATCCGCAGCAGTCCTATCTGGCAAGCGGCGGCGCGGACACATGGAAAAGTTGTCTCGATGCGCCGGTGAAGCCCTGCGCGCTCTATCTGACCAGTCCGGATTATCTCGGCAGTATCGCAGATATTCGCGCAGCGGCGGAGTTTTGTCATGCAAATGATATGCTGCTGCTCGTGGATAATGCGCATGGTGCCTATCTGCAATTTCTGCCGGAATCGCTGCATCCGTCGGCGCTCGGCGCGGATCTCTCCTGTGATTCGGCGCATAAGACACTGCCTGTCCTGACCGGCGGCGCATATTTGCATATTCATGACGATGCACCGGAAATATGCAGCAGATATGCCAAAAATGCAATGGCACTGTTCGGCTCGACGAGTCCGAGCTGGCTGATATTGACATCGCTCGATCTGTGCAATGCCTGTCTCGGTGATGCATATATCCCGCAGATGCGTGAAGCAGCCGGCGCGGTTGCAGAAATGAAAAAAGAGCTGCTTTCTGCGGGCTGGAGGCTCTTCGGCCGCGAACCGCTGAAGCTGACTCTGCAGCCGAAGCTTTGCGGCTATACGGGAACAGAGCTGGCAGCCATATTGCAGGAACAGCGGATTTTCGTTGAATTTGCAGATCCGGATCACACGGTGCTGATGCTGTCGCCGAAGAATTCGCCGTCGGAGCTTGCCGCAATCCGAAGCGCATTGCTGGGAATCCCGATGCGGGAACCGATCAGTACAGAGCCGCCGGAATTTTCTGTTCCGCCGCATATCTTCACGCCGCGGCAGGCGGTCTTTTACTGTGATACGGAAATTCTGCCGACCGCGCAGTGCATCGGCAGAATCTGTGCAGAATTTGCGGTTGCCTGTCCGCCTGCAGTGCCGGTTGTGATCTGCGGCGAGCGCATCACAGCGGCTGCGGCTGCCTGTATGCAATATTACGGCATTGAAAAATGCAGCGTTGTCAAATCGAATCAAACGGCCGTGTGATCTGAGACAGATCGCACGGCCGTTTTGCGTATTATAACCCGTATTTGATTCGGATGCGTTCGAGCTTGTCACCGATCGGCTTTGCCAGCAGCAACAGGAATATAACATTCGATACAGCATAAAGGCAGGTCAGCGGGAATGCCGTCGAAATCGCGGCGAGATATTCTTCCAGCGTAAACTCCTTGTAAGTCCAGAGCGTTGTCCATATGTCCATCAGCATCGAATAAGCAAAGCCGGAAATAAAGCCGTATGCATATAGCAACAGGCGCGAGCGTTTCAGCGGCTTTGCGAGGATTCCGGCAAACAGTCCAATCAACCCCCATGCGAGCATCTGAAACGGTGTCCACGGCCCTTGTCCCATTACGAAATTTGAAAGCACTGCTGAGAGCGCTCCGACCAGAAATCCCGCTTCTCTGCCGAGATACAGCGCCGAAAGCACGGTTAGCGCGGTGATCGGCTTGATGACCGGAAGCAGTCGTCCCAGCACCGAAAGCGCCGTCATGACTGAGACAAGGATCATACGGCGTGTGCCGAGATCACGGCGTTCAAAGCCCGAAAGAAAGAGCAGCAGCGCCAGCATGACCATGACAAAGCTGACAAGCGCATAATACTGTTCCTGCAAGCCGAGCGGCAGCAGCAGTACGATCGCAGGCATGACGGCAAAGGGCAGCGCATTCCGCAGGATACGGCGCACGCCTTCTGATTTGATCGTCCGCATATCGGCTCCTTTCTTCAGCGCCGCTTTCTGCGGAGCGTTTTGTTCATGATGATACATCCCGTGTACCGTCGGTTCCGGATGAAATCTTGTAGTAATGATAGGGGTGTTCGCCGGTTTGTGTTGACATTTTTTCGGAAAATGCCTGATATGCAAATAGAGTCGGCATTCGGACCGCGGCCTGCACATTAATGACAAGCTGCTTCGTGATTCTTCCTTACGATCTGTACGATTGCATCGACCGTGACAGTCTGCTGATAAAATCCGCGTGAGATACGGCTTGCGGCAGTTGTATAAAATGCGTTTTCTGCGAAGAATCGCTGCGGAATATCTGCTGAGATCAGCGCACCGCGGGAGAGAAAGCCGCAGCGATCAGCGTGACACGCGGCGAATTCAATATCATGCGTGACCATCAGGGTTGTGATGCCCTGCGCCTGCAAACCGTGCAGGACATTCGCGAGCCGTTGCTTTGACTGTGCATCAAGTCCCTTCGTTGGCTCATCGAGCAGGAGCATGCGCGGTTGTGTCAGCATGACCTTTGCGAGCGCGAGGATCTGCTGCTCACCGCCGCTTAGATCATAGGGATGCTGCGTCAGAAGCGGCGTGAGATCGAACGGAAAATTCCGCAGATGCTCAGAATACTGCTTGTCGATCTCCTGCAGTTCCTCCGCGCCGGTATTGCAGAGAAAAACGGTTTGCACATCCTGCGGGAGCAGCGTTACGCAGTTCTGATACAGGCTGCGCCCCTTGTAATCCTGAATGCGTTTCCCGAAAATACGCACATCCCCTGCATAGCAGCGGTTAATGCCTGCCAGCGCAGAGAGCACCGTTGATTTGCCTGCGCCGTTTCCGCCGATCAGACAATACAGCTCTCCGCTTTCAACAGAAAAGCTGAGATCTTTGAGAATGTCGCGCCCGTGCCGCTCATAGCGGAAGAATGCGCCGCTGACCTCGATTGCCAGATCTGTCTTCGGACGGGGCGGGGGGGCGGGCAGTGCTGTGATCTGCTGCGGCATCAGCGGCATGAGATGTGTCCTTGCTGTATTGACGGAAAGCGGACAGGCACAGTCGGGATGCAGTTCATGCCAGAGCCGCACTGCAGCAGGCATACCCGCGAGAACCGGCGAATCTGCGTGTATTTTTGTAAGAAGCGTCTGCGGATCATTCTGCATGATGACCGTGCCGTGCGCCATGAGCAAGAGCTGATCGCAGAGCGGGATGATCTCTTCCAGCCGATGCTCCGCGAGTAGGATCGTGACAGAAAAATCCTGATTCAGCCGGTGCAGCGTCGTGAGAAAATCTGCCGCGGCGATCGGATCGAGCTGTGCGGTTGGTTCATCGAGCAGCAATAGGCGCGGCTGCATAATCATGACACTTGCGAGATTGAGCAGCTGCTTCTGTCCGCCGGACAGCTCCGCCGGATCGCGGTCAAGCAGCGATTCGATCCCGAAATACGAGGCGATCTCGGCAATGCGCCTCCGCATGACATCCGGATCTGTACCGAGGTTTTCAAGCCCGAACGCCAGCTCATGCCAGACGCGGTCCGTCACGATCTGCTGTTCCGGATGCTGCATGACGAAGCCGATCTGACCGGCGGAGACGCGGGGATCCAGCGAGCCAAGCGGCTGTGACTCAAAGAGAATGTCTCCTGACTGTGTACAGAGCGGCGTCAGTTCGCGCTTGCACATCCGCAGGAGCGTAGTTTTTCCGCATCCGGTTGGTCCGCAGATTACAGCAAAGGTTCCGGATTCCAGGGTGAATGAAACATCTGATAATACAGGTTTTTCACATTCCGGGAATGTAACAGTCAGATGTCTTGCCGCAAGCGTTTCCACATCATCGCCTCCTTATACGCATGAATGACCGGCAGCAGTGCCAGCAGGAAATATGCCGTCAGTACGGCATAATATGCAGAACTGTGCGCAGCTGGCGCACAGGTTGGATAGAATTGCCAGTCGAGCCGTCCGGCTGCGATGCCTGCCGTGACCGCCGCACCGAGCAGCAGCGATACGGCCAGAAGGACAATATCGCCCCGCCGCCAGCGGAAAAATGTGAAGCTGCTTCGGCTTCCGATGCCATAGCCGCGCGCAGCCATGCTGTTCGCGGTGATGATACCGTTTTCAAGCGCCCAGGTCAGCAGGATCGAAAATATGCGCAGCCCGCCGCGCAGATCGTCAATCAGATGCCCTTCGCGGTACAGTCCCAGCCCGCGCTGTGCTGTCCGGATGCGCTGCATCTGCTGCCGGAAAAGCGTCAGATTGCGCACGGCCATTGAGAAGATCAGTGCGAGCTTCGGCGACAAAAAACGAAATAAGTAGAATAGTTTTTCACTTGTCATCAGCTGCGAAAAGCTTCGGAACCAGTACAGTACAGCTGCCAGCCGAATGCCGGCCACAGCACCGTAAAACAGCGCTTCGGTAGTGTATGCGCGCTGATTGATAAAAAACAGCACGGTCGTTCCGTGCTGATTCCAGAGCGGATTGAGCAGCGCGAACAACGTCGGCATTCCGATTGCGCCGATATGAAAGCTCGCGTGTTTCCGGCCGTTTTGTATAAGAAAGAAACCAATCGCACAGAGCAGGGAGATCCCGAGCAAAAACGGTTCCATGCAAAAAACTGTAATACAGGCAGTCAGCATCAGGTGGACGGTCACTGCCGCCGGATTCATCTCGGCGTAGCTTCGCATCGGGATCACCTCCTCGTTGATGGTTTACAAATTTATCGTATAGATCCAGTCGATCCGATCACCGTCATGCAGTACATAAGCCCCGCATCCGACCGGAGGCCGCTCGCCGTTGACCTCGTATGTCCAGCCGGACAGATCGCCGAAATCAAATTCATATAATGATGCGATTCCGCGCACATAGGCGGTCTCGACTGTCTCGCCGGAAACGCCGTTCACTTCGATCTGCAAGCCAAAAGCCTTGACGGCATCATAAAGCAGCGTCAGCGCAGATTCGTTTTCTTCGATCGAAAATTCGGTCAAAGGCATGATCTCGCCGTCAGCCGGAAAGCGCTCACTTCCATCCATGCCGCAGATTACATCGCATCGGATCGACATCAGCACATTTCCGCCGCCGCTGCGCAGTTCCGTCTGATAGAACTGCTCCGGTGACTCGATTCTGATGCACCAGATCAGCGCTGTAACTGCGGCCATGCCGCCCGCGAGCGTCAGCCATGTTTTGAGACTGCGGTTTTTGCGTATGATGAAAAAGATCGCAAGAGCAGAGAAAACCACAGCTGCACCGACCGTCATCGGAATGCGGTACGGGTATTTGCTGCCTGATATATCCGGTGCATCCGGCGGGGCTGTTGTGTGGATGATCTCGCTCTGCGGCGAAGTTTCCGTTACGGATGATACGGTTGAAGCAGCAGTCCCGGATGTTTTACCGGAAGTGGCCGCTGCCGCAGATAATACAGTGGTTCCTGTTGACGCCGTATTGGTTTCAGCAGCTGCTGTTGTCCGTGATACAGTCTGTCCGGCGGGGAAGGTCTGCTTCGGCTTGTCATTCGGCGCATCATTTTGCTTCGGCGCATCGGTTTGCGCGGGTGTATCATCCGGACTTGGATCGGAAGGAGCATCCCATTCAGGAGAACCATGTGGGAGATACAGATTCCGGCCGTTCTGCTGCATTTCCGCGGCAGTCAGCGCCCAATAGACCTGCACTGTCGCCAGATTGTTCCGGTCGCAGCCGAGAGCGTGTGCATAGCTGCCGTCATCGAGCCGGAATTGCAGTATGCCGTCGAGCAGCGTATTTCCGTCCGCAATGAAGCGCGGATCGCTGAGAGCGTCGATGCCGAGTGTGGAGAGTGCCGCCCAGACCTGCGCTGTGCTTTCAGGGTTTTCCGCACCGAAGCTCTGAAATGCGCCGCTCGAAAGCTGCACATCTGCGAGATAATCAAGCCCGCGCTCGATTGCGCTGCCGATCTCGCTGATCTGCTGATAGGGCGCGAGTGCCTGAATCGTCATTGCCGTGACATCAGGATCGCCGCGGTCACCGGCCAATGACCAGCCGCCGTCTGGCGCCTGCTGGCCGACCAGAAGCATGGCCGTTTCGCTGCGCGTATAGTCTGAGGGGATGCCGTTGTTCATCAAATGCAGCGCGAAGATCCAGCTCATGATGCCGAGCGTCCCTGCACTGCTGCGAAGCAGTTCCTCACAGACCGCAGGCGCAGCAGGCTCACAGGCTGCAAGCGTCAGCGCCATTCGTTCACGCGTCGATCCGGAGGCGATCTCCGTGACGGCGATATGCGACTGCAATGCGGCGCTGTACGCGGACAGATCGTATCCGCGTGCGGAAAGTGCCATTGCGTACCAGTCCGGCGCACTCAGTCCGACCTGTGACGGCAGTATTTCATTGATCCATGCCTCACAGTCAGAACCGCCTACAGTTTCCTCGATCTCTGCGGCAAGCTGCGGAATGCGGTTATCATATCCCGCTGCCGGAACAGAAAAAAGCAGCCGGAAGCTGCCCGTGCTCAGAATCAGCGCGAGCGTTCCGGCTGCGATCTTTCGTTTGATTTTAGTCATTGTTCTTGCGGCGGAATGCGACAGCCGTACCGCCCGCGAGCAGTGCTGCCAGAGCAATCGCAGCGACCGGAGCAGAATCACCGGTTTTTGCGGCATCTGTCTTGCTGCTGCTGCCGGAGCTGTTTGCATTTGCATTGGAGGCTGCCTTTGTCGTCGTATTGGCGGCAGCGGTTGTTGTTTCGGATGCGGTCGTTGTTGCTGTAATGTCCGATTCTGTCTCGGCGGCATTGATATTTACGATCATTACCGGCGGAGCAAGCAAAAGATCATCGCTCTTTGCACTGATGACATGATCGCCGATCACATCCAGACTCAGGAGCGCTTTTCCGTTTTCATCGGTCACGAAAGGGGAATCGGAATTATCAATCGTAATGCGGGCATTCTTGACCGGTTCGGTGTAAGGCATCCAATTCTCATCAAAGAGTACAGCATTCAGCGTGATCTCCAGCGGCTCACCGTGCTTCAACGCTGTGTCCTTAATATTGAAATAACTGTATTTGTCTGAAAAGCCCGTGGTATCCTGATAAACATATGCATAGAGATAATCGCCGCTCTTGAGCTCGTCGGTCAGGCCCATCGACATTGTGTCATTGACATAATAGCCGTAGCTGCCGCCGTTCGTAACACCCCACAGCGTTTTGAGGCTGAGGCCCCAGTCGCTCTGTTCGGCAGCATAACCGGCTGTGCCTTCGCTGTAGTATGTTTCGTGTGCATAATAGAGTGCTTCGTCGATTGTGTATTTTCCGTCGTTGTCACGGTCATAGACAATCAGCTCACGGTTCGGCAGCTCAATGCTGCCGGCATTGGTGATACCGACGGTGATCTTGATGGAATCACTTTCTTCTGCCGAAGCAGAAAATGCGGGAGCAGCTGCGGAAACGGCAAGTGCGGCTCCGCAAATTGTGGAAATGATTTTCTTTTTGTTCATACTGATTCTCCTTTGCAAATCTTTGAACTGTCAGCAGTCTGAACGCATAAAAAAGCACACCTTTCGTTTTGACGAAAAGCGCACTCTATCGAGCCCTTGCAATCCTTGCGGACGGGGCATACAGACGGCGCGTTTTTCATTTACCCAAAAACGGGAGCGCAGACAGCGCTCAGACCGAATGCAGTGTGAGCGATCCGACTTTGACGGTAGTGGCTGCTGCGGCGAATTTTCATCGCACTTCTCTCTGAACGCAAAAGCGAAACACTGCATTTATATTTGTATTCTTATTATATCACGGAATCCGGGATTTGTCAAGTTGAGCACATTCGGTTTTCTGCTGAGCGGTATCGTTTTTATGAAATCTGTCTGCGCATCTGTACCGTCAGTTCTGTGCGATGTCGTGTATATTTGTCAAAGGAAGATTTTGAGCTGTCTGTTTGCGATAACAGTGAAAAGAAGCGATCAGTTGTCATCAGTGCAGAATGCTTCCTGCCTCATGTCCTCCTCCAAAATCAGTTTTCTTCGGAGATTGGGAGCAAAAAAATGAGACCGAAAATATCCGGTCTCATTTTGTGACAGCATTATTCCGTGCGGAGAATTCGGATTTGTGTTTCGCCGAAAGCGATTTCGTCGGGGAACATCTGATTGAGCAGCGTCCGGTCTGCAGCGCGGCTGTCATTCGCTTTTTCGGTCGTCAGTCTCAGAGTGTCAGTGTGAGGTTGTTCAGGCCGAGGGAATTGACATAGTTTGCATTTTGGACAAGGCTCATGATCATGCGGATACCGATATGTTTGCTGGGATCGTCGTTGTTGTGCATCTCCATGTACTTTACCGGATCAAAGCGCTTGCAGTTGTCGCGGATACGGAGGATCGAAGCATCCTTCAGCAGTGCGACACGAATGTCAATCATATGCGGCTTGCCGTCATTGAAGCCATGTTTGACGATATTGTTGCCCATTTCCTCGATGCTCAATGCGATGATCATGCAGAGCTTGGAGGGAAGCTTTTTCTTCAGGCAGAAATCAAGTGCTGACTGTGATGCGTTCACGATATCATCCATAGATGTGACGGAGCATTCAAAGCAATCACTGTCTTTCGCGCCGAAGGTTTTCGGCAGCATTGAATATGCATCTGCATTGAAGGCTGTGCCGTTTTTCCTGCTGCGGAGCAGAACGATCAGGGAGATGACAATCAGCGTCAGCGTCTCACCGGCGAGATAGCCGCACCAGACACCGGTGACCTTGAGAAATCGGCTCAGTGCATAAGCAGCCAGCGCAGTCAGCAGGAAATTCTGACAGACTGAGATTACCATGCTCAGCTTGATGCGTGAGATGCCCTGATAATAGTTCTTGAGACAGGTGTTTAGTGCGCAGGGCACCAGCGACAGGACGAAAATACGCATTCCTCCGACCGCCAGCAGCCTCGCCTGCGGATCATCGGTGAACAGCATGACGAGCGGATTTGCGGCTGCCTGCATGACGACCGTTACAATGCCGCAGATCAAGACCGCATAAGCAGACATTGTCCTGACAAGCTGCCGCAGCGAGGTCTTATCTGTATCTGTATAAAAGATTGTTGCGAGCGTCAGCGCGACGGCAGCGGTGCCGGAGCTGAATGAATAACAGAGATTGCCGATCGTACTGATGAGGGAATAGGATGCAACGGCGAGATTGCCGCCGAGCGACATCAGCAGCTTGTTCAGACAGAAGGTAAGCAGCACCAGACTGATCTGATTGATGAGCGTCGGGATGCCGTCATAGAACAGCTTATAGCAGCGCTTCCATGAGAACAGCTTGAACCGGAATTTGAAGACACAGTCCTTGCGGAAGAAAGCGCCGATGCCGATTACAAAAGCGAAGTAATAGCTGAGACTCGAAGCAAGTCCCATGCCGAAGGTACCCCATTTGATGACAAACGCATTGAGCAGATCCATTGCGATATCGACGACGGTCATTGCAATGACCGCTGCGACAAGCCGTGCACGGTTGCCGGAAAGCTGCATATACGGCACCATGATCTGTGAGAGGATGAAAGCCGGAGCACCGATGATAAAACCGCGCAGATAATCTTTCGTCAGGCCGAAGACCGGATTGTGCGGCCCAGGCTCACCAGCACCGAGCAGGGCACAGATCGGATCGGAGAAGACAATGACAATGACGGTTCCGATCAGCGCGATTGCGGAGGCAATGGTCACGGAGATCGTGAAGCAGGCGTTCGTGCCCTTCTGGTCGCCGCTGGCCATAGTTTTGCCGCACATGACCTGAATGCCTGCGGAGATCATGCTGCCGAATGCAGCAAAGACCAGCAGGATCGGTGTTGTGAGACCATAGGCTGACATGGAATCGACGCCAAGGAAGCGGAAGATCATGATGCTGTCGATCAGCATACACAGCACAACGGTCATAGCGGATATGATTTGTGTTGCCAGCATCTGCCGGAATAGTTTTTTGATCATTTCGGATGATTCACCCTTCTGAATATCTGTTTTCGGCGCAGAGGATCTGCGCATCATAATGTATAGGCAATACTGCACAGAGCTGGTGATACAGATGCGCAGTCAGATTGTATAGGAATGATGCCGCCGTGCAGGCTTTATGCGGTGCTGTGTTTATTCAACGGTAATTACGGAAACCGGGACAGTGACCTTCGCGTTTTTGCGGTCATTGCCGGAAAGCGCATCAACATTGCAGCGGATTTCATACTTTGTACCGGATTTCGCATCTGCCGGAACATCAATATAGAATGTGAACAGGATGCCGTTGTCAAGGCTCTGATGATCGCCGCCGGCAAAGCCGATGCCGACAACATTGTCTTCCTCGCCGTAGAGTGCGCTGTACATGAAGCCGTCCATTGTGGTACCGAGCTTGATCTTGACCTTAGGCTTGTCTACGAGCTCCTCGATCTCTCCGACAACCGGACTGAGCGCAGAATCCGGATAGACCTGAATGCCGCCGGAGGTGAAGCCGGGATTGTTCCAGATCTTTACATTCACGGGCACATTTTTATCGCCGGCCTTGACGGTAAACGGCTCTACAGCGATCGTTGCTTTGCTGCCGATCTCGTATGGATGATCTGCTGTCCAGCGATTCTCCGTCGTATCCTTTTCGCTGCCTTCAGCGTTCCCGCTGTCACCGGAGGCGTCTGAACCGCCGGAGTTTTCAGCGTTCTGACTGTCGGATTTGCTGTCTGATTTGCTCTCAGCTTTATCAGCACTGCTTCCGTCTGCGGCAGAGACATCAGAATCGGCTTCCGATCCGGATTCGGCTGCAGAGGATGCTGCGCCGGAGCTTTCGGCAGTCTGTGTACTGTCCGTATTCTTTTGGCATCCGCAAAGCAAGGCGGTCATGGCCAGAATACAGGCAGTGATCTTCAGTTTATTGACACGGATCATTTTGCATTCATCCTTTCGTGATAGGGATATACATGATATTCGGGCGGATTTCCTGCTCACGTAGCCGCCGCAGGGAGAGTACGGTGATGCGCGGATCGGCTGAGGCCGCCTGCATGATATGTGCTGTCGGCTGCGCAGTCACGATAAAAACGGCGTGTGTTTCGCCGATGCTGCAGACGCGGTCGAGCAGGGAAGAGAAGCGTCCTGTGATTGTATCGGGCAGCTCTGCAAGCAGATGCAGGTGACGGCTGAGCGCATGGCTGCCGCTGAGAAACGGCGTTTCCGCCGGCATCCCGTGCAGAGCAGTATTCGCGCAGAAACGAACCGGGATCCGCAGATGCACAGCCGTGCCGAGCAATGCGGCACAGAGCCGGATCGCATCCTCATAGATTGCCGGATCAGATACGCGGTCGCGGTCAGTCTCGCGTGTTTCCATATTCAGCAGTATGGTCATATCCGGGGAGGCAGTCTCCTGATACTGCCAGACCATCGGCTGCTGCGAACGTGCCGAGGCTGTCCAGCAGATATCGCGCACCGGATCGCCGGAAGCATATTCCCGGATGCCGCTGATCGCAAAGCGATCGGGTATCAGCATCCGGCGTCGGATCATTTCACCGGTGATTTGCGCGGGCAGATCGGATACTGCTTCCAGTGCGCGCACCGCAGGCAGTACTGTGATCTTTGCCTCGGCAGGAAACGGCTGCGAAAGCTCCATTGTTCCGAACAGATCGGAGATTACGATGACTGCATGAGACACGGTGAATATGCCGCGCCGGGTGCAGGTCACCTTCCAGTGCCGCTCGATCCTTCGGTAGGGGAACAGACAGAAGCAGCTGGAAATAAACCGCGAATTTCCCGTGACGGTTGACTGCTCCGATGCGAGCTGCAGTGCGGCATCGGTTGTCAGCTCCGCCTTGACCCATGGGAGCGGCAGCAGCTTGCGGCTCGTGATTGTTTCAGTCAGTGTGACGCTGTCGCCTTCGGAGGCTTCCTCTGCTGAGAAAGCCAGCGTATAGGTCATGTGCCGGAATCCGAAGCGTTTTGTCAATATCTGTGTCACGAGTAATGTTCCGCCAATCAGCAGCAGAAGCAGAATCAGAACGGTCATGCCTTCGGCACCGGAACGGTATCAAGCAGTTCCTGCGCAAGTGCTTCAGAGGCTTCACGGTCGGTCAGCAGAC
The DNA here is from genome assembly GCA_024404875.1 of Oscillospiraceae bacterium. GTDB lineage: Bacteria > Bacillota > Clostridia > Oscillospirales > Ruminococcaceae > Firm-04. The sequence goes on from JAKSPK010000026.1 coordinate 13,951, forward strand.
CATCCGTTACCTGAAAACGGTGTGCACAGACTGCTGTGAAAACGGATTTGATATCATCTGGGATCATATGATCTCTGCCCTCGGCAGCTGCAGAAGCCTGTGCAGCGCGGCGGACCGCAAGAACTGCACGCGTACTCAGACCGCAGCGCAGCCGCGGATGTTTTCGCGATGCTTCGGCAAGCGAGAGCAGATAGTTCAGCACATCTGCCGATGCCGAGACTGTCCGGATGGCTTCCTGTGCAGCAAGCAGCGTCTTGGGATCGGTAACTGCGCTGAGCGAGTCCAGCGGATCGGTGAGCTGCCGGCCTTCAAGAATCGCAAGTTCCTGTTCACGGTCGGGTCTGCCCATGCGCAGCCGCATGAAGAAGCGGTCAAGCTGTGCCTCCGGCAGCGGGAATGTGCCCTGCATCTCGATCGGATTCTGCGTTGCAATGACAAAGAAAGGTTTAGGCAGGGGGTAGCGCTTTGCACCGACGGTTACTTGATGCTCGGCCATGCATTCCAGCAGGCCGGACTGCGAACGCGGCGCCATGCGGTTGATTTCGTCTGCTAAAAGCAGATTTGTGAAGACGGGACCCTCGCAAAACTGCATGGCTCTTTCGCCGGTACTGTTCTGCGTGAGTATTTCATAGCCGGTAATATCTGCGGGCATCAGATCGGGTGTACCCTGAATGCGCTTGCTGCCGCAGCCGAGCAGAATCGCCGCCGCCTTGACGAGCGTGGTCTTGCCGGAGCCGGGCAGATCCTCCAGCAGCACATGGCCGCCGCTGAGAAGCGCAGCAGACAGCAGCCGGATGGTATCATCCGCGCCGATGATGACGCGCCGGAGTCCTTCGATGAGGGCGGAGGTCAGCATGGGAATCTCCTTGCATGAAACAGTCATCGGATCCTCCTCTTTTGAAAATGTGTAATCAAACTATAGTATACCACGCTTCTGCTGTTTTGTCAAATTTTACGGCAACACAGCATAATGCCTGCTTGACGGCTCATCTGCCTGGATATTTGTATTGTCGGCTTTGGCCAGCATCCCCATTATGGTGCTGCCTGATGGCAGTATTGCACTTTGTATATTGATAAATACGTTATAACTATGTGTATATTCTGCATTTACAATACACAGCAGTGTGCGAGAACAGCGGCGCTTTTGGAAAATAGAATTAAATTGCTTTCAATCGCATTTTTAGCATAATTAACAACGGGATAGCATATAGTTTGGGCATAATGTTCAAGATGAAAGTGAAGAGAACGGGAAATGTTTCAAATTTATTCATATTTCGTTCACAGAATATCCATATAATACGGAGAGCTTTCGTATATAATAAAGATGCCGGACTTCCCAAAAATGAGAGGGATTTTTGGAAATCTTAATAAAATTCGAGAGGGGAATTTGTTTAATGAAAAAATCATTCGTCCGCAGGATCGGTGCGCTCTGCACCGGCGCAGTCATGACTGCATCTGCGCTGATGTCCATGGGCAGCTCGCTCACCGTCAGTGCAGCCGGTTCCGATGACTATGCGAAGATCCTTCAGTACAGCCTGTATTTCTATGATGCCAATATGTGCGGCAAGGATGTTAGCTCCAAGAGCGGTCTGAGCTGGCGCGGCAACTGCCATACCGATGATCAGGTTCCGGGTGGCTTCCACGATGCCGGCGACCATGCAATGTTCGGCCTGCCGCAGGGTTACGCCGCTGCAGCACTCGGTCTCAGCTACCAGCAGTTTGCTGATGCTTATGCAGCAACCGGTCAGACCGATCACCTCAAAATGATCACCGACCGCTTCTGCGAGTTCTTCCGCAATTCCACGAAGCTCAACGGCGACACCGTCACTGACTTCCTCTATCAGAAGGGCGACGGCGCAGCAGACCATGATTACTGGGGCAAGCCGGAGAATCAGCCCGGCGGACGCAAGATGTTCTGGACATCCTCCGGTGCGAGCGATATCGCTGCTGACTATGCAGCAGCACTTGCTCTGAACTACATCAACTTCAAAAATGATGAGGATCTGAAGTACGCAAAGGCACTTTACAAGTTCTCCAAGCAGTACAATCAGTGTGCCGTTGACGGTCCGAAGGGCTTCTATAACTCCTCCAGCTGCGCGGATGAGCAGGCACTGGCGGCTGCATGGCTCTACAAGGCAACGAACGACGGAAGCTACAAGAGTGACCTCGATGCCGCAATGAGCAGCCTCGGTGTCTATTGGGCATACGGCTGGAACGATGCAAACCTCGGCGCAGCACTTTCTTATGGCATCGTCACCGGCAACTGGGCAAAGGCAAGCGGTTATGTCGGCAATATGTGCCGCGGCAATGACTACCTCTACATGGATAAGTGGGGCAGCGCAAGACTGAATGCTTCCATGCAGTTCGCATCGCTGATCGTCTCCAAGAATACCAGCACAAGCTATGTTGACTGGGCAAAGGGACAGATGCGCTACCTGACCGGCGACAACAACTTCGGCTACAGCTTTGTGGTCGGCATCGGCGACAAGTATCCGCAGAACACCCATCACAGAGCAGCTTCCGGCTACAATAACTACCAGGAGCTCGGCGATAACAAGAACGCTGCTGCAAATTCTCCGATCCTGATCGGTGCGCTGGCTGGCGGCCCGTGGAACGGTGATCCGAATTCTGCGGACAAGGGTTCTCCTGTGTTCTATGAGGACAGCATTAAGGATTATGTCGGCAATGAGGTCGCTCTGGACTACAATGCAGGTCTGGTTGGCGCAGCAGCTGGTCTTTATTCGCTCGGCGGCAAGTCCGGCTCGATCGTTTCCAGCATCCCCGGCGTTACCAAGATCTACAGCAGCTCTTCCATCGTTGCTCCGGATGATCCGGTTCCTGGCACAACACCGGGTACTACACCTGGTGTAACCCCCAGCAATCCGTCTGAAAAGGTTCTTACTCCGAGTGATATGACTGTTAGTACTGAAGTTGGCGATGGCGGCGAAATCAACAACTTTGCAGAATTTTACCCGATGGGCGCAAAGTCTGCTACTCTTTATCTGAAGGTCAACTCCGCTGATGAAGAGGTTTCCGGTGGGTTCGGTACATGGACCGGCAAATGGGAGCAGGTGGACTTCAAGGGCGTGAGTGTCGGCGCTGACAAGACAGCCGCGATCGACTACAAGATTCCGGACAATGTCGGAACCACTGTTAAGGCAATGGTATTCTGGCCGCACGGCAATGCAGTCACGATTGAAAAGGTCGTTCTCCACATGGATGACAGCACTCCGTCTCAGGGCACTACAGAGAAGACCACAACGACGACGACCACTACAACAACTGCTACAACGACAACGACAACAACCACGACTACAACTACAACGACGACCACTACAACAACAACCACCACAAATACCACAGCCGGTCAGCCGCAGCAGCCGACAGCAACTGTATGGGGCGATGCTGACCTCAGCGGTGATGTCGATGTTGCCGATGCAGTTTTGATTTGCCGCTTTGCGAATGAGGACAGAGATGCCGTCATTTCCACACAGGGCAAGGTCAACGCGGATGTCACACATGACGGCGTTGTCAAGGTTGATGATGCAACCAAGATCATCAAGGCTGTTGGCAAGGTCATTTCCATGAACGATCTCGCATATTGATGCGGGGCACTGTGAGAGTTCTCACAATTCACAAATAGGCAAGAGCACGGATACGGCTGATTTTAGCCGTATCCGCGTTCGCATATACAGGAATTGCTCTATTTATTTAACATAATATAGAATTCCTGCACAAAAAAGGGGAAAGCCGAAACATAAAAAGGGGAGGTTCTATCATGTTCCACACAGAAAAAACCAAACGCACCGCAGCAGGGATCCTCGGTGCAGCGATGACGCTGTGCAGTTGTATCATTCCGAATGCTGCAATGACCGCATCGGCCGATGCCGACGATGAAAATTTCGGTGAGGCGCTGGCCATTTCGCTTTATTTCTATGACGCGAATGCCTGCGGCACCGGCATCACCGATGGCCCGCTGACATGGCGCGGCGACTGCCACACCTATGACGGACAGGCCGAAATCAGCAAGGCGGAAAACTTCAATTCTGCGGCCGCTGCGATCATGGATCCCGACGGCGACGGCAAAATGGATCTGTCCGGCGGCTATCACGATGCCGGCGACCATGTTAAGTTTAATCTGACGATTGGCTATTCGCTGTCTTCGCTGGCGATGTCCGATTACCTCAATGACGGTGTCTATGCGGATATCGGCTGCATGGATCATTTTGCGGCAGTTTTGAAGCGCGGCTGCGATTATCTGATGAAAACGACTGCTTTGGACGGCAGCGGGAATGTCGTCTCGATCTGCTATCAGGTGTCCGATCTTGCTGACCACAATTATTGGTCTTCGCCGGAGGTTCAGACCTATGAGCGTAAGACCTACTGGATGTCCGCTGGCAATAACAACCGCAAGATCTGTGCTGACATGGTGAATGCTCTGGCTGGTACTGCCTATGTGCTGCGCGAATACGATTCTGCTTATTCCGAGAAGTGCCTGAAATACGCGCAGGCGATCTTTGACTTTGCAAAGGCGCACAACGGCAATGAGCAATCCGGAAACGGTGGTATGTACGGCAATTCTGCAGATGCTCAGGATGAAATGCTGATTGCATCGGCATGGCTGTATATCAACGGTGTCGGCGCTATGCCGGGCTGCATTCCGTCGAATCAGAGCTACAGCTCCGAATTCGGCTCGGAATATGACGGCTATCTCTATTCGTGGGACAAGCAGTATCAGGGCTATAGCTGGCTTATGTATAAGGCTACGAAAAACGCGGCCTTCAAGACTGAGCTGATCGCGGATTACAATAATCAGGGCGGCTTTTCGGAAACCGCTTATAGCACCAAATGGGGCTGGGGCAATTCCCGCTATAACTGCGCAGTTCAGGCAACGGCGATTGCAATCGCGGACGGTGATAAGACAAGCGCCTCTGCAAAGGGCGCGAAATTCCAGATGAATTATATTCTCGGCCGGAACAGCTATAATTACAGCTTCCTCGTCGGCTACGGCGACAAGTGCCCGACGCATTATCATCACAGAGCCTCGAACCCCGGCACAGGTAATCCCAAGGACGATACGGCCGCAAAGTATCTGGTCTACGGCGCACTGATCGGCGGCCCGGACGGCAGTGGATATCAGGATTATCAGGACAGCTACACCTATACTGAGCCTGCACTTGACTATAATGCCTGCTTTGCGCTGGCTTGCGCTGGTCTTTACCGGCTCTACGGCGGCGATCCGGCAGCAGCAAAGCCGGTGCTGGATGCGGCATCTGAGATCAACAGCTCGTATGTGTTCGGCAGCGGTTCCGTGCAGCAGGAGACCACGACAACAACTGAGACTTCCACAACAACCACGACCGAAACGGAAATTCCTCAGACCAAACTGCTCGGCGATGTCGATCTCAGCGGCGATGTCGATGTGAATGACTGCGTCCTGCTGGCTCGCTATAATACAGAAGACGCCGATGCAGTTGTGACAGCACAGGGCAAGATCAATGCAGATGCAGATGAAAACGGAACTCTTGACAATACGGATGTGACGCGTATTCTTCAGTCCATTGCGAAGCTCCGGCCGATGGGCGCGGGTGCATGATCCGCGAATGTGCACAGCAGAAAGTATGCTTCCGCAATCGCGCAGTTTCATTCTGCGCGATTGCGGTTTGTGCTGATAAAAATAATGTACCAATTATCTCTTGAAGAATTCCGCTTGCTTATTGCCGTGAGACTGCTTCATCAGCCTCTGCATTGTCTCACGACAAAAGATCCCGCGTTATTGTCCATTAAGATCTGATTGGTACATCAATCGTAATATTACAAAAGAATTCAGGAGGCAACCCCTATGAAGCATCAGTCCGCAAACAGACACAAAGTCCTGCATTCCGTTCCGCGCAGACTGGGCATTTTGCTCATTCTGGCGCTGCTTTTCTATGCATTTGCTTACGGTGCCAATAACCGCATTGAGATCTCGGAATATACCTATGAGACCGATCAGCTTTCCGTCTCATTTGACGGCTTCCGGATCGTGCATCTGACCGATCTTCATAATAAGGTTTTTGCACAGAACAATGAATCTCTGCTCCGTGAGATTCGCAGGCTGGAGCCGGATATGATCGTCATGACCGGCGATTTCATTGACGCATCCAACCATACCAATATCGACGATGCGCTGATATTTATGCAGGAGATTCCGAAGATTGCGCCCGCTTATTATGTTTACGGCAACCACGAGCTTTTGCTCGGAAAAACTGTGACATCGGCATTTGCACGGCAGGTCATGGAGTACGGTGTGCAATTTATGAGTGACGAGTCCCTGCAGGTTTCTTCCAAAACCGGCCAGACCTTCACGCTGATCGGCCTGGACGACAAATCATTGCAGGCGAACATTTTGCAGCAGCTTGTCGATGCATCCCAGGATGATTTTCAGGTCTTGCTTGCCCATGAGCCGCAATACTTGGAATCGTTCTATGCTGGAACCGGTGTGGATCTTGTTTTCTCTGGTCATGTTCACGGCGGACAGTTTCGTATTCCGTTCCTTAATCAGGGCATTTACGCGCCTGATCAGGGGTTTTGGCCGCAGTATACCGGCGGAGTGTATACATCCGGCAGTACTACTATGTATCTCAGCCGCGGTCTTGGCAACAGCGCATTTCCGCTGCGCCTGTTCAACCATCCGGAGATTCTCTGCGTGACGCTGAAGACCGTCACCGGCGGCAGATCGTGAGGCGGGGGCGTCTATGCGGATCGCTTTGATTCTGACCGGCGGGACAATATGCAGCCGGACCGTCTCCGATGGAACACGCCGAAGCGATGTCTCGAATGCGCTTACGCTTCTGGAGGAACATTATCGCAAAGCGCATCCATATTCTTCGGTGGAATTTGATGTGCAGATGCCGTTGAATGCGCTGAGCGAGGATCTCACGCCTGATGACTGGACAGCGCTCCTCAAAACAATCGGCGCGCTGGATCTTTCTGCACTGGATGGTATTATCATTGCACACGGCACCGATACTTTGGACCAGAGCGCAGCCATGCTTTCTGCTGCGCTCTGCGGTATTCGTGTGCCGGTGCTGCTGGTCTCGGCGATCGAGCCGCCCGACGATCCGCACACCAACGGCCACGCGAATTTCGAGGCTGCGGTCAGGCTGATTTGCAGGCGGCTTTCGGGCGGAGTCTGGGCAGTATACGAAAACTCTGATGGCGTGATGTATCTGCACCGTGGCTTCGAGCTGGAGCCCTGCGCACATGAGAGCCGTTCTTTTTTCAGCAATACAATGCAGCCGGTTTCTGCGGTACTGGATGCGGAGCCGATACATACAAACAGCACCTGCAATTCCTTGCAGATGCTGTGTGAGATCGACGGAGAGCCGCCGGAGGTTCTGCTGATTCGGCCATATAACGGCCTGCGTTATGACCGCATTTTGCTGGACGGTGCAGCGGCCGTTGTCCATGGGACATATCATTCAGAGACAGCGAATTCCGTTCGGTTCTCTCCTTACGGGATGCAGACGCTGATTGATCGCTGCCGTGCTGCGGAAATCCCCTGTTATCTGACCCCCTGCCATGTTGCGGAGCAGAGCTACGGTTCCGGCTTTGATCTGGTTCAGGAGGGTGCGGTTCCGCTGGAGGGGATGACGCTGCCGTTTGCATACGGCGCAGTCTGGGTGAGCAGGCTGCTCGGCTGCACCGGCGAGCTGCTGACAGCGCGTGTGCGGCAGCTGCGTCAGTCGCTCGAAAGCCAGAGCTTCCGCTGCTGCATATAAATCCCGCGTACCTGTGTGAGAAATGCGTGAACCTGCGGGAGCTTGAAATCCATATAGGTCCACGGAAACGGATTCCACGCCCGGCGCGCATAAAAGAGCGTCAGCTCCGCATAGATGCCGTCAGAGAGCGGGATGCGGTGGCCGGCGTTTTTTGTTGTCGCGAGGGAGAGTCTGCCCGCGCTGATGAATCCCGGATCGAGATTGATGCGGCGGTTTCCTGAATCAGCGGCGGCCTGCTCGATCGCGTTGGTCGCGGTCTTGATTGCGGCAAGCTCCTGCGGATCGCGGCATTGCGCGAAAGACAGCATTTTGCGGAAAACGCGTCCGCCCATTTCGCTGTCGTAATAGGGCGATATATCCGAAAAGCAATACGGCTCGGAGATGAGATCCGCCGCACCGTAAGCGTCAGTCAGCTTAGAAATTGCCGCATCTGCGGTCTTTTCGTCGGTGTATAGAATTGCGCAGATGAGCTTTTCCGGCTCGAAATGCATCGCAGTACCCATGATGAAGCTCCTTTGTCTATGATGCATTTATGATACCATGAAACCGCCGATCTGTCAAGTCCGCGCCGTGCACGGATTCAGCGGACTGCAAGCTGAGCGGCATCAAGGCAATCAACGAAAAAGGATGATTAGCATGAATCTGAATGAAAAAGCAGTGCAGATCTGTGATATTCTGGATACGGTTTATCCGGATGCGGTCTGCTCGCTGCAATACGAAAAGCCCTATGAGCTGATGATCGCGACACGGCTCTCGGCGCAGTGTACCGATGCGCGTGTCAACATCGTGACGAAGGATCTGTTCCGGCAGTTCCCGACGCTGGATTCCTTTGCGGATGCCGATCTCACAGAGCTGGAGCAGGCGGTCAAGCCCTGCGGATTTTACCGTGCCAAGGCGAAAAGCATCAAGGAGATGTGCATTCGTGTGCGCGATGTGTACGGCGGTGTCGTGCCGGATACTATGGACGATCTGCTGACGCTCTCCGGCATCGGCCGCAAGACGGCGAATCTCCTGCTCGGTGATGTCTACGGCAAGCCTTCCGTCGTGACTGATACGCACTGCATTCGCATCTCCGGACGGCTTGGCCTGACCAAACGCCATGCGCCGGAGCAGGTCGAGGAGGATCTGCGAAAAATCCTGCCGCCGGAACGCTCCGGACGGTTCTGTCATCAGATCGTGCTGTTCGGGCGCGATACCTGCACAGCGCGGAATCCGAAATGCAGCGAATGTCCGATGAAAGAGTATTGTGTCGATCCGTCCTTTACGAAGATCGAAAAAAATTTGAAAAAAGCCCTTGACAAATCGGGAAAAAAGTGATATAATCCAATATATAGGCTATGAAGAAGTCAAGCACAGAATTGCCGCTGTCCACAGAGAGCTGGCGTTTGGTGAAAGCCGGTGTCATGCAGTGTTGTGTATCCCTTCTGAGCCGGAGCGCAGAAAAGGCATTCAAAGTAAGCGTTCCCGTGAGTCTGCGTGAATGAATAGGACTTGTTGGAGTCTGAAAGAGGTGTTACGCAATAGCGGCACAATTTGAGTGGTACCGCGGGTATTTAAAAAAATGCTCGTCTCAAAGAATCTTCTTTGGGACGAGTTTTTTATTTTATAAAAGGAGGATTATCATGAACAATCAGGATAAGCTGCAAAAAGCCGAAATGAAAATCAAAGAGGTCGCTGAACGCATTGCGCGTCTTCGTGAGGATCTTGGCATTTCTGTTGAAGAAATGGCAGCTAGTACGGACTACTCGGTCGATGACTACAAGGCATTTGAAGCGGGCGAAAAGGATTTCAGCTTCACTTTTATTTATAAATGTGCGAATGTGTTTCATGTGGAGATCGCGGATCTCATGGAGGGCAGCAGCCCGGAGCTGAAGGGCTACACCGTCACCAGAAAGGGTGAAGGCGATCCGATCGTTCGCAGAGAGGGATTTGTCTATAACCGACTTGCTGCGAAATTCAAGAACAAGACTGTTGAGCCGTTTCATGTCGTGATCCCGTATTCCGAGGAAGCGCTCTCCAGACCGCTGCATCTCGCAAGCCACGCGGGGCAGGAAATGGATATCGTCGTCAAAGGCACGCTGCGTCACATTATCGGCTCGCATTCCGAAATCCTGCATGAGGGTGACTGCATCTATTATGACAGCTCGATCCCGCACGATGAGGTTGCGCTCGGCGGCGAGGATTGTGAGATCTATGCTTTTGTCATTGCACCGCATGGCAATGGCTTTTCCGAATACAAGGAGCATATCGTTGAGCATCATTCCACGAATGTCGATAAGGCAGGTCTGATACATCCGGTCGCGGAGAAATTTGTTGTCTGCGAGACGAATGAAGAGGGCATCCTTTCCGGCGTGAATTTCCGCGAGCAGGACAAGTTCAACTTCGCATTCGATATCGTGGATGCTATGGCAGAGAAATGTCCGGATAAGACCGCAATGATCTATGTTGATGTCAACAAGAACGAGCGCCGCTTTACATTCAAGGATATCAAACGCTATTCCTGCCAGACTGCGAATTATTTCAAATCGCTCGGCATCAAGCGCGGTGACCGCGTTATGCTGGTTCTGAAGCGTCACTATCAGTTCTGGTTCTCGATTCTTGCACTGCACCGCATCGGCGCGCTCGTTATCCCGGCCTCTAATATGCTGAAAAAGCATGATTTTGAGTACCGGTTCAATTCTGCGGATGTTTCTGCGATCGTTTGCACAGCGGACGGCGATGTGGCAAATGAGGTCGATCTCGCAGCAGCAAACTGCCCGTCGCTGAAGACAAAGGTTATGGTCAATGGGCAGCGTGAGGGCTGGCATGATTTCAACGCAGAGCTTCCGGCATACAGCACGCATTATGAGCGCAGTGAGGATTCTCCCTGTGGCACAGATCCGATGCTGATCTTCTTCAGCTCCGGTACCTCCGGTAATCCGAAGCTCGTGCTGCACAGCTATCAGTATCCGCTCGGACACTATGTCACAGCGCGTTACTGGCAGAATGCCGATCCGAACGGACTGCACTTCACGATTTCTGATACCGGCTGGGGCAAGGCACTTTGGGGTAAACTCTACGGCCAGTGGATGTGTGAAGCAGCCGTATTTGTGTATGATTTCGACCGCTTCTCTGCTGATGATATTCTGCCGATGTTCAAGAAATACAGCATCACGAGCTTCTGTGCACCGCCGACCATGTACCGCTTCTTCATCAAGGAAGATCTTTCGAAATACGATCTTTCCTCGCTGAAGTATGTGTGCATCGCAGGTGAGGCTCTGAATCCGGAAGTGTTCTATCAGTTCCAGCGTGCGACCGGCATCAAGCTTATGGAGGGATTCGGCCAGACCGAAACCACGCTTACCATTGCGAATGTAGTTGGCATGGAGCCGAAGCCGGGCAGCATGGGCAGACCGAATCCGCAGTATGATGTGCAGGTTCTGCTTCCCGATGGAACACCGGCAGCAGTCGGTGAGACTGGCGAGATCTGCATTAAGCTGAAAGAGGAAGGCATTCCCGGATTGGCACTCTGCTACTACGGCGACGAGGAAACGACCGCTGAGACATGGCGCGACGGCTTCTATCATACCGGCGATACTGCCTGGGTGGATGAGGACGGCTATTACTGGTATGTCGGCCGTGTGGATGATGTTATTAAGTCTTCCGGCTACCGCATCGGACCGTTCGAGATCGAGAGCGTCCTGATGGAGCTGCCGTATGTGCTGGAATGCGCCGTGACCGGTGTGCCGGATCCGATCCGCGGACAGGTCGTCAAGGCGACGATCGTCCTGACAAAGGGTACGGTTCCTTCTGATGAGCTGGTCAAGGAGATTCAGGAATATGTCAAGAAAGGCACTGCACCGTATAAGTATCCGCGTGTTGTGGAATTTATCAACGAGTTGCCGAAGACGGTTGGCAGCGGCAAGATTCGCCGCGCAGCGATCCGCGAAATGGACAAGGCAAAGTACACCAACTAAGTGAAGAAAAACGAACGCCCCTGATTTGAAATCAGGGGCGTTTTTGTGTTAACCTTCCTCAGTTGGTGTTGATGGATCCGGATTTGCAGGAGGAGGATCCGGTACTGATGCAGGCGGCGGATCCGGTGTGACAGGCGGATCGGTCTGCGGTTGAGGCGGTTCAGTCTGTTTCTGTGTGACAGGCGGCTGTGTTTCGGTCACGATCTCTTTCGCCGTTGTCTTAGTTGTCAGCGAAGCAGTCGAAACACCAGTCGAGAGCCAAGGCAAAGACTGTGTGGTTTCGGTCTGACTGCTAATCGCAATCGTGCTGTAGACCGGATTGTAGGCGTAATAAACGATGATCTGATAATCGTCGAGCGCATCAATGATCTTGCCGACCTCTGGCTCGACACCGCAGACATAGCCATTCTTATAGTCGTAATTTACGGTTGCGACATACTTGACGACCTGATTCTTGCCGTTGCTGGCGACCTTTGTCTGTGCAGGCGCAGTTGTGACAGAGGGCATGATGCCGCTCAGGTTCGGGTTCATAGCGCCTTCGCCCATGTTGTTATTGCCGCCGCCGTTGATCGCGGGAACCAGTCCCATGTCTTCCAGCGTTTTGAGGTATTTCGGAAGCTTGAGTCCCTTGAATTGAGGGATCGAGATGATCGACGGGCCGAGGCTGACCTTGACGCGCATTGAGCTGCCGGAAATAAACTCTGTGCCCTTTTCAAATTCCTGCCAGAAGATCTGATCTTTGACATAAACATCGCTGAACTCATATTCCGGTTCCAGCTCCAGCCAGCCGGCGAATTCATCACGCTTGATGGTGAAATTCATGCCGACAAGCTCTGGAATTTCGGAATCCGGACGAAGCTCAATACCGGATTCGTCTGTCTGGACCGGCACGACATTGTCGGTCACAGAGGATTTGTCATCGCGGTGGAAAAGCGTATTGCTTCCGGCGCTGAGTCCCCAGACACGCATAAAAGCCCAGATGACGATCGCAACAATAATGAAGAATAGGAATGCGATGAAGATCGGTGCGCGAATTCGCTCGAAGACGCTGATTTCTTCTTCCTGAACCGCTGCGGCACGGGTGCCGGCGGAACGACGGCGTGCCGGATCAGCATCCGGACGCGGGCGCTGAGCATTCGTGCCCTGCGGCGGACGGCGGCGCATATTCTGCGGTTGCTGACCGTTTTGCGGCCGCTGACCGTTCTGTGGACGGCGCTGACCGTTTGGGCCCTGCGGCGGACGGCGCTGACCATTCTGCGGAGGCTGCTTTCCATTCTGTGTCCGGCGCTGCGGATTGGCCTGCCGCTCGGTGCGATTTTCGGGCGTAATCGGCATTTTGCCGCTGGTATGCGTTTCGTAGACCGCAGTGTCACCCTTTGCATGACGCGGGGCACCTGCGCTGACACCTGCCGTTTCATTCGGCTCTGTTACCTCGTCAAACAGCAATGTGACAAGATCGGTGATTGTGCGGACACGGGTGCTGCTGTCAAGACGGAGACCTTGCAGGATTCCCTCTGAGACAGATTCCGGGATTTGCGGATTGACCTCATTCGGGGGCGCAATGTTATCATAATCCTGACGGGAAACGGCATCCGGCGTGCGGCTGCCAGTCAGGATGCGGTACAGCACAGAGCTGATGCCGTAGACATCCGTCCATGTGCCCTGCTGCTTATCTGCGTAATACTGCTCCGGTGCTGCATAGCCGTCGAACAGTTCGGCGTCCAGCTCGGTATCATTCGTGCGGACTGCGGAGATGCAGAAATCGGTCAGCTTGATTTCGCCCTTATCCGTGACAAAGATCGTTTCCGGGCTGAGACCGCGGTGCAGTACGCCTGCATTATGGAGCAGACTGAGCGTCGTAAAAAGCGGCGGGAAGATTCTCCGTACAACATTCCAGCTCAGCTCTCCAGCATTTTCTCGGAGATATTCGAGCAGCGTTCCGCCCTCCAGATACTCATAAACTGCATAGGTGGTATTGTTTTCGGAGAACATATCCAATGCGGGATTGAGATGGCTCAGGTTGCGCAGCCGCGCGAGCGCTTTGTTCAGCTCAGTGTATTCGGCCATGAGCGCCTTATATTGCGCCAGATGGTCATATTTAACATCAATGGTCGGTTCGTTCGGAACACGGCTGCAAAGCTGCTCCGGAAAATATTCACGGATCAAAAGTTTACAGTCCACGGATGTGTCATAGCCGATATAGGTTACGCCCTCACCGTTGGCGCTGAGTTCCCTACCGATCAGATAACGCCCGTGCAGAATCGTACCCTGCCGCAGGTAGTTGGACAGCGAGGGGGTACTGCTGTCATATCCGCAATGCGGACAGACCTTCGCCTCGCCGAGCGGTTCCATGCAGCCAAAGCAGAGTCTGAGATCGCTCATTGCTTAATACTCCTTCCAGAACCGCGCAGATCTGCCGGATCGGGGCAGCCGCGCAGTTAGATGATGCTTCAGTATCATTTTATCAGGAATTCGCCGGATTGTCAATCGTTTTGTTGGGATTGCACCGAATTGCTCACAATTTGTAGTCTTTCTGTAATATCTTTCGGCGCAACAGACAAAAAACGAATTCTGCCCGACTAGACTTTATACATTACAGCTCCGGGCTGGCGAGCAGTGTTCCAATATAATTGCGGCGGGTATCCGAAATGCTCTTCAGCTTGCCGGATTCATCCCAGACAGCCGTGATGACATAGGATACAATCTCTTCGGAATCGCCGTCCTCATAGCAATAGCGGTATTCGCGCAGCTCAGTCTTGCCTTCAAGATACTGGATGCGATATGGAACGAGGTCAAGCTGTTCCTGCACGCGATCCGGTGCGGCACCGACATCGACGAGATTCGGATCAAGGTAGGATTTGCGCACGGTTCCGAAGATGTTTTTTTCCAGCAGCGCATAATTATAATATGTGACATTTGTCAGCTCATCTACATCCGTATTGCAGAAGATCGCCCATTCCGGGAGCTTGACACCCTGGATCCGACAGGTTTTGGCGCTTTCAGCCATGCCCTGATAGGAGGCATAGAGTTTATTGAGCGTGGAGAAGTGCGAGGAATCGGCGAGCGAAACTCCGGCATTCTTGGCCGCCGAGCTGACGGGCTGACCGATATTTTCCGAGAGCTTCAGCGCATAGCGTGCACCGTCATTTTTCCGCAGCCGCACGATGATCGCGATGACAAGCGCGAGTATGAGGACCGCGGCCGCTCCGGCAGCAATCAGAATGCGGTTTCTTTGGATATTGCGTCGGCCGCGATTGTTTTTTTGCTTGCCGTTGCGTTTTTTGCGCGGCTGCTCCGGTTCCAGAACCTCAAAGGGATTATTCGGCTCTGCGCCGTCGGCAAGACCTTCGTTGAAGTATCCTTCCATTGTGAGATCGTCTCTCTGTTCCTGATCTGCCATGATTCATACATCCTTTCGTTTACAGTTGAATGAGACCGCGTTCGAGCAGCTTTTGTGCGGCGGTCAGAATGCCGAGCTTGCCGCTTCCGTAGGTGATTCCTCCCTGCAAATAGACGGCATACGGTTCTCGCATCGGGCCGTCTGCGGAAAGCTCTATGGATGCGCCGCCGGTAAATGTGCCGGCCGCCATAATGACTTTGCTTTCATAGCCGGGCATATCCCATGCTTCCGGCGTGACATACGAATCGACCGGGGAACCAGCCTGAATGCCTGCGCAGAATGCCTCCATAGCGGTGGGCGAACGGAGTTCGAGCACTGTAATGATATCGCCTGCTGTTGCACCGGGAGCGGGGAGACACTCAAAGCCGAGCGATCGGAACAGCGAAGCCGCAAATGCGCCGGTCTTGCGTGCGTTTGCAACGACCTCCGGCGCCATGAAAAGGCCGAGATACATCGGGCGGCACTGATTCAGCGAGCAGCCGACCTCTCTGCCCATACCGGCACAGGTCAGGCGGCAGGCACAAAGCTCAACAAGATCATGCTTTCCGGCGATGTAGCCGCCGGTCTCGGCGATGCCGCCGCCGGGATTCTTGATGAGCGAGCCGATAATGAGATCGGCGCCGACATCGGTCGGCTCGTCGTATTCGACAAATTCGCCGTAGCAGTTATCGACCATGATGACTGCATCGGGATTGGTGCTGCGTGTCAGCTCCACGATCTTTCCGATATCTTCGACGGTCAGTGCAGGCCGGAGCGAATATCCGCGGGAACGCTGCAAATACACGACCTTTGCGCCGCGGACGGCTTCGGGGATCGCATCGAAATCCGGCCTGCCCTCTGCGGTGAGATTCAGCTGGCCATAGGAGATGCCGAATTCCCTGAGGGAACCGTTTCCGCTGCCGCGGATGCCGATGACCTCCTCAAGCGTATCATAGGGGCCGCCGGTGACGGAGACCATTTTGTCGCCGGTGCGCAGAACGCCGAACAGTGCCGTCGAGAGCGCGTGGGTGCCGGAAACGAAATGATGCCGCACGAGTGCGTCCTCTGCGTGAAAGACCTCTGCCCAGACCTTGTCGAGCTTATCGCGGCCGATATCGTCATAGCCGTAGCCGTTTGCACCGGCGAAGCAGGCCGCTGAGATCTGCTGTGACTGAAATGCCCGCAGTACCTTTGCGGTGCCGTGCTGGGAGATACGATCGATCTCCTCAAACTGCGGCCTTGCATTTTTTTCCGCTGCTGCTGCCGCCGCAAGCAGCTTTTCATCGAATGAAAATACTGAATTCATTGCTGTACCTCTGATATTTTCTGCACATTCAGCGCGTGTGATAATAAAAGAAATCGGAAGCCTGATGTTTTCTTCCAGTGAAAATGCGTTTGGTCAGGTCTCGTTTATGGATGAGAAGGCAGTCGCCGGACCGATCGCTATTTCGGTTGAAGACGATGCATTGTTCTTCGTCATGTGCGGGGATCACGACAGAAAGGGCGATCCTTTCTGACTGATTTATTATAGGATACCTTTTCCGCCGTCAAGCTCTGCATCGTGAAGGCGTTCCCAGACGAATTCGGATTCGATCAGCGTGAAGCCGATCTCCTCATAGAAGCTTTTGCGGATATCCAGCGCATAAAGGATGCCGGTTTTTCCGCGGGCTTCGAGATCATTCGCGATCCAGTGCAGGAAATCCCGTGCATAGCCTTTGCCGCGTGCAGCGACTTTTGTTGCAACCTGTCCGATCAGAACCTGATCGCCGTAGTCGTAAATGGCCGTTGCAGCGGTGACACCATAATAGGTATAGCACTGCCGCAGGCCGCGCCGCACCATATGCGAGGTATCCGTCAGCCAGATATCGTATGCGATCAGATTCGGGAACCCTTCAGAGAGGATTTGATACACATCATCGAGCTTCGGGGCGCGGTTGACCTGTTCCGGATCAAAGACCGGAGAGATGTCACCCGGCTCCAGCCGGAATACCGAGCGGTGAAGCCTCTGATAATTCGAAAGGACGAGATTGTTCAGAAGTGACTGTGCGCCCTCAATACGGAACGGCTGGTGCATATTGATAAAGATGGAAAGCTCTGCGGCAGCCTCGCCATCATCGGAAAAATCCGCCTGAGAGCTGATGAGCAGAGTGCTGTTTTGCAGCATCATCCATGCAGTCTTGTCATGGGAGCGGAGCCGGAAGAAACGGCAGAAGCTGTATTTCGTGCCGTAGGCAACCATATTGCAGAGGATCTTGCGTCCGTAATGGCAAACGGCAAGCGATCTGCGCTCCAGTTCGGCAGCGCGTTTGAGCTCTGTTATCATAATGCATCCTCATCTGAGACAGGCAGCGTTTCCAGCAGCTTGCGGGCGAGCATTTCACAGGCCTCACCGTCGCTTTTCCTGATAACTGAAAGCGGACTGTGCAGATATCTGCACGGCACGCTGACTGCCAGTACGCGCACGCCGTCTGCAGCAGACTGGATCGCGCCGGCATCGTTGCCGCCCGCGATTTTTGTCTTGGTCTGTCGGCGGATGCCGTTTTCTTCGCAAAGACGGTCTGCGACATCATAGAGCTGCTTGTCATAGATCGTCCGGCCGTCCATAAACGAGATCACCGCGCCGCCGCCCAGCTCGCAGACACGGTCAGCACCGTCGGAGCCGGGGATATCCGCAGCGGTTGTTGCTTCAAAGATGACCGCGATATCAGGATCAATCTGTGCGGCCGCAACGCCGGCGCCGCGCAGTCCGACCTCCTCCTGAACGAGAAATGCAAAGTCCGCGCCGTATGGCAGATCGGGACGAATCAGCTCCAGCAGAAGCGCACAGCCGAAGCGGTCGTCGATCGCCTTGCCGATTACCGAGCCGTCACCGTATTCCTGCAGATCTCCGCAGAAATAAATGATGTCGCCGGGGCGGACAAGCTGCATCGTGTCCTCTTTGGAATCGGTGCCGATATCGCAGAACAGCCGGTGCATATCGGCGGGATGTTCGCGCTCAGTCTTTGAGAGCAGATGCACGGGCTTTGTGCCGATCACGCCAGGGATACGGCCTTTGCCAACCTGCACATGTCGTCCGATGACTGCTGCTGCACTGATTCCGCCGACCGTGTCAAAGGCGAGCGTACCGTCATCGTAAATATATGTGACCATGAGTGCGACTTCGTCCATATGCGCCGAAAACATAATTTTTCGCTTTGCGGGATTTTGTCCTGGGATGTGCACGAGCAGATTGCCGAGTCGGTCTGTGCGGATCCATTCGGCGGGAATGCCTTTTCGGTCAAGCTCTGCGCGTATCAGGTCACGGACAGCCGATTCGCGTCCGGATGTGCCGCAGCATTCGCAGAGCGCTTTCAGAAGAGTCATGTTCATTTTCCGCACCTCCCTGCATAAGCCGCAAGTAAGCGGGCAGTCTGCTGCACATCGGCAAGGTCAATGACCTCGACGGGCGTATGCATATATCGCAGCGGGATCGAGACGGTGCCCGCCGCGCAGCCCGATGGTGACAGCGCGAGCATATCTGCATCGGTGCCGGTTGATTCGGGCATAACCTCAAGCTGATAGGGGATCGTTTCGTTTTCTGCCGTTTCGATGAGCGCATCAGAGAGGCGTTGATCGAGGACGGACGAAATGCCGATTGCAGGGCCTTTTCCGAGCGGGAAGGTTTCCTGCGCGGATTCACCGTGCGCGGTGCCGAAGGTCACATCAACGGCGATCGCATAATCGGGACGCTCTGCGAAAGCGGCGGTCTTCGCGCCGCGGTGTCCGCTGCGTTCTTCCTGATTGACAAATGCGATGACGACATTGCAGGGGAGCTCTGGCACTTTGCTGATCTGCTCTGCTGCCGCGATGACTGCAGCAATGCCGCAGCGGTCGTCCAGCGCCGGCGCCGTCATGCGGGAGCCTGTGAGCTGCCTGCAGGGTGCATCAAAATATACGGCATCGCCGCGCTGTACCTTTCCTTCCAGCGACTTCGCATCCGCAAATCCGAGATCAACGCAGAGCGCACCGAATTCCGGAACGGCCTGTTCTCCCTGTAAAAGATGGGGCGGGAGAATGGAGATTACGCCCTGCATCGGCTCGCTGCCCATGACCGTCACAGCCTGACCAAGCAGCAGACGCCGGTCGATGCCTCCGACTGCACCAATGCGCAGAAAGCCGTCAGGGGTGATGTCCGTTACGAGAAATCCGACCTGATCAAGATGCGCACAGAGCATCAGTACGGGCTTCTGCGGATTTCTGCCGATATGCGCGATGACATTGCCGCCGCAATATCCTGCATCCGGCGCGAATGGCTTCAGAAGCCGGACAGCGGTTTCTGCGGCAGTGCATTCTCTGCCGGAAACACCGCGTGCAGCACATAGTTCTTTTGTGATTTTATAGAGCGAATTCACGCGTTCTCATCCCTTCCGGTTACAGATATCTATTCAGATTATATTATACCAGAATCGTGCTGAAAATGCAAGATACGCGTCTTGTTTTGTATAATTCGCACAACTCAGCGAATGGAAGAAACTGCCGTTTGACGAATTGTACAAAACTGCCTGTCGCCGAAAGATGCATCCGGTGTGGATATTGCACGAAAATCACGAATATACGCATTTTTCGACAACTGTCAATCGGGTTTTTCCGAACCGTGACATAGTATGAAAATCAAAGGAAACCGGAGAATATCGAAGAAAAACCCTGAAATCTGCAAAGCAAAATCTCTACGGCATTTTCTCCGGCTTTGCAAACTGTTCCGGTTTATGATATGATATCAGCAAGGCGGATGGAGAGGGCGTCATAGAGATGAGCGCTGTCCGCAAAGGAAAGGAAATTTTATGAATACCGAAACCTATACTGTTAAGAAAAAGGGTGCAGCCGGAAAGGTCATCGGCTTCGCATTCGCTGGCGTTCTGGCTGTCATCGCGGTCGGATCTGCAATGTGCAGCGTCCCTGCCGGACATACCGGCGTAATCGTGACGCTCGGAAAGGTCAGTGACCGGACACTGAGCGAGGGCTTTCATTTTAAGGTCCCGTTTGTGCAGGAGGTCGTTGATGTCAGCAATCAGATTCAGGTGTATGAGGTTGATGCACCGGCCGTCTCGAAAGATCTGCAAACGGTCAGCAGCGTGATCGCGGTTAACTACAATATCGCTTCTGCGGAATCTGCACATATTTACCGCAATATCGGAAGTGATTATCAGGCAGTCGTTCTGACGCCGGCTGTACAGGAGAGTGTGAAATCTGTTACTGCAAAATACACCGCGGAGCAGCTTATTACCGAGCGCTCGACCGTTGGTGAGCAGATCAAGGAGCAGCTTTCCGGAAAGGTCGGTGAATACGGCATCCTGATTGAGAAATTCAACATTGTGAATTTTGATTTTTCGTCAGAGTTCAATGCGGCGATTGAGCAGAAGCAGGTCGCGGAGCAGAATCTTCTGAAAACCAATACTGAGCAGGCGCAGGCGATCGTTATTGCAGAAGCCGAGGCGAAAAAGAAGGTCATCGCAGCAAATGCGGAGGCAGATGCGATTCTCAGGAAGGCGCAGGCACAGGCCGATGCCAATGAACTGCTGAACAATTCGCTGACAGAACTGGTGCTGCAGGATAAGATGCTCGAAAAATGGGACGGTGCCGTGCCGAAGGTCTCCGGCAGCGATGCTTCGCTGCTGCTGGATGTATCCGGTGCCGCAGGTACCGGTGCGGCCGGCGGCGGCACAGCGGTTCAGGAACAGCTGACTCCGGAGGGATAATGACGATCGAATGAGGTGAAGACGATGAAATACAAGAAAATCTGCCCGAAATGCGGCGGTCAGGATATCCTGATGATTCCCGGCTCCTGCGGCGCATACGGCAGCGGCAATAACATTTTGCTCGGTGCAACGATTTTCTCAGGCGTCGGCGTACACAGGTATATCTGCGGCTGCTGCGGCTATTCGGAGGAGTATATCAGCCGTCGCGATCTGGAAAAGGTCGCGCGATCCTCCAAATGCCGGCAAATCTGAAAGGGCGACGATGCCGGATTACTGGCTTCTGTTTATGCAGTACTAAACAGTGCGGCACAAACCGGAATCCGCTGCAGATCTGATTCTGTTTATCACCTTTTTGCGGGAGCAATAAAAGCCAAGCGGCAAAGAATCCTCTTTGCCGCTTTTCTTATGCTTGATCTTCCGCGAATAATGTG
>JAKSPK010000027.1 GCA_024404875.1 Oscillospiraceae bacterium
ACTGGCAGGAAGTCTGGCATTCGCCGCAGCCGCCGTTCTTTGCGCTCTCGCAAAGGCTGCGTGTCTCGATGGTCTGAATGTGACGCATGACTGATATACCTCCTTCATACGGTAGTCTGCGGAAGCCCGCAGCGTGAGTATGCCGAAAACGGCATATAATCTCATGATTATTATACCACACTTTGGGAAAGAAGTCAAGCGGCAATCTGCCTTGCAGTGCATTCCGGCAAAATTTAAGGGTTTTCTGCGGAAATGACTTGCATTTTCAGAAATAATATGGTAAAATAAAAGAATATCATTATCATGCCGTCCTGCGGCATCAAACAGGAAAGGAAGAGTACTGATGAAGGTTGCAAATATGCTCGGTGAGCGTTTCAAGAATGCGCCGAAAGACTGTGTGATCGAGAGCCATGCGCTGATGATGCGCGGCGGCTATATGAAATACATGGCAAACGGCATTTTCTCGCTGTATACACCCGCGAAGCGCATCATGCGGAAGATCGAACAGATCATTCGCGAGGAAATGGATGCCGTAGACGGACAGGAGGTCATGTTCCCGGTAGCGATGCCGGCATCTCTCTGGGAGGAATCCGGCCGCTATACCAGCATCGGCAGTGAAATGGCGCGCTGGAAGGATCGCTCCGGCAATCCGATGGTGCTGGGCATGACGCATGAGGAGGCTGCCGTGCATCTCGCACGCGATACCGCTTCCTCCTATGCGGATTATCCGTTCATGATCTATCAGATTCAGACGAAATTCCGCGATGAGCCGCGCGCAAGAGGCGGCCTCATCCGCGTTCGTGAATTCACGATGAAGGATGCTTATTCGTTCCACACCTCCCAGTCCGATCTGGAACGCTACTATGCGCGTGTCTACGACGCATACAACCGCATCTTCAAGCGCTGCGGCTGCAAGAATTTCATTTCCGTTCAGTCGGACTCCGGCATGATGGGCGGCAGCATCTCTCATGAATTCATGCTGCTGACAGAGGTCGGCGAGGATACACTGGCAGTCTGCCCCTGCGGATACCGTGCCAATATGGAAGCAGCAGTGGTCAGCGTAACCAATGAGCCGGGCGAAATCGCCCCGCTGACAAAGGTCTCCACGCCAGATACCAAGACGATCGAGGATCTGAAGAATTTCCTGCATATGGATGAGAAGCAGCTCGCAAAGGCAGTTGTCTATCAGAAGAACGAGGACGACAGCTATGTGATCGCCTTCATCCGCGGCGACCTTGAGGTCAACGAGACCAAACTTCGCAATCATCTCGGCTTCGAGATTCATCCGGCTGTCGATATCACCGAGGAAAGCGGCATCGTGCCGGGCTTCATCGGTCCGGTCGGTCTGCCGAAGAATATTAAAGTCGTATTCGACAAATCGCTCGCGGGCATCGAAAACCTCGTCTGCGGCGCAAATGAAGCAGATGCACATTACACCGGTCTCAATGTCGCACGCGATCTCGGCAATGTCTCCTATGTCGATGTGGCAAAGACCTTTGCGGGCGCTGTCTGCCCGGAATGCGGTCAGCCGCATATCCGCATTGAAAAGGGCATCGAGATCGGAAATATCTTCCAGCTCGGTAAAAAGTATACCGAGTCCATGGACATGACCTATCTTGATGAAGAGGGCAGCCGTCAGTATCCGATCATGGGCTGCTACGGCATCGGTGTCGGAAGACTCTGCGCATCTGTCTGCCAGGAAAGCCACGATAACTATGGCCCGATCTGGCCGATTACCATTGCGCCGTGGCAGGTCGAGATCTGCAATCTGCGTGTCGATGATCCTGCAGTCAAAGAGGCTGCTGACCGGCTTTATGCAGAGCTGATCTCACTGGGCGTTGAGGTACTGTACGATGACAGAGATATCCGTCCGGGCGCGATGTTCGCAGACGCTGATCTCTTCGGCATCCCGCTCCGCGCTGTAATCAGCCCGAAGTCGCTTGCAGCAGGCGGCATCGAAATCACCGCACGCGACAAGTCGATCAAGGAGAATATCCCGGCAGATCAGGCAGCGGCATGGCTGCGCAATAAAGTCACGGAGCTGCTTTGCGCTGCTTCGAATGACGACTGAGATTCCGAAGTCTCATCGCAGAAGCCGTTTGTTCAGCGAATCCGGCAAGCGGATGCGCCTGCTGTTTCGGAACGAAAGGGCAAAGCTGTACGGCTGAAAATGCCGTACAGCTTTTTGCATATCATTATTTCAGGGCTCATACGAACCAAATCTTTTCAAAGGCTTTCGGTTCCTTCGGTTAGTACCCCCGCATTCTATATGGGAAAAATTGCAGCTAATGCCATCATAACTTTCAAGGGAAAGCACTGCGCGAAACCATGCGCAAAAAATGCATTGGCTGCAAATGATCTATGATATTCGTTTGGAGGCGGAGATAAAAACGCGCTCCGGAAAGGAACATTCGATGAAAAAAGGAATCTTATTCGATCTCGACGGTACACTCTGGGATTCGTCAGAGTCGGTGACTGCTGCATGGAACCAAACAATCCGCGAGCGCACCGACCGCAGCGAGCAGTTCACCGTTGATGATATGCACAATTTTATGGGCAGGACAATAGAGGCGATCGCTGCACTGATGTTTCCCACGCTGCCCGATCCGGAACGCCTTGCCATTCTGGAGCAATGCAGCGAGGACGAGCTGACGTATCTCAGTGCGCAAGAATGCCCGCCGCTCTATCCGGAGGAGCAGGCTGTTCTGACAAAACTCGCATCGGAATATACACTCGGCATCGTCAGCAACTGTCAGGTCGGCTATATCGAGATCTATCTGGACAAGTGCGGCTTCCCGCAGCTGTTCTCCGATCACGAATGCGCCGGACAGACAGGGCTTTCCAAAGGGCAGAATATCCGGCTCGTCATGGATCGGCAGGGTATCACAGACTGCGTGTATCTCGGCGATACACAGGGTGATGCGGATGCGGCAAAGGAAGCGGGCATCCCGTTCATCCATGCAGCATACGGCTTTGGCACGGCAGATGAATGTGCTGCGTCGGTCAGCGATATCCGCGATCTGCCGGAGGCGGTTCATGCAATCTTTGCCAAGAGATGATTCTTCGCGGCAACATACGCCGCTGCCATGATTTTTCATCGTATTTTCATTGCATTTTAACATAAAATATGGTATAATGAATCAGTATGTCATGACGGAAAGGAAGCGTTGCCGAATGAGTATGCTAAATCTGCTGAAAAAGCTCTTCAAAGCCGCAGGCGGTACATTCGGAGAACCGCAGCCGACTGCATCAAAGCCGAAACGAAAACCAGCTGCCAAAAAAACGACGTCAAAAAAACCAGCCGCAGCGAAATCTGCTGCATCGAAGCGCAAGAGTACTGCATCGCACTCCGCACAGGTCTACGGCTCTGAAGCAATCTTTGCAAATCCGGCAGCGGTACTGACGCCAGTTCCTGCGCAGATTCGGCAAATGCGTTCACTCTCAGGCTATGACAATCTAACCGGTCAGCGCTCTATGGAGCAGCTTTTCTATCAACAAGGCAAATACATGGAAAACTACACCGACGATTATGCCGAGACCGTCCAATGCGGCCGCAGCACGCCGATGTATTATAATATGAAAGATCCGGAGCTGCGCGCCTATTTCACATGGCGCACGCGCTACCGCCAGGGGATGCTGCCTGCTGCGCAGAATGCATTCCTGATGCTCTATACCTACGAGATCCTGAATCTGATCGGATTCACTTCATCGGAACAGGCCTACGACGCACTCGGCAGGCTGTTCAGCGATTACGGAGAGACCTATCCGCAGGTGCGGAAATCGCTGCTGCGCTGGATACCGGATTTCGCCGCTTTTTATCATCTTCCCTATCGCCTTGACAACCCGCGTGAGGCGGCTCAGGTCACGATCCTGCGGCACAGCTCCCATTCCGCAGAAGAGCTGCTCCTTGCGCTCGACCTGCTCTCAAAGTATCACATCAAGGATTCCAAACTCTATCTCGCGGAGCCGGAAAAGGTTGCCGATCTGCTGAAAGCGGTCTATGTGAAAATGCTGATGCACTATGCCGAAAACAAAAACGCATCGTTTTCCTCATATCTGCTCGGTGAACAGCGCCGCGAAGAATATATCATGTTCGAGGGGGCAGTCTTCCTGTTCCGCAGCTTGCAGCCGGACGGTGATTATCGTCTCTCACCGCTTTGCGTCTATCACTGCTGCAAGGGAAACTGGGCGCGCGAGACATTCTGCTCGGATCCGCACAGCGACCGCATCGGCGCATTTCTGCGGACATTCGATTCGCTGCTGCGAGAAAAGCTGCATTTCAAGAGCAAGCTCAAACAGGGCGTTTTGCCGGCTGGCGAGACGGAGATCATCCGCGATGCAATCGACAGCTATTTCGAGGAACAGAAACGGAAAAACGCGCCGATCATCACGCTGAATGAGGAGGAGCTTGACCGTATCCGGCTCGCGGCAGAGCATACGACCGATATGCTGACGCTGCCAGAGGATGCTGTTCAGGAAGCATCGCCTGCAGCTCAACCGGAACCGGAGCAGGAGCCTGAAGATGACAATGACGAGATACCGGATCTGCCGCTCAGTGCACCGGCCATGGCGCTGCTGATCTGCCTGATGACAGGCGAATCCTATCAGCCGCTGGTCGATGCCGGACAGATGCTCTCTGTGTTGGCGGACGAAATTAATGAAAACCTCTATGATCAAATCGGCGATACCGTAATTGAAATGCAGGATGATGATACACCGGTACTGATCGAGGACTACCTTGACGATTTGAAAGGAATGCTGGAAACATGAATATCCCGAAGCGAATGGCCGGTGCAGTCATCCATGCACTGCAGGGCGGCGTTGTGCCGCGCATCGGCTTGCAGTATATCGCGGTCGGCAGAGAAAAGGAAATCGAAGCACTGCTCCATGACATTGAAGTCATGGCAGACGGCGGGGCATCATTCCGGTTCATCAGCGGAAAATACGGAAGCGGCAAGAGCTTTCTGCTGCAAACGATCCGCAATTACGCAATGGACAGAGGCTTTGCGGTCTGCGATGCCGACCTCTCGCCTGAGCGCAGATTGCAGGGCACGAACGGTCAGGGACTTGCGACCTACAAGGAGCTGATGCAGAATCTCTCCACCAAGACCAAGCCGGACGGGGGCGCGCTCACGCTGATCCTCGACCGCTGGATCAACGGAATCCGGACAGGCATCGCAGCGGAAACCGGTCTTGAGCTGACTGATCCCGAATTTCACAAGCAGGTCGAAAGAAAAATCTATCAGACCGTCGATTTGCTGAGCGGACTCGTTCACGGCTTTGATTTTGCTGCGCTCCTGCGCATCTACTATCAGTCCTTTGTCAATGACGATGCGGAGACGAAGGCCAAGGTCATCAAGTGGTTCCGCGGCGAATATCAGAACAAAACCGAAGCGAAAAATGAACTCGGCGTCAGCATCTGCATCCGTGATGACGACTGGTATGAATATATAAAAATCTTCGCGATGTTTCTGAAGCAGGCTGGCTATCAAGGATTGATCGTGCTGGTCGATGAGCTGGTCAACCTCTACAAGATTCCGCAAAGCATCTCGCGTGAGCGGAATTACGAGAAGATCCTGACGATGTATAATGACACAATGCAGGGCAAAGCACAGTATCTCGGCATTGTCATGTGCGGCACGCCGCAGTGCATGGAGGATCCGCGCCGCGGCATTTACAGCTATGAAGCGCTCCGCTCGCGGCTCATGGACGGAAAATACTGCGACGGCAAAAACAATCTCAATGCGCCGATCATCCGGCTGGAAGCGCTCAATTATGCAGAGATGCGCATTCTGGTCGAGAAGCTCGCGGAGATCCACGCCGTGCTTTACGGCTATGAACAGATCGTCACCGCAGAGGACATGGACAGCTTTATCAAAATTGAATACGGACGAATCGGTGCGGACAGCAACCTGACGCCGCGCGAAGTAATCCGCGATTTCATCGAGGTGCTGGACATCATGCAGCAGCATCCGGGCAGCACGGCGGAATCGCTGCTCGGCGGCAGCAGCGGCTTCACTTTTGCGCCGACCGCACTGGAGGCTCAAGAACCGGTTGAGGACGAATTCGCGGAATTCACAGTATGACCGCGATTCAATATATGCCTGCGGCAGAGCAGCCCCAGGCACAATACAGATAAGGAGAGTATTGATATGAAACTGAGAAAGAAAGCAATCCTTGCAGCAGCAGCCATGCTGCTCGGCAGCACGCTCATGCTTGCGGGATGCGGCAGCACAGCAGGCGGCAACACAGCAGATGGACAAGCTGCCGGCACGGAGATCACACTGGAAAAGAATCAGTTTGTTGTGACGCTCTATCCGAAGTATGCGCCGATCACCTGCGAGAACTTTGAAGGTCTCGTCAAGGATAAATTCTATGACGGCCTGATCTTCCACCGCGTCGTCGACGACTTCATGGCGCAGGGCGGCGATCCCACCGGCACCGGTGCAGGCGGCAGCTCTAAGACGATCAAGGGCGAATTCAAGAGCAACGGTGTGGACAATCAGCTCTCGCATACGCGCGGCATCATCTCGATGGCACGCAGCAGCGATCCGGACAGCGCATCAAGCCAGTTCTTCATCTGCTATTCGGACAGCGATACATTCCTTGACGGCAATTACGCCGCATTCGGTGAGGTCACACAGGGCATGGAAGTTGTCGATGACTTCCTCAAGGTCGATCGCACAGTCAACAGCAGCGGCGAAATGGCCTCCCCGAAGACACCGATCACGATCGACACTGCTGTCATGGCGGCAGATGACAAGGACGGCAATCACCGCGTTCTGTTCACCATGCAGGACTTCCTGAAATAATTTTTTCAGACTGATTTCAGCGAGAAGCATGATAATCAATGCATCCCGTTCCGGACAAGCGGGACGGGATGCTTTGTATTATCTCTGCGTTATATCTTCAATGAATTCCGGAATATCCCCGGCCGGCAGTAAAGCGCCGTGCAAATTGCATTGAGAAGCGGATGATCCAATTCCGATCTATTCGTATTCTTTCCTGATAAACGATAATTATGATATGTTTGTTCAATCCGGCACGACGGATTACAGGCACTCTCTATTCATTTTTTTGATACAAAATTATCGTTAATCGAAAAACGGTGGTGACATATGAACGCATTTGACCGCTATGCGCCCTTCATTCAGGAATATATTTTCCGCAGCGGATGGCAGAGTCTCCGGCCGGTGCAGGTCGCTGCCGCGGATGTAATCTTCAATTCCGAGAACAATGTACTGATCTCCGCATCCACGGCCTCCGGCAAGACGGAAGCAGCATTTTTTCCGGTGCTGACGCTCATGGAGGAAAACCCGCCGCAGTCTGTCGGCGCGATCTATATTGCCCCGCTGAAGGCACTCATCAATGACCAGTTTTCCCGCATGACCGAGCTCTGCATGCCTGCGGACATCAAGGTCTGGCGCTGGCACGGCGATGTCGGGCAGTCTCAGAAAACAAAGCTGCTCAAAAACCCCTCCGGCATTTTGCAGATCACACCGGAATCGCTCGAAGCACTGATGCTCCATAAGCACGCAATGATCCCGAAGCTGTTCCGCGATCTGCGCTTCGTCATCATCGACGAGGTGCATTCACTCCTGCGCGGCGACCGCGGCGGACAGACTCTCTGCCTGATCGAACGGCTTTCCGATCTCTCTGGTGCAAAGCCGCGCCGCATCGGGCTTTCCGCGACAATCGGCAATATCGAACAGGCGGCGGAATACCTCGGCACCGGCTCCGGCCGGCATACGGTCATACCGCGGCTCGAAGCGCAGAAAAGCACATGGCGGCTCTCGATGGAGCATTTCTATGCAATGGACACGCAGGCTGCAGAGGGGCGTGAGATCGAATCAGCTGAGCCTCTGGAGCGTGAGACCGATCATGCGCCGCAGCACGCCGATCCCGCATACGGCTATATTTTTTCGCATACCCGCGGCAAAAAATGTCTGGTGTTCGTCAATTCCCGTGAAGAATGTGAAGCCGTCACGACTTCGCTGCGGCAATACTGCGAATGGAATCAAGAACCAGACAGATTTCTCATTCATCACGGCAATCTTTCCGCTGCATTCCGTGAGACTGCCGAAGCCGTTATGAAGGACGAGGAACAGATCCTGACGACCGTCACGACCGCTACGCTCGAACTCGGCATTGACATCGGCAAACTGGAGCGCGCATTCCAGCTCGATGCGCCGTTTACGGTCTCCTCATTCTTGCAGCGGCTCGGACGCACCGGCCGCCGCGGACTCCCGCCGGAGATGTGGTTTGTCATCCGCGAGGAAGAGCCGGAAGCACGGGCGATGCTGCCCTCCACGATTCCATGGAAGCTCCTGCAGGGCATCGCACTCGTACAGCTTTATGCCGAAGAACATTGGGTAGAGCCGCCGAAGCTCGACCGTCTGCCATTCAGTCTGCTCTATCATCAGACCATGAGCACGCTCGCGGCAAACGGCGAGATGACACCCGCGCAGCTCGCAGGCAGAGTACTGAAGCTTCAGCCGTTCCACCGCATCACGCAGGATGATTACCGCATCCTTCTGCGGCATCTGATCGACAAGGATCACATCCAACGCACCGAGCGCGGCGGCCTGATCGCCGGACTTGCCGGAGAGCGTGTCATCAACAACTTCAAGTTCTATGCTGTCTTTCAGGACAGCGAAGAATTCACTGTGCGCTGTGATTCGCAGGAGATCGGAACGATCGTCCAGCCGCCTCCGCCCGGTGAAAAAATCGCAATCGCCGGTCATGTCTGGGTCGTGGACGAGGTCGATTTTGATCGGCATATCGTTTACTGCACACAAGTCAAAGGCAAGGTTCCTGCCTATTTCGGCGACTGCCCCGGTGATATCCATACCAAAATTTTAGAGCGGATGCGCCGCGTTTTGCAGGAGGATATGAGATATCCGTATCTCATGAAAAACGCAGTTGCACGGCTAGATCTCGCGCGGAATGCGGCGATGCATTCCGGCCTGCTGAAGGAGCCTCTGATCTGTATAGGCGGCGAAATGTGGGCGCTGTTCCCATGGCTCGGCAGTTATGCATTTCTGGCAATGGAGCGCTTTCTCAAGGTCAAATGCGCACAGCGGCTGCATCTTTCAGGGCTCAGCCCTTCGCGGCCGTATTTCATGACGTTCAAAATGAAGGTGAGCAAGGAGGAATTCTACCGCATCACGGCGGAGGAAGCAGCAACAGAATTTGATCCGATGGATCTGGTCTATCCGGATGAGATCCCTCTCTTTGAAAAATATGACGAATATGTTCCGGCGGAGCTTGTGCGAAAGGGCTTCGCAAACGGCATACTGGCAGTCAGTGAGATGAAGATGCGCATTGCGGACTGGATGGGCGATATCGCACCGGAAGGCTGACTGCAAAAGGGGTTTTTTACAATGAAAACAAAACGATTCTGTGCGGCGCTCGGCGCGGCGGCAGTGCTCGCTCTGACCGTGCGCGAGCTGCCGCCTGTCACGGCAGCTGCCGCAAAGACAGTCTCGCTGATGGACTTTGCAGCGGCCATGAAAAAGCTGACCGCGCAGGATGCCGAACGGGATATCTTCGGCGAACTGATCTTTGATAAGGCTGCCGGAACACTCTCTGCAGACGGCGGCGATCCGACCGATTCCGCCGGCGGACTGACCGTCAGCAGCGGTGAGCTGTATCTCGATACGGCGCAGTCCGGCAGGCAGAGCGGCATCTCCGCGCAGTCTGTTGTTGAGGCAGTACGCTTTGCAGATGCGGCGGAGGAAAACGGCTATACTGTGCGGGAGTGCGGTGATTCGCTGCGCATCACGAATGAATTTCAGACGGCGCGTCTCATCGTCAAGGCGGCGGGCGTGATCGATCAGCACGGTGCAAAGGATGTCGCCGAGGGCTACCGCGATCTGCATATCCTGCAATACGATACACCCGCCGCGGCCTATGCTGCATATCTGCTTTATTCTGCAGATGCGGCAGTTCAATATGTCCAGCCGTCACACCGAATCACAGTCACGGCGGACGAATCCGGCGATACGCACGCTGCATCCTATAACACATGGGGTGCGGAGATGATGGGGATCCCGACATTTACAAAAACCTATCTGAATGCCGAAGTGCTGCCGGAGGTCAAAGTTGCGGTCATCGACACGGGCATTGATCCGCGTCCGGAGATCTTTGACGGGCGGCTGCTCGACTGCGGCTTCAACTTCTCCGGCTCCGGCAATGATACACCGGATGACGATCTCTATCACGGCACACACGTTGCCGGAACGATCTGCGAGCTGACACCGCGCAATGTCAAATTACTGCCGGTCAAATCCTTTGACAGCAGCGGCAGCACGAGCGATGAACAGATCTATGCAGGCATCATGTATGCGCTGGAACAGGGCGCGGATATCGTCAACATGAGCTTTGGCGGACTCGGTGTCAGCCCGCTGGAGGTGGAGGCAATGGAAGTCGCCGATGAAGCAGGAATGATCTGCATCGCATCGGCGGGCAACAACGCAGACGATGCCGGCTATTATTATCCGGGCAGCATCGAAAGCTGCATCACGGTCGGCGCCGTCGATATCAATATGGCGCATCCCGGTTTTTCCAATACCGGAAAATCACTGGATGTCGTCGCACCGGGCGTCGATATTCTCAGCTACACGCTTGGAGAAAATACGCTGGAAAAGAAAAACGGAACGAGCATGGCCACGCCGCATGTCGCGGCCTGCTGTGCGCTGCTCCGTTCCTATGATAAGGAGATCACGCCGCGCCGTGCAGAGGCGCTCCTTCGGCTCAATGCAGTGGATATCGGCGAACCGGGCTTCGATGACGCATTCGGCTGGGGCTTCGCCTGTATGTCGGATTTCCGATGGGATGACGGCATCTGTCCCGCACCGGAATATTCGCTGAAATCCGGTAATTACGGCAAGGCAAAAACAGTTGAGCTGACGGCGGATTCTCCGGATATGCAGATTTATTACACAACAGACGGCTCCGTGCCGACCAAACTGACCGGCACGCTCTATACTGAGCCGCTGACGATCACAGAAACCACACATCTGCTTGCAGTCTGTGTTCAGGACGATTGGCTCAACAGCGTTCCGGCAGAGGCAGTCTATATGATCAGCGGAAAGGATGTTCCGGATGCGCTGAAGATCGCAGACGGCGTTGTGACTGCATACAGCGGTGTGCTGGAGGAGCTGACCGTTCCCGACACATATGACGGTCAGCCGGTCACTGCGATCGGTGCTGCGGCCTTTGCGGATAACCATTTCGTCAAAGAGATCACGCTGCCGGATACGATCACAAAGATCGGGGACGCAGCATTTTCCAGCTGCGTTTCACTGAAACAGGTTACGGCAGCCGGCGCTGAGGAGATCGGTGCAAAAGCTTTTGCGAACGACACAGCACTGGCCGAAGTCTCCCTGGGCGACACATGGACCGTGCTCGGACCGGATGCATTTTCCGGCTGCACATCCATCAAAACACTGTCTGCCCCCGGCATCCGGCAGATCCCGGAGAACACATTCCTAGACTGTACATCGCTTTCCAGTGTATCCTTTCCGGATGCGTCCGTCATCAATGCGAAGGCCTTCGCCGGATGCAGCAGCCTGACGGATATCCGGATCCCGTTTGAGAAGGTTTCGGAGATCGGCGCATTCGCATTTGCCGGCTGTCAGCAATGGCAGGATGTTTTGCAGCTGCCCGCGCTGAAATCGCTCA
Organism: Oscillospiraceae bacterium; assembly: GCA_024404875.1. Classification (GTDB taxonomy): domain Bacteria; phylum Bacillota; class Clostridia; order Oscillospirales; family Ruminococcaceae; genus Firm-04. Next base: position 11,686 of record JAKSPK010000027.1, read on the forward strand.
GCGAAGGCGCATTTCAGAATGCACGAAGCCTGCGCGGCGCAGAGCTTTCTGAAAGCATTACGGCACTGCCGGATTCGGCATTTGAGGGCTGCGAAAGCCTTCGCATCCTGAAGCTGCCGGGCGTCACTTCAATCGGTGCATATGCGCTGGCAGCGAATAACGGAACCGACCGCACAGTGCTTACGCTGGACTGTTCAAAAATCACAGAAGTCGGCGAATATGCATTCCGGGGCTTCACGCTCGGCAGTGCCTATGCGCGTGCGGAATTCTCCGCACTCACGGAGATCTCCGAGCATTCATTCAGTGGTGTCAGAGTCGGCAGTATCGCACTTCCGTATGTCAAAGCCGTGCCGGACAACGCCTTTGCGGAATGCAGTCTCCTATGTGTGGAGCTGCCGAATGCTGAAAGGATCGGAAACGGCGCACTGACCGGCTGCCGGGCGGCCTTCCTGACGAAGCAGCTCCGTTTGATCGCAGCAGATGCACTGATGGAAAATATGTGGATCATCACCTATGACACGCTTCCGATCCCGAAGAATGCACCCGCATATCAGACCTGCGCAGAGCCGTTCGTCATGCATACCGCTCCCGGCAATCAGGAGGTCAGTGCACATACCAATCATGTACTGGATGTTCTGGCCTGCGGAAAAGATCTGACTTATCAGTGGTATGTGCTTGACGGAGAAACAGAACACGCGCTTGACGGCGAGACCGCATCACAGTTCACACCGGATACGGCGGAAACGGGCGTGCGCAATTACCGTTGCCGGATGACTGACAGCACCGGCATGACGGAGCAGGTCGATTTCCGGATCACAGTCAGCAGCGGCGATTTCTTCAAAGAAGCCGCAACCGATACGCTTTACACTGAGGACGGCAGTACATCTGCGTATTATACTTTCACGCCGTCCGAAAGCGGAATCTATGCACTGCGAACCTACGGGGCGGCTGGGACAATCTGCCTGATGACCGATGCCGCAGGCAATGCAGCCGCATTTTCGGCGATCGAAAACGGCGAGACCGTTCTCCGCGCCGAACTAACCGCCGGGACACCGTATTACTTTGAAATAAGCGGCCTCTGGAAAGACAGCTACTCCGTGATCCTCAGCGAAAGCAGAGCAAGATATAATCTTGCAGATTGCAGTTTGCGGATCACAGCAACGGACAAAGTTCCCTACGATGCGGCATATCATCCGACAACCTCGGTGACCGCTCCGGACGGCACAGCACTGAACGAAAATACCGATTACATCATCCGCTATGAAGCACACGATCAGTATCAGTATATCCATGTCTACGGCATCGGCGATTATTACGGCAGTATCGCAGAAACATTCACCGTCTATCAGCAGATCCGGGAGGATACGGTCATTCCGGCCGCACCGGAAAGCCGCTACGATCCCGCAGTCTATGTCTTCATTCCGAAGGTCAGTGCGGTTTATAACTTCTACGCATCTCCAGGCGAAGGCTATGCAGAAGACTATATGCAGCGAAACCGCGTTGGCTCCTTCCGGAACGCACAATACGCCGGATTCCAGACAAATTGCATGATCGCCAATACCCCGGACGGCAGTGAGACTGTCTACGCCCGCGCAGATTATTCCGAAATCACAGGCACATTCTTCCGCATCTCCGTGATGCTTCGCGCCGGCCAGACCTATTATCTGCTCTGCGGAGCGAATGCGCCTGCAAAGTATACCTTCACCGTCACACAGAACGATTATGACATCCGTCAGGCGACCGTCTCCGGCATGTTCAATGCGGAATATGATCCCGATGAACAGTTCACGCCCAAAGTCAATTTGACGCTGAACGGCGAAAAGCTGATCCCCGGAAAGGATTTCCAGATCATCGCTCGGCAGCACGATGTTCCGGGAAAATCGGAAATCACGATCATCGGCTGCGGTCTCTACTACGGACAAATCATCCGCACGGCGGAACTGATCTACAGCTATCCGGAACTGCCGGATTCCTATATCACAGAACGCGAATCGATCAGCGTGACCTGCGCAGACAGCCGTCTGACAATCCTGCGGTTCAAGGTGACAGAGGGTGCGACGCCGAACGCTGTGCTTCGCTACCGCATCGTCAATGAGCGGCGCTCCGGCGGATATATCCTCACGCAGCTTTTCCGGTATCTGCCGGAGGCGAAGATGTGTTCGCGCATCTCACCGATGGCCGGCGAGACCAATGACTATCAGCTGACGAACGGCGAATACTGCGTGGTCTGCTGCCGTGAATTTGCTGACGCTGCATCCGCTGCGAATATCACAATTCTACAACCCTATTCACTGGCAGAGGCCGCGGTCGAGATCACGGATATGCCCTATACCGGCTCAGAGGTTCCATGTCCCGTAACCGTAACCGCATCAGACGGAACCTTGCTGGAGGAAGGCAAAGATTTCAAAGTCACCTATAAGGACAGCAATGTCTTGTTCGGCGAATGTGCATTTTCGCTGCGGCCGACGAACACAAGCTTCGGCATCCAGGACGGCACATTCAACATTTATGTTTCAATCCCAGAGGATGTGCCGGAGCTGGAGACAGGCTCCCATTCAGTCAAAGTCACACTTGATGACAGGCTGGCGTGCTTCCGCATCACACCTGATACCGACATGAGCTATCTGCTCGGCACAACCGATGTACCGAATACCGTTCTGCGCGTATTCTCTGAGGATCTTGAAATGCTGGAGCAGGATTACGGCACCGGTACGAACGCCGTCAAATTCACAGTTCCCGCTGGTGAGACGCGTTATCTCATGGTAAAATTCAACGGCGAGGAGCGCGAAGGCACAATCAATTTCCGGCTCGAAACAGCACTGCATCTGCTTGCCGACTGTGAGGTCATCACAACACCGCAAACATGGACAGGCGGGCAGATCACGCCCCCGGTACAGTTCATAGACGGCGACTATATACTGACCGAAGGCAAGGACTATGTGCTGCGCTACACCGCAGATGATGTCAATGTCGGAACGGCAACCGCGAATTATTACGGCATCGGCGATTATTATGGTGTCTGTGATGTGCAGTATCAGATCGTCGTGCCGAATCTTGAGACACTGCAAAGCGAAGACTGCTTCCCGATCCTGCTGAATGAAACCTACTATGCAGATGAGATTGACACGCCCTATGTGCTGTTCAGCTATCAGGGTGCCTGCGCTGCAGAGCTGAATCTGCTGGTCTTCGATGCAAGATGCCGGCTGAGCGTGCAGGTCTATGACAGCCAGGGCGAACTGGTCTCAACGATGTTCATGAAATCCAGAGAATCGCTTCCGCTGAGCTATCCGGAGAACGGCGAAACCTACTATTTCCTCTTTGCACCAACTGATGTTTCCGGAACAAACCGTGCCTTCAATCTGATCCTTCAGGACAAGTCCAATCCGGGTATGGAGCGTCTGACCGATGAAGAGGGCGGTGTTGTATACCGAATCAGTCAGGAAAGCGGCTATGCTGAGGCCTATGGACTGGCCAAGGATTTCAAGGGCGATTCACAGCTCATCCTCAAGCCGGAGATCGACGGACTGCCCGTACAGCTCATTCCGGAGGCACTGTTCGCGATCCTGCCGGAGGGTACAGTCGTAATCGGCTATCCCGGCTGTCCTGCGGCAGACTATGCCGATCAATACGGATTCATCTATCAGGAGTCAGCTGCCAGTGCTGTCACCGGTGACATCAACGGCGACGGACGATGCTCTGAAGCAGATATCACGACGCTGCTCGCATTCATGACAGAATATAACCTGCTGGATCCGGAGCGGATCGTGACGCCCAGCGCCGATCTCAACGGCGACGGTATCCTCGACCTGCTTGATATTCGTATATTGCAGAGCCTGCTGAATGATGTCAGAAAAGAAGAAACCTGAGTAAAGATGAATACATAAAAAGCTGCCCCGTAGCGATCAATGACAATCGCTGCGGGGCATTCCTTTTGCTTATTGAGCCTGTTTTCAGATCTATTTCTTTGCGGCATCCTTTTTCTGTTTCGGAAATTTTTCCAGCCGGTATATGACATTGTCCTCCAGCTTTTTCTTTCCGCCCTTGAACTGATAGCCTCGGGCAAGAAAGAATTCAAGCCCGGTGATATTCGACGGCACTTCAATGCGTTCTGCACGGCGGCCGTATTCATCATGCTCCAGCGATGCAAGAATGAATTTTCCGATACCCCTGCCCTGACATTCCGGCATGACGAAAATGTTCAGCAGGATGCTTTCCTTCTCATTGTCCCAGTAGGGCGCGACCGTGCCGGAACCGGCGATTGCGCCGTCCAGCAGGAATACATAAGTATGTCCCTGCTGTGCACGCTCCAGCAGCATTTCCGGCGACTGCGCAGCCAGAAGCTTTTCGATACGGTCTTTGGAACAGGCCTTGCTGTTACTGATCGCAATCGTTCTGCGAATCATTTTGGAGAGTGCCTCAGCATCTTCCGGAATCATTCTGCGAATCTGCATTTTTCTGCTCCCATCCTAGTATGTATTCTCAGACCGCGCCTGCAATGGTGTGAACATTGCATTTCGCAGTGCCGGATCGTACATTTTGGCGGCATTGCGGTCATAGAAGTTTCCGGGCGTAGACCAAAGCACAGGACACATAGCCCGTGCGATCGCCTGCGTAGTGACCGCGCTAAGGAATTTTTGTATGGATGCTGCCTCCTTGTTCTTGGTTGGGCAGCCGAATTCACCGATGATGACCGGAACACCCTTCGAGACAAACCGCTCTGTCAGCTTCTCAAAATTCTGCTTCAGCTCATTGAGATCGCGCGGCGATCCCCAGTTTGAGCGAGCCTTGCCCCAGTCCGCATCCTGCTCCAAAATGCAGAAAGTCGACGGCGTATAGTAATGCACCGAGACCGCACAGCGATTCTGCGGATCCTCCGGCATCCGGAACATCTCATCGCAGGTGCAGTCGATATCGGTCGCATAACCCGCGATCAGCAGATGCCGGTTCGCATCGCATCCGCCCTTTCCGCGGACAATATCGACAAATTTCTGATTGATCTCCAGCAGCAGATCGTAAGCCTTCTGCTTACCGGAATCGTCACCGCTGTAGCGATCCCAGAGCGATGGCCATGCACCCTCCTCATTCAGCGACTCATAGACGAGATACTCATTCTCCGCGCCGAATTCATCGGTAATCTGCTCCCAGATGCGGGTATATTTTTCCATGCACTTGTCTTTTTTTGCTTCAGACGCAAAGCCATCCCACCAGCCGCCGTCCCAGTGAATATTCAGAATCACATAAAGTCCGGCATCCAGCGCCCAGCGCACGACCTCATGCACACGGCTGAGATACTCCGGATAGATCGTGTAATCCGCCTCCATCATATTTGACCATGCGACCGGTACGCGCAGCACACCGAAGCCCTCGTTCTTATAGCCCTGAATGATCTCCTGCGTGATCTCCGGACTGCCCCAGCTCGTCTCAAAGCTTTTGACTCCGCCGCTCAGAGAACCGGCTGTCGCCTCAAAGGTATTGCCGAGATTAATGCCCAGCCCCATATCACGCACTGCCTCCATGGTCGTCATGGAAGCGGGCGCGACGGTATTCTCTGCAGAATCCTGATGCACGGCGGAATCCGCCGGCGCACCGCCGGATACAGTCTTCTCCGCACAACCGGCAAAGAGCGTACTCAGCGCGGCAAGCAGCAGCGCAATCGTTTTTCTGATTTTCATATGCTTTCTTCCTTCCAAACGATACTATGGCATCACCGCACAAAATCAGTCTGACGGCTTCACAGCACATCTCCCTGCATATTATTCGCCGTCCTGCACAGAAATTCTTTGACGGGTGTCAATCCCGCGGCATCATTGCTATACCATCTGACCTGTGCATCTGAGCCGGCTCTGTGCGGTATTGCCTTGACTATGTTTCTGCCTTCATCAGGCTCATGTCCGGAACCTGAACCTCCTTCGGGTACCGCACCAGCGCTGAAACCGTGATATTGTCCTTTCCTCCGTTGGCGAGTGCGAGCACGACCAGCTCCTGCAAACGGCTCGGAAGCGGCTTCGGCTTCGCGAGTATCTCCTCCATTTCAAAGGTCGTTGCGTAATCGCTCAAACCATCCGAGCAGAGCAGCATCACATCGCCGGTGCGCATCCCGTCCGGAAAAACGATCACCTCCGGCTTCGGCTCCGCCTCCAAATTGCCGATAACCGGCATCACGATATGCCGGTGCATATGACTTTTCTTTTCCTCGACCGTGATCGTACCCTCATCGTAGAGCATCTGCACAAGCGTCTGATCGCGGCTGAGCTGCTCCAGCGAACCGCCCCGATAGCGGTAGATACGCGAGTCACCGACATTGAAGCAGTGCAGTCCCTCATTCTCGTCGATTGCAAGGCCGCAGAGCGTTGTCTGCATATTCGCGGTGCTTTTCTGCATAACGCTCTGCTCAGCGATCGCCGTATGGACATCGAGAATACGGCGCTTGAGATTCACACGCGCATTATATTCGAGTGTGGAAAGCATTTCCAGACAGGTACGCGACGCAAGCTCACCCGCATTTTCGCCGGAAACGCCGTCGCAGACAGCCATAAGGAACGGCTCCGTCAAAACGTTCTGAACACCGCCCTCAGTGCATACACTCTCGTGGATGAGAAACGCATCCTCATTGTGTTCGCGGCTTCCTTTTTCTGTTATGCCGCAGCAATAATACATGAGATCACCCCTGATTCTATGCAGGATAATTTGCGATAAACCGATGCAGATAATATTCGATCAAACTCAGATTCACCCGGTCTTCCGAAAACCATTCAGCACAAGAAAGTCGATCAATATTCCAAGGAACAAACATCAATCACGATTCTATTCAGTCAAATTCATAGAGCTTGCCGAGCTGCTCGGAATGCTCTGCGCGGAACTGCGCAAATGTGCCTGCATCGAGATGATCCCGAATCTGCTTCATAAGATTATTGTAGAACCAGAGATTATGCTGCACGGCCAATCTGCCCGCGAGCTGCTCTCCGGCCTTGAACAGATGCCGGATATAGGCGCGGGAGAAATTGCGGCAGGTCGGGCACTGACATCCCGGCTCGATCGGCCGCGGATCCACGGCAAAGCACTGATTCGTCAGATGCATGATGCCGCGCATCGTGAAGACCGTCGCGTGACGGGCATTGCGGCTCGGCATGACGCAGTCAAAAAGGTCGATGCCGCGCGCCGCTGCTTCAACAATATTCTGCGGCGTACCGACGCCCATGAGATATCGGATCTTCTCCTTCGGCATATGCGGCTCGACATGCTCGATGATATCATACATCACCTCAGTCGGCTCGCCGACGGCCAGTCCGCCGATCGCATAGCCGTCCATATCGAGCTGTGCGATCTCGTCCATATGCGCGATGCGGAGATCCGGATAGGTACAGCCCTGATTGATGCCGAACAGGAGCTGATGCGGATTGATCGTTCCCTCCTCCGCATTGAGCCTCACCATTTCATCCTTGCAGCGCTTCAGCCATCTAGTTGTGCGGTCACAGCTTTTCTTTGCATATTCATACGACGCGGGATTTTCCACACACTCATCGAATGCCATTGCAATGGTCGAGCCGAGATGCGACTGAATGCGCATACTCTCCTCCGGCCCCATAAAAATGCGACTGCCGTCTACATGGGAGCGAAAGGTCACACCCTCCTCCTTGATCTTGCGAAGCTGCGCGAGCGAGAAGACCTGAAAGCCGCCGGAATCGGTCAGCGTAGGGCCGCGCCAGCCGGTAAACCCCTGCAATCCGCCCATTTGCCGAACGATTTCATCGCCGGGACGGATATGAAGATGATAGGTGTTGCAGAGCATGACCTGACATTCAACAGCCTCTAGGTCACGGGCAGAGAGTGCGCCCTTGATCGCACCGGCGGTCGCAACATTCATGAAGCACGGTGTCTGAAAGTCACCGTGGACGGTATGGAATACGCCGCGGCGGGCGGCCTGTTCCTGTTTCAGCAGTTCAAACATACTGTTTTCTCCTTTGATTTCACTGTCCCCTCTATCATACCATAAATCTGCAAAAAAAGCAAGCGGGAAGACAGTGCCTGCCGCGCCGAGCGCGGCTCATATTCCCTGCGGTATCGTTTCACGGAGCATACGGTGCTGACCACGCCTGTTGAGCGGTCTGAGGAAATCTGATTCTGCCTCTGACTTGTTGATCGAATCAAACAAAGCGGAAATGACCTCCACATGACTTCTGACATAATTTGATCCCCTTAGCGTAGTCACAAACTGTCTTGTGTATCTACCCTAAGGGGATCTTTTTTCGTTTACTTCATAAGCGTACGCTTCATGATTGCCAGATCCAAAGAACTGAGGATATCATCATCTGTGAAGTCTCCAGCTTTCCAGTCTGCAAGCTTCGTTCCATCGTTAAGCAGCCATCCCTGAAGCGCTGCAACATCCGCTTTGTCGAACTTTCCGTCCGCTGTCACATCACCGCGAACAACGCCCTCAGCTGTGTTGTCAAAATCAAGCCAGAGCTTAACATATTTGCTGTCAGGAGCATATGCAGGACTGCCTGTATTCTGTGAAGCAAGTTCGGATGCGGAAAGTGCCTTGCTGTATACACGCATCTCATAAAATTCCGCCTGTGAGCTTCTTCCGGTTTCAGGGCAGGCGCCCATTGTCAGCGGATAGTCAGAATGTGTCACTCCGTTTGTTGTGCCGATATTTTTTTCTCCAAGGAATCTGCCATCACAGTAAACACGGATCATATTATTCTCGGCATCATATACACCAGCTACTTGATGCTTCTTTCCAATCCATCCGGAAGCTGCATCTGTGGGCATTTCACAATAGAGGCTTCTCCACTCTCCGCCTGCATGCACGAAGAAGTCCAGCGAATTATTTCTTGTACGAAGTGCAAAGGCACTGTCACCCTTACCAACAAACATATTGAATTCAGGATTTCCGGTAGGAACTACATTCACTTCTACGGTAAAGGAATTCTTACCTTCCAGTGCAGTCAGAACGGACTGGGAATTCGGAATTGTCAGAGCACCCGTCACTGCGTTTCCGCTGCTGGTTGATTTCAGTTCGGCGGGAGCAGTTACGGGAACGATCAGCTGATTGCTGCTCTTATCCTGAACAGATACACCATCAGAACGGAGCTGCGCTGCAATGTCCGTCAAGCCGGAAAGGGATGTTCCGGAGGATGTAGGAATAATTGTAAAGCTCCACTTATAAACTCTGTCAGAAGGAAGCTGATATTTATCCAGTGTTCCCTGTCCGCAGGTTGCGCTGCCCGTACCCATAGAACCATAGTTCAGGCTGAGAATGGTTTCCTTTCTGGGAGACAGCTTGTATACATGGTCAGCTGCCTGCAGATCAGAGGGCTTGAAATGCAATGCACTTGCTTCGATGGTTCCGTTTGCAGCAACAAGAAGTGCCTGTGATTTGTCCGGATCTGAAACGCTGATCCATTTCACATCCGTAAGGTTGCCGCAATCGTCTGCTTTCATGTACGGGAAGAACTGTTCGGATACTGTACTGCTCCATACGCCCTGCTTGCCGTTCGTTTTTCTGTCATTAAATGTTTCAACAGGTCCGTTGCCATACCATGCCAACTGTTCTGCGCCTTCAGGCAGAGTCATCATGGAGCCTACGCGAAGGAATTTGCCCATACCAGAACCGATGGCATTTACTTCCATATCCACCTGTACTCTGCCGCTTCCACTGACAGTATATGTGATGTTGACCTTTGTATTGCCCGCATCAGGGAGCTGCAGATGAGAAGTAATGACCTTTTTGCCATTATCCCCGTCCTTAACATCAATACCCAGAACATTGACTCTGCCCATTGCTTTTTCCCATGCAGTGTCGAACAGTTTCTGCTTTCCGGAGTTTCCGTCGTTTTCAACATATCCACGCCAGAAGTTCGGTGTAGGTCCGTTTTCAATAAGCGTTTCGCCCTTATAGGAATAATCTTTCATAAGACCGGTACTCTTGTCAATCGCAAAACTGAAATCCTTTGCAAGAGAAACATAGCGATCGGAGCTTTCTTTAACACTCACTATATCTGTCACTGTATCAGCCTTCACATTTCTGCCGGAGCTTTGCAGTGCAAACTGTCCGTACGCAACTTCTGTTCCTGCCGGCACCAGATCTGTAGCTGTCTTTGTGCTGACAGAAAGGCTCAGATAGAATTCATCACCAGAGAGAGCAGAGGAAGACACTTTATAAGGAACAGTGAGTTTTCCGGAGGACAGTGGTGCAACATTCACATCTGTTACCTTTCCGCTGTCTACTGCGATACCATTTTTCAGCAGTTCCCATGTTATATTGTATTCATTCAGATTGCGGAAATTATTCTCATTGTATACAGTGACTGTCTGGCCGTTCAGTCCGGTGAACCAGACATTCTGATACTGGAATTTGACTTCTGCAAGTTCAGGCTGGGGAGTTCTGTCAGGACAGATCAGACCATTTTCACAAAAGCTGTTGTCATTGGGAGAATCGCCCCAGTCACCGCCATATGCGTAAAATTTGCCCTTGATTTCCTCAGCATAGAGATTGGTGTAAGCGTAATCTTCGGAGTAGTAATCCCATCCGCCGCCTACTTTATCCAGAGAAACAGCTCTGGACTGATCTACCCAGTCCCAGATAAAACCGCCCATCATATTGTCAGCACTGCGGATAACATCCCAGTATTCCTTCAGCGCACCAACGGAATTACCCATTGCGTGATCGTATTCGCACATGACATAAGGCATTTTTCCGTCACCGCGATTATAACCAATGACTCCGCTGCCGGGATACATATTACTGCCCATGTCAACGCCCATGCCAAAGCCCTGGCCTTCACTGTGAACAGGTCTTGTAGGATCATGCTTTTTGAAGAACCAGATCATATCACGGAACAAGCCCTGTGCGGCATTGGGATCGCCTGTATAAGCCATTTCATTACCAATAGACCACATTACGATAGCCGGATTATTCTTCAAGCGCTGATATGCAGTGTTTGTTCTGTCAAGTCCAAGCTCATAGAACCAGCCCTTTGCTTCATCATTGTTCATGAGTGCATGGGATTCCATATTTGTCTCACCCATCATATACATTCCATACTTATTGCAGAGCCAGTAAAGATAGGAATCATTGCTGTAATGAGATGTACGGATGGCATTGATATTGTTCTTCTGCATGAGGCGGATATCCTCCTCCATGCACTCCTGTGTCACTGCCTTTCCATGAAAGGGATCTGTATCGTGACGGTTCACACCTTTCAGAAGCAAGCGCTTTCCGTTGATTGTAATCGGCTGCCATTTCTGCGTGGTAACCTTGTAGGACGAGTCAACCGTTGTGGATGTAAAGCCAACCTCTCGGAAGCCAAGCTGTGTGGATACTGTTTCCACAACATTTCCATTGCTGTCCTTCAGAAAAAGAACAAGTGCATACAGATTCGGATGCTCTGCGGACCAGAGAGCCGGATTCTTGACAGGGACTTCAATATTCATGGTTCCCTTTCCCCATGCACTGATCTTGGGAACAGAACCGGATGCACCGGAAAGAATATTCTTTCCGCTTTCATCATACGCCTCTGCCTCTACTGTCCAGCCGCTGATTTCACCCCATGTGATATTTCTGACATCCACACCAACCTGCAGGAGTGCATTCGTGTAGCTGTCGTCCAGATCCGTGCGGACTGTGTAGTCACAGATCTGAACATTAGGGCTGCTGACAAGGAATACATCTCTGAAAATACCGCCGTCATAGATCATATCCTGTCCTTCAAACCATGTTCCGTCGCAGAACTTGTGGACCTCCACAGCCAGTGTATTCTCACCGGGTGTCAGATAATCCGTGATATCAAAACGATGGGGGCTGAATGTATCTTCGCTATATCCGACTTCCTTGCCATTTACATATACATAATATGCGGACTCAACACCATCAAACTGAATACTGATTCTCCTGCCATCGCCGGTCATGGAGCTGTCCAGTGTAAACTTCTTCCGGTAAAGACCTACAGGATTGTAATTCGTTGGTGCATTCGGCACAGTCACGAAAGGATCGTATTTTCCCTGCCACGGCATAATCACATTGGCATAAATCGGGAAATCAAAACCTTGACAGGTCCAGCTTTTCGGCATCTCTACCGTTTTCCAGCCATCCCATGGAGCCGGATTATAAGAAGGATTCATAAATCCCGCATTCAGGAATCCCTGTGCCTTTTCATGGTTCTGTACAACATTCAGCTCCCAGTCATTTCCTTTGCCGGTCAGCATCTGCAGAAAATCAGATTCCGTTCTTGCATTATAATCCCACACCGCATCCACAGCTGCACCGGTGCTCTGGAATGGAACAGGGTTAACCGATGCTTCTTCCCGGTTAATAGCAAAAACATCTTCTGCAAAACGGACACTGCCGTTCAGATCTGTATAGTGCTTTCCCTTCCATTCTTCATGCGTGAATTTTTTTGTGTCATCTGCGGCATTCACCTTTGCAGGCAAAATCCCTTCTGCAGCTGAAACCGTGAAAACAGCTGCGAGACACAGAGATAAAAGTTTCTTCATACCCTCAATCTTCCCTTTCTGAATTTATCTTATATCAGTTGTCTGATTCATTCAGCAGCGCGCGCTTCATAAGTGCGAGATCAGATGCACTGATCATATCATCTGCTGTAAAATCACCGGCCTCCCAGTCTGCAGGAATGGTACCATCATGCAGAAGCCATCTCTGCAGTGTCACCACATCCAGCAAATCAAATGTTCCGTCAGCGGTAACATCTCCCATAAGGAATGAATCTTCCTCATCAGGCGTATTCACACTGAACCAGTTCAGGTTGTACAGATATCCGTTTCCGCCCTTAAATACAAGGTAAACATCCTGCATTCCGGTTGTTCTGGTAATGGAGGCTGTCTGAGTCGCCCATTTCTGCCATCCGCCGGTTTCTTCCACATTCAGCTTACCGATTTGTTTTCCATCCGGTGAACCCAGATGAATTTCCAGAGCAGAGCCGCTACTGTTCGCACCAATGCGGAAATCCATTGACTCCGCCCCGCTTCCAAAATCTACATTTTTGAATCCGATATAGTCACCATTTTCGATGTAAGCCACATCAGAACCGCCTTCACTGCAGTTTTCTGTCTGAATACCGGACTGTGCTGTAAAGCTTTCTGCTTCAATGACAGAACCGGATCCTACAAGCCGAAGGATATGGGATGACTTACTGATAATCTTGCCATTATTGTCAACGGAATAGATACGGTATTCGCCTTCCTTCTTTGGTGTCCTGATGGAAACAGCTGCACCGGATGCCTTGGTCATATTGTCCCCTGCGGCAAATTCTGTTGTGCCGTCAGGAGCAATCCAGATCGCGGTACCGGTACTGCGAATGGGAAGCGTACTTTTGGTTGTTGTCTGACAGCTTGCAGGGAAAGCGTAATCTGCCGTGGAAATCAGCCAGTCAGGAACCAGGTTTCTGTTCTTGTCAGTTACGCCGGAGTTCAGACATACATTATACTGTGCCAAAGGCCATACATTATCCGAAACAACAATCGGCTGATCAATACGGCTGTTAGGAGGATTAACGCCCATTTTGCATACAGTTGCATAGGTACGCAGGATGGTCAGGTCATGCTTTTGCCCATAGTCTTCACAGTTGATCGTATAGGTAACATTCGGGCTGATTTCAAGAACATTATCGTTTTCTTCAACATACGCTGTTCCTTCATCGTTATGCAGACCATAAGTCGGCTGATAAGGTGCTGCTGCCGGAATACCCTGTACATAGTTTTCATTGATAATCGTGCCCGGCATCTGTCCGATGGTATAGATACCGCCGCTGTCGTGAAGTCTGTTCAGGGAATTCATTACACGGTTATTGCAAATCATATTATCCCGGCAGGTTGTGCTGTCTTTGAAATTGCACCAGCCCCATCCAAGATGAATGCCATTATATGCGGTCTTGACAATCGTATTATTCAGAATCTTCAGTGAATCCACATAATAGGCTGTGATGCCTGCGCATCCGCCAAAGCCGTGAACGACGCTCAGGTCATAAAGAAAGTTGCCGGAAATCTCGTTATTTTTGCAGATGCCTTCAACTCCCTTAGGGAATTTCTCATGATTATCCCATGAGGCATCCCCGATGTACACATGCTGTGGATGACCGACTGTGATACCGCTGGAGGGAATGTCTGTAATGTAGTTGCCGGTAACACTGGAATTGATGACATCATTTGTCATGGAAAGTCCGTCGGAGCCTGTGTGCTTGATTACATTTCCTGTGAATATGATAGAATCACTGTTGGTGATGTGAACAGCACCCGGAAGTGTATCGGCCATCTCATACTTTTTGCTGTGCCAGTTTGAATCAGCATAAGCGGTATATGTCTGCGCAGCCTGGCAGGTCGCTTTTCCATGGGATCCATCCACATCAGTCAGCTGATACTCCGTATTCGCAAAAGTGATTCCGGAAAAGCCGATATTTTCCACTCGTTCATCCGTTGACTTTCCTTCAATCACGATCAGCTGATCGGCAATAGGCGCTTCCACATCCGCTGTCTGCATATCCTCCCCTTCTCTTGGGTAATAATACAGAAGGTGTTCCGTTTTGTCAAAATAGAACTCACCCGGAGAATCTACAAAAGACAGAGAGTTGTAAATAGTATGGGTGCCGCCGGTGGAAAAACCTGCACCCCATCCAGGCGTCTGGGCGATTGCACCATATGGCTGCTGCATCAGCAGAATCAGGGAACCGTTCTCGGTTTTGACATCTCTTGTACATACGATGTTCTCATTCCATGTCGTTCCATTAATGATTTCAAGATCGTCGAAATTGGAGGTAATAGGAGGGACATCTGACAAATTATACGCTACGCCGTCACTTGCCTTACCAGAATCCCACGCCCATGATGCCTGTCCTGCACTGATGCGGTATTCACCATAACCGCCCTTTGCCTGAACAGTAACACTGCCCATATTTGCGCGTTTATCATTTACATACAGGTTTCGCATTTTCACATCTCTGTCCAAAGGTGCCGTATACAGCCGGTCATTCAACTTTGTCCAGCCGGTAACTCTTTGCGCTCCATTGATTACCGGTTTTTCGTCAGCATAAGCCTTATACCAGATTTGAAAACCATTGCTTGCAGAATCCCGTGTGTCAAACACAACAGGCTCTGTGATACGATAATCACCGCCGCGTAGGTATACAATGATATCACCATTCATATTGGAATTCACTTTGCGGACAGCATCTCTCGCTGCTGTCAGTGTCCGGAACGGACTGCTTTCTGTTCCCTGACCGCTGTCATTGCCATCCGGCGAAACAAAAAATACAGCCTGAACATCAGTTTCCTCAGCCTGCACAGAAATCGTGTCTGCCGGCAGTGACAAAAGGAATGTGGTCATGCCAAGAACAGTCGCTATCCCCCTAGTAAATCTTCTTTGATTCATTTTTATCCCCCTCTTTATATTTGAAAATATTTCATATTTTAATGTTAACATAAAATGTATTATTTCACAATACATTTTATGCAGATTAGGTGGATAAAATGAATAAATGCGGCCGCCGCGCCGTTTTGCGAAGAATACCAGTCTCATTCGCGCCTATGGGCAACCTGGAATTTATTATGCTCCCGGAGAAGTATAGAGTCCGGATTCAGCACTGCCGCCGGATCCAAAGCGGGATGATTACTGAAAATTGCGCATATTTTGAACATAAAATTATACTGCATACCAAAATATGAAAATGCACTTGACAAATCTTTCACAATGTGCTATAATACAGACAGAACAGCAAAGGGGCTGCGGAGAACATAGAACTCCGCAGCTTTTTTGTTCTTCCAAAGCGCTTTGAAATCCATAAAAAACGCACAATGGGGTGCATGATGCTTGATTTTCGGCTCATGTGCCCCCTTTTCGTTTTTTACAGAAAAGGAGAAATAACTAATGGCGAATGACATTTTACAGGCGGTGGACAGCGAGGTCTTTTCGATTTGGTTTCTGATCGGTGCCGCGCTCGTATTCTTCATGCAGGCTGGCTTTGCAATGGTCGAGACCGGCTTTACTCGTGCAAAGAATGCCGCCAATATTATCATGAAGAATCTCATGGATTTCTGTATCGGCACGCCGATGTTCGTTCTGATCGGCTTCGGACTGTTTATGGGAGAAGATCTGGTCGGACTGATCGGCAAGCCCGGCTTCGATGTATTCACTGCATATGAAAACTTCGACTGGTCGAATTTCGTGTTCAATCTGGTATTCTGCGCGACCACTGCGACGATCGTTTCCGGCGCAATGGCAGAGCGCTGCAAGTTCCTCTCGTACTGCATTTATTCCGGCATCATCAGCGGACTGGTCTATCCGATTGAAGCGCACTGGATCTGGGGCGGCGGCTGGCTCGCACAGCTCGGCTTCCACGATTTCGCAGGCTCCTGCGCGATCCACATGGTCGGCGGCATTTCTGCGCTGATCGGCGCTAAGATCCTCGGCCCGCGCATCGGCAAATTCACGAAAAAATCCGACGGCAGCATTCAGCCGAACGCGATCCTCGGCCATAACCTGACGCTTGGTGCTCTCGGCTGCTTCATTCTCTGGTTCGGATGGTATGGCTTCAACGGCGCTGCCTGCACAAGCACCGGGCAGCTCGCATCGGTATTCGTTACCACGACAGTTGCTCCTGCAATTGCAACTGTCACCTGCATGATCTTCACATGGGTGAAGTACGGCAAGCCTGATGTTTCGATGTGTCTGAACGCTTCCCTCGCCGGTCTGGTCGGCATCACCGCCGGCTGCGATGTCATGGATGTTGCCGGTGCATCGATTGTCGGTATTGTCTCCGGTCTGCTCGTTTGCTTCGGCGTTTGGCTGCTCGATTATGTGCTGCACATCGACGATCCGGTCGGCGCAGTCGCCGTACACATGATGAACGGCATCTGGGGCACTGTTGCGGTCGGTCTGTTCGCAACGACCTCTGTCCCCGGCAACGATACACTCAGCGGACTGTTCTACGGCGGCGGTGTGAATCTGCTGGGCACGCAGCTGCTCGGCTTTGTCTCGGTCGCTGCATGGACGGTGGTCATGATGACAATCGTATTCCTCGTCATCAAGCATACATTTGGTCTTCGCGCCTCGAAGGAAGAGGAAATCCTCGGCATGGATGCCGCAGAGCATGGTCTGGTCAGCTCCTACGCAGATTTTGCACCTGCAATGAGTGAAGCTGCGACGACTAAGTATTCTGAGCAGGATGAACATATCCCGACCACGCCGGCACCGGCTGTCAGTGTGACAAACGAGCAAGATGCATCGCATCCGAAGATGACAAAAGTCTCTGTCGTATTCAATCAGGAAAAGCTGCACCATTTCATTCACGCAATGGAGCGTATCGGAATTACCGGCGTAACAGTTACGAATGTCATGGGCTGCGGCATCCAGAAAACCAGCAGCTATTACCGCGGCGCAAAAATGAGCGCAACGCTGCATCCGAAAATCAAGGCAGAAATTGTTGTCTGCAAGGTTCCGGTTGAGGACGTCATCAAAACAGCACGCGAGGTGCTGTATACCGGTCAGGTCGGCGATGGAAAGATCTTCACCTATTCGGTGGAACAGGTCGTCAAGGTGCGTACCGGCTCTGTTGATTACGCCGCGCTCCAGAACGAAGAGCTGCCGGAAACGAATTAAGCCAACTCCTACATCTCATTTCCTTACAAAACGACAAGGGCACGGTCTTTTGACTGTGCCCTTGCCGTTTTGCAGAATCATTCAGACAGATGTGATGCCAGGTCTGTGCGGTATTTCTTTATAAAAAGATCATTCGCAGGAAATTATACAGGTGCGCCTTGACACTTTCCACATTATGCGAATATCCATGCATCTCATGGAAGAGATGCTCCGTGCCGTTCTCAATGAGCGCTTCCTCATACTGATACGGGATATCGCCGACTGCGCCGTCCTGATCGGCACAGCTCAGCAGCAGCAGCTCCGGGGCGTTTTCACGGAAACAGAAATCCGCGCGTTCCATGAGATGCGGTTCGCCCGTCCCGCTGATGACACCGGATGCCGGACAGATGCTCCCGATAAATCCGAACTGCTCCGGATGTGAAAAGCCGACATTGAACGACTCCCTGCCGCCAAGCGAAAAGCCGGTAACTGCGGTATGCTCGCGACCCTCCGCAATCGAAAAATGCTCCGACATAAAGGGCATAATATCCGTTTCCAGATCATTGACGAAATTGTCAAAATTCAAGAAATTTTGCTCATCCAGTCCGGTGCAGCGCGGCATATCCTTGCTGCAATAGATATACGGCGAGACAACGATCATTTCCCGCGCCAGTCCATCCGCAACGAGATTATTGAGAATCACGCTGAGCTGCACCATGTCGCCCGCCATCCAGTCCTCGGTATCGCCGGAGCCGTGCAGCACATACAGCACGGGATATTGCTTCTCCACCGTGTAATCCGGCGGCACAAGCACATTCAGTCCGGTCTTGCGTCCGGCAGTCTGTGAATCATAATAGAGCTTGACAAAGGAAGGATATTCCACGCCCTCGCGCATCTCCGTCAGATCCTCCGGCGGAAACTCCGAAAGCATTGCGCGGCACTGCTCAAGATAAACTGTTGTTGTCGTTGTTTCCGCTGTTGTCTCCGCAGCGGTGGTCTGCACCGTTGTCACAGCTTCCGTCTGCACCGCAGAGCTTTCCGCATTCTTCTGTGAACTGCTTTCTCCGCAGGCTGCCAGCAGCAGCAATGTGCCTGCCGCCGCCGTCAGCATCCCATAATTCAAGATGTGCATTCATTCCTCCTGTTATCTGCTTTCTCCAGCCAGCCTGCTTCATTCGTTCTCCGGCTGAATTCAGCCTCGATCATCTGAACCTCGTCTTCAGCACTGACAAATGCATCGACAATCAGCGGATCAAAATGCTTTCCGGAACCTTCCTTGATGATCTGCATGGCCTCTTCAAAAGTAAAGGATTTCTTATAGCTCCGCTTCGAAACCAATGCATCGAAAACATCCGCGACCGCCATGACACGCGCCGAAAGCGGGATGTCCTCGCCGGCCAGCCCGGTCGGATAGCCGGAGCCGTCCCATTTCTCGTGGTGATAGGCCGCCAGATTGCGTGCTTCATTCAGATAACCGGAATTCGGCACCAGCTTGATCGCCTCAGAGAGGATATTCTGGCCGGCAGTCGTATGGGTTTTCATAATCGTGAATTCCTCATCACTCAGTTTTCCTGGCTTATTGAGGATCGCATCCGGCACCTGGATCTTGCCGACATCGTGAAGCGGCGCGGAATTAACCACATCCGAGATGAATCCATCGGTCAGCGCATCGGCATAGTATCCCTTATTTCTCATTTCTTTCAGAATCAGATCGGTATAAGCAGCAGTCTTGCGGACATGCGCGCCGGTATTCCGGTCGCGGCTCTCGACGATATCTGCAAGCACCAGAATCAGTGCTTCCTGCATCCTCGAAATCTCCTCGTTCTTTCGCTGCACATCAGCAACATACCGCATACTGTCATCGGAGGTCTTTACAATCGCATGATAGAGATTCTCGACCTCGTCGCCGGTACGAATTTCCAGCTCGCGGATTCGCTCGATACTGCTTTCGCGTGCCTTCTCCGAATCATACGCAAATGTATCCGTGCTCATCGCGATCGAATTGACCGGAAGAATGATATGGTATTCGACCAGCCAGCGCACAAACGAAAAAATCAGAACAAAGAATCCGAGGAACAGCGCAAGCATTTCAACGAAGAAATTACGCTCAATGATCCCGATTTGCTTCATCGGGACATCGGCGGCCGCATAGCAGACGCATTTTCCGGCATCGTTATAGACCGGCACAAAAACTTTCAGCAGCCAGCCGAAAAAACCATTTGACTCGATCGGTTCAATTTGCCTGCCTGCCAGCAGATCAGGCAGATATGACTCCAAGGTCGGATCAAACGGGATGACATCACCCACAGGTGAACCTTTCACCTCATCCGTATCAAGATCAAAAACAACATGACAGCCATCATCCTCGATGCGGTACACATAAAGATAGAGGATATCCACCGAGCTTTCGCGAATCTCATAAAGCAGCTGCTCAGTCTCTGCATAGCCTTCTGCCGCAGCGCCATCTGCAAGGTAGGTATCTATCATATCCGGATTCAATACACTTGCAGCGATATTCGCCGTACCGATCGCAACCTTGGTATGATCCTTGATGAGTGCATTCCGGTAGAGCCTCATACTGATGCCGGTCGCAGCGACCGAAACCGCAATCAGCGAAATGCTCAGCACCAGAAGGATCTTCGTTCGGAGTGACATCACGCGGAAGGACATCTGCTTCGCTGACGCTGATTCCTCACTGGACAGCGGTGTCTGCATCCAGCCGGAAAACCGGAACAGCCGCCGCACCTTTTCCGGGAGCAGCACCATAATGCCGACTGACAGCATGACAGTAATGGACTTATCCAGCATCTCTGTCAGCAGATTCGCTGTGAGCTGCGCCATGTACGGAGAAAAGAAGCCGGTCGAGAAAAGATACTTAGTAAGCGGCTCCGTCTCCAGGCTGACGCCATCCAGAAACCACGGGATCAATGTTCCGATTCCGCCGCCGATCAGGGAAAAACAGCCGACCGCCGCAGAAAACACAACAATCCTGCTGCGGAAGCGCTTTTTTGCAATCCATGCGGATGCCAGCGCGATCAGAACATTCAGAAAGCCATAATAAAGTGCCGAAGGATCTGAAATGCTCTTGAACATATTCGTAGCAAAGCCGACGATCACACCCGGCAGAGAGCCGCCCATTGCAGCCGTCACGACCGTTCCGACTGTATCCAGCCAAATCGGCAGCCCCAGCTTTGAGCAAAGTGCAGAAAGCATAAGATTCATTATCACGCTGCCTGCGCACAGCATCATTGTGATCAGATTTCGTTTTTTGCCCGAATCGGCAGGCTGAAGCTCTGCCATATCCATCACCTGCTTTTCAATAATTAGGGAACTGCTCACTGCATCTGCTGTGTTTGATGATCAGCAGACGGCCCTGGCTGCTCTCTGTGTTCATTCTGCGTATCATGAAAGCTCTGCAAGAACTCTATATTCTGTTTCATGCTTTCCGCGCTGACCGTATCATGCATATCCTGATGCGGCGCATTGGTTAATGTTTTTTCATGCTCCGATATCATTGCCCCAAGCCCCTCTGCCGCTTGCCGCATCACCGGAAACGCCGGGACGGAATCCCAGTTATAAATATCGGTCTTTGACCAGTCCACTGATTTCGCCGCAATACTGAACTGCTTGAGACAAGCATAATAGATCGAATCATATTTCTTATAAACATCGGAAAGAGCGGAACGACCGGAGATGCTGCGCTGCCGCTTCCGGGCGCGGTACTGCCGGATATTTTCCCGCATACTGCGGAACACGGTATCGCTGCCGGCACCCTGCATCTTCGCGCGCCGGAACAGACCGATCCGCAGCCTCGGATTCTCTTTCTCCACATCGGCGAGCATCCAGTTGAGACGCGCTGCATACCGCAGCTTGGGAATGAGCAGACCAATCAGCATCGTCACAAGATAACGCAGTATCATCACAAATACCGCAGCTAGAAACGCAGCAGCAGCAATGACCGCGCCCAAAACGCCGACAATGACCGACAGGATCGTTTCGAGCACATCCATGTGATACACCTCCCTTGCCTGATTCTGTTTTCTTTTTATTATAGCACATTATGGAAAAAAGTGCAATGGATATGGTGAATTATAATACCGGATTTCCTATCCTGATCCCATATCGGAGCCGGACGATGCGAAATACAAAAAGGAACGGCCAACACTTGCATTTTTGACCGGAATATGCTACAATATCCTTATCCTCACAGAAAGGCGGCAAGATCATGGATATCATCCGCAGACATATCATTTTTCACGGCTGGGTGCAGGGCGTCGGCTTCCGCTACACCGCAAAATATCAGGCATCCGCCCGCAATGTGACCGGATGGGTGCGCAATCTCGCAGACGGCAGTGTCGAAATGGAAGCCGAGGGCAGCCCTGAAGCTGTCCGCGGGCTGATCGCAGCCATGGAGCAGCACCGCTTCGGTGACGTCACGGAAATCGAGACCAACGATATCCCGCCGAAACATGACCTCTTTTTCGATATTATCTGAAACAAAAAGCGCTCCGGGAAAGCAGAAATCCCGAAGCGCTTTGATACATCAAAAACAAAAAACTCCCATACATTTCTGCATGAGAGCTTTTGAATGCGCCGGAAGGGATTCGAACCCCCGACCTACTGGTTCGTAGCCAGTTACTCTATCCAGCTGAGCTACCG
>JAKSPK010000028.1 GCA_024404875.1 Oscillospiraceae bacterium
TGAGAGAGCGAAGCAATTTGCTGAAAACGCTGATTCCAAGCCGTTTGTGTAATAATGAACACACAGAAGAAAGCCCGCCCGCAAACACAGGAGGTGCGCGATGACGATTACATGCAAACTGGGCGATATCCGGACGAATGCCGCAATCTGGGCGCTGATCGGCAAAGACCCAGGCGATGCTGTATGTACGCTGCTGGAACCGGAGAGCTTGACGAATGCCTACCGGCTCGACGACTATTACAACAAGCAATACAGCTTCCCGAACGACAATAATGCGGTTCTGGCACAGTATGAACTCGATCATTTGTACTATAAAGCGCGTGTCCTTGAATATGATTTCCGTATCATCGGTCCGGTGCTGAACGGGTATTTCCGCATTGCCTGCGAGCGCAAGGACGAACGAAAGGAACAGCTGTTTCAAGCGAATCTGTTGCATTTTTACTCGGACGGCTCCGACACGCCGGATGTGCTGTCCCGCGGCGAGCTCTACGATATGGCGGCATATTTCCTGGCGGAGAACGGCACAGAGCATCCAGACGAAATTGAATGTACGATTGAAGTTTCCGAAGCACCCGCGCCGGTGATCTGGTGCAAGCTGCGTGATCTTGAGGATGTGCTGCGCAGAGCACTTGCCGATGTGTATACCAACCGCGAGATGATCGAACTGGAATTTATAAGCCAACCCGACGATCATTTCTATCAGTATGTGTATGATTACGAAGTGCAGATTCCGGTGCTTGGGCTGCATTTTCTGTACGGTCTGGAAGCGAACGACAAAGCTTCGGTATACGACTCAGGCTTTCGCTTTCTGGATGACTGCCTGCTGGTATATGATGAAACAGACGGCAAAGGCTGGGGGCGCAGTTGTGATACAATTCCGCAGTATGTGGACTGGTATTGCAAACAGCATCCACGCCGGAGCCAAGACGGGATGCAGCTGGATGTACCAGACGAATTGGATTGCAGGATCGAGCTGCCGTACCGGATGTGCCGGTATGAGGTGTATCCGTGTCCGTTGGAGCTTTGAGGAGGCGTTTTCAGATGAAAGATGATTTCACATTCGACAGCTTTGAGGTCACTAAGGCAAACAGCAAAGCCTTTGAGAAAGCCAAACAGTTCGCAGAGAATGCAGCTTCCAAGCCGTTAGCGATATTCGGCGGCACGGCAACCGGCAAGACGCATCTGCTCTATGCTGTCAAAAACAAAATCGAGCAGAATACGCCGGAGCTTCATGTGATCCTCACAACAGCCGTTGACATGGCATCCGCTCTTGCAAATACGATCAGCAATGGCGGAACCGCAGAGCAGTTCCGTGAACAGTATATGCAGGCGGATGTGCTTCTGGTAGACGATATTCAAACTCTTACAGGCAAGGAGGCAACACAGGATGAGCTCATCCTTCTTTTCAATTCGTTCTGCGAATCCGGCAAGCGTTTCATGATGACTTCTTCTCAGAAGGAAACACTGAACGGACTGAATGATCGTTTGTTTAGCCGTGCTTTTTGGGGCGATTCAGCGGAAATCACAACTGCGTATATCAAAGCAGAGAGCAACAAAATAGGCTGATTGAAATTGTAAGGAGGGCTTCAATGAACGTAACGGTATATTCAAGAGAAGCAATCGAATCTATGATCGCTGATGGTAAATTTCCTGAGAATACCGCCGTTATCAGCTTTTGTGACCCGGAGCTGAAGCATATCGACAAAGACTATTCCCGTGTCGATTACAGCAGTGCCTGTGATGATGTGTTCTATTGCGAAGTCGATGACCTCGACCTCGATTATCTGCCGGAAAATGGGTATACCTATGACAGTTTTTTTCCGGAAGCAGCAGAGCTTGCGGAGTATATCAATAAAACCTTCCGTGACGGCAAGAATATCATCTGTCAGTGCGAATACGGACAGAGCCGTAGTGCAGCCTGTGCAGCGGCGATCCTGGAGCATTTTTACCGCCGGGGCATTGACATTTTTACAGATTACAAGTATTATCCGAATCAGGTCGTGTATCACAAGGTGTTTGATGCGCTGGAAGCGGCGGCATTTCAACCGACAGAGTATCTTCAGCGTGTACACGATTATTCCGGCACAAAATATCCCTTTGACAGAGACGCCATCGAGGAAAGCCTGAACAGACTGCCGCAGACCAAAAGAGACATTTTGTATATGTATCTGTGGGAGAGAAAGTCAATGGCTTCCATTGCCAGACTGGTTGGATTCGAGAATTTAAGAATTGAACAGATTCTATCGGTATGCCATAGAAATCTTGCGCATTATATCGCAAGCAGCATGAGAAGATAATTAATCACAAGAAAGAAACAGAGCATTGTCAATTTTCGGCAATGCTCTGATTTTTTAGATTATTCGTCCTCATCACTGCACTCATCCAGTCCATGAAGTAGCTGAATGTATACGCACTCTGCTCGGTCACGCTCCTCGCCCTCTGTGGACATCATAAGTTCAAGGAAATACGCTTTCGCTTCTTCGTAGTCTGTCCAGACCTCACGCTTACCGTCGCATACAGTAGTGACCGTCCGAGTTTTGGGCATAGCCAATTCGGGTATTGCTAACATATACTGCACCTCCAATTTCATAGTAACCATATTATAGCCTACAATGATTTCAGAGTCCAGCATATCGGAATAATTGTAATAATTCTTGTGCAGGGCGCAGCAATATTACAAAAGTCCTCGGTGCAATCTGCCGTATCATTCAAGCTCCGAATTATGCCTGTTCCTGTTATGCCTGCGTTCACGGCTCTGCTCGGCGGCACGGCGGTTTTGCTGCCCCGTAATGTGCTTCCTGATCTCACGGCTGTATTTGCCCATAACCGCTTCTACTTCAAGCAAATGGTTATACTCCTGAGCCATTGCGTTAAATCTCAGCTTCATGTCATTACTGCGGTCGGTGAGTTGCTTCACTGTCGGAGCTTTATCGTCCTGCTTGTAAGGCTCGATATGCTCCCAGATGTAGCTGTTTGTCTGCTCATAGTCATCAATAGCGGCAGCATTTTTCTTCCTGAAACGGCTCTGTTTGAATCCTGTCAGCCCCTTATACTCCTTGTATGTATCAGACAGCTCTTTCAGGTGGTTGATCTTTGCGATAAGCTCATCAATGGCAAGTATCTGTGATTTCAGCTTGCCGAGTTTTTTACCGAGTTCTTTACGCTTGGTCCAGCCCGTAACGCTGAGAGCGTTGTACTCCGCAAGCGAATGAATGCCAACACTCTCCATGTCAGCAATAATATCATCACAGATACGCATACCTCTGATGCTTGCCCAGCCGTCAGCTTTTTCTTCTTTTTCAGGTGCATCTGTTTCAGGGTCGGTGATACTGTTTTCCGCTCCGCTGACGATTAAATCATCTGTGGTAATAACTGCTGTATTGGCAGACTTCGGCTCGGCTGTAATAGCTGAGGCTTCGTCTGCTTTGTGCATTGTAAATCGCTGTGCGACAGCAAGAGCATTCTGCATACGCATGATGCTCTCTGTTATAGCTTCGGGAGTATATTCTTCTCCAAGTGTATCTGCTCTTACAAAACGCTCCTTGCCCTGCGGACGGTATTTCAGCTTGACCTTGTTTTCGGGCTTGTAAACATACTCAATATTATGTTCGGTGCATCGGCTGAAAAAATCATCAAGGCTGGTACTCTGCACAATGATCGCTTTGAGTATCTGACGCAGATGCTCTTTCCATGAAATGCCCGACTTTCTCGCTTCATATTCATAGTGAGAAACGCCCTTGCTTTTCGGATGTTCGATGACGGATAAACCATTCTCACAGCATATATCATCGGACAGCTTTTGTATCTCTGCCCACGCCCTTTCAGACTTCTTTCCCTGATTATGTTCAGTCTCAAAAGTATAACCTGAGATCATGTTCGTATTATTGAAAACGATGTGGTTGTGAATATGAGAATGATCTATGTGTGTAGCTATCACAAACTGGTACTGCTCACCAAGCAGGCGGTGACATAATTCTTCGCCTATCATCATAGCCTGTTCGGGAGTAACTTCACCGGGCAGAAAGCTCTGGATCAGGTGCTGTGCAAGGGTGGCGCTTCGTCCTGTTCCGACACGCTGTCTGACCTCCCGGAACTGCTCTGCTGCTCGGTCAGGCTTTCCCTCGCACATAAAAGACTGGACAAGTGAATGATCTCCGGTCTTATCGCCGTCAATGATGTATCGGATAGCTGCGCTAACTGTACGCCTGACCGGATGTATTGTAGTGATTGCCAAATATCATCTAACCTCGCTTTCAAATCAGCAATATCATTACCGTAAATGTTGCCCGTACTGTTCGCTCTGTATGCGACCTGATTGATGTTCGCAGCGATGCCCCGAATCTGTTTCATCAGCTCGTTCATCTCGTCCTTATCAAACATCAGAACATAATGAGCTTTCGTACATTCACGGACATAGCTGGACTTCTTCACATGGAGTGCTTCTGCTTGCCTGCATATACGCCCCCATTCAGTATCATTGAAGCGGATATTCAGTGTGTGATCTCTGCACTGATGCCGACCTTCAAGATACTCCTTTTCGCCCTCAGATAAATCATCCGGACTGACCTCAGAAAGAGCCTTGTCAAGTTCCTCACGCATACCGTCACGGGTATAATTCAGAGCAAGTTCCTCGCTGTCCTTGTGACCATAATCACGCTTGTAATTCTTCTCGGATTTTGTCATAAAACCTTCCTTTCAATCCTGACCGCATCAGCGGTCTTTTTTATTTGCGTCAGCAATTCAGAGGGGCTTGGGGAAACGTCCCCAACAAGCATCGTGGATTTGTCCGTGTTTTCCAAAACGCGGCACAATGCACCGTGCTTGCTATTTTCTCAGCGGCATTTTCAGCCGCTGTCTCTGTCGGTTTCATTGCCGACTTTTCCTGCGTTATGCAGGAAATCGGAGCTGTGCGACTTTCTCTATTTTTTATGCCGTCGATCCATTCGGCGGTCATATCGCTCACGCTCCGCCGTGATGCCCTCATTCTTACCGACAATATTATTGTAAAATACATCGGCGCAGTTATTGCGCAGTCTGGGCGGCAGTTTGATGAAAATATCTCTCAATAGTTTATTACCAAAATTATCGTGGAATCGTTAAGCATAGCCTGCGAAAACTTTCGCTGAATTAGAGGTGGTCTGTTTGTGCATTATAGAGAATATCTTAACAGCACTTAACGAAAGCCTGTTTTTATTGGTAATGTTATGTGAGAGGATATGAGCACTTCATCAACAATGCCCTCTATATATCAACCGTTAAATATTGGATTGTGGTAATGATTTTTTTGAGAATTTACAGTTTGTTCATGACGGTTCTCCCTATAGCATAAATTCAACAATAAAAAACTATTCATTATGTCAATAAAACTGTTGGCTCGGAAAGTTGATATCCGTTCCATTGACAGTCTGCTCGTCAAAGTCTGCAAAAGATCTTCTCCATAGTTTCTTTGCTCACGATACGCTCCTGGCGCATTCATGTTGTCGGCATAGTCAACAGAAATGTTTATCACTA
This sequence comes from Oscillospiraceae bacterium, assembly GCA_024404875.1. GTDB lineage: Bacteria > Bacillota > Clostridia > Oscillospirales > Ruminococcaceae > Firm-04. The sequence continues at coordinate 5,512 of JAKSPK010000028.1, forward strand.
TTTATGCATAAAGTAGAATTCCGGATTTGAGAGCAGTTTTTTCTTAAAAATCTTTCCCACTTTTTCAAAATTCACGGTTGATATATAGAGGGATAAATTCAGATGATAAAAATGCCCGGTGAAAATATACTGGCTGGCAGTCATATTCGCCCGAAAGTTCATGCGCAATTGCGGCTGGACAATCGGCTGTATTGCGCGCTATAATTTAATTGTGGGGATACCGCACAAACAAAACAAGGAGAGAATAGAAAGGAAGGAGGTGGCGGTATGCTTACCTATGAGCAGCAGACCAAGAGGCTCCTGAGCAAGCGTCAGGCGGTGCTTGACCGTATCGAGAGCGACAAGGCGGAGATCGAGAAGATCAATGCAAAGCTGAACGCTATCCAGCTCGCAAAGATCAGGGACACACTCGGCTGTGATGAGCAGGGACTTTTTGAGCTAATCACTAAGCACCCTGAACAGCTTGCAAAGCTGAAACAGGAGAGCACTGCCAAGAGCGATACATATACAGCTCAGGACAGTGATGAATCCGAACTTATCGGGCAGACTTCTTTCTTTGACGAGAAGTCGTTCAAGGACTGATAGTCCGACAATAAAATAGCTGTGATATGGGACGACGCTTGTCGTTCCGCACAGCTATAAACACACATTACAAAGAGGGGCAGATAGAAAAAGCGATCCCCTCGCTCTATAAGCGTAGATAAAGAGAAGCTAAAGGAGATACAGCTATGAATAAAAATGATACTGCCGTAGAAAGAGATAAGGCAGGACTGGCTTTTGAACTGAACGAGAAGTATAAGGACTGCAAGACCGAATCACATGAGTACCTGATCGGTAAACAAAGGTGTGTTGTTGTGCGCCACTACTGCGGAGATAAAGACCTCAATGAAGTGCTTTACCGCAACGCTTTTGAACGGGCGTTTTCCGAAGTAATGGCTCTGCACCGCAGACCTCAGACAATCTGAAATATTTCCGAAAGGTACTTGCTTTTTTTGGCATTGCGCGCTATACTTATAGCAATGTTGAATTAGGCTGCTTTGGAGGAAAGGAGTAGCAATGTTAGCAAAGCAGACTGATTATATCGTGGGGATATACCTGAGACTTTCAAAAGATGATGAACGTGCAGGCGAATCCCTTTCCATAGAAAACCAGAGAAGAATTCTCACAAACTACGTCCGTGAACAGGGTTGGACGATCTACGATGAGTACGTCGATGACGGTATCAGCGGAACGTCCTTTGACAGACCTGGTGTGCAGAGAATGCTTGATGATGCCAAGAATGGCAGGATCAATCTTATCATCTGCAAAGACCTGTCCCGTTTTGGACGAAATTACATCCAAGTAGGTCAGTACACGGACTATATTTTTCCGATGTACAATATCCGTTTCATCGCATTGAATGACGGCATTGATACGCTCAATTCTGACAGCGCAGATATGGATATGATGCCTATCCGAAATGTATTCAACGAATGGCACGCCGCAAACACTTCCAAGAAGGTCAGGGCTGTTATCGCTGCTAATGCAAAAGCAGGCAAGATGATGACTCCCTATTGCCCATACGGTTATGTTAAGAGTGATGATGAAATGCGTACACCGATTATTGATCCTTACGCCGCAGGCATCGTCCGCCGTATCTTTGAAATGAGAGCATCAGGAGTCAAGCCTATACAGATCGCAACAACGCTGAATGAAGAAGGAGTGCTGACACCGTTTGACTATTATTACAAGCGTATCGGCAAGCCGAATCCCTATAACAACTCACATCTGTGGAGCGGCAGAAATCTCGAAAATATCCTGAAAAATCCGATATATATCGGGACGCTCGCTCAGCTCCGAACAACGACAGTGAGCTATAAAAATCATCAGCGTATCGACCGTGATGAATCTGAATGGGCAGTCATTGAAAACAATCATGAGCCTATCATCTCAAAAGAGGTATGGGATAAGGTCAGAGAGATCGAAAGGTCTGTCAGCAGAGGAAAGCGTGACAAAAATGGAGAGCTTAGTCCTCTGTCGGGACTGCTTTTCTGTGACGGTTGCGGTTGGAAGATGCGTAAAGGAAGCGGCAGCGGTACAAGTTATATCTGCGGATACCATAACCGCTTCGGAAAGAACTACTGCAGCCCGCATTCGATCAATCGTAAACTCTTAGAGGAAATCATTCTTGCGGATATTCAGGAGATGTGCGAGCTTGCCAAAGACGAAAAGGCTGCAACAGCAGAATTTCTCAAACGCATGAGAGCGTTTATTGATGTTCAGAATATTTCCGATACCAAGCGTATGAAAACCGTCGGTAACCGTCTTGCGGAGCTTGACAAACTCATTCAGAGCGTGTATGAGGATAAGGTCGCAGGCAGGATCGAACCTGATATGGCGTTTGATATGCTTGACAAGTATCAGGCGGAAAAGAAAACGCTGAAAGCTGAGTATGATGAAATGGATGCCCGTTCCGAATCCAAAAGGCAGGACGAGGAAGATGTTGCAGAGTTTATCAGCCGTCTGAAACGCTATGCAGGAGCGACGGAGCTTACCCGTGAGATGTGCCTTGACCTGATCGAGTATGCAACAGTTGATGAGAACAACAAAGGTCATAAAGACCGTCCTCGTGTGATACACGTCTATTACAAGCTGATAGACAAGCCGCTTACCAATAAAAACAGACTTGCCCTGACGTAATGTCAGGGCATACATCAAAAATCATTTTTATCCATTTGGGATAGTTACCGTGCTTGCTGGTAGAGTTTCGCCCCTGTGAGGCGAATGTCATTTCCGAGCCTATCGGCTCGGTCTTTTTTTCTCGATTCCGAGAATTGGAGCTGTGCGACTTTCTCTATTTCGTCGCTCCCCATAATCAATATAGCGCACTTTCCCGATCACGTCAATAAAAGATTTCAGATTTTTTATGTTCGCTCAAAATCGCTTCGTCAAAATGCCCAGATAGCATAAACGGCGTAATAGCGTGATTTCAGTTTTTTGAATCTCAAAATTCCCCGGACATTTGTTGACAAAGTATGAACAAAAGTTTGTGCGCAATGCGGCTTGTATTTCAAATGTAGAGCGCGCTATAATTGGATCATAGCAGGTGGGCTTCGGTCACTCGGTTCTGCCTGCTGAGAACAAAAAATGAAAGGTTGTGATTTTTCTATGGGCATCTATACAGAAAAGAGAGATCAGCTCATTGAGAAGATCAAAGGTTTGGAAAAGCGTATCGCAAGCGATACTGCGAAAAAGAAAATTCTGGAGGACAAGCTGAAAGAAGTTTCTCGTCTGGCGATGGCGGAGGAGTACAACTGCAAGCCTCGTGAGCTTGATGAGATCATCACCTCGGAGCATCTGCTTCTGGAGAAACTGAGAGCAAGCGGTCTTTCCGATGAAGATCTTCTGAAACTGGCCGGCGGCGGAAATGCTGAAAATGAGAAAACCGATACCGCCGATCTTCCCGCTGACTTCGGACAGCAAATGAGCTTTTCGGATAAAGCGAATCCCTATGAGGATTAAAACTATTCGATAACAAAAAGTGTAGCCGTAAAATACTCAGTCGGCTCAAAACACTGAGCCGATCTTACGGCTATTATGAGGGTGAGAGATAGAAAGCGAAGCCCTCAACTCTAAAGCATAGAGATAGAGAAGCTAAAGGAGTAGAATTCGCTATGAATATAAATGATACTGCCGCAGAAAGAGAAAAGGCAGGAAAGATGTTTGAGCTGAACGAGAAGTACAAGGATTTCCCTGAGCGTGTCTCGGAATATGAGATCGACGGGAAGAAGTACATCGTTCACAGCCGCTTCGTCGGAGAGAAAAATATCGACGAAGTGATCGGCAGGCTCGCTTTTGAAAGAGCTATGAAAGAAACACTGGCGTAATTTGTCGGCAAAAAGCATTGACTATACCGACATTTTGCGCTATACTAAAAATGTCGGTATGGTACTGCTTTGATCTGAAAGGAGTTACTATGGCAAAGCAGACCATTTACAATGCAGGAATTTACGTTCGCCTCTCGCAGGAGGATATGCGTGCCGGCGAATCCCTGTCAATAGAAAACCAGAAACTTATCCTCACCAAGTATGTGAAAGAGCAGGGCTGGAATCTCGTCGATATCTACGTCGATGACGGTTGGAGCGGTACGGATTTCGACAGACCTGCGGTGCAGAGATTGCTGTCCGATGCACAGTCGGGAAAGGTGAATCTTATCATTTGCAAAGATCTCAGCCGCTTTGGACGAAACTACATCGAGGTCGGCAGATATGTTGATTACATTTTTCCTTCCTACAATATCCGCTTCATCGCCCTGAACGATAATGTGGATACCGCAAGCAAGGATACCTCAGCACTTGACATGATGCCAATCGTCAACTTGTTCAACGAGTGGCACGCCGCTTCCACAAGCAAAAAGATCAAGGCGGTCATCGAAGCCAATGCAAAGGCTGGCAAATACCGCACCACCTGCGCTCCGTTCGGTTACGCAAAAGGCGATGATCCGAATCATCTGCCTGTGATCGATCCCGAAGCCGCACCTATCGTTCGCAACATTTTCGAGATGCGGGCAAGCGGTATCAGCCCTCACCATATCGCTGACAAGCTCAATGCGGACGGCGTACCGATCCCCTCAGATTACTACTACGCAAAACTCGGCAAGCCAAATCCTCGCCGTACACGTCATTTATGGAGTCCGGAATCCGTCAGGCAGATACTTCACAACTACACCTATCTCGGACATCTTGTTCAGCTCCGTACAACGACGGTCAGCTACAAGAACCACAAGGTCATCAAGAACGATGAGGAAGATATGATCGTTGTGAAGAATACGCACGAGCCTATCGTATCGCAGGAGCTTTGGGACAGAGTGCGTGAAATGGAGCAGTCGGTATCGCAGGGCAAGCGTAACAGCAGCGGATATGTTGCAAATCTCAGCGGTTTGATCTACTGTCAGGACTGCGGAAACAAAGTCCGACTTGCTTGGAATAATACAACCAACGGCAGTAAGAAAAAGCCGAGAAAGTATTTTCGCCACAATTACAACTGCACTTCCTACATGAAGTTTGGCAAGCGATATTGTCCCAGCCATTACATCAAAATGCAGGATATGGACGCAATTGTACTTGAAGATATTCGCAGTCTCGCTCAGCTTGTTGTAGAGGACGAGGAGAAAGCAAAGGAGCGTTTTCTTGAACGCAAGGCGAAGCATCATGAGGAGCAGTATTCAGTGGATATCAAGAAGCTCACAGAAGGCAGATACCGATTGCAGGAACTTGATACACTGATCCAGAACATCTACGAGGACAAAGTCCTCGGAAAAGTATCTGAGGATGTAGCGATGAAGCTGATAGCAAAGTATGAAGCAGAGCAGAAAGAGCTGTCCACCGAAGTCGCAGACCTTGAAGAAAAGTTCTCCAAGATCAGGCAGGACGAGGAAGATGTGGCTCTATTCATGGAGCGTCTGAGAAAGTATACTGATGTACAGGAGCTTACCCGTGAGATGTGCTTAGAGTTGATCGAGTATATCACCCTTGATGCCTATATCGAGGGACAGCCCCGTGAGATCTACATCTACTACAAGCTGCTTGATGAACCACTGAAAGACAAAAGAAGCCTGTTTTAAGGCGTATTTACGTTATTTATTAACCATACGAAGTGTGTTACTATTTGGCAAGGGGACTACTTTGAATGTGTATTCCCATATGTTCCAGAACGCACAGGCAAGAATATCCGAGGCGATGGATGGCGTATTCGGTTTTCTGCAAAAAGCGGAATAAAGCAGCTTGTCCGCTGTCATCCCTCAAATAGCGGACAAACAGCGGACAAGGTATTTTTTACATAAAAAAGAAATCCCGAAAACATCGTAAATACGATGCTTTCGGGAATACGGTTTGGTGGAGCATACGGGATTCGAACCCGTGACCCCCACACTGCCAGTGTGGTGCGCTCCCAGCTGCGCTAATGCCCCCATAGGATGAGTTTTGAATCATCCTTTATATTATAGCATATCAAAGCAACTTTGTCAAGTCCTGAATAAATTTTTTTTGCTGATCGAGGAGGCGGATGTTTGAAGCACTGCGATCAGGCAGGAGAACTGTCTTGACTTTTTTCCTTATTGCCCCCTCTATATTCCAGACAAAGCATTGTCAGATCATCAAACTGTTCTGCATCACTGACAAAGCAGCTGACAGCTTCACGCACATTTCTAAGTAGTTCTTTGGGCGTTGCATATGGCACACTATTCAGAGCTGCAAGAAGCCGCTCCTCGCCGAACATTTTATGCTCCGGATTTTCAGCCTCCGGAACGCCGTCCGTATAGAGGAAAAGCTGATCGCCCTTTTGCAGCTGGAGCTCATATTCTTTATACCGAATCCCATCCATGCCGCCGACAGCGAAGCTGTGTTTATCTTTACAGAGAACAAATTGTCCGTCTTTTTGCTTTAGGATCGGATATTCATGGCCTGCATTGGCAGCGGTCAGCGTACCTGTCGAGATTTCCAGAATACCGAGCCAGACCGTCACAAACATTTCGGCATGATTATTCGAGCAAAGTCCCTCATTCGTTTTCGCAAGGATATCAGCAGGGGAATGACCGAGCATCGCGCAGCTTTGCAGGATTGTTTTCGAGATCATCATGAACAGTGCTGCAGGGATGCCCTTGCCCGAAACATCTGCCATGACCAAGCAGAGATGATTCTCGTCAATCAGAAAGAAATCATAGAAATCGCCGCCGACTTCTCTTGCTGGATTCATTTCTGCATAGATATCAAATTCATTCCGATTCGGGAAGGGCGGAAAGATATGCGGAAGCATCGCAAACTGTATTTCTTTTGCGAGTGAGAGCTCTGTGCTGATGCGTTCCCTTTCCGCGGTGATTTTCAGCATATTCTCTCCATACTCCTTCAGCCCGCGCTCCATATTCGCCATTGTATGCGCCAGCTCCTCCAGTTCATCGCCGGTATGGATATCGAGCGCTGCAAAGATACCGCCGGACTTGTTGCTGATATTATCTGCATCGGCAAAGCGTTCCGATGCTTCCGTAATCATATTGATCGGAGTAACGAGTTTCCGCTTGATGCGAATTGTCTGCATACAGGTGATCAGCACCGTCAGCAGGATCATTGCAAGTGTAAACATCAGCGAAAAGTCTTTCATTTCAGCGCGGATATTTTCGAGCGAAATATCAACAAAGACAAAAACACTCTTTTCACCGGACTCATCAGTGAGCGGGAGTCCTACTGTACAGATCATACCGTATTTCTCTGTCTTTCCGATATCGTAAAGGACACCATTACTGTTCCAGTTCAAAAATTTTTGTATTTCTTTTGTTTTGGCTTTCTCCCAATCACCAGGCAGCAGCGGAGCATTGGGATCTATACACGGATCAGCGATATAAACGACCGCTTGTGTGTCCTCGTCATACATCGCAAGATACACATCATCCACTTCCTCATGTGCATCAAGGATCTGGTGGAGGATCTTCAGCAGTCTGTTATACTCGCTTTCATCAGATATATCGACATCAGCAAAAAACTGTCGGTATTCAGAGGTGCCGCACTTCGGCCGCTGGTCCTCGGAGAGACCGCGATAAAGCGACATGATTTGCTTGGATAGCGTGATTGGCTCAGCAGCGGCTTCAATAGACATTACAGCCATTTTCGCAGTGCTGTTCGCATTGCGGATCGACTTTTTGGTTAGTGTATAGGCATAGAACATAACCGCGATAAATAGCGTGACGATGCCGAACAGAATACCGATCTGTACGGTAGAATAGATTGTTTTCCGTGAAAGTGTGTGCTTTTTTTTCATGAATAAAAAACCCCTTTTATGAAACGAGAACAGTCTTTACTTTTTAACAGATCAATGTTATAATAGTATAGTATCGTTTCAGCGGACATTGTAAAGAAAGGAAATGAAAAATATGAATGTTCTGAATCCGAAGCTGTCAATGATTACATACGGCGCGGTGATTGCAGCACTTTACGCTGCACTGACTGTCGTATTTGCACCGATCTCGTTTGGTATGATGCAAGTGCGCATTGCAGAGGTACTGACAATCCTGCCGATGTTTACGCCTGCGGCGGTACCGGGGTTGTTTGTCGGCTGCGTGATTGCGAATGTGTTCGGAGGGGCAGCTATTCCGGATGTTATATTCGGCAGCATTGCGACTCTGATCGGAGCGATCGGCAGCCGGATGCTTCGTAAAAGCCGCTGGCTTGTGCCGCTGCCGCCGATTGCTGCAAATACGCTAATCGTGCCGTTTGTGCTGCGGTATGCATACGGTGTCGGGGGTGCATTGCCGGCGCTTGCAATGTTCGTGGCAGCAGGGGAGGTCATAAGCTGTTATTTGCTCGGAGAGCTGCTGATTGCGGGAATGCTGCGCATGAACAGGATCAAACCGCCGCAGTAAGCACCGTTGTCTATATTATAGCATATCTTTCCGAAAAGTGCAATGGATACCCAAAGACAGATTATTCATTTTTTTCAACTTGATCTCATGTCGGAGCCGGTCAGCTGCCCAGTCAGAGCTCGGCTTAGCTGGTTAAACCGCATTTTGCTTGAAAACGCGCATATTGCACAAAAAGGAATGCGCGGATTCAGCGCTTTCACAGTTGACAAGCACATCTGCATTTTAGTATAATTATATTGTAGGATTCGCATTTTATTGCGAAATTGGAAAACGGAAAGCGAAAGAAAAGAGGTTACCGCTATGAGAAAACTGAAACGCATTCTGGCCGTGATCGCGGCCTTATCCATGACTTCTGTGATGTCTGGATGCGGCGGCGAGAGTTCTGAGGGCTGGCTGAAATCCGGTGACGATGTCTCCATTGCTTCGGACGGCATCGACAAAACAATGGATAAGGATATCAGCGGACAGACAATTTACTGGATGGCGCCGTATGATCTGAATCCGACTGGTACGGCAGACCGTTCTGTTGCACTCTCACTTTTTGAGGATGTTTACGGCGCGAAGATCGAGTATATCGCAACGACATCCGACAGTAAGTTCGATGATCTTGCAAACCGTATCAACGGCGGCGATCAGGTCGATATGTTCCCCTATGAATGGGACGCGGTTCCGAACGGCGTCACAAAGGGAATGTATGATCCGCTCGATGACTATATTGATCTCTCAGATCCGCTTTGGGACGGAGTTCGTGAGTATGCGGAGATGTTCAAATATAACGGGCACTATTATGTAGTGCCGTTTGCGCTCTCCGATCCGCTGGCTATAACATACAGCCGTGCGCTGATGGAAGAAGAAGGTCTGAAGGATCCCTATGAGCTGTATAAAAAGGGCGAATGGAACTGGAATACCTTCATGGATATGATGAAACAGTTTACCTCGAACGGAGACGGCTCTGAGACACGCTGCGGTATCCGCGGCTGGTTCGGTCAGGCGATCCTCCAGTCAACTGGTGATACCGTTGTCAAATATGACGGCAAGCAGTTCACGAACAATATTATGAGCGCGAACATTGAGCGTGCAGAGCATTTGCAGGAGGAGATCAGCAAGCTTGGGCTCTTTGATCCGACATGGTATTCCTATTTTCCGGAGGACGGCTCCACGCTGTTCTATGCAATGGCGCCGTGGTCGCTCGGCGAATCCAATGCGAAAAATCCTGATGGAGATATTTTCATTGTCCCGTTCCCGAAGGATCCCGAAAGCGATACATACTATCTAAATATGAACTACGGAGCAGTGATGCTGGTCCGCGGCTCGAAAATGGGCGATGCTGTTGCGGCATATATCAAATGCTCGCGCCTTGCGGAGACCGAGGAGCAGTATAGGAAGGCTGCGAAGGAAAAGATGCTGATCGAAAACAAGAATGCGCAGGGCAAGGTGACATCTGTCATCACTGAGGAGCAGTATGACTTCATGCAGACCTGGTATGATCCGAACAATATCAAATGCGTATTCGATTTCGGTTATGGAATGGGTTCGCTGATGTATAATGAGACATATGCCTATGAGACGCGAGGTGTCATGAATAACTGCGCTGACGCGATCCTCAATCAGGTGCAGTACGAGGGTACTCCGGATACATGGGCGGAGATTCGTTCGCAGTGGTCTTCGGTTGTAGATTCCGTGATCAAGGATTATAATGCTAAGCTTGGAAATTGATCCGAAAATTTCGCATAGAAATCATTTAACATATCGATTTGAATATTGTGCAGAATGCAGAATTGCAGGCGGAGAATAGAGAATACACTTGCATTTTTCTGCGAAAAGTGGTATGATACAGTATAGTGAAACGATGAGATGATAAAAAGACCGGAACCCCATTCCGGTCTTTCTCTTTTGTATGCACGGCGATGCTGTGCGTACCGTTTGTACTGCGGGCTCAGCCCGTGAAAATTAACGCAGATGCGTTTGAAAAGGGGGAGAACTGTGAAGATTAAGAAATTTGGAAGCACCGAAGCCCGCATCTACGAAATGGTTCAGCCGATCGCAGAGGAAAACGGACTGATCGTCTGGGATGTCCGTTTTGAAAAGGAGGGCGCGATGTGGTATCTGCGTGTGTTCCTTGACCACATGGAGCGATCAGTCAACATCTCAGACTGCGAGGCCGTCACCAGACCGCTCAATAAGATGCTTGACGAGACCGATCCGATCACGCAATCCTATACGCTGGAGGTCGGCTCAGCCGGTCTGGAGCGCGAGCTGATCCGCGAGACACATTTCAGTGCCTGTGAGGGCAGCAAAGTTCGTGTTCGGATGATCCGTCCGTTGGAGGATGGTGCCAGGGAGCTGACCGGTACGCTTATCGCCGCTGACAAGGAGATTATCACGCTTGAAACGGCGGAGGGCAGCCGGGAGATCCCGCTTGCCGGAGCAGCTTTTGTCCGACTTGCCGATCTGGACGAGGACGAGATCCGGCACGCTGCCGCCGATACCGAATGATGTGCGGATGCGCAGAAAGGCGGATTATATTATTGTATAAATATGCAGCATCCGAAAGGCTGCTGACAACAGGGAGGAACCATTGCCATGAATGAAGGTTTTTTTGAGGCGCTGGCAGCGCTCGGCAGCGAGAACACTGTAGAACAGTCACTGCTCGTTGAGAAAATTGAAACTGCAATGCTCAAGGCTGCGCAGAAGGCATATCCGTATGCCGAGGATGACGATATCCGCGTGGAGATTGACCTCGCGGCGCACCGCTTCGATATCTTCATGAAGAAGAGCGTTGTCGAGGGCGAGCCGAAGACAGAGTACGAGGTCAGCTACAGGCAGGCGAAGCTCTATGATCCGAATTGCGAACTGGGCGATCTCGTAGAATGTAAGCTGGATCCCGTTCGTTTCGGCAGAAGCATTGCGCAGTTTGCAAAGCAGACCATCCGCGCCGATCTTCGTAACATCAACCGTCAGCAGATGATGGAGAAATTCGAGTCCAAGGAGCGTCAGATCATTACCGCCAAGGTTACACAGGTCGATCCGCTTCGCGGCACCGTGACCGTCGAGTACGATCACACCGAGCTGTATCTTTCCCGCAATGAGCAGCTTTTCACCGAGACAATCGTGGACGGCAGACCTGTCCGCGTCTATGAGCCGCTCAGGGAAGGACAGCTTATCAAAGTATTTGTTACGACGATTGCAAACCGCGATAAGAAGCCGATTGTTCGTATTTCCCGTGTGGACAGAGGATTCGTCGAGAAGCTCTTTGAGATGAATATTCCTGAGATCCAGGATGGCATTGTTACGATTCATTCAGTTTCCCGCGAGGCAGGATTCCGATCGAAAATTGCGGTCAGCTCCAATGATCCGAATGTCGATGCTGTCGGTACCTGCATCGGACCGCACAGCTCCCGCATCAGTGCGGTCATGAGCGAGCTGCACGGCGAGAAGATCGACATTATCCCGTATTCCGAGGATCCGGAGGAATTCATCATCCGTGCACTTGCACCGGCAAGTGTGCTTTCGGCAACGATCGAGGATGACGGTTCGCGGACAGCAAAGGTCATCGTGCCGAACGATCAGCTCTCGCTCGCGATCGGTAACAAGGGCCAGAATGCAAAGCTTGCTGCGAAGCTCACCGGCTATAAGATCGACATCAAGCCGGAATTTCCTGCAGCGGAGCCTGAATCCGATCGTGTGGATGCGGAGGGATATGAGCTCCTTGAGGATGCTGCGGAGCTGGATTCGCTCGACGGCGGCAGTAATGAGGCCGGCGCAGTATGATGCCAAAAAAAATCCCGATGCGGATGTGCCTTGGCTGCAATGAGATGAAGCCGAAGCGTGAGCTGATCCGTGCTGTGCATCAGAAGGACGGCACTGTCTGTCTGGATGCAACCGGCAAGCGTGCCGGACGAGGCGCGTATATCTGCCCGAAGCTGGAATGTCTGCGGGCAGCGGCGAAATCCAGACGACTGGAGAAAGCGTTCTCCTGCCGCGTGCCTGAGGAGGTCTATGCCGCGCTTGAAGCATCGCTTGCGAATGTGGACGGAGAGGAGACGGATCATGCCTGATGCCGCTGAAAGCCGTCTGACCGCGAGTCTGACGATGTGCAGGAAGGCCGGAAAGCTCATTCTTGGCTTTGATGCGGTCAAGGTAGCTGCGGTGCACGGTGATGTGAAGCTTATTCTGCTCGCATCGGATGTGTCCGCCAAGACAGAGAAGGAAACCCGATTTTTTGCGAGGGAGATTCCGATCCGGAAGATGTCCCTCGATATGGATACGCTGAAGCTGTTCTTCCGGAAACGGACGGCGGTTTTCGGTATTTGTGAGGACGGATTCGCCGAAAAGCTCGGAAAGCTTGCGGCCGGATCCGATGTGTGAAGTAAACAGCGCGTATTCACGCCCTGCGGCGCGGATACGCTGAAGCCCGCGCTGCGGCTCCGCCGTATGCCAACCGACAGGGGGTAATGCCTATGCCAACAACGAAGGTCAAGCTGAGTGATTTTGCCGCCGATCTTAATCTTTCTGCGCAGGAAGTCGTGGATCGGCTGAAGGAACTGGACGATAAGGTCAGAAAGCCGACAGCGGCGCTGACCGATGCGGAAATGAATTATCTGCTCGAATACTATACACAGCGCAATCAGGTCGCGAATTTCGATGCATATTTCGCAGACCGTTCGGAAACTGCACAGCCGCAGCCGGCGGCAAAAAAGCCGACTCGCGCTGCAAAGCCGGAGACGGCCGCACGTGCGAAGAAATCCGAGAAGACGGAAAAGACGACTGCAAAGAAGTCTGTGAAGCAGGAAGCAAAGCCTGCAGCAGCAACCAAGCCTGCTGCTGAAGTCAAACCCAAAACTGAGGCCAAGCCTGCTGCTCCCGCAGCGGAGGTCAAGAAGCCGGAGAATGTACCGGCAGAAGCGCCTGCTGTCAAGACAGAAAAGGCTGTGAAGGCTGAGGCTCCGGTTGAGCAGCCGAAGGCATCGCCGGCAGATGAAAAGGAATCGGCCGCTGCTTCCGCACCGGCTGCTGCGCCTGCACCGGCTGCACCGCGTGTGCTGACCGCTGCTGAGACGGAGCGCCGCGCAAGAGAGCGTGCTGCGCTTTATGAAAAACAGCAGGCTGAAAAAGCTGCTAGACGCGAAAAGAATCTCCGCATCCAGCAGCAGAAGCAGGCGGAGGCTGCTGCGAAGCGTGCTGCGGAGCAGAAGGCCGCTGCCGAGGCTGCAGCTCAGAAGGCTGCCGAACAGAAGAAGCAGGCTGCTGCCGCCGCAGCAGCTGAACCGAAAAAACAGCCGCCGCAGCCGCGCAATGTTCAGAAAACACCGAAGAAGCCCGCAAAGGCACAGGAACGCGGCGAGATCGTCAAGATGGAGGGCGGCTTTGCTGCTGCTGAGGTGCAGCCGAGTCAGCAGCGCCATACTGTCGATACCCGCGGTACTTATGTCGATCTCGATAAGTACAACGAGCGATATGAGCAGATTGCTCCGCAGGGCAGAGGCGGCAGAAACGACAATATGGTCGCCAAAAAGCAGAAGATCAACCAGAAATCCCAGCAGCGCAAGCAGCAGGCGAAGTCCGGCAAATACCGCGAGACAGAGGCTGAGAAGCTGCGCAGACTTGAACTGGAGCGCGCCAGAAAGCAGCAGCTCAAGGTCATGATTCCGGACAGTATTGTTGTCAGCGAGCTGGCGACACGCCTGAAGGTGCAGGTACGCGATGTCATTAAGAAGCTCATGGGACTCGGCGTCATGGCGAATATCAATGAGGAAATTGACTTCGATACCGCTGCACTCGTTGCAGAGGAGCTTGGCGCAAAGGTTGAGCATGAGGTCATCATGACGATTGAGGAACGCCTGATCGTCGATGAGGAGGATCCGGAGGATGCACTCAAGGATCGCTGCCCGGTCGTCGTTGTCATGGGCCACGTTGATCACGGTAAGACCTCGATTCTCGATCGCATCCGGAATGCAAATGTTACCGCATCCGAGGCGGGCGGCATCACGCAGCATATTGGTGCGTATCAGGTCAAGCATGACGGAAAAACGATCACATTCCTTGATACGCCGGGACATGAAGCGTTCACATCCATGCGTGCAAGAGGTGCGAATATCACCGATATCGCGATTCTTGTTGTCGCCGCGGATGACGGCATTATGCCGCAGACGATCGAGTCGATCAACCACGCGAAGGCTGCTGGTGTTTCAATCATTGTTGCGATCAACAAAATGGATAAGGAAGGTGCAAATCCTGATCGCGTCAAACAGCAGCTCACGGAATATGAGCTGGTCTGCGAAGAGTGGGGCGGCGACACGATCTGTGTCCCGGTCTCTGCAAAAACAGGCGAGGGCATCGAGGATCTGCTTGAAAATATTCTGCTCGTTGCGGAAGTCCGCGAGCTGAAGGCGAATCCAGACCGCCTTGCAAAGGGTACTGTCATCGAAGCACGACTCGACAAGGGACGCGGTCCGATCGCGACCATTCTCGTGCAGAACGGTACGCTTCACACCGGCGATGTCATCATCGCGGGTACGGCAGTCGGTAAGGTTCGTGTCATGACGAATTACAAGGGCAAGGTCGTTACAGAGGCAGGTCCGTCGGTACCGGTTGAGATTACCGGTCTGGCAGAGGTACCGAGCGCGGGCGATGTGTTCAATGCTGTTGAGGATGAGCGTCTCGCAAAAGAACTGGTCGATCAGAGAAAGCATGAGCAGAAGGAAGAGCAGTTCAAGAGCTACCGCAAAGTCACGCTCGACAATCTGTTCTCGCAGATCGCCGAGGGCGAGATGAAGGAGCTGCCGCTGATCGTCAAGGCCGATGTACAGGGCTCCGTTGAAGCGGTTACCCAGTCGCTCGAAAAGCTCACGAACGAGGAAGTTCGCGTTAAGGTCATCCATGGTGCAGTCGGTGCGGTTTCTGAGAGCGATGTCATGCTCGCAGCTGCGTCGAATGCGATCATCGTCGGATTTAATGTCCGTCCGATGCCGGGTGCCGCAGATGCAGCTGCCAGAGACGGCGTGGATATCCGCCTGTACCGCATTATCTACGATGCAATCGAGGAAATCTCTACGGCTATGAAGGGCATGCTTGCGCCGAAATTCCGCGAGGTGCAGATGGCACGCATTGAAGTGCGTCAGGTTTATCACATTTCCAGCGTCGGCACGGTCGCCGGTTGTTATGTCACCGAGGGTAAGGTCACGAGACAGTGCCAGATCCGCGTTGTGCGTGACGGAATCGTGGTCGCGGAAGATCAGATTGACTCGCTCCGTCGTTTCAAGGACGATGTCAAGGAGGTCGCCACTGGTTACGAATGCGGTATTTCACTTGACCGCTTCGCCGATATCAAGGAGGGCGATGTGCTCGAAGCATTCATCATCGAAGAATACCGCGAGGACTGATATCAACATGATGACAAAACTGTATCGCAGGACGCGGCGCTCAAGAATGTGCTGCGCCTGCTGATCGGATAAAGCGTGAAAGTACTGCAGGCGATTATTGGTTTGTGGATGCGGAGGTATCTGGGTTCTGTCTGACCTTATGCCTGATATTATAGAGGCCGGCACATGACCGAATCATAAAAATAAAACATGAAAGCGGAGGGATTAGAATGGATGTCCAGAGAATGAGCAATGAAGATATGCTCCAATATTGCGAGGAAGCTCTCGCATGGCCGGATTTCGGCCCGATCGATACACTTTTTTTTGAGACTGTCAGAGCAATTCTGAAAGGGGAGACCAATCCAGCGGAGTCTGCGGATATTCCCGAAACGATCTTCGATGATGAAGGCTTCTTCAATGAGACCGAGACCACTGGAGACTACTACGATCCTGATGCAGAAAGCTCGATCACGTTCTGAGCGGAGGAGACATTATGGCAAGTTTTAAGATCGGCCGCATACAGGAGGATATCCTGCGCGAGCTGACGGCGATCATGCGGGAGCTGAAGGATCCGCGCATCACGCCGGATCTGACGGTTGTGCGTGCAGATCTTTCGGGTGATATGGGACATTGTAAGGTGTATGTTTCCAGCCTGACCGATTTTGATCGTGCGAGGGAAGCGTGCAAGGTGTTGGAAAAGGCATCCGGATTCGTCCGAAAGGAACTTTTTCGCCGCCTGAAGCTGCGCAAATCGCCGGTAATGCATTTTATCGCAGATGATTCGATTGCATATGCAGCGGATATCAGCGAAAAGCTCAGCGGACTCGGACTGATCGAGGGCAATACACCTGAAGCCGAACCGGAGGAGGATCCGCTTCTCTGATCCGCCAGGAATTCTGAAGGAGGCACTGACTATGGGAGATACATTGCACAGCTGTGCGGAGATCAGCAGCCGGGAGGCCTATGCAGTTCTGCAGGGAATGGAGGATGTCTGCATCCTGATTCACCGCTCACCGGACGGCGATTGTATCGGCGGCGGCTATGCGCTCTGGCATATTCTTCGCGGGCTGGGTATCCGCTCCCGTGTGGTTTGTGCCGATACGCTTCCTGCGATGTACGACGATGTGACCGCGGGCATCGAATTCGAGGATTTTGCACCCAAATACTGGATCTCGGTTGATGTTGCTGACAGAAAGCTCTTCGGAGATCTGCCGGAGCGCGAGAAGAATGCGGTCATTACACTCTGCATCGACCACCATATTTCTAATACGCATTATGCCGAGCGGCTGTTCTGGAATCCGCATTCTTCAGCGGCCTGCGAGGTACTGTTTCGAATGATGCAGGAAAATGATATCCCGCTGACGAAGGAGATCGCTCTCTGTCTATATATGGGCATTGCGACTGACACCGGCTGCTTCCAGTTCAGCAATGCGGATGCGGCTGCATTTGAGGCGGTTGCGGAGATTAAGTCCGCATTCCCTGACCTGCCGTATTCGCGGCTCAATCGTGAGCTTTTCGTGCTGAAATCGAAGGGACGCATCGCGCTTGATGCGCGGCTGATGCAAAATGTCAGACTTTCGGCGGACGGTCGTGTTGCACTGATCTATCTGCCTTATGCCTGGATGCAGGAATTCCAGCTCTCTTCAGAGGAGACTGATAGTATTGCGAATCTGCCGATGCAGATCATTGGCGTTGAGGTCGGCATCACATGCAAACAGCAGTCGGATGGCAGCTTCCGCGTCTCACTGCGCGGCGGCGAAAGAGCCGATGTTTCAAAGATCGCGCAGCATTTCGGCGGCGGCGGCCATATCAAGGCGAGCGGCTGCTCCTTCCGTGACGGTGATCCGGAGGATGTATGCAAAATGCTGACGGATGTTTCGGAGGGAATGCTCGGACAATGGCTGTGAGCGGCGTTCTTGTTATGAATAAGCCGCAGGGCTTTACATCGTTTGATGTGATCGCAAAGCTGCGCGGCATACTGAAAATGAAAAAGCTGGGTCACACCGGTACGCTGGATCCGATGGCAGAGGGCGTATTGCCCGTGCTTGTCGGGACAGCTGCACGCGCCTGCGACATCCTGCCGGATGAATCAAAGGCTTACCGCGCAGGCTTCCGGCTCGGCACAGTTACGGATACGCAGGACTGCACCGGAAATGTGCTGGAAACGCATTCTGTTTCTGTCACAGAGCAGCAAATACTTGGAATCCTGCCGCAGTTCACCGGTGAGATCATGCAGATTCCGCCGATGTATTCAGCTGTGCAAATCGACGGCAAGCGGCTCTATGAGTTAGCGCGTCAGGGCAAAACGGTTGAGCGTCCGGCGCGAAAGGTCTTCGTTGCATCGCTGACACTCGTGCAGTTTGATGAAGCGGCAGGTGAGGGGATCCTCGATATTGCCTGCGGCAAAGGGACATATGTCCGGACGATTTTACACGATATCGGCGCAGCGCTTGGCTGCGGCTGTATCATGACAGCCTTGACGCGGACAATGGCCTGCGGTTTTACGCTTGCAGATTCGCACAGCTTTGACGAGGTGCAGCAGGCGGCTGACCGCGGCGAGGCGGATGCGCTCATCATCCCGACGGATCGGCTCTTTACTGCATTGCCGGAGCTGACCGTCAGTGAAGCACAGGCAAGACTTTACCGCAATGGCGTCCGGCTCGATCTCGGACGCGTTCATGGGCTGACTGATGCAGTATGCTACCGGCTCTATTCCCCGGGGCGGGAGTTTCTTGGACTCTGCGAAGCAGACAGAGAGGCCGGCGTGCTGCGTGTATATAAAAATTTGTAAGGAGCTGATCGGACATGACACAGGAACTCCATGAAGTACCGAATCCGGAACGGCTTCCGATCTCTGTTGCACTCGGCCTTTTTGACGGCGTCCATCTTGGTCACAGGCGAGTGCTTGCGCAGGCTGCTGCACATGGTGTCTGTCATGTTGTGACCTTTGCAGCGGATTCCATGCCGATGAAGCAGGGCAAGCCGATGCGTTACATTTTCCATGATGAACAGAAACGCCGTCTGCTGCAGACCTGCGGTGCTCATGCTGTATTTGCGCTTCCGTTCGGTGAGTTGGCAGAACTGGACGGCGAAAGTTATTGCAAGCAGATTCTCCGTGAGCGGCTTCAGGTCGATTATGTCTGTGTCGGCGAAGATTTTCGATTCGGCCGAAATGCGCACTGCGATGTAGCTGATCTGGAGCATTATGGCCGTAAATACGGCTTTACAGTCGGGATTGTGCCGCAGGTGCGCGACGAGGACGGCGTGGCTGTTTCTGCAAGCCATATTCGTTTTTTGCTCGAAAGCGGACAGATTGCGAAAGCAAACCGACTGCTCGGCGCAGATTATCATATCCTGTCTCATGTTGTCACGGGACAGCATCTCGGAAGCACGGTACTCGGTGTGCCGACGGCGAATCAGGCATTCCTTCCGTGGCAGTGCATCCCGCACAGAGGTGTCTATGCCTCCTTCGCGGAGATCAATGATATCTGGGTGCCTGCGATTACGAATATCGGTGTCCGCCCGACCGTCACCGGCGACAATGTCGTGCCGATTGCGGAAACGCATCTGATTGACTGGAGCGGCGATCTGGTCGGTGCATTGCTTCCGGTTACGCTTTGCAGCTTTATCCGCCCGGAGCAGAAATTTGAATCGGTCGAAGCACTTGCAGCGCAGCTTCGGCGAGATATCAGGGCGCGGAAACATTTGCTGCCTGCTGAGGGCATATCTGCTGATAGCGGGGTTATCTGAATCGCTGCATTTTCCAGATACTGACACGAAATTTTCACATAGATGCCTTACAATATATTCTGTGAATGATTTTTTTCAGAAAGGACTGAATTTTCTCCATGATTGAAGTACGGAATCTGACGAAGCATTACGGCGATAAGCATGCGGTCAACGACATCAGCTTTACCGTAGAGGACGGAGAAATCCTCGGATTTCTCGGCCCGAACGGCGCAGGCAAATCAACGACCATGAATATGCTTACTGGCTATATTTCTTCGACATCCGGTCAGGCGCTCATCAATGGCGTTGACATTCTGGAGGATCCGATCAAGGCAAAATCCTTTATTGGCTATCTTCCGGAGCTGCCGCCGCTTTATCTTGACATGACTGTCAAGGGCTATCTCAATTATATCTTTGATCTCAAAAAATGCAAGCTGCCCCGTAAGGCACATCTGAAAGAGGTCATGGATCTGACCAAAATTACTGATGTGCAGGATCGCCTCATCAAGAACCTTTCGAAGGGCTACAAGCAGCGTGTCGGTCTGGCGCAGGCACTGGTCAACAATCCGCCTGTTCTGATTCTTGACGAGCCGACGGTCGGTCTTGACCCGAAACAGATCCTTGAGATCCGCACACTCATCAAAAAGCTCGGCCGGAATCATACTGTCATCCTGTCGTCTCATATCCTCAGTGAGATCCAGGCTGTCTGCGACCGCATCATTATCATTAATCACGGTGTCGTCGCGGCACATGATACTACGGACAACCTCTCGAAGAATGTTTCGACTGATCACCGCATTATTGCGCGTATTGAAGGCCCGAAAGACGAGATCGTCCGTGCGCTCAGAGATATCGATGGTATCAAGTATGTCAAGGCTGATATGGAGCGCGAGCCCGGTGTTTACGAATATGAGCTGGAAGCAGTTCCAGGTATGGATATTCGACGCGATCTGTTCGAGATCGTTCGTCGTCACGACTGGCCGATGCTGGCATGCCGTTCTGCTGAAATGACGCTGGAGGATGTGTTCCTCAAGATCACGATGGGTGAGGGCATCGTCATTCCGAATGCCAAGGAGCAGGCGGATTCCAAGAAAGGAGCGAAGGCATAATGGGCGCGATTTTCAGACGCGAGATCGGTGCGTATTTCACATCGAGTGTCGCATATATTTTTCTTGCAGTTTTCTGGATTTTTTCCGGATTTTTCTTCTTCCAGTCATGTCTCTCGCTTGCTACGACTGATATGTCTGCGCTGTTCCAGAGTATGTTCCTGATCTGCATTTTTGTCATCCCGCTGCTGACGATGCGTTCGTTCAGTGAGGAGAAAAAGCAAAAGACCGAGCAGGGGCTTCTGACTGCGCCTGTCAGTCTCGGAGAGATCGTTTTCGGCAAATACTTCGCAGCATTGGTTCTGTATACGATCGCATTGGTGATGCCGCTGATTTATGCGCTGATCCTGAGCTTCTTTGGCACAGTCGAATGGGGTATTGTTTTTGCGAACTTCCTTGCGATGTTCCTGCTCGGCGCAGCATTCATTGCAGTTGGCACGCTGATTTCAGCGCTGACTGAAAACCAGATTGCAGCCGCCGTTCTGAGCTTTGTTGCGCTGATGGCCCTCTATATGATTGATGTTATCAACAGCTATATCAGTATCAGCTTTATCAATTCCATTCTGGAAAAGCTGTCCTTCTACCGCAGATATTATGCAATTACCTGCGGCCTGTTCAATGTTTCAACAATCGTATTCTATATCAGTGTTGCGGTGATCTTCAACTATTTCACCATTCGCGTATTTGAGCGCAGACGCTGGAGCTGAGGAGGGATTCATTCATGAGTAATAATGACGATATCAAAAAGGAACTGGAATCCGCCGAAGCAGCAGCAGAAGACGCTGTAAAAGATGCGGCGGAGGATGCTGCCGATGCGCTCAGCGATACTGCTGCGGCGCTGAAGGAATATGCAGAAGATGAAGCTGCGTCCGAGAATGAGGACAAGGCATCGAAGAAAAAAAAGCGCCAGCGGACATCTGAGGAGGAAAAGGAGCGTGCGCTCAATTCCGTCAAGCGCCGCAAGAAATTGAAGTATGGCGTACTCGCGACAGCCATTACCGTGGTCGTCATCGCGATCGTTGTTGTGTTGAATATTATCTGTGGGCTGCTCGATCAGCGCTTCAACTGGAACATTGATCTGACCTCCAGCGGTCTTTACGAGATCGATCAGAAGACCATTGATTATCTGCATCAGCTTAACAGCGATGTCAAGATTACCATGCTTGCCGACGAGAGCTACTTCCTCGAAAACAATATGCTCAAGGTTGCGGCAGAAACGCTCAATCGCTTTAAGAGTGAGTCGAACGGTCATGTATCGATTGAGTATGTTGATGCAAACAAAAATCCGGAAGCGATCTCTGTTTATAAGCAGAATTTCAACGGCGATTTTTCCACCGGTGATGCAGTTGTTTCCTGCGGAGATCTGGTTCGCGTGATCGGATTCATGAATAACCCCTATGCGGCTGAATCCGGGAATACGCTCTTCAGAGCAGAGCAGTCTTTCGACCAGACGACATATTCCTCCGAGACTCATTACAAGTTCGTCGGTGAGCAGGCGCTTGTCTCTGCAATCATGGGCGTTACCGATCTCAATCCGGTCACAGTCGCAATGATCGACATGGTAAACGGCTCGGCGATCTACGACAACCGCGATGCTTACTGTTATCAGGCGATCAAGGAAGCACTGAACAAGAATAATTACAATGTCGAGTCCGTTGATATCGCAACCTCTGAGCTGACCGCTGATTATGATATCATCATGCTCTGTTCGCCTTCCAATGACCTTACTGAGGCACAGATCACAAAGCTCACGGATTATCTGAACAACGACAGCAAGTTCGGCAGAAAGATGATCTATTTCGGATCGCCGTTTAAAAGTGCGAATACTGAAAATCTAGACGAATTTCTGTCTGTCTGGGGCGTCAAGATCGGCAGATCCTACGCATCAGAGACCAACACCGGTGCAGCACAGGTCGCAAATATTGCGATCGGAACGATCGGCGGTGTCCCGGCTGCCACGGCTAATTCTGCTGCGTCTTTGAATGCAGGCTTCACCGCTTCCAGACTGCCGATCATCACACCGCTCTGCTGCCCGGTTGAGCGTTTGTACGATCAGAATTCCGGCAGATACACTTACCCGCTGCTGACAAGTTCCGACACCTGCGTTCTCTATCCGCTTGATGAAACTGCAGCGGACTTCGATGCAGATTCCGCCGAAAAGAGCAGCGTAGACATGGCTGTTCTTTCCGAGGTCACCTTTACCTCCGGCAGTGAAACGCTTAAGAGCCAGATCGCGGTCTTCGGCTCGCCGTGGATCATGGATATCGTGGTTGCAGGCAGCTCCGGAAGCTATGATAATGCAAACTATTTCATTTCACTGCTCAATACCGCGACTGGCAAGGAGAATGTCATCACGATCGCTGAAAAGTCGCTCGATAAGGCGAAGATGACTATTACTGACTCGCAGGCAAAGACGATTCGTGTGGTCACGCTCTTTGCGATCCCGCTGCTTGTTGCAGTGGTTGGTATTGTAGTGTTTTTAAGGAGACGAAATAAATGAACAAGACCCTCAAAGGGATCATCGGCGGCAGTGTACTGCTCGGTGCGCTCGGCGGTGCAATGGCATGGCTTATGCTGACGAAGCCGGGCGATGAACTGGACAGTTCCTCAGAGGCGGCGGTTGAGACGCTGCTCTGGCACACCTATAGTGATGATATCAGTCAGATCGAAGTCGAAAACCCGAAAGGCGATTCCTATGTCGCCTTTCGGAAAATGGAAGAGACCAAGACCACTGATATGGACGGCACGGAGCGCACTGAGGCGATCGCGAACTATTATCTCAAGGGCTACGAGGATTTGCCGATGAATACGACACAGATCCGTCTGTTGGCGACTCGTTCGCCGGAGGTCGGTTCTGTCGATACGGTAGAGGAAAATGTACCGGAGAGCGAGCTTTCCAAGTACGGGCTGGATGATCCGGTTAAGGTCACATTTACCGTTGACAATGCTGATCCGATCAAGTTCTGCATTGGCAGTGAGGCACCGATTGGCAGCAACCGTTACCTTTGCATGGACGGAAGTACGACGGTCTATCTCGTGAATTCGATTTCGCTGAATCCGTTCCTGGACGGCATCAAGGATTATCTCGGTACGATGCTGAAACCTGAACAGGCTGAGGACGATGATACAGTTATCAATTCTGTGCGGATCGAACGCAGCAATTTGGATTACGATTTTTATTTTACTTTTGATTCCTATTATAAAGAGAATACGAACGGCGGCGCATTGGCTGTTCATGTCATGGAAGAGCCGGTCTATTCGCTGCTTAGTGCTGACAGATCTGCTGCTGCAACGCATGGCCTTTATGGTCTGACCGCAAAAGAGGTCGTGACACCGCTGCCGACTG
Organism: Oscillospiraceae bacterium; assembly: GCA_024404875.1. Lineage (GTDB taxonomy): Bacteria > Bacillota > Clostridia > Oscillospirales > Ruminococcaceae > Firm-04. The sequence goes on from JAKSPK010000028.1 coordinate 29,443, forward strand.
CTGCAGAGATCAAAAATGCTGGCTTCGACAATCCATTTGTGACTGTCACAATGAAGACGGATGACGGCAAGACGACCGTGTTCTATCTCGGTGATCAATATGAGACAGAAGACGGGGAGACACGCTATTTCGGCATGATGAAGGGCCTCAACTGTATTTATAGTTTTTCGCCTGATGACATTATCTATGATGATCTCAAGCCAGAGGACATCATCTCCAGAAATGTCATTGATATGTATGTCTGGGATATTGGAACGCTGACCTATGAGGCAGGCGATACCAAGCTCGCGTTTACCGGTGAGGGAACAGACCAGGATGATTTTGTCGCGAAGTTGAACGGCAAGTCCCTTGACGATGACGGCATTGAGCGGTATCGTAAGCTTTACACCTATCTGCTCCAGACTTCCGCTGAGGAGATTGTGTACGATAAGGATATGGAGTTGAAGGGCGATCCGATGGCAAGAATTTTTATTGAGCGTCAGGACAAAAAGCGGAGCTATAATGTGGAATTTTATGATACAGGCGGCATGAAGGCATATATCGTTGTGGATGGTGATATCAGGTTCCGATGCCGCAAGAGCTATGTTGATACCCTGATCTCAAATATCGGGATTTTCGACGAAACGGATAAAGAATTCACGATGACTTGGTAATCGAGGATTTGAGATGAGAATTGGAGGATTATGATGGGAGAACGTTACTTCACATATAAGAGCCGTCCGGTTGTTCGGAGCGGCAAGACGATCTACTACGGCAGTATGGCACAGCCTTATGTGGTTATGATGAATGTGACTGCAGAGGCAGAAAACTCGACTTTGAAGCAGAAGCAGGCGACTGAGGTCAAATGCTATCTGATGAAGACAGACAAGAATCTGAATCCGATGGCTGCTATTACGAAAACTGCCGCCCGTCCGAATCTCTTTGAAGCGTTTGAGCTTGCTGCAGCATGGCTCAAAAGCACAGAGCGTGCATAAATACCAAAGCCGGACAGTTGAATCCTCAACTGTCTGGCTTTGGCTTTTTCGCACAAAAATGGATACACAAAAAGCGATTACTTTGTCAAGATGAACAATGATGATTTTTTTTGTTATTTGTGCTTGACTTTTTCTGAACTTTGTGTTATACTAATTAAGTCGTAGGGGTATAGCTCAGCTGGTAGAGCAACGGACTCCAAATCCGTGTGCCGAGGGTTCGATTCCTTCTGCCCCTGCCAAAACTGTGATAGCGAAGCGAGTAGCGAGCAATGCTTCGCAACTCGCTTCGCTGTTATCATAGCGTATGTATTCTAGGTCAATTATCCGTGTGCTTGCAAAGCCTACAGGGTGTATCATTTCATCACCGCCCTGCGCGACCGGTTCGCTTTCATTGCAACGCTCGGTTATGCCTACCGATTCACCGTCATGCAACTGGATCGCTCGAAACCTTATCCTGTCTCCTATCTGAAAAAAGAGCTTGGAGGTTGATTTGGAAGCCCAGACAGGTTGTTATCGCGGATGTGACGGATGTGCTGGATATGTCCCCACTCCACGAGCCGGATAGCCGGATAACCAACAATATTCAGTTTTCAAGCTGCCGGATACGTCGGGATGCGATTGCGAGTCTTTCACCGACATATCCCAAGCGGAAATAATAAGTCAAGCCTCTCAGTACGCTGGCAAAACGACACTGAAAGGCTCTTGACAAATATCTAAAAATCGTGCTATAATGAAACACGATAATAGCCATTGCGCTAAGTCAGTCAGGTGTTGCAGCACCGCGCTGATTATGGGGCGTAGGCGAACGCCAATTCGTCTGCGCCCTGTGTGATGCTTATTATTTCACCTTCTTATTATAGCATAATTTGTCATACTTGTCAATACTTATACTGTATAATCTTTTAAGGTCGCCTTGGGGGGCGATTTTTTATTGCCTGCGTGAACTCTTTAAGAGCTGCCCTGCTTCGCTGGGCAGCTCTTTTTTTGTTTCTG
>JAKSPK010000029.1 GCA_024404875.1 Oscillospiraceae bacterium
AGCATGAGCCGGATGTTACTGTTACGGCGAATGTACCGCAGCATACACATGAGCAAACACTTTCATTCACATTGGAAGGCCTTGACTGCCCGAACTGCGCCGCGAAGATTGAGCATGAGGTCGGCGCGCTTACGGAGATTGAAAGTGCATCTGTCAATCTCATGCAGCAGAGTCTGACTGTCACGACAGCACACGCCGCAGAGGAGGTTTATGCGCTGATCGAGAAGATTGTACACAAGCATGAGCCGGATGTTACTGTTACGGCGAATGTACCGCAGCATACACATGAGCACGAGCACGGCGATGCACACGAACATGAGCATACGCATGACCGCAGCCATACAGACAGCGGGCGTGTCATGCTGATTCGTCTGATTGCGGGTGCAGCAGTATTTGTCATCGGTGCGGTCATGCACTATGCGCTGCATGCTCCTGCAGCGGCGGTGTTCGCGGTCATGCTCATCGCTTATATCATTCTCGGCTGGGATGTAGTGCTGACGGCGCTTCGCAATATCACCAGAGGTCAGATCTTCGATGAGCATTTCCTCATGAGTATTTCAACGATCGGCGCTCTTGCACTCGGCGAATATCCGGAGGCCGCCGCAGTTATGCTGTTCTATCAGATCGGCGAGTATTTTCAGTCGCTTGCTGTGGAGCGCTCCCGCCGCTCGATCAAGTCGCTGCTGGATATCCGTCCGGATAAGGCGAATCTCATCACGGACAACGGCGTGATCGAGACAGCGGCGGAGGATATCCGCATCGGCAATCGCATTCTCATAAAAGCGGGCGAGCGCGTTCCGCTGGACGGCACAGTTCTGGAGGGAGAGTCCATGCTCGATACCGCTGCACTGACCGGTGAATCCGTTCCGCGCCGCGTTCATGCGGGTGACGATGTGCTGTCCGGCTGCATCAACCGGAGCGGCGCACTGACGATTCGTGTGACGCGGACATTCGGTGAATCGACGGCTTCACGCATCATCGACATGGTTCAGAACGCCGCAGCACGCAAGGCACCGACCGAGAATTTCATTACTACATTTGCCCGCTGGTATACGCCCGTCGTTGTGTTGTTTGCAGCGTTGCTTGCAGTGATTCCGCCGCTTGCGGCGGGCGGCAGCTGGTCGGAATGGATCCACAGAGCCTTCGTGTTTCTGATCGTCTCCTGCCCCTGCGCACTGGTTGTCTCAATCCCCCTGACATTTTTCAGCGGTATCGGAGCAGCATCACGCCGCGGTGTTCTGGTTAAGGGCAGCAATGATCTCGAAGCGCTCAGCCTGGTGAAGGAGATTGTTTTCGATAAGACCGGCACACTGACAAAGGGCGAATTCAGCGTTGCGGAGATCCTGCCGGCGAACGGCTTTTCCGCAGAGGATGTGCTGATGTATGCTGCGGGCTGCGAACGGCAGTCCAATCACCCGATCGCGAAATCCATTCTTGCTGCATATCCGGATGATGTCAATGCGCTTGATGTCAGGGACACGGCGGAAATCTCCGGCAGCGGCATCCGCGCGGCAGTCAGCGGAAAGCAGATTCTCGCCGGAAGCGGAAAATGGCTGACGGCGCAGGCGATTCCGTTTACGGTCTGCGAAACGGCGGGTACAAAGGTCTATGTTGCAGCGGACGGCGTATTTGCAGGATGCATCCGTATTGCAGATTCTCTCAAGCCGGAGATCGCGGAAACGCTGCGTACGCTGCGCGATGCGGGCATCAGCCGCATGACGATGCTCACGGGCGATGACAAAGCGATCGCGGAATCGGTCGCAAATGAGCTGGGATTGGACGCCTGCTATGCAGAACTGCTGCCCGCTCAGAAAGTCGAGAAGCTGGAGAATATTGCGGAAAATATACCGGCGGGACAGAAGGTCGCATTTGTCGGCGACGGCATCAATGATGCGCCGGTGCTGGCGCGTGCAGATGTCGGCATTGCAATGGGTGCGCTAGGCGCGGATGCGGCGATCGAGGCTGCGGATGTGGTATTGATGACCGATGAACCGGTGCGTCTGGGCGATGCAATCCGTGTTGCAAAGCGCACAAAGCAGATTGTCATGCAGAATATCGGATTTGCGCTTGGCATGAAGCTTCTTCTGCTGGTTCTCGGCGCATTCGGATTGGTCGGAATGTGGTGGGCGGTCTTCGGCGATGTCGGCGTCACTGTGATTGCAGTGCTGAATGCCATGCGTGCCGGCCGTTGTTCCTGAACAAGATTTCAGTGATTCAATGTGCAAAATGAATGAGGGAAGACCGTTTGTGTCTTCCCTCATTCGTTAACGCAGTGTACGCAGAAAGGTCTTTGTCATATCCGGAATGCGGCGGCTCTCGATGCATTTCTGAATTGTCTTCCGATGTACCCACGGATGCAGACGGTGTTCTGTGAGATACGGCATGACCGCATCCGGCTGCTTGGCAAGTGCGGTCGCGAAATACCATGCCTGCTCCATTTGAACATAATACGCCTCCGACTGCACTGCGGTGACCCATTCCGGATATTCCGGACGGAAGTGTGCATCCAGAAAATGCTGCATCAGCATTCCGATGCCGAACCGTACAGTGTAAATGTGTTCAGCGCGGAGCCATTCACGGATATCCGGCAGCAGCAGCTCCGCATTGCGGCGGAACGCGGGCGGAGAAAGCTGATCGCAGGTTGCCCAGTTGTCGATATAAGGCAGGAATGCTTTGACACCTGCAAGACATTCCGGAAAGCTGCGGATGCGGCAGAGCAGAAAGGCATGGAGCTGATTCTCGTCGAAGTATGTATGCGGGAGTGTATGCAGAAATTTCTGTACTTCGTCTGCTTCTGTGCCGAGCGCTGCGGCAAGCTTTCGCAGGTCGGGTGTGCGGCAGCCGAGGATGGTCTCCGGCGGAATATTGGGGATCAGCCCGGCAGCAAATGCGGCGTATTTTTTGTCGGTACATTGAAAGATCTGTTCGATGATCGTGTGCATATGTTCCCTCCTGTTGCTGTGATGGATATATTATATACGAAAGCCGCTGAAAATGCAAGTGCGGCTTTGCAGGGGAGAACGCTTGACAAATCACGCGGAACGCGCTATAATAGAACGGTAATCGTTCAGGAAAGGATCAGGCATATGGAAACCAGAATCGCCGTAATTGCGATCATCGTGCAGGACAGCAGCTCCGCCGGGAGCATCAATGCGCTGCTGCATGAGTATGACAGATTCATTATCGGACGAATGGGTCTGCCCTACCGGCAAAAGGGTGTCAGCATCATCAACATTGCGATCGACGCGCCTCAGGATGCGATCAATAAACTGGCGGGCAGTATCGGCAGACTGAAAGGCGTGAGTGCCAAAACAGTCTATGCGCCGGTGAATGAAAACTGAATCAAAATAGGTAATACCGCACAGATCCTGCAGACGGGTCTTGTACGGTACTGCATATATATTCTTCTGATGCCAAAACACGGCGGAAACGCAGTCTTGCGGCAAAAGCAGATGTCCCAATGACATGATAAAAAGGGAAGCTGTATCTGCGTTCAGAAGCGGATACAGCTTTTTTTGAATGGGCTGTCCGGCTGTGCAGCCGGCATATCATAATTTCAGTGATGAGCCCCGGAGCTGCGCCGTGCGCACGATGACACAACTGACCGGTAAGGAAAATCAGGCGGTCAAAGCTGAGCTGACAGTGCTTCGGGTGATTGCAGTATACAGAAAGGAACAGCCATGATTAAATTAGCGATTTACGGCAAGGGCGGGATCGGCAAATCGACCGTTTCCGCGAATCTTTCTGCCGCTATGGTGCAGCGCGGGATGCGTGTCATGCAGATCGGCTGCGATCCGAAGGCAGATTCCACAGCGCTGCTTCACGGCGGCAGCCGCATTCCGACCGTTCTGCAAATGGAACGGGAAAAGGGCAGACAAATCACGCTGGAAGATATTGTCACAGTCAGTGAAAGCGGCGTTGTCTGCGTTGAAGCAGGCGGCCCTGTGCCGGGTGTCGGCTGTGCGGGGCGCGGCATCATCAATGCGCTCGAAACACTCAAAAAGCTCGGTGCTTATGAGCGCTACAAACCGGATGCAGTGATCTATGATGTGCTGGGGGATGTGGTCTGCGGCGGCTTTTCGATGCCGATGCGGCAGGGCTATGCAGACAGAGTATTCGTCGTGACTTCCGGCGAAAAAATGGCGCGCTATGCAGCGGCAAATATCTGCATGGCCGTGCAGGGATTTCAGGGGCGCGGCTATGCATCGCTCGGCGGCATTATTCTGAACCGGCGCGGTGTTGCCGATGAAGAACCGCTGACTGCAGAGCTTGCAGCAGATTTTGATACGCGTATTATCGGGAAGATTGATCGTGCTGCTGTCATCCAGCAGGCGGACAATGAGGGTGTGCCGTTTGTGACAGCCTATCCGGAAAGTCAGTCAGCGGAGCAGCTTCGCGCATTGGCGGAGGCGGTGATTGCAGAGTGTGGAGGGCAGGTATGAAGCCGGAAAAGCCGCCCGTTCTGCGGATTGCAGAGGCGGAGGCAGAGGGCTTTTTCGCGTCCGGACTGGAATACAGTCCGCCGGTGCGCGGAATGTGGAACATCGTACATATGGGAATGCTCGTTCCGGAGGCACATCAGATCTATTGCTGTGCGCAGGGGTGTCTGCGCGGTGTCGTGCTGACTGCGGCGGAGATGAACACCATGGATCGGCTGAGCTGGATCACGCTGACTGAGGAGGATATGTTCAACGGTACGCTGGAGCAAAGTCTGACCGAGGGTGTTTCCGAGATTATCGACAAGCTGCCGGTGCATCCGAAAATGGTACCGCTTTTTTTGAGCTGTATGCACCTGTTTGCAGGCTGCGATTTTGACGGCGTGATTGCCGATCTCTCGGCGCGCTACCCCGATATCACATTTATTGACTGTTATATGACGCCGACCATGCGGACAACGATCCCGCCCGTCCCGCAGACCTGCCGGCAGCTTTACAGCGGACTGCAGCCGCGTCCGGTGGATCCGGCTGCGGTGAACATCATTGGCTGCGACCGTCCGACGGATCCGGATTCCGAATTGGTGCAGATCATCCGGAATGCAGGACTGACGCTGCGCGATCTGACGCTCTGCAAGACATACGACGATTATCTGCAAATGGCAGAGAGCCGGCTGAATATCCTTTGGCTGCCGACGGCACATGCCGCTGCCGATGCGCTGGAGGAGCGTCTGCATATCCCGCAGATTTATCTGCCTGCGCATTTTGATTTTGAGAAACTGCGCGATAATTATGTGCGGCTCTGCGATGCGCTGGGAATTCCATGTCCCGATTTTTCCGCAGTGATCGCCGATGCAGATGCGGCGCTCCGCACCGCTCGGGCAGAGATCGGCGATATGGCTGTTGCCGTGGATTATACCGTTGTCACGATGCCGTTCTCGCTCGCAAAGCTGCTCTGCGAATACGGCATTCAGGTGAAATATATCATCGCGGAGGCGGCTGGAGAGGATGCGGAGGCATTCGCATGGCTTCAGGCGAACCGGCCGGATATTCTGCTGTATTCGCCGAATAATGTCAATATGCTGCATCAGCATGAAAATCCGCCGGAGCCTGTGCTTGCGGTCGGGCAGAAGGCTGCGTATTATTTCGCTTCAGACCGCTTTGTCAATTTCGTGGTCAACGGCGGTTTATACGGCTTTTCGGGCATCCGGAAGCTCTCCGCCTTAATGATTGATGCATATCACAATCCGAAGGAGCGCCGCCCGTTGCTCCGGCATAAGGGCTGGGGCTGCGAATCCTGTCTGCTGTCCTGATAACGGAGGAAAAAATGGAACCGCACGATTATATTGTTACGGATATTCAAGGCGATTATGCCATGCTGACGCAGACCGATGCAGAAGGCGCAGAGCCGTTTCAGGTCGCGCTGGCACTGCTGCCGCCGGAGACCGATACCGGCACAAGGCTGCACGGCTTTATGGGAATGTTTGAGATCATCGGATAAAGGAGAATCACAATGAGTGAAAGAACCGTTACGCTTGCGCACGGCGCAGGCGGCACACAGACAAATGAACTGATTGACAGCGTCTTCAAGGCGCATTTTGCAAACTCGATGTTCACAGGCGACGATGCTGCTGTTTTGCCGCAGATCGAGGGGAAGATTGCCTCCTCGACCGATGGCTTCATTGTTTCGCCGTGGAAATTCAACGGCGGCAATATCGGCAAGCTCTCGATCTGCGGAACGGTCAATGACCTCGCGTGCATGGGCGCAAAGCCGCTGTATCTGACCTGTGCATTCGTAATCGAGGAGGGTTTCTCGATGGATGCGCTGGAGGAGATCGCGGCCGCGATGGAAAAGACCGCCGCAGAAGCGGGCGTCCGGATCGTTGCGGGAGATACAAAGGTCGCTGGCAGAGGGCAGTGTGACGGCGTGTTCATCACAACAACAGGTATTGGCGCGGTCATGCCGCAGGCGCATACCTCCGGCACATATGCAAAGCCTGGTGATGCTGTCATCGTGACCGGCGATGTCGGGCGGCACGGATGTACGATCCTGCTGGCGCGGGATAATTACGGCATCGACTCCGATGTGGACAGCGACTGCGCGCCGCTCTGGGGCACGGTTGAATCACTCTATCAGGTCACGGATGATATTCATGTAATCCGCGATGCGACACGCGGCGGCGTCGGCACAGTACTGTATGAGATCGCCGGACAGAGCAATGTCGGCATCCGGCTCGATGCAGAGAGAATCCCGGTTGATCCGCGTGTGAAAGGTGTCTGCGGGATGCTTGGTCTGGAGCCGCTTTATCTCGCATGTGAGGGCAGACTTGTCATCTTTGCACCGCAGGAGCAGGCGGAAAAAATCGTCGCCAAGCTCCGTGACGGAAAGTATTCGCAGAATGCGGCGGTTATCGGCACTGTGACGGCGGAGAATGCCGGTATGGTCATTATGGAGACCGAGATCGGCACACAGACTGTCCTGCCGCAGCCGAAGGGCGAGCTGCTGCCCCGCATCTGCTGAACGGCGCGTATGAAGAATGTTGCTACGATTATTCCCTGCTATGCAGCGGATACCTCCGGTGTCTGCGCGGCGCTTTATGAGCTGGGCGGATTGATCGCCGTCCATGATGCATCCGGCGTAAATTCGACCTATGCAACGCATGACGAGCCGCGCTGGGAGGATGAGCCGTCGATGGTCTATGTCTCCGGACTCACGGAGCTGGATGCGATCCTCGGCAATGACGAAAAATTCATCGCGGATGTTGTTTCGGCAGCACATGACCAGAATCCTGCGTTTATTGCGATCTGCGGCTCGCCGATGCCGATGATGATCGGCTTTGATTTTGACGCGGCTGCGAGAGAGATCGAGCGCCGCAGCGGGATCCGAACATTCTCTCTGCATACGAACGGGATGCACGCCTATGCCGAGGGTGCATCGGAAGCACTGTTGACGGTGCTGGCCGAATACGCGGAGCTGGATGTGGAAAAACAGCCGCATTCGGTCAATATCCTCGGCGCACTGCCGCTGGATTTCGGCGGTGCCGCACCGGTGCAGAGCATCCGCACATGGCTTTCCGAAAACGGCTTTTCGGTGATTTCCTGCCTTGCAATGGGTGACGGGATTTCGTCATTCCGGAAGGCTGCGGGAGCATCGGTGAATCTTGTCGTGTCATACAGCGGGCTTGCCGCCGCACAGTATTGCTTTGACTGCTTCGGCACGCCCTATGTCTGCGGCGTACCGGTCGGGGCGGCGTTTTCCGCGCAGCTTGCCGATGCACTTCGACAGGCGGAGCGTACCGGCGAAAACGCATATCCCTGCGCTTCCCGCAGCGATGCGGCAGCGCGTACTGCGGTGATCGGCGAGAGCATCTATGCAGGATCCGTTGCGGCGGCTCTTTCGGTCTCGGGCGATCCGGCAAGACTGATCTGTCCGCTGCCCTATGCTGACGGCATCCTCGCAGACACCGACAGCGATGCGGAATCTGAGGACGGCATCTCGGCAGCGCTCGCGGAAATGCAGCCGGAAACGGTCATTGCCGATCCGCTCTACCGCTTTATCCTGCCGCAGCAGACAAAGCATATCAGACTGCCGCATTACGCGTTCTCCGGCAGATGCTTTGAGACGCAGATCCCCGACCTGACGGCTGCACGGTTCGATACATGGCTGGCTGCAAACAAATCCATACAATCGGAATGTACTGGATTTTGAAAAATGCAGCTGACGGTGCTGCACTGGAAAACAAACGATAGGCAGTGCGAGCATGATATCCGGCTTCAGCCGTGATGATATTCTCGGACAGCTCAAAGAGGGGGGCAGGATCCGCTGCCGGAGCTGCCCGCCCGATAAAAAATGGAGAATCATATGATTAAACTTGCGATCTACGGAAAGGGCGGTATCGGAAAATCAACCTGTACCGCGAATCTCGCTGCGGCATTTGCAATGCGCGGCAAAAAGGTCATCCAGATCGGCTGCGATCCGAAGGCGGATTCCACGATCAATCTGCTCGGCGGAAAGCCGGTCACGCCGGTCATGGACTGGCTGCGCGATCACGATGACGAGCCTGACCGCATCGAGCAGATCTCCGCACACGGCTTCGGCGATGTGCTCTGCATCGAGACCGGCGGTCCTACGCCCGGACTCGGCTGTGCCGGACGCGGCATCATTACCACATTCAGCCTATTGAATGAGCTGCGGCTCTTTGAGCGCTTTCAGCCGGATGTCGTGCTGTATGATGTGCTGGGCGATGTGGTCTGCGGCGGCTTCGCGGCACCGATTCGCGAGGGCTATGCCGAGCAGGTACTGATCGTGACCTCCGGCGAGAAAATGGCGCTCTATGCCGCAAACAATATCAACAATGCCGTGAAGAATTTCGAGGACAGAAGCTATGCGAAGGTGCGCGGCATCATCATGAACCGCCGGAATGTGCCGGACGAGGAAAAAAAGGTTCGGGCATTTGCCGAAGGCGCGGGTCTTGCTGTCACGGCAGATATCCTGCGCTCGGATGATATCACGCGGTATGAGGATATGGGCATGACCGTGATCGAGGGCGATCCGGAATGCGAAACCGCAAAACGGTTCTTTGCACTGGCGGATCTGCTGATTGCAGAGCAGAAATGATCCGTTTTGAAATGTCCGTTATGATTACAGAAGCGGGTTCGCCCCGTCGGAGAATGATATGAACAACGCCTATTATATCACTGCGGCAGAGCTTGCAGAGCGCGGCTTTTCCGGACTGCCGGATGAACTCAGCAGCGCAAAGCATATGATCTACAGCTCGCCCGCAACCCTCGATTACAATTCGCCGGGCGCAAAGGGCTTCGGTGTGAAGCGTGCAGGGCTCGCGATCCCCGGCTCGGTCATGCTGCTGGTCGCGCCGGGCTGCTGCGGACGTAATACCGCACTGCTGAATGAGCTTGGCTACAGCGAGCGATTTTTCTATCTGATGCTTGACGATACTGATATCGTCACGGGACGCTATCTGAAAAAAATCCCGCAGGCTTGTGCGGAGCTGCTCGGCGAATGTGAAACGCCGCCCTCGGCGGTCGTCATCTGCATCACCTGTGTCGATGCGCTGCTCGGCACGGATATGGAGCGTGTCTGCCGGAGCTGCGAGGACAAGACCGGCGTTCCGACAATCCCGGCATATATGTATGCGCTGACGCGGGAAAAGCGTCTGCCGCCGATGGCGCTGGTGCGCAAATCGGTCTATTCGCTGCTGAAGCCGCAGAAGCGCATTTCCAATGCCTGCAATCTGCTCGGATTCTTCTCCGCGCTGGAGGACGGCTGCGAGATCTATGATCTGCTGCGGTCGGCGGGCATCCGAACTGTCGGTGAGATCGGCCGATGTCAGACTTTTGCGGATTATCAGACGCTCTCCAAAGCGAATTTCAATCTTGTGCTGAATGCGGAATCTCGCTACGCTGCGCAGGATATGCAGGAGCGGCTCGGCATTCCGTTTATCGAGCTGACGCGCCTTTATCGGCCGGAGAAGATCCGCAATCAGTACCGGCTGCTCGGTCAGGCGATCGGTGCAAAGCTTGACGATGCGGCTTATTATGATGCGCTGCAGGAAAAAATAGCGCAGTTTCGTGAAAAATACGGTGCATTGCGCATTGCCGTCGGTGAATGTCTCAATGCAGACAGCTTTGAGCTGGCGTTAGCGCTGACGGAATTCGGCTGTACCGTGCCGGAGATTTACGGTACGGTCGGTGAGCGCAATTATGTGTTCATCAAGAAGCTCGCGGAAGTCTCTCCTGATACGCGCATCTATTCCAATCTCTCGCCGTCGATGCTCGCCTATGAACGAGATTGTGAGCTCGATGCTGTTATCGGCAATGATGCGGTGTATTATCACAGAGATCTGCCCGGCATCGGTTTTCAGGAAGAGGCACAGCCATTCGGCTACCGCGGCGTGATGATGCTCCTGGATCAGCTCGATGCGGCACTTGCGGAGCGTGCATGATATGGCGAATCGAAGACCGAAGGAGTATTTCACGATACATATTGGAGAGCTGATTGGATATGGGAAAGGAAGAGCATGATGAGCCGGCTGCTGACACATCTTTCGCCCCTTGCACCGGATGATTCCGGTGCCTGCGGCGTATTCTATGAACTGGGCGGTATCACGGTGATCTGCGATGCCGGCGGCTGCGCAGGCAATGTCTGCGGCTTCGATGAACCGCGCTGGCATGAGAAACGCTCGGCGCTGTTCAGTGCCGGACTGCGTGATATGGATGCGATCCTCGGCAGAGACAAGCTGCTCGTCGAGAAGCTCGCGAAGATTACGGAGCAGATCCCTGCAGAATTTTCCGCGATCGTCGGGACGCCGGTTCCGGCGGTCATTGCAACAGACTATCAGGCGCTCAAGCGCATGGCCGAAAAGAAAACCGGTCTGCCCTGCATCACTGTAGAGACCGACGGCACCCGCGGCTATGATTTCGGAGAGATGCTCGCTTATTCGCGGCTTTTCCGGACATTTGCATCGGAGCAGCTTCCTGTGCAGGCGGGCAGGCTCGGCGTAATCGGTGCAACACCGCTCAGCACCGGTCTGACGCGGGCTGACAGCATTATATCCGTATTGCAGGCGCAGGGCTGGGAATCCGTCGTCTGCTTCGGCATGGACAGCGGACTCGATGCGCTGCGCCGCGCATCGGAATGTGCACATTTGCTTGTGATATCGCCCTCCGGACTGAAAGCGGCGGAGTATCTGCACGAAACATTCGGTACGCCGTATTCGGTTGGTTATCCAGTTCTGCCTGAGAATGTGACGGCTGCGGCGCAGGCGCTTTCCGGCAGGCGTGTTCTGATTGTTCATCAGCAGTTTGCTGCAAATGAGCTGCGCGGCCGGATGACCGAATGCACCGTGACCTGCGGGACATGGTTCATGCAGGATGAACGCTTTACACAGACCGGCGATGTCCGGCTGCGCGAGGAAGCGGAATTCGGCGCACTGGTGCAGCAGTATGATGTTGTGATTGCAGACAGGATGCTGCGCCGAGCTGCACCGCAGTTTGAGGGTATGTGGATCGACTTCCCGCATTATGCCGTCAGCGGCTCTGCGAAGTGGTGAGCGGCATTGTCGGCGTTTCAGGCGCTGGCCGTGCTTCTTTCAGCAAGCTCGCGCGTTCTTTGGGCAGAGCCATGAGCCGCACTCCGCAGAATTCCGCCGGCGTTCAGTAAGGGATAAACGGCACAATGTCTGAAAAGGCATAATACAAAAGGGTGAAGAATATGGGCGATAACATCCACGCAGGACACCGCAGCCGGATGCGTGGGCGATTTCTCGAAACCGGATTTGCCGGCTTTTCGCCGCATGAGGTTCTGGAAATGCTGCTCTATTACGGCATCCCGCGCAGAGATACCGGTCCGCTTGCACACAAGCTGCTCGCGGAATACGGCTCGCTGCATTCCGTTCTCTGTGCCGACACGGAGGAGCTGAAACAGATTCCCGGTATGACCGAGCCTGCTGCTGTGCTGCTCACAATGATGCGCGAGCTGTATGTCTATGATGCCGCAGCGGAGATCGCCGGTGCGGAAATGTCTGATTTCCGGAAAATTTGCAGCCATTTCAAAGATCTGTATCGATACGAAGAACGAGAGATTATTCGGGCGGCGCTGCTCGATGAGCATCTGCGGCTCGTCCGGATCTCGACCGTCGCAGAGGGACAGCCCTCTGCCGCACAGGTTTCCGTTCGCCGCATTACTGAGACTGCATTCAGCGCAAGCTGCAATACGATCATCCTCGCGCACAATCACCCGGGCGGCACTGCCAAAATCAGCGCCGAGGATGTTGCTGTCACGCGTGAGCTTGTCCGCATCCTGAAACAGTTTGACATCCGTTTGGTGGATCATATCGTAGTTGGCGGCGGAGAAGCGGTCTCCATGCGCGAATATGGTGTGTTCATCGGAACGGAATGATCGGAGGTATTATGGAACAGCGTCCATTTCGACTGCACGCACCTTATCAGCCGTCGGGCGATCAGCCCAAGGCAATCCGCCGGCTGACAGAGGGCTTTGAATCCGGAAAAAAGCAGCAGATCCTGCTCGGCGTGACCGGTTCGGGCAAGACCTTTACGATGGCAAATGTTATTGCGGCGCGCAATAAGCCGACGCTCGTGCTGGCGCACAACAAGATCCTTGCAGCGCAGCTCTGTACGGAATTCAAGGAATTTTTTCCTGAAAATGCCGTGGAATATTTTGTTTCATATTACGACTATTATCAGCCGGAAGCGTATATTCCCAGCACCGACAGCTATATCGAAAAGGATTCCGCGATCAACGACGAGATTGACCGCTTGCGACACAGCGCGACCATGGCGCTCGCCGAGCGCAGCGATGTCATCATCGTTGCGTCAGTTTCCTGCATCTATTCGCTCGGCTCGCCGGAGGAATACCGTGCAATGTCCGTTTCGATGCGCCCCGGCATGGAAATGTCACGGGAGAAGCTGATTGACGAGCTTGTGCGCATCCAGTATCAGCGGAACGATGTCGCTTTAGAGCGCGGCAAATTCCGCGTCCACGGCGATGTGGTCGATATCTGTCCGGTCAGCACGACTGAGCATTTCATTCGCGTGGAGTTTTTCGGGGACGAGATCGACCGGATCACCGAAGCGACGCTGATGACCGGCGAGACGACTGCGATTCTCAAGCACGCCGTCATCTTCCCCGCATCGCATTATGTTGTCTCCGGTGATCAGCTTGAGGATGCAATCGCCGATCTCGAAGCCGAACTGCAGGAGCGCGTACAGTTCTATGAAGCCAATCACCGGCCGCTGGAAGCCGAGCGCATCACGCAGCGCACCCGCTATGATATTGAGATGCTGCGCGAAATCGGCTTTTGCAGCGGTATCGAGAATTATTCCCGCGTACTGTCGCGGCGTGCTCCCGGCTCGCGTCCCAGCACGCTGCTTGACCATTTCCCAGAGGATTTTCTGCTGATCGTTGATGAATCCCATGTTACGCTGCCGCAGGTCGGCGCGATGTATGCCGGCGACCGTGCGCGCAAGGAAACGCTTGTCGAATATGGTTTCCGCCTGCCGAGTGCTTTCGATAACCGGCCTCTGAATTTCGAGGAGTTCAAGTCGAAGATCAACGAGGCGATGTATGTTTCTGCGACACCTGGCAAGCTCGAAAAGGAGTTTGCATCGCAGACCGTCGAGCAGGTCATCCGTCCGACCGGACTGGTTGATCCGTTCGTCAAGGTCAAGCCGGTCGTCGGACAGATCGAGGATCTGCTTTCGGAAATTCACAAGCGGACCGATAAAAACGAGCGCGTTCTCATTACGACACTGACCAAGAAAATGGCCGAGGATCTGACCGCCTTCCTCGCGAATATGGAAGTCCGCGTGCGCTATATGCATCATGACATCGACACGGTCGAGCGTATGGAGATCATCCGCGATCTGCGGCTCGGAGAGTTTGATGTGCTGGTCGGCATTAATCTGCTGCGTGAAGGCCTCGATTTGCCGGAGGTCACGCTTGTCGCGATTCTCGATGCAGACAAGGAGGGCTTCCTGCGCTCGGAGACCTCGCTGATTCAGACGATTGGCAGAGCAGCGCGCAATGCGCACGGCGAAGTCATCATGTATGCAGATGAGATCACTGGCAGCATGGAGCGCGCACTGCGGGAGACCGAGCGCCGCCGCAGCCTGCAAATCGCATACAATGAAGAACATGGCATTATTCCGCAGACGATTGTCAAGGATGTCCGCGAGGTGCTGGAGATCTCAACGAAGGAAAAGACAGAAAAGAAGGTTCACAAGCAAATGAGCCGTCAGGAGCGCGAGACGCTTATTGCCGATCTCACTGCGCAGATGAAGGAAGCAGCGCGTCTGCTGGAATTCGAGCACGCCGCCTATCTGCGCGATAAGATCAAGGAACTGCAAAAGGGATAAGTTCAGGGCATGCTGCTGTTCGCATAACGGCAGTCGGCACTGCCGGATGTACGCTCAAAACAATGCCGTGCAAACGAAATCAAAATCAAGTATACGGAGGAAAATATTATGTGCGTCGGATTATCAGCAAAGGTTGTCAGAGTTGAGGAGGGCACTGCTGTCATTGATGCAGGCGGTGCACAGAGAGAAATCAGCGCCGGAGTGCTGGATGAGCTGGAGCCGGGCGATTTCGTCATGGTTCACGCGGGCGTTGCGATCGCGAAGATCACTGACGATGACAGCGCAGAGGCGGATTCGGTCATGGAGGAGCTGCTGTGAACGAAAGTACAAAGCGCGCCCGTGATATTATCACTTCTTATGACGGAAAGCCGCTGCGGATCATGGAGGTCTGCGGTACGCATACGCATGAAATTTTCCGCATCGGGCTGCGGAAGCTGCTGCCGCCGCAGGTCGAGCTGATCTCCGGGCCGGGATGTCCGGTCTGTGTGACGGCGGTCGGATTCATTGACGAAGCCTGCTGGCTCGCCCTCGAAAAGGGATGCATCATCTGCACCTTCGGTGATCTCATCCGCGTGCCGGGAACCGAAATGAGCCTTGCCGGTGCGAGAGCAAAGGGCGCCGATATCCGGCCGGTCTATTCGCCGCTGGATGCCGTCGGGATTGCAAAGGAAAATCCGGAAAAGCAGGTCGTATTTCTTGCGGTCGGATTTGAAACAACAACGCCTTCGGCTTGTCTCGCTGCAAAGCAGGCGAAGGAAATGAAGCTGACGAATTTTTCGCTGCTTACAGCGAATAAAACAATGCCGAATGCATATAAAGCGCTGATCGGCAGCGCAGATGCGTTCCTTTATCCTGGTCATGTCAATGCGATTACCGGAAACAATGTTTGCAGGCAGCTTTGTGCGGAGCATGGTGTATCCGGTGTGGTTGCGGGATTTACGGCGAGCGAGCTGCTGACCGCAATGGCTGTGACGATCCGGCTGTTGCAGGAGGGAAAGCCCTTTTTCCGGAACTGCTATCCGCGTGTAGTGCGCGATGAGGGCAATCCGGCGGCGATCCGGATGATACAGGAGGTCATGGAGCCCTGTGACAGTGAATGGCGCGGACTCGGCATGATCGAGGGCTCCGGCATGAAGCTCCGTGCGGAGTATGCAGATTATGATGCGCGGCTGAAATATGCGATGCCTGTCATTACGGGCAGACCGAATCCTGCCTGCCGCTGCGGGGATGTCTTGCAGGGAAAGATCCGTCCCTGCGACTGCAAGGTGTTCGGAAAGGGCTGTACACCGCTGCATCCGGTTGGAGCGTGCATGGTTTCGGATGAGGGTGCCTGTGCAGCGTATTATCAGTACGGAGGCATTCAGTAAGCTTTTCTTTATGCAAGAAAGGACAATTCGGATATAAACAATGTCAAGGAAGACACTGAAAAAAGACCTGAAACGCTGCGTGCTTTTTTCATATGTGTAAACAGATTGATTTTTCAATTCTGATACGATACAGGGCGAAAAAACCATAGGCATCAAAAAACCTGAATCCGTGCGGTTAATTGCTTAACATGAGCAAGAAACCGTCCGGATTCAGGTTTTCGTTTTGAGAAAATCTCTTTATGATTATGAGTCCAAATATATCACTTCAGGATATGGTTTTTGTATGACTGGTTTGATGTGAAAAATATCATTATTTGCTGCGCAGCTCACGCATTGCGGCATATTCGGTCAGCGCATCCAGCAGGAGCTGCGGCTGCATGACCCAGCCGACGCGGACATTGTTTGCATCGAGGAAACGGTAATGCACCTGCATGCCGATCGTGCGCTGCTGCTGAAGCCGCCAGCCGTCCACCTCGAATATATTGTCATAGAATACGCTGCCGCCGAGCGTCGGCACCTGAATATTCGGAGCGAACCGGCTGCCGTATTCGCTGAGGAAGCCGGAAAGCAGCGCCGCCGTCGGAAAGAGCCGCTGCATCATCGGAACGATCTGTGCATTGATTTCCTCCTTTGTCCGGAAGGGGCTGTTGACGGTATTTTCGCCGATTGCTGCTTTTGCATCGGCAAAGCCCTGCTCCATATTCATCCGGATCTTATCCTGCGTAAAGTTGAGCGTACCGGTCAGCAGATTGCCGAGTGAGCGCAGCGGCTTGACAAGCGTGAAATTACAGTCCGGATAGCATTCCAGCAGATTGTCATTTCCGACGCTCGTACCGCCGTAAAGCGAAAGCTGCGGCTTCATGGAGATCATGATAAGTTCGCGGTGACCCTGTGCATAGACCGGCTGGATGCAGAGATCGCCCTCCGGTGTCACGCTGCCGTCCATCAGTTCTCTGCCGAGATAGCGCTCCGGTGCATAGATATGCGGGATTGCAGAGGATGCGAGCAGCAGGGTGCGGATCGCATCGTTAGAAAGTCCGTTCAGTTCAAAGAATACAGGACTTCCGGTCGCAGTATCATGCACACTGACATGAACGCGGATTCCGGAGGTGTGGATGCGTTCCAGCGGAAGCCGGTCGATCATGCGGATGAGACCGTCACGCGAAAAGAATGCGCCTTCAGTGCCGCGTGCGAGCAGGTCGCTGGGCTGGATCTGGGACCAGATCTGCTTTGCGTAACTGAGATCGCTGATCGCAAACAGCGCCGCATTCAGCGCACCGACAGAGCAGCCCGCAACGGCACGGATATCCGTGAGCCGGCCGGATGCTTCGAGTGCTTCCCATGCACCGATCTGAAATGCGCCCTTTGCGCCGCCGCCGCCGAGCAGCAGTGCAGTTGGTTTCTGAAGATTGTGTTCCATATGACAGCTCCTTTCGGTTGGCGATAATGATGAGGTGATATTGCATAATGATGCGGGTATCCCGCTGCTGTCATGATAGCATAAGAAAAAGATTTTGTCAAGTATACAGCGCGGGTTTCACGCCTTCGCATGATCTGCGTCAGGCATTTTTCTGTATATACAGTCATTGATCGGCAAGCTTCAGCGGCTTCCTGTTCAGTACCGGGAAGATTCCAGGCAAGCAGAGGACATGGCATCGGATTACCGGTCATCCGGATTTGCCGGTAGAAACTGCATAAACGATGCGGCGGATGCAAAAGTATCCGGCGCTTTTTGTGCAATCTGCTATTGTTTGAACGTATGGAAATACATGGGAATTTTGACTTGATTTTTTTCTGAAGATATGGTATAATAGCGTAGTATGGGCAGGCAGGCCGTGCCTGCATCCGTGACCGGATTTACACGACATTGATGAAGCTGCGCCCATGTCCGGCTGTTCATATTTCGGACGGCTGGAGCGGGCAGTAATAGCAGCGGAGTTCCTTAACGGAGCCATGCCGCAAATCGGAAGCGGGAATCACCCGATAGAAAGGATGCGTACACATCATTATGGAGAAAATGAAAACGATTGCAAGAGAACGCCTCAGCGCCCTGTATGACGGTGGTGTATTCACAGAGCTGGATGCACTGCGGACAGAAAACGGCGAGCCTGCTGCCGTTGTCTGTGCATTCGGCTATGTCGAGGGACAAGCCGTCTGCGCATTTGCACAGGCCCCCGATATTAACAGCGGCGTCATGGGCAGGAGCGCTGCCGGCAAGATCCGGCGCATCTTTTCGCTGGCCGCAAAGACCGGCACGCCGCTCATCGGTATCTATGATTCCAACGGCGTCTATGTGGACGGTACCGCGGACAGCCTGACCGCTTACGGTAAGCTGATCGCCGCATCTGCAAAGCTCTCCGGCGTTGTCCCCCAGATCTCCGTGATCGCGGGCGTCTGTGCAGGCAGCGCGGCACTGATGGCGGCATCTGCGGATTTCGTCATCGCATCCGAAAAGGCGGAGCTTTATCTGACACCGCCCTTCGGCACCGATGCGGCTGCACCGGAGACGATGGCAAAGGCAGGCGTGATCGCGGCTGTCTGCGCCGATGATGCAGCATGCGCGGAGACCGTCAAGTCTCTGCTGCGCAGACTTCCGTCCAACAACCTCGCAGGTGCGCCGATCTCGGAATTTGATGAGCCGGAGACTTCCTGTACAAAGAATACGCTGCTGACCGGCATTGCCGATGCAGGTTCGCTGCTTCCGCTCTACGATGCATACGCCGGTTCCGTTGAGACGGCACTTGCGTCGGTGCGTGGTCAGTCGGTCGGTATCATCACCACCTGCAAGACAACCGATGCACTCACCGCGGATGATTCCGCAAAAATGGCGCGCTTTGTCCGCACCTGCGATGCGTTTTCGATTCCGGTCATTACGATCGTTGATACGCAGGGCTTTGCGGCGGATACCGAGGCGGCCAGAACCGGCTCGCTCCGCGCAATGACACAGCTCTGCGGCGCTTATGCAGAGGCAACGACGGTTAAGATCGCGCTGATCGCGGGCGAGGCCTGCGGCGCAGCATTTTCCGCGATTGCCGGCAGAGGTGCAGGCAGCGATTATGTGCTTGCATGGAAGGATGCAGCGATTGCGCCGATGCGTCCGGAGGCAGCCGTCGAGTTCCTGTGGCATGACAAGCTCCGCGGCGCGGCGGATGTCAATGCAAAGCGCAGTGAGCTTGCAAAGGAATATGTCGGAACACTCGCATCCGCAGAAAAGGCCGCCGAGCTCGGTGCCGTTGATGCAGTGATCACGGCAGGGGAGACACGGCAGGCAATCGTCAGCGCTCTGGAACTCACTGAGGGCAAGCGCGTTACGAATCTCCCGAAGAAGCACAGCAATATCCCCTTCTGACACATTGTGTCGGATCTATTTGCAGAATCAGCAGCCGATGAAGGCTGATGTCACCTCAACAAAATAAAATCACTGGAGGAATAATCAATGGGCAAGCAGTTTCGAGTTACCGTAAATAATAAGCAGTATGATGTTGTCGTCGAGGAAATGGGCGAGGGCGCAGCACCTGCTTCCGCAGCTCCCGC
The DNA here is from genome assembly GCA_024404875.1 of Oscillospiraceae bacterium. Taxonomy (GTDB): domain Bacteria; phylum Bacillota; class Clostridia; order Oscillospirales; family Ruminococcaceae; genus Firm-04. The sequence goes on from JAKSPK010000029.1 coordinate 19,229, forward strand.
TCCCGCGGCTGCTCCTGCATCTGCGCCTGCTGCAGCACCGGCTCCCGCAGCGCCGGCTGCACCAGCTGCTTCCGCAGCGGACGGCACACCGGTCTCCGCACCGATGCCGGGTACGATTCTTGATGTTAAGTGTAAGGCAGGCGACAGCGTGACGAAAGGTCAGGTGCTGTTCGTTCTCGAAGCGATGAAGATGGAGAACGATATCGTTGCGCCGGAAGACGGCACCGTTCTGGCGGTCAATACCACCAAGGGCAGCGCGGTCAATCCCGGCGATGCGCTCGCAGTTCTGGGCTGAGAGGTGATCCGAAGTGGCAAAGATTGGTATTACAGAAACCGTACTGCGTGACGCACATCAGTCTCTGATCGCAACGCGTATGACCCTCGATGAAATGCTTCCGATCCTGCAGGAGCTGGATGAGATCGGCTTCCGCTCAATCGAATGCTGGGGCGGCGCAACCTTTGATTCCTGCCTGCGCTTTCTGAATGAGGATCCGTGGGAGCGCCTGCGCACACTCAAGAAGAATATGCCGAAGACGCCGCTGCAGATGCTGTTCCGCGGCCAGAATATGCTCGGTTACCGGCACTATGCAGACGATGTCGTCGAGTATTTCGTGCAGAAGTCCATTGCGAACGGCATTGATGTCATCCGTATTTTCGATGCACTCAATGATATCCGCAACCTGGAAACGGCGATCCGCGCTGCAAAAAAGGAAGGCGCACATACGCAGGTCGCAATGAGCTTTACGACAGGCGAAGTCTTTACTGATGAGTATTATGTCAATTATGCAAAGCAGATTGAAAGTGCTGGTGCAGATTCCATCTGTGTCAAGGATATGGCGGCGCTTCTGACACCCTATCGCGCAGAAACGCTTATCAAGGCGCTGAAAAAGGCGACTGATCTGCCGATTCAGCTGCATACGCACTATACCTCCGGTCTGGCATCTATGTGCCTGATGAAGGCGGCTGAAGCTGGTGTTGATGTCATTGATACCGCGATGAGCCCGCTCGCACTCGGCACATCCCATGCGCCGACTGAATCTATGGTCGCGGCATTCCAGGGAACCGAATACGATACCGGTCTGGATCTCGTGAAGCTCAGCGGACTGCGTCCGTTCTTCATGAAGCTGCGCGACAAGTATATCGAATCCGGTCTGCTGGATCCGAAGATGCTGGCCACCGATGCAAAGACGCTGATTTATCAGGTTCCGGGCGGAATGCTCTCGAATCTGCTTTCTCAGCTCAAGCAGGCCGGCAAGGAAGATCAGCTCACGGCCGTGCTGGAGGAAGTCCCGCGTGTTCGCAAGGATGCCGGCTTCCCGCCGCTCGTCACGCCGACCTCTCAGATTGTCGGTACACAGGCCGTGTTCAATGTTATCAGCGGCGAGCGCTATAAGATGGTCACAAAGGAATTCCGTGCAATGGTCAAGGGTGAATACGGCAGAACGCCGCTCCCGATTGATCCTGAATTCCAGAAGCTGATCCTCAAGGACGATCAACCGATTACCTGCCGTCCGGCTGACCTGCTGGAGCCGGAGCTGGATAAGCTGCGTGAAGAATGCGCAGAGTGGATCACACAGGAGGAGGATGTTCTCTCCTACGCACAGTTTGGACAGGTCGCCGTCAAGTTCTTCGAAAAGCGCCGCGACAAGATGTTTGGTCTGGACGGCGTTCACGGTGATCCCCAAAAGCAGATCCACCCCGTCTGATACGGCCGGTACGGCACATGAAAGGAGACATTGGAGTTGCCGATCTGTATCTCTCCGGGACTGCCTGCATTCCGTGCACTTCAAAATGAACATATTTTTGTTATGGACAATGAGAGAGCGGCGCATCAGGATATCCGTCCGCTGCGCCTGCTCGTCCTCAATATCATGCCGAAAAAGCAGGAGACCGAGCTTCAGCTTCTCCGCCTGCTGAGCAACACCGCGATCCAGGTAAACATTTCGCTGCTGCGCATGGAATCGCATATTTCAAAAAATGCGTCGCAGAGCCATATGGATGCGTTTTATACGACGCTTTCCGAGATCCGCGGACAGTTTTTCGATGGCATGATTATCACCGGTGCACCTGTCGAGCAATTAGACTTTGAGCAGGTCGATTATTGGCAGGAAATCTGTGAGCTGATGGAATGGTCAAAGACGCATGTTTTCAGCGCACTGCATATCTGCTGGGGTGCGCAGGCCGGCCTTTACTATCACTTCGGTGTACCGAAGTATCTGCTGACAAAGAAGATGTTCGGTGTGTTCCCACACAGGGCTGAGGTCACTCGCTCATTGCTGCTGCGCGGCTTTGACGATGTATTTGATGTACCGCATTCCCGCCATACCGAGGTTCGCAGAGAGGACATCGAAAAGGTAAAGGAGCTGCGGATCCTGACAAGCTCGGAGCTTGCAGGCGTGCATATCGTTGCGAACCGCAACGGCCGGCAGTATTTTATCACAGGACATTCGGAATATGACAGAAATACACTTGCCGCGGAGTATTTCCGTGATAAGGAAAAGGGACTTGATATTGAACTGCCGTTCAACTATTTCCCGCATAATGATCCGTCTGAAATGCCGAAATTCTCGTGGCGCTGTCATGCGAATCTTATGTTTTCAAATTGGCTCAATTACTGTGTCTATCAGCGAACTCCCTATGACCTGACGGAACTTCCGGCGCGCGACTGGACGCAGGCAATGGAGGTATAATTTCATTATTCATAATTTAGGAGGTATATCACTATGAACGAACCTAACGGTTATTCTGAATCCACGGAAAACAAGAAGTCAGGCCTTTCGGTCGCGGCACTTGTATTCGGTCTGCTCAGCATAATCCTTTCATGCTGCGGAGTCGGTGTTTTCCTTGCACCGATCGCGATTCTGCTCGCTATCATTGCGCTTGCAACGAAAAAGAACGGCAAAGGTTTTGCAATCACCGGTCTTATCTGCGGTTTGATTCCGACAATCCTTGTTGTTACATTTGTAATCGCGGTCAGCTCGATCCTGCCGTATCGTAACGACTTATTGAACGACTATTCCAGAATTACACAGGAGCAGGATACGATCTTTGCAGAGTATGAGAGCACCGGTCAGCTTCCGGACTTCCTCCAGAAGTATGAGGAGGAGCCTTTCAAGAGCTTCCTCGCGAAGTATGATGTAACGATCTACACGGTCATGGACTCCCTCATGGCAGCTCACAAGCAGGGTACACTCAAGACATTTAGCGTCAGCGGATCTGGCAGTGGTACATTGGAGATTCCTGCAAGTGCTGTTCTGATCTCGGTCACTGCATAAAAGCAGGATACTAACAGCAAAAGAAAGCTCCCGTTCCTCGGAACGGGAGCTTTTGTGTTAATTGGTAAGCATGAAATTATGGAGCAGAGAACCGCTGCCGCGCCCGATGTCAAATCCGGTCTTCAGCGCATCGGTCAGATACTGCTTTGCGATCTGCACCGCATCGACCAAATTCATGCCCTTGGCAAGATTGGATGCGATCGCAGAGGAGAGTGTACAGCCAGTGCCGTGAGAGTTTTCAGTCTCGATGCGCTCCGTTTCAAAAATGTGGATCTGGCCGGCTGAATAGAGGATATCCGCTGCGTCTCCGGTCAGATGTCCTCCCTTGACCAAAACCGCTGTTCTGAATCGCTTCGATAATTCTGCAGCAGCCTCACGCATTTCTGAGGTATTACGAATCTCCCTGCCAAGCAGCACGCCGGCCTCAGAAAGATTTGGCGTGATGACCGATGCAAGCGGCAGCAGTTCGGTGCAGAGCGCATCGACCGCGTCCGGCTGCAGCAGCGCATGGCCGCTCGTTGAGATCATCACCGGATCAACGACAATATGTGCGGGGTGGTATTGCCGCAGCTTTTCAGCGATTATGCAGATGCTTTCCTTGTTGGAAACCATGCCGACTTTGACGGCATCCGGAATGACATCCGAGAATACTGCATCAAACTGCGCCGCGATAAACGCCGGCGGAACATCCAGTACATCGGTGACGCCGAGCGTATTCTGTGCAGTCAGCGCCGTAATTACGGTCATCGCATAGCAGCCGTTGACCGTGATTGTCTTGATATCAGCCTGAATTCCTGCGCCGCCGATTGAATCAGATCCGGCAACGGACAGTACCTTTCCAATCATTTATGTACCTCCAGCCGCCTCAGGCGCTCTGCTGCGGCCTTGATATCTTTTTGTGCGAAAATTGCGGAAACAACAGCGAATCCGGCAATACCGGAGCCGCGAAGCAGTGGCACATTTTCTTCAGTGATGCCGCCGATCGCAACGACCGGGATTGTCACTGCTGCACAGATCTGTGAGAGTAATGCATGGTCGACCGGTCGGGTATCCGTCTTGGTTCCGGTGCTGAAAACAGCGCCGCATCCGAGATAATCCGCACCGTCGGCCTCCGCTTGTCTTGCCTCCGCAACGGTTGCTGCCGAGACGCCGATTATGCAGCTCTCGCCGAGCATTCTGCGCAGCTGTGCGGGATTCATATCCTTCTGCCCGACATGAACACCGTCTGCGCCGGAAAGCCGTGCGATCTCCGGATTATCATTAATAATGAGCGGAACACCGTAACGTGCACAGACCGACTTAACCGCAATCGCCTCCCGCAGAAATGCATCGGCATCGAGCGTCTTTTCACGGAGCTGCACGATCGTTACGCCGCCCTCGATCGCCTCTGCGACCGCGTCCGCGAGCGTTCTGCCCCCGAGCCAGCGACGGTCGGTTACGGCATAGAGCCGCATTTGTTCAGCACTCAGCTTCATAGCGTGCGCCCTCCTCAAGCTGCTGTTCAGTCATCCGGAAAACCGCATCGATCAGCATATTACGGAATGTCATATTACCGTCCGCAGGGGCCATTTTTGCAGCAGCAATTTCGCCGGCAAGCCCCATTGCACAGACTGCTGTTACGCAGGCTGTGAGCGGATACTCTCGTTTGACAGCGAGAAATGCAGCCGTTAATGCAGAAAGCATACAGCCGCTGCCGGTTATGCGCGGCATCATTGGGTGCCCGTTCCGGATGCGTATCATACGGCTTCCGTCCGTGACGAGATCGGTTTCACCGGTTAGTATGACGACCGCGCCGGTTTTCTGCGCGAGCAGCTTCGCCGCATTTGCGGAATGCACTGTGTCAGCAGAATCTGCATCGGATGCATCAGCGCCGCTGCACTCGGCAGAGATACCGGCGAGAGAACGGATCTCCGAGGCATTTCCCTTGATTGCGGCGAAATGAATTTCACGAAGCAGCGAAGATGCCGTTTCGCGCCGGAATGCCGTTGCTCCGACACCGACCGGATCCAGCACGACCGGAATGCCGATCCGGTTAGCTGTTCTGCCGGATTTGTGCATTGCCTCTGCCCGTTTCGTGCTGAGCGTGCCGAAATTGATGTTCAGCGCACTGGCATTTTCGGTGATCTCAGCAGATTCCTCCGGCGCGTCTGCCATGATTGGCAGCGCACCGCAGGCGTGCAGCAGATTTGCACAAGCCTCTGCTGTGACATAATTCGTAATGCAGTGAATACGCGGCCTGCGTTGATGCAGCGCCGTCAGAATGCTGCTGTCCGTTGGAAGTCACTCCTTTTGTTCGGTCTCTGCCGGAGCCGCTGCACCGGTCGGATCAGTCTGTTTTGCATCGCGGAAAAAGCGGTCGACACCGGCTTTTTTCAGTGCCGGCACAAGGATCGCTGCGATGATCGTTCCGCCGAGACTGCTCAGGAAAAAGGACGGGACATAGGTCAGGAGTGCGGCTTCTTTTCCAAGAAACTGCGATGCGATGACGAATGCGCCCATGCCGCCCAGTACAGCCGTGCCGAACAGTTCTCCGATATAGGCCAAGGGCAGTTTCCGGAGCTTCTGATACAGCAGACCGGAGAGAAATGCGCCGATCATGCTGCCGGGGAAGGCGAGGGGCGTACCTGTGCCCATGAGCACGCGGATGAGGCTGGTTATAAACGCCGCCGCCATAGCGTGCCACGGTCCCAGAAAGACCGCGCCGATGATGTTGACAAAATGCTGCGCCGGGAAGCATTTTGATGCGCCGACCGGAATGGAAAGCGGGGAGCAGGCCACCGCTATCGCGGCCAGCAGTGCGGTCATCACCAGTTTTTTGAGTGTAGTCTGTTTCATAATAATTCCTCCTAATATATGCTGTCATCTGCATAACCGGAGGGCAGAACCCGGCCGCAGACGATCAGACGATCTTTCTGCGGTCGATGCTCGATTGCATCCTCTCACTCCGAAACACGGATTCCCTCGCTGTTGAGACTGCGGCGCAGTCTGCCATGGCGCTCCCCATGACTTTTCAAAAAATATGTTATTTTTCGGTACAGAATTCGACCTTCTTGCCCTCAAGGATCATATTGGTCGTACGGACGGCACACATCTTGCCGCACATTGAGCAGGTATGACGGTCGGCAGGCGGCGTGCTCTCGAAGTATGCCCGCGCCTTGTCGGGATCAATCGCATATTTGAACATCTCGTCCCAATCAACCTTGTGCCGCGCATCGGCCATTTTGTTGTCGATGTCCCGTGCATTCGGTATGCCCTTTGCGATATCCGCAGCGTGAGCAGCGATCTTGCTGGCGATGATGCCCTCTTTGACATCGTTGATGTCCGGCAGACGCAGGTGTTCAGCGGGCGTTACATAGCAGAGGAAGTCTGCGCCGTTTGCCGCTGCGATTGCACCGCCGATTGCGGAAGTAATGTGGTCATAGCCCGGTGCAATGTCGGTTACGAGCGGGCCGAGGACATAGAAGGGGGCGTTATGGCAGATGCGCTTCTGCAGTGCCATATTCGCGGCGATCTCATTCATTGCCATGTGGCCGGGGCCTTCAACCATGACCTGCACATCTTTTTCCCATGCGCGTGCGGTCAGGTTGCCAAGCTCAATCAGCTCGCTGATCTGTGCGGCATCGGTGCTGTCGTCAATGCATCCAGGACGCAGCGCATCACCGAGGCTGATCGTGACATCGAATTCGCGGAGGATATCCAGCACCGCATCGTAATGCTCGAAGAACGGATTCTCGTTTCCGGTCATCATCATCCATGCGAACAGGAGCGAGCCGCCGCGTGAGACAATATTCATGCGTCTGCCCTCGCGCCGGAATGCTTCGACGGCACGGCGGTTGATGCCGGCATGAATGGTCATGAAGTCCACGCCCTCTTCGGCGTGTGCACGAACAACGCGCAGAAAGTCCTCAGCGGAGATCTCCAGCAAATCCTTGTCCAGATAGCCGATTGCATCGTACATCGGGACAGTGCCGATCATGGCGGGAGATTTTTCGATCAGCGCCTGCCGGAAGGTATTGGTCTTTCCGTAGTTGCTGAGATCCATGATTGCCTCGGCTCCGAATTTCAGCGCGAGGTCAACCTTCTGCATTTCGAGATCATAGTCCTTCGCATCGCCGGAGATGCCGAGATTGACATTGATCTTGGTTTTGAGTCCCATGCCGATACCCTCAGCGGAAAGCGAGGTGTGGCGGACATTGGCTGGAATGGCGACAGTGCCGGCCGCGACACGCGCACGGATGACCTCAGCAGAAAGCTGTTCCTTGGCGGCGACGGTCTCCATTTCCGGTGTGATGATGCCGCGTTTTGCGGCGTCCATCTGGGTGGTGTAATTTCTCATGTAATCCTCCGTGAATTGACAATAGTAAAGCGGTGCATCCGCATGGGAAGCACCGCTGACTGACCGGTTATTCTGATACTTCCTACGCAGGCATGATCCTGACAGGTATAAGGGTCGGAACGCACAGTTCCCTCTCAGCCTTTTTGAAGACTCCCCTGCTTCGCATATATCATAGCACATAATCACGAAAATGTCAAGACAATGTATCTGGGTGAATGTGACATTTTGCAGCCTTTGGCGGCTTTCCGCTCCGAATCCTGTGAAAAATTGACGCAAAACGAAAAAAACTTGCAAAATACGCGAAAATGTGATATAATAAAACAGAATGTAGTTTGAAGGGAGGATATCATGATATATCTGCTCGAAGATGATCAGAATATCCGCGATTTTACAGTCTATGCCCTGCAAAGCTCCGGTCAGGAGATCCGCGGGTTTGCGCTGCCCTCGAAATTCCGGGCTGCGGTGGCCGAATCGGTTCCGGATGTCGTGCTGCTGGATATCATGCTGCCGGAGGAAGACGGGCTTTCTGTTCTGCGCTGGCTGCGCGAGAATCCGGCAACCAAAAAGCTCCCGATCATGATGCTTTCCGCCCGCAGCACCGAATATGATAAAGTTATGGGATTGGACAGCGGTGCGGATGATTATCTTGCAAAGCCCTTCGGCGTCATGGAACTGCTCTCTCGCATTCGCGCTTTGCAGCGCCGTACTGCTGCATCGGATGAGGGCGAAACACTCTGCAGCGGCGGCATCACCCTTTCGACTGCCCGCCACTGTGTGACTGTGCATGAAAATGAGATCGGACTGACCGGCAAGGAATTTGATCTGCTTGCGACACTCATGCGTAATCAGGGCATTGTGCTGAGCCGTGAACGCATACTGGAATCCGTCTGGGGATATGATTATGCCGGTGAGAGCCGTACGATTGATGTCCACATCCGGACGCTCCGCGCAAAGCTCGGCGATGCAGGCAATGCCGTTGAGACCGTCCGCGGTGTCGGATACCGGTTTCAGGACAATTATTCCAATCCGACGGAGGCTACAGAATGAAGAAAACGCTGTTTCTTAAGCTGCTGACCGCGATGGGGCTGACACTGGCTCTCTGTGTTCTGATTTATCCGCTGCTGATGCCGACAGAAAACTATTTCCGGCTTGTTTTGCAGCTTATCCCGATGAGCATTATCACCGGCCTGCTCCTGATCGCACCGCTGTACTTGATCAGCGGCCGGATGGCACACGGCATTGGCCAGAAGCTCAAAAGGCTCCGCATCGACTCAAAATCCGTGATTGAACAGTTTCCGGAGCTGAAGCCGCTTGCCAGACAGGTCACGAGCCTGAAGGCACAGATTGACACGCAAATGAATGAGCTGACTGGTCAGCAGGAGCAGCTCAAGGTGCTGACTGACAATATGCAGGAAGGTCTGCTGCTCGTCAGTGCGGCCGGCAGAATGCTGTCCTATAACCGCGCCGCACTCCGGCTGCTCGGCAGGGAAGATCTCGATGACGATTATTTCCCCGTCTATGATCTCAGCGACAGCAAGCGTTTCCGGAAACTCGTCAAGCGCACGCTGGACGGCATCCGCGGCTCAGAAACGCTGACAGTCGGTGATCATGCCGTGCAGATCATTGCGAATCCGGTTATCCGTGAGAAACGCATGACCGGTGCTGTGCTGGTGCTGCTGGATGTGACCGAGCGTGAGAAGCGCGATGCGCTGCGCCGGGAATTTACATCGAATGTCTCACATGAGCTGAAAACACCGCTGACCTCGATTTACGGCATTGCAGATATGATGGAATCCGGCATGGTCAAGAAAAAGGATATCGGCGGTTTTGCAAAGCGCATCCGTGATGAATCCGCCAGAATGATTGCGCTGATCGAGGATATCATCCGGCTCTCGCGGCTCGATGACGAGAGCTTTACGGAAGAAGTTCTGCCGCTGGATCTCTATGAGGTCGCAGGTAATGTTCTGGAGCAGCTTCGCTCCGCGGCCGATGCACACGGCATCACAATGGAACTGGAAGGCAATGCGGCACCGATGCAGGGCGTTCCGGTCATTGTCGAAGAAATGCTCTATAATCTTTGCGACAATGCGATCAAATACAATAATGAAAACGGTTCGGTCAAAATGAAGGTGACCTGCACCGATCAGCAGGCTATCTTCTCCGTTGCGGATACCGGCATCGGCATCCAGCAGGCGGATAAAGAACGGATCTTCGAGCGCTTCTACCGCGTCGATAAGAGCCATTCCAAGCAAATCGGCGGAACGGGACTCGGCCTTTCAATCGTCAAGCACGGTGCCCAGTTCCACGGTGCTTCGATCGAGCTGGAAAGTCAGCTCGGCAGCGGCACAACGATCACACTGTTCTTCCCGCGCAGTGCTGAGGCTGCAGCACAGGCGGAATCCGATGCGAAATTTGATCCGCTCAATGTTGAGATTCCGGGTGAACACAGTGCAGCAATGATTCAGATCCGCGATGCTGCCGAGGCGGACATAGAACATATTGAGGATGCGGACAGCGTCACAGAGGCGGATTTCGATGGTGAGGATGCAGACATTGAAACGGAGAAGCCCGCTGAATCAACGCAATTCGTTGAGGAGGTCGAGTTTACCGGTGACGAAGAAATCTTTGAGGATGCGGAAATCGCCGAAGACAGTGAATTGAGCGGAGATGCGGAAGTAACTGAGGACGAAGAAGTCA
>JAKSPK010000003.1 GCA_024404875.1 Oscillospiraceae bacterium
AATTTCAGTTGAAAATAAGAAAAAAGTCCTAGATGCTTGATTTTCACGCATCTAGGACTTTTCACAAAAGCGGAAAGAGAGGGATTCGAACCCTCGAGACGCTATCAACGCCTACACGATTTCCAGTCGTGCGCCTTCGACCAGCTCAGCCATCTTTCCATATGGTAAACTGTCTACGCTCGCCCTATAGGGCAAGAAAAAAGTGGTGCGAGTGACGGGACTTGAACCCACACGCCCTTTCGAGCACTAGCACCTCAAGCTAGCCTGTCTGCCAATTCCAGCACACTCGCATTCACTACTCGCTTATTATAGCAGAAACCTGTCCAAATGTCAAGGCTTTTTTCTGATTTTTTGCAAATTCGTTATTCTGCACAAAATTTTATGCGGGCCATTCATCACTGTGATGTAATAAGTCGTTTCAGCAAGGTCAGATCGACCGCATTCAGCTTTCGGTCATCGTTCAGATCGCCTGCCCGCCCCTGCTGCTCATTCAGTATCTCAATGCAGCAGAGCGACTTCGTCAGCAGCACCGCATCCGCGATCTCAACACTGCCGTTCAGATCCACATCTCCGCGCAGATAAGCCGGTGTCGGTTCAACTGTCGTTGTCGTACCGCTCGTCTCCGTCTCTCCGCTGACTTCTGCCAGACTCGGCTCAATATCATACCACCAATCCGCCCACGGATTACCGGCACGCTGCTTTGCTGCAGCCTCAGCCTTCGTCCAAGTAAATGTATTATCGTAGAGATGCCCCTCCTCATAATACCACTGTGCCAGTGCCGCACCTTCGTCCGGATAATTCGCGTAATAGCCTTCATTATCGCCGGTATAATTCGCCCAGCCGGTATTATGGCCTTTCAGTGCCCCACGGACGACCTGCCAGCCATCCAGATCATAGTCCACGATTGCTGAACGGATGAAATGAATGATTTTGCGAATGCCCAAATGATTGGAAATAATCGCGTCATAGAAATTCTCCTGTGTCAGCGAATACCATTCCATCTCCGGCACATCAGCCTCCTGCATAAACGAAGTACCGGGATCATAAAACGCAGTGACCGCAGTTTGCAGCGTGCCGTATGCGTGTGCCGAGCTGACACCGAACCCCTCAGAAAACGCAGTCTCGATATCCGCACCGTCGCCGTTTCCGCCGAGTGTGGATTCCAGTGTGCCGACACCAAGAAACAGCGCATAGACCTTCTCTCGTTCGCGCTGACCAAAGCGTGTCGAAATAAGCTCCCAATGCTCGTCAATCTCCTTATAGAGCGCATATTTAACCTGCTGCACGGTCATCTTATGATTGACTGCACGCAGCTCGTCAACACTTGTCCCCTCCGGCGCCATACGCTCACCGAAGTTGAACGGATTGCCGACGCCCTCCTCCTGCACATTGCGCGACGGATCATGCGCAATCTCTGCGCTGTCAGCGGCAGCACTCTGCGGGAACGGCATCAAAGCCGCTGCAGCCAGCGCAGCGCCGCAGATGCAGGCGGTCAATCTGTGTAATATTCTCATAGCAAGCTCCTTCTTTCATTTGTCTCAATATTTTCGCGAATCAATCAAAAGCACCCGGACCATTTTCGTCATTCATATCACGCTCCGGTTCATCGATCATATTTATTGTATCACAGTCAAACCGGAAAGTCAACGCAATTCGTGACATTTTTATGTCAGCATCATTCAAATATCTCCGGATTTTTTGGTAAACAAATGACTCCGAAGGCACAGCGTCCCTCGAAGTCATTTCGCTTATTCTTATGGCATCAAACCTGCGAATGTGTATCCAGCCATGCGATCACATCGTCAACCGTCGTGAAGCACAGGCTCGTGCAGGTATCCGCGCAGCCGTAATAGATTGCAATGCGTCCGGTGTCTGCATCCACCAGATTTGCGCACGGGAATGTGACATTCTGCACATCGCCGATGCACTCATAATCCTTCTGCGGGCTGAGAAGATATTCTCTGCCGCGTTTCAGCACCTTCCACGGCTCGTCCTTATCAAGCAGTGCCGCAGAGAAGCTGTAGACATAACCGTTACAGGAGGTCAGAACACCGTGATAGAAGATCAGCCAGCCGCGGTCTGTCTCAATCGGAATCGGGCCTGCGCCGATCTTCGTCGATTCCCAGCCCATACTCGGTCCCATCACATGGCGGTGCTTGCCCCAGAAGGTCATATCCGGAGACTGTGAAATATAAATATCACCAAACGGCGTATGGCCGCTGTCGGACGGACGGCTCATCATCATAAAGTTGCCGCCGATCTTACGCGGGAACAGCACACCGTTGCGGTTGAACGGCAGGAATGCGTTTTCAATCTGGTAGAATGTCTTGAAATCATAGGTATATGCACAGCCGATCGTAGGCTTCCAGCCATAAGCATTGCACCATGTCACATAAAAACGATCCTCGATCCAGCAAACGCGCGGATCATAGCCGTACTGAAAATCCTGAAGCTCCGGCGATGTCTTGACAAACTCGATGCGCGATTCATTGATATCCCAGTTAAGACCATCCTTGGAAAAGCCTGCGTGCAGCTCCATATTGCGCGCCTTGTCATCGACACGGAACACGCCGGCAAAGCCGCCCTCAAACGGAACGACCGCGCTGTTGAAGATGCTGTTGGACATATCAAGATGGTCGCGGCGGATGACCGGATTGCTGTCATAGCGCCAAATTACATCCTTGCAGCCCGCCGGCTTCTCCTGCCACGGCATATTCGGAATGGAAACCCCGTTGATAACCTGATTCTTCATATTCAAAATCCGCCTTTCTCTCCGCAATGTGCACGGAATTCTATGGTACTATTATACCATAATTCGGCAGCAATTTCAATAGATTATCAGCAGTATGACAAGAAATCATTCAGTGATAAAGCAAATTCACAGTTGTACAGATTATACAAATCGCTACTTGAATAATTAAGCAAGTCATCCTGTGCATCAGGCGAGGGCAGATATTCACCGTACCAAAGCCCGAAGAACGACCAGACCGCACTGTCAATGCGGATCATTTCCGGATCGGGTACCGCGCTGCACTCGCTGAGTGCGAGCAGCTTGCCGCCCCCCGTCAGATGCCGCAGAGAATGGAACTGCTCATAACGGCTGCCGAATTCGATCTCCGGCTGCAAATACACATCAACTGCGGCGATGTCGAATTGCGATTCCGGCACGAGATAGCCTGCGCTCTGCCCGTTCCAGATCCAGATCAGATTGTGGATATTGTGGTAGGAGGTCAGGCGCGTATAAAGCAGCTCCCAGAGCTTCAGATAGCTGCTCCGGCCCGAGCCGCCCCACCAGTACCAGCCGCCGCCTGCTTCATGCAGCGGCCGCCAAAGCACCGGAATATCCATTTGCGCAAGCGGCCGCAGGGTTTCTGCCATCTCGTCAATATCTGCAAGAAGCTGCACCGCCTCCGCAGGAATGCCGTCATCCGCGGCAGCATCAGCCGTACTGCACATTGCAAGCGCGGCAATCTCCTGATCACGCAGCGCGGCATGAAGATCAAATCCGGTGTCCTCCGTATATACGGAATCCGTACCAGGCGCATTCCATTGCCACATCAGCCCGACAATCCCGCCGAGATAATGATGCCAGTCAGCGGAATCCTGCACCGTCCGACGGTCATTGCTGCTGCCGAGCGCGCTGAACCGGATCGCCGGAAGCTGTCCGGTCATTGCGAGGATAGCTTCCAGCTCCTGATTGCTGCTGCCGGAGACATACTGTCCGGTCAGCATCTTCTCACCCCAGAAGCTGCGCATGGTCTCATAGAGCTTCTGCGCATTCGGCGATGCAGCCGGATCGCAGAGCGTTTCTGTGGGAACGGTGCCGTCATCCTCTGCTGTATTGTCATCGGTCAGCTCCAGATAATCCGCATCGAGCGTGCTGTTTCCGGTATCAACCGAAATCTCCGTCTCGCCCTGCATCAGAAAAATACGGTGGAATGTGATGCGAACAAAGCTGCCGGTGCTTTCCAGCAGAAACTGCGAATTCACCTTGTCCCCGATCCGCAGGGTATGCGTACCGGTACAATCCGATGCAAGACAGAGTGTCACAGAATAGCGCTGCGTTTGCGGAACATTGACACGAAAAGTCAACGCGGAGCGTGTTTGCGCGGGAATGCCGGCAAGATAGCCGTTGCCAGAATAATCCGTGCGCTGGTAGGCATGGCTCTCAGGCACCGGCAAACCTGCATTCTCCGCTTCCACACGGACAGAACACGGCGCAGGCGTAATCTCCGGCAGCTCCAGTGTATACGGCTCGGTGCTGCGGCCATCCTTTGCAGCGGTCAGCAGACGGCTGTATGCATCATAGCTGCCCGAATCCGGCACAGGCTCGCGCTTTGGCACCGGCAGCAACAGATAGCCTGCCGAGATCGCCGCGACTGTCAGAAATAACAGAGAATACCGGAATGCACCGCTAAGGTGCTGCATTCGTTTCAAATCGCTGTCAGGTGATACACACCCTTCGGCTCGGTCTCAAACTGCAAAGAACCGTCCGCCTCCTTTTCTGTAGATTTGCCGCCGAGCAGATACACACCTGCCGGCAGATACAGGCGGCAGATGCCGCCAAACCGCGAATGTACGGTCAGATCGGTCAGCTTATGCGCCTGCCATTCGGCCGAAAGCGCAAAGCCGCCGTATGCACACAGGCCGCTGAATGTGCCGCTCGGCCATGCTTCAGGCAGCGCCGGCAGCAGCGTGATCCCGTCGGGATCGGAGCGCAGAAGCATCTCCGCAATCGCAGCCGTTCCACCGAAATTACCGTCAATCTGGAACGGCGGATGCATATCGAATAAATTCGGATTTGTCGAGTCCTGCATCAGCTTGGTCATTGCCGCAAATGCCGACGCGCCGTCATTCAACCGCGCATACATATTCGCAATCCATGCGCAGCTCCAGCCGGTATGTCCGCCTCCGTGCGTCAGACGGCGTTTCAGTGTTGCGGCGGCGGCATCTGCCAGCGCAGGTGTTCTGCGCGGCGAAATCTGATGTGCGGGATGCAGTGCAAAAAGCTGAGAAATATGGCGGTGTCCCGGCTCAACCTCATCGTAATCAACCGCCCATTCCATGATCTGCCCGTATTTGCCGATTTCCGGCTTTGGAAGCTTTTCGGACTGCGTCCGCAGGATCGGAATCAGATCGCAGTGCCTGCCAAGAATCGCATCCGCTTCGGTCAGGTCGCTGTAAAGCTGCCGGATGATCTGCGAATCCATTGACGGTCCTGCGCAGAGACAGCCGCGCTCGCCATTTGGCAGACAATAGGTATTCTCCGGCGATACACTCGGACAGGTCACAAGATTGCCCTGCGCATCCTCTGTGAGATACTCCGAAAAAAACAACGCAAATTCGTACAAAATATCGAAATGTTCCGCGAGAAAGCGGCGATCGTGTGTATAGCGGTAATGCTCCATAATATGCAGCGCGATCCATGCGCCGCCCGTCGGCCAGATTGTCGCAGGCATCCAGAGATCCTGCGGTGCCGTATCCCCCCAGAGGTCGGTATTGTGATGGCAGACCGATCCGTGAAGCCCATACATTTCCCGCGCAGTCTGTCTGCCCTGCTCCATAACGCGCCGCAGCAGCGCAAACAGCGGCAGATGACATTCCGGCAAGCCGCAGCTTTCCGCCGGCCAGTAATTCATTTCGGTATTGATGTTGACCGTAAAGCGTCCACCCCATGCCGGCCACATATCCGCATTCCAGATGCCCTGCAAATTCAGCGGCAGCGAACCTGCACGGCTCCCTGCGATCATCAAGTATCGCCCGAAGCAGTAATACAGGCCAAGCAGCGCATTCAGCGCCCGCGAATCATTTTCCTTTGCGGCAGTGAGCAGCGCATCCGTCGGCATTTCGCCTGAGAGCGCCGCATCCGGCAGCGTGACCGATGTCCGCTGGTAAAGCGCGTGATAATCCCGCAGATGCGCCTTTTTCAATTCTTCATAGGATGACTGAAGCGCTGTATTGACATCTGCAAGTGCCAGCGCTTCAGGATCGCCTTCCGGATGATAATAGGATGTCCGCGCCGCAAAAACAAGCGTTGCCTCCAGCGTATGTTCAATACATAGCTGATTTCCTGAGCGCGTGACTGGACTGTCCGGAGAATCCGCCCGCAGCGCCGCGCAGAAGCGAATACCGTCTCCGCCGCCGGAACCGCCGTCAAAGAGCAGTGCAAAGCCTTCCTGCATTTCCGTGACGATATTGCGGTCATAGTAATCGTCGCGGCCGTCCAGCGATGCCGCCAGTGAAAATGGTACTGTGCCGGTCAGATGCAGTACAATGCACTGCGCCGCTGCTGATGCGAAGATCTCGCGGCGGAACACGCCCCCGCCCTGCCGAAAGCTGACCGTACAAAGCGCATCCTGCAGAGAAAGACTGCGGCAATAATGCTCCGGCTCACCGTCCGGCAGCACCAGCTGCAGCGTGAGATCACCGAGCGGCATATAATGACGCATATTCGGCGGACAACCCTGCATCTGCATAAATGCGCGCTTTTCCGCTTCTGAAACCTCTCCGTTCATGACGAGGCGCCGGATCTCGCGCCAGTTCTCCTGCGCATCGGGATTGACACGGCTGCGCTTTCCGCCCGACCAGATCGAATCCTCATTCAGTTGTAATAATTCGCGTTCCGGCGCTCCGTAAACCATTGCGCCGAGCCGTCCCGCACCGATCGGAAATGCCTCCTCGAACCTGCCCGCGGGCTGCTTGAACCATATTGTCTGCTCCATAGCCCCTCCGCCTTCACGCATCTGCGATTTTTTTGCCGATCGCCTCCTGCGCTGCGGCAAGCTGCGTATCCTCCTCGCCCTCAGCCTGTTCCACAGTGATGTCCGGCTCCAGACCGACCTCGTGATAGCAGGGTGATTTGCCGGTCGAGTAGGTTGCGGTCGTCAGCGTCACGCCGCCTCCCTCCAAATCAAAGGATGTCTGCATAATGCCCTTGCCAAAAGTCTGCTCACCGACCAACACCGCATCCGCATAATCGCGCATCAGGCAGGCAAACAGCTCTGATGCACTTGCAGTATTGCCGTTAACCAGCACCGCATATGGCATCTCCATACATTTCGCATCAGATTTGATGATCGGGCTGGAATCGCCGGAGCGGGACAGTGCAAAAGCCAGCTCACCTTCCGGCAGCATCGGATCGACCATCTTTTCAAGTGCTGACAGCACACCGCCGCCATTATTGCGCATATCAAAAATGAACGCCTTTGCGCCCTGATCAAGCAGATCCTGCCGTGCTTCGGCAAACTGCTCCGCTGTGACCGTGCGAAACTTCGCAACGCGGATATAGCCGACCTTATCAGGCAACATCTTTGACTCGATCGTAACTTCGTCAATTTTCGCACGGGGTACCTTGTATTCTTTTTCCTCGTCTGTGTCATGCCTGCGGATCAGCAGACGCACCTTTGTACCGACCTCGCCCTCAATCGCGTCGATCGCTTCCTGATAATTTCCGTCCACCTTGATATCCTCAACCGCGACAAGCCAATCGCCCACTTCGATACCGGCCTTTTCCGCAGATCCGCCCTCAGCAACGCCCACGATCTGCGCATCGCCGGAATCCGGTATCTGCACTGTTATGCCGATACCGACATATACACCCGCATTGTTGTCCTGGTATTCTTCATACGCACGGTTGCTGCGGTAGGTGCTGTAGCGGTCACCGAGGCCGTAGACATATCCCATCAGCATCCCGTCAAGGACATCTTCCTCCGGAATCTCCTGATAATATTCGCGGCGGACAATCTCGTCCAGCTCATCGAGCCGCGCATACTTTTCGGCAAGCCGGTCGATCTCCGAGACCTTGCTGTTGAACATCTCGCGGCTGACTGAGAGCGTGAGAACAAATGTGACGGCGGAAGTCAGCGCCATCAGACTGAGCGCCGCGCCGAACCCGATTTTCTTTTTCACAATGCTTCGTCTCTTTCCGTTTCTTTTATGCCGCAAACGGCAAGAGACATTTGTCTCCTGCCGCCTGGGTTCTTTTCACTTCTTTCGCTGAGCCTGCCTCAATGCGGCACATAGTTCAGCGGATTGACACGGTTATTGTTGATGCGCACTTCAAAGTGCAGATGCGGTCCGGTAACCTGACCGGTCGCGCCGATGACGCCGACCTGCTGGCCGACCGTAACCTGCTGACCGACAGAAACTGTCGCACGCGAAAGATGCGCATAGAGTGTCGAATAGCCATTGCCGTGGGAAATTACGACATGATTGCCGTATCCGCCGCCCCAGCCGTTCGTGCAGACATATGCGACCGTACCGTTACCGGCTGCGCAGGCAGGTCCGCCGCTTGCGGAGGTCGGTCCGATGATATCCAGACCACTGTGACCGGTGGTGCTGCCGGATCCGAACGGATCAGTGCGCAGACCAAAATAGCTGGAAATAGTGTAGTTTCCGGGTGCCGGCCATGCAAACATATAGCCGCTGGGAACCGTCGCCGGCGGAGCCGTTGTCGTTGCAACAGTTGTCGCCTTGGTGGTCGGCGGTGCTGTCGGTGCGGTGGTCGGTGCCTGAGTAACAGGCGCAGGCGGCTGCGTGATGACCGGAGCCTGTGTCTGCGGCGCCTGGGTAACGGGAGTCGGTGCCTGTGTGACAGGTGCCGGAGCCTGTGTGATCGGCGCAGGTGCTTCGGTCACAACGGGCGGCGCTGTGGTTGTGGTCGTTGTGGTAGTCGTTGTTGTGGTGGTAGTCGTGGTGGTACGGCGCGCTTCCTCGGCGGCCTTGCGTTTTTCCTCGGCCTCCTTGCGCTTGCGCTCCTCCTCCTCGATCTTGCGAAGCGCCTCGGCAATGATTCGATCCTGCTCCTCGTTAATCTCCTCCAGCTCGTCCTCATGGATCTGGATCTCACTGTGGACATTATACTGCTGCTGAGTCAGCTCATAGATCTCATAGTCCGTACCGGCGATCGTCGTATCCAGCTCCTCACGGGAATTCTGGAATTCATCCTGCAGGAGCTCGATCTCAGTCTGCTTGATATTCAGCGCCTGCACACTGGCGGTCAGATCCTTCTGATGCTCGGTCAGGGAACGAATATCTTCCTGCAGCTTGTCGATCATTTTATCGTCATGCTCGGAAATGCGCTTAATCACATCAATCTTCGCAAGCACATCGTAGAAGCTCGATGCACCGACCAGCGCTGACAGCAAACTGTCATTGCCGTGGACATAGAGTGTGCGGATACGCTTTTTGAAAAGCCTGAGGCCGTCCTCAACCTCCAGCTGCTCAGCGTCGATCTCTTCCTGCAAACGGGCGATCTCCGCCTGTTTTGCCGAAATATCGCCGATGACACTGGTCATCTGCGAGTCGATCAGCAGCAGCTTGCCGTTGATCAGTTCGACTTCCTCTTTCAGTGTCTTTTCATATTCAGATTTGCTGTTGATATCGTCAGCAAGCTTTGCCAGCTCTTCCTTCTTGGCGTCGATCTGTGCCTGCTTCTCTTTTTTCTCCTGTTCGATCTCCTTGAGTGTCTTTGCAGATACCGTCACAGAAGGCGCACGGTACATCTGCATTGCCATAGATGATCCGGTCAGGATAACCGCAGAAAGGATCGCGAGCGCCTTCCGGATTTTCTGATTCATGCAAAATCTTCCTTTCGATGCATCACATATTTGCGGCGCGGTATTTCAAATGCACACTGGTCGATGCGACACTTCCGATCGCACCAATCAGAGCACCGGTCACGACATATGCCAGCGTAACTATCACATAAATTTCGTTGAACGGGATCACATTGCCGAGCCCGATCGTGCTCAAAATGTCAAATCTGCTGAACAGACTAACCAGACTGTCATATGCAAACCATGTCAGCAGCGTTGCGAAAGCACCCGCCATAAAGCCGTTAATCATGCCCTCGATGAAGAACGGGAAGCGGATAAAGCCCTTCGTCGCGCCGACGGACTGCATAATGCTGATTTCGCGGCGGCGGGAATAAACCGATGCACGCGTGGTGTTTGAAATGATGACCATCGAAACGATCAGCAGCGCAATGATGATTGCAGATGCGACGATCGTTACGACGCGGCGTGTCTCAGTCAGAAGCTCGACGAAGGAATCCGGCGAGCGGACATATTCCACATCGGCGATTGATTCAGTCGCCTTCAGCGTTTCGTCCATTTTTGAAATATCAGTCACGCGGATGCGATAAGCATCCGGCAGCGGATTGTCATCGCCGAGCGACTCAAAGACCTCCGCCTGATCGCTCATCTTTGCCTTCAGGTCAATGAAGGCTTCCTCACGCGGATAATATGTCACATTAGCAACATTGTCCATCATGCAAAGCTGATCGCCGATCTCGGAAATCCGTGCCTGCTCCGTACCGTCCAGCAGATACACGATAACTTCATTCTTATCCTCAATACCACCGATGATCGCATTGATATTGACATAGAACAATACTGAGATACCAACGAGCAGGAGACTTACCAGAAGCACGCAGAACGAGGCAAACGCCATAACGCGGTTTTTCCAGACATTATCGAAGCCCTGCCCGACGAGATACCGAAAACTACTGAGCTTCAATTTCTGCGCCTCCAATCACTTCGTCGAATACGACCTCACCTTCGCTGATATTGATGATACGCCCGCCGAAATGTCTGACCATTTCGTGCGCGTGCGTAACCATAAGGATCGTCGTTCCGCAGGCATTGATGCCCTGAAGCAGCTCGACCAGCTCGTATGCCAGTTCCGGATCGACATTTCCGGTTGGCTCATCCGCGATCAGCAGCGCGGGATCATTTACGAGCGCTCTGGCCAATGCGCATCGCTGCTGCTCGCCGCCGGAAAGCTCACTCGGATAGCAGTCAGCCTTATCCTGAAGCCCGACCAGCGACATCACATAGGGAACGCGCTTGCGAATCTGTTTTCTCGGCGCATCAATGACGCGCAAAACGAATGCGATATTTTCATAGACGGTCATCGTGTCGATCAGGCGGTAATCCTGAAACACAACGCCGATCGTGCGGCGGAATTCCGGTACCTTATGCTTCTTCATCTTCGTCAGATCGTAGCCGTTGACATAAACCTCACCGCTGTTTGCGTCCAGCTCCTTCAGCAGCAGCTTGATGAGCGTACTTTTTCCGGCGCCGGAGCGTCCGATCACAAATGCAAACTCACCGTCCTCGACCTTCAGACTGACATCTGAAAGTGCTTCGACACCAGTGCTTTCATAGGTGACGGATACATTTTTAAGTTCTACCAAGTTAACGCCTCCTTTTTGTACTTTGTGAGAACAGCGCTGTCTTTCTATACTGTTATGCGAAGCTGCATTTTTGCGGGTGCAGTAAACATGGAAAATGCCAAACAGATCACTCCGTTCGGCACTCCCCAGTACAAACTGAAATCCAGCAATATGCGCTCTGCCTCAGAATTTTACAGGACTTGAGGACAGATATTTTTTCACCATCAGCGCGATCTTGAATACAATCGCGTGATCAAATTCGCGGAGGTCGAGACCGGTGAGCTTTTTGATCTTTTCAAGGCGGTAGACCAGCGTGTTGCGGTGAACAAACAGCTTTCTCGATGTCTCAGAGACATTGAGGTTATTCTCGAAGAAGCGCTGGATCGTGAACAATGTTTCATGATCGAGGCTTTCGATGCTG
Organism: Oscillospiraceae bacterium; assembly: GCA_024404875.1. Lineage (GTDB taxonomy): Bacteria > Bacillota > Clostridia > Oscillospirales > Ruminococcaceae > Firm-04. The sequence continues at coordinate 11,598 of JAKSPK010000003.1, forward strand.
CCGCGCTTGAACACCTCATGCAGGAAAGTCTCGCAGAGGGTGGTCGGCAGATGATAAATCAAACGGGCAATGCCGAGATTATCATAGCTGACGATGACCTTATCCGTATCAAAGACCTTGCCGACCTCAAGCGCGGTCTGTGCTTCCTTAAAGGAGCGAGCCAGATCCTTAACGCCGACGACAGAGGTACCGATGCCGACATTGACACGGGTATAAAACTCACTGGAAAGCGTATCCGCGATTGAACGCGCAAGCTTTTCAAGATCCTTGCTCTCAACGATGGGCTTGATCTCCTTGACCAGAACGATGTCGGTCTCGGTGATATTAAAGACGAAATCCTTGCTCTTGTCCGGGAACAGATTCTGAATGACATCATAAGCCGAGATATCGTTCGCAGAAACAATGCGAATCAGGAATACAACACGGCTGATCTCTGCATTGAAATGCAGCTCACGAGCCTTGACGACAATATCGCCAGGCAGCACATTATCCAGCACAACATTCTTGATGAAATTGTTGCGGTCGTACTTTTCGTCATAATACTGCTTGATGCTGGACATTGCGATCGCGAGGATATCCGCATACTTCGCGGCATTCTCGTCGGTACCCTCAACGAACACGGCATAATCCGGCGTAGTACGCACACCGAACGGCTTATAGGTGTAGCCGTCCCGGATGAACAGATCACCGGATTCGTTCATGTCCATCGAAATAAATTCGTTTGTGGTTCCGACCTTGGACGGATCGCTGCACGCGATAATGGTTGCGGTCTCATCGATGACGCCGATCGTAGCGTGAATGGTGTCATGCATCTGGACAACAAGTCCCTGAAAGGGTCTGTTAGACATAATTCAATCCCTTCGCTTTCTTCATGAATTTTAATTTGGGAGTGCCATGAGTTCAGGCAGGAGGGATGATGCCATCTGTAATAGTTTCCCTGATACTGAAACTATTACAGATTGTAACATATTTCTCCTGTCATGTTGTTAACAAACTATGAACAGAATGTTAACATTCCGTGAATTCAGGCATAATCGGCAGTTTTCATTGTAAATTTTACCGAATTTTTCACAATCTCATTTTCCGAACTGTAACCAAATTGTTGCAAACTGGTTACATTCTCTCCGGTGCTGTAACCTTCAGCAGACCGAGCGTATTGCCCAGCACAATCCGGACAGCATTGCAAAGCAGCATTCTTGCATCGCGCAGTGCGGGCGTTTCCGCATCGCGCACCTTGCAGCTGTCATAGAATTTGTGGAACTGTGCCGCCAGATCAACAGTGTATTTCGTCAGTCTGGAGGGATCGAGCAGCCGTGCAGCTGTTTCGACCTCCGCGGGCATCAGTGCGAGCTGACGAATCAGCTCACGCTCTGCGGGTGTCTGAAGCAGATCAAGATCTCCTGCACCGCTCTGCGGCATCGGTACGCCTGCCTCCTCCAGATTCCGGATCAGGCTGCAAATTCTCGCATGCGCGTACTGCACATAATAGACCGGATTCGACGAGGATTTCTCCACGGCGAGATCGAGGTCGAATTCAAAATGTGAATTCGCTTCGCGCAGATTGAAGAAGAATCTCGCTGCATCCGCCGGGATATCCTCCAGCAGTGTGACGAGCGTCAGCGCCTTGCCGCTGCGCTTGGACTGCTTGACAGGCTTGCCGTCGCGCATGACCGCAACCATCTGCATCAGCACGACTGTCAGACGAGACGCATCCACACCGAGTGCAGTCAGTGCAGCCTTCAGACGCGGCACATAGCCGTGATGGTCTGCGCCGAGAATGTCGATCGCGCGGTCGAAATACCGCGTGACGAGCTTGTTATAATGATAGGCGATATCCGGCACAACATAGGTCGGGATACCGTTCGAGCGGACGATGACAAAATCCTTATCGGCTCCGAGCTCCTCCGCTTTGAACCAGAGAGCGCCGTCCTGCTCATAGGTATAGCCGCTCGCCTTGAGCTGTTCAATGATCTGCTTCACGCTGCCGTCCTGATGCAGCGTGCTTTCCGGGAACCATGTATCATAATGGATCCGATACTGTGCAAGGTCATCCTTGAGGCCCTGAATGTTAATCGGGAGCGCATAGGCTGCAAGTTCTTTGCGGCGTTCCTCATCGGTGACGGCAGCGAGTGCATCACCGTGCAGATCATAATAATGCTTGGCGTGCGCGATAATGTCCTGTCCGAGATAGACATCCTCCGGCATCGGGAAATCCGGCGTATTGCCGTTCTCGCCGTAAACAGCTTTGCAGACCGCTTCGGTATCGGCGGCAGCCTTCATCACTGCCTGTCCCTTTTCAGAGCAGAGCTGCATATAGCGCAGCGAGAGCGATTTTCCGAATTTTTCGATCTGGTTTCCGGCATCATTGATATAGAATTCACGCTCGGTCTCATAGCCTGCGGCCTGCAATACCGATGCGAGCGAATCGCCGATCGCACCGCCGCGCGCATTACCGACATGCATCGGGCCTGTCGGATTCGCAGAAACGAATTCCACCAGAACCCGGTTGCCTTTTCCGATATCAGAATTGCCGTAGCTCTTGTCCTCCGCAATGACATTTTGCACAACACGCGAATACCATTTCTGGGAGAGATAGAAATTCAGAAATCCAGGGCCGGCGATCTCGGCCTTTTCAAAGGATGAGCCGTCAAGCACCAGCGCATTCACGACCTCCTCGGCAATCTTCCGCGGTGCCATATGCAGAGCCTTTGCGGATGCCATTGCAACATTTGATGCAAAGTCGCCGTGTGCACGGTCTGCGGGGATCTCAATGTTAAATGCAGGCAGCGGCTCTGCCGGAAATACACCATCCGCAACAAGTCTCCCCATTGCATCCATAATCAGCGCCCTCGCTTCCTCAGCGGAAGCAGAAATATGATTCAAAAAACAGCACTCCTTTCATTTTGTCTGTGATTGATCGGACTCTCCGCGCAGTGAAACACGCAGCTCGATCTTATTCCGAGCGGAATAGCTGTCTCCGATATCTATAAGATACTGCATCCGGAGCGTTCCGCCTTTTTCCGTAAATTCGCTGCTGATTGTCTGTGCACACAGCAGCATTTCCAAGGTACCGAACGGAGAAATATACTGTACGGGATGCGACTTACCGCGCTCCAGCACCATAGCTGTGCTGATAAATCCGCTCTTCCGGATTGTGACAAGATCATCCCGCAGGATCGTGATAACGGTCTTGCAGGTCTCTCTGCCCATGTCGTCCACCTCATAATAGGTGATCTCCGTCTGTTCGCCTGTATGCTCATACCTGGCTTTCGTATCCAGCTCTGTCTTTTCTGACTCACCCTCAGCGGTCTGTGTGCTGTTGATACGAAGCACAGCGTTTTCGTTCGGTTTTTTTGATTGACTCATGCTGCCTCCAGTCTACGCATCCGTTCAGAACTGCCGGTCAGCGTGCTCAAACGCCTGCTCGATCAGTTTTTCCAGCAAATAGGGATAGCGTATTCCGAGATCGGACATCAGCTCCGGATAAGCCGCAATCTGTGTCAGCTCCGGCATTGTGTTAATCTCGCCGATCAGGATATCGCCGCGGTTCGTGCAGTAAACATCAAACAGTGCAAGCGACGAACAGTCTAGTGTTTCAAATGCGGAGATCGCCATTTCACGGATGATGCGGCTGGTCGTGTCGTCCAGCTCCGCCGGGATGACAAGCTTCCCGCCCTCGCCCTTGACAATCTCGCCGACAAACGATGCAAACGGCGGATCATAGCCGAATACACCGATCCGGAATTCTTTGCCCTCGATATATTCCTCCACAAGAACCGTACTGCTCTGCGTAAAGGCACGCTTAACATGTGCTGCGAGCTCGGCACGGTCACGGGCAATGCCGGAAGCGATCGAAGAATCACTGCTTGACGGCTTGATGAAAAGCGGATATTCAAGGTTCGCCTCGATGCGCGCATATTCGCGTTCCAGACGATTAAGATCGCGCTGAGAGACCGAAACCCATTTCGGCATCGGGATACCGGCTGCGCAGAGCAGCGCATGTGTCATGGTCTTGTTCCGGCAGACTGCCGAGCTTAAAATGCCGTTGCCGACATATGGGATATGTGAAAGCTCGCAGAGACCCTGAATCGCGCCGTCCTCGCCGTATTTGCCCTGCAAAACGGAGAAGATCACATCAATGCGCTTGAGTGTATAACTGCCGTCCTCCATGATAAGGACGCCGCGGTGCGCGGGATCCGGAGAAAGGACTGCCGGCGCACAATCAGGATTCTCGATCCATGTATCATTCTCGATCTCGTCGGCTCCGCCCGGATAATAGAGCCACCGTCCTTTGCGGTTGATACCGACCGGAACAATCTCATACTGTTCGGGATTCAGTGTCCGGAAAACGGATGCTGCAGATGCAAGCGAAGCCCTCGCCTCGCTGGATGTACCGCCGAACAGAAGCAGCAGCCTCGTTTTTGCCAATGTCAAACAGCCCCTTTCTGTGATGATCTCTGTGTCAAGAGTAAGATTCGCTGCGTTTTGGGCATTTTGCCATTTGTGCATAATTCTGACCGGGCAGCGCAGAAACCGATGAAAACACGCTGAAATCGAAAAAACCGCGTGAACACGATAAACTCTCCGAACATGGTTCATTTTTTCGTGTAATTCTATTGTAGCATACTTCACAAAAAAATGCAAGTACATTTTTGCAAAATCACAGAAAAATTTTTGAAAAAATGGTTATTCCGGTATCGGGCGGGGAAACTTCTTGTTTTTTTACACAAACCGTCCAGCAAAGCCGACGGTCGCTCCCCTGTTACGGCGCTGACCGTGCCTGTTATTCAGCATTGGTAACTCATCCGGATTTCAGCCAGTCACTGATATTATATACAAAAAGCAGATGCAGGATCACTCCCGCATCTGCTTTTGTGCTATTCAGTTTCAGTGAAATCAGACACAGCCCTGTGCCTTCATAGCCTCTGCAACCTTCAGGAAACCTGCGATATTTGCACCTGCAACGAGGTCATCGCCGAGACCGTAGGTATTCGCAGCCTCGATGGAAGCCTTGAAGATGTTCGCCATGATGCCCTTCAGCTTTGCATCGACTTCTTCAGCAGTCCAGCTCAGGCGCTCGCTGTTCTGGGACATTTCCAGACCGGAAACTGCAACACCGCCGGCGTTGACAGCCTTGGACGGCGCAACAATGACGCCTGCTTCCTTCAGCAGAGCAATCGCCTCGTTGGTGGTCGGCATATTTGCGACCTCAACATAATACTTCACACCGTTTGCAACGATCTGCTTTGCTTCTTCAAGGCCAACCTCATTCTGGGTTGCGCACGGCATGAGGATATCAGCCTTGACACCCCACGGCTTCTGGCCAGCGAAGAACTGTGCAGACGGGAACTTGTCGGCATAGTCCTGTGCGCGGTTGCGGCAGGATGCTCTCATTTCGAGCAGGAAATCAACCTTTTCGTCCGTGGAGATACCGTCCGGATCATAGACGTATCCGTCCGGTCCGGAGATCGTGACAACCTTACCGCCGAGCTCGTTGACCTTCTTGATGGTGCCCCATGCAACATTGCCGAAACCGGAAACTGCAAAGGTCTTGCCCTTGATCTCATCCTTAAAGTAGTCGAGCATATTCTGGACATAGTAGACAGCGCCGTAGCCGGTTGCCTCCGGGCGGATCAGGGAACCGCCGTACGGAATGCCCTTACCGGTCAGAACGCCGGTGAACTCATTCTGGATTCTCTTATACTGACCGAACAGATAGCCGATCTCTCTTGCGCCGACACCGATGTCGCCTGCCGGAACATCGAGGTTCGGGCCGATGTGACGGTAAAGCTCAGTCATAAAGCTCTGGCAGAAGCGCATGACTTCTGCATCAGACTTGCCCTGCGGATCGAAGTCGGAACCGCCCTTGCCGCCGCCCATCGGAAGAGAAGTCAGGGAGTTCTTGAAGGTCTGCTCGAAGCCAAGGAACTTGATGATGCCGATGTAGACATTCTTTGCGAAGCGGAGGCCGCCCTTGTACGGACCGATCGCGGAGTTGAACTGAACGCGGAAGCCGCGGTTAACCTGCTGCTTGCCGTTATCGTCGATCCACGGAACACGGAAGATGATCTGACGCTCCGGCTCGACCATGCGCTCGATCACGCCTGCCTCGACCAGATCAGGTCTCTTTTCGACAACCGGCTCCAGAGTGCTGAGCACTTCTGTGACGGTCTGGAGGAATTCCGGCTCGTTCGGGTTGCGCTTTTCAACCTGTTCGTAGACGGATTTGAGGTATGCATTCTTCAATTCCATTTTTAAAATCTCCTTACAAAATAGCGTTCGGACACGGTTTTGTCCTCTATCATTATACTGCATTTTGCACAGAATGAAAATGTTCTATTATAACCTATATTAACCCGTATTATTCCGTATATATTGCTATTTTTATTCATTTTTTTCAAAATAACTGTTATATTGTAGCCCATCAAAATGTTAATATTATATGAACATTGTTAAATTCAAAACGAACTTTTTTATCTATGCAATGCAGTTGACATTCCTGCTCGGTCAAATCTGATATACACAGCAAATCATATGCCATCTCACTGTATATCGGATACAATTGTAATCAAATTCAGCTAAATAGTCATAGCTTGGTATGTAAAATATCAAAATCACATTTCGACTTGATTGTATCTGCTGTGTAATATGCCGAAATATTGGTTTACAGATTGACAAAACACAAAAAAGAATGTATACTATATATAGTTTTCACCTGCAGAACGATGTGCGAAAGCGCGTCGATCTGCTTATGGTAACCTCTTTCCTTCATAACGGATGGCTGCACAGCAGACCGTCCGCTTTTTTTTGCCGGCAGTACCGGGAAGGCCGCTTTCGGCCTTGTCTACAGACCAAGACCTGACGCCTATTCTTTGGAATTCATTGTCATATCATTATCGTATCTCGAATGCAGCTTTCTCAATTTCGCAGTCCCTGTCGTGCCAGCTCTGAGAAACAAATTCCATTATACAAATTTCACGATAATTATTATTGGATATTCGAGGCACTTGTTTTTCCAGCATTCTTTCCGTCCCGATTTCGCGAAAAAACTTGACAGCGGAGGGGTTATGTGATAAAATATATCTAAAAGCATACATCCGTGTCTAGCTGTATTCGTTGAATACAGCCTCTCGCCGCATGGGCTGCCTGCCGGCAGTCTATGTGTCTGCTCTGTACACTCTGCATAAATGAGTTACGGGGCGTGATGTGAAAAAAACGAGATCCTGAAAATTCGGTCATGTCAGAACGACCAAGGACCGGGATCCGTTCTGATATTGAGGTGTAAAAATGGAAAACAACGTCCACTCTTTGCGTACCATGATCATCGGCGGCGGCGTTGCTGCAAAAATTCTGCTGACGGAGATCCAGAACGCACGGCAGTCACCATATGAAGGGGATAAATATGCTGCGCAGTTCGAGCCGGTCTGTATCGTTGACAATGATCCGAAAAAACAGAACATTGAGATCATGGGTGTGAAGGTTGTCGGTACTGCATCAGATATTCCGCAGATCGCAAGACGGTATCAGATTGAGCAGATCATTCTGGCCATACCGTCGCTGAAGGAGGATAACCGCAAGCTCCTCATCGATCTTTGCAATGAAACCAACCTCCCGCTTAAAATCGTGCCCTTCATCGGTACGCTGCTCCTCGGCAAAAACACAAGTCTGATCGGTCAGGTTCGTGAAATCAAAACAGAGGAACTGCTCGGCCGGGAACCGGTCAAATTCAACAATCAGGATATCCGTGACTTTATTCATGATAAAGTCTGCATGGTCACAGGCGGCGGCGGCTCGATCGGTTCAGAGTTGGTACGGCAGATCGCGAAATATAATCCGAAGCAGATCGTGATCGTTGATATCTACGAAAATAATGCTTATGATATTCAGCAAGAGCTTATCATGGAGTACGGCGATGGGCTGAATCTTGTGACACTGATTGCATCTGTCCGTGACTACTACCGTATGAATCAGATCTTCGAGAGCTATAAACCGGATGTCGTGTTCCATGCAGCGGCGCATAAGCATGTTCCGCTGATGGAAACTTCACCGATGGAAGCCATCAAGAATAATGTGATTGGTACATTTAATGTCGCGACACTTGCGCAGTATCATAAAGTCCGGAAATTTGTCATGATCTCAACAGATAAGGCGGTCAATCCGACCAACGCAATGGGTGCTTCCAAGCGCTGCTGTGAGATGATCGTGCAGTATCTTGCACAGCAGCATGGGGAATGCACGGAATTTGTGGCGACGCGCTTCGGCAATGTGCTCGGCTCCAACGGCTCCGTAATCCCGATCTTCAAAAAACAGATTGAGCAAGGCAAACCTGTTACCGTGACACATCCGGATATTATCCGCTATTTTATGACAATCCCCGAAGCCGTCAGTCTGGTGTTAGAGGCTGCGGCTATGGCAAAGGGCGGCGAGATCTTTGTGCTGGATATGGGCAAACCGGTCAGGATTGTCACGCTGGCAGAAAACCTCATCCGTATGTACGGCAAGGAGCCCTATGTCGATGTGGAGATCAAGTTCACCGGTCTGCGTCCAGGTGAAAAACTGATGGAAGAACTGCTCATGAAGGAGGAAGGACTTGAACGCACCTCCAACAAGCTCATCTATATCGGCAAGCAGATCGAAATAGACTCGGAAAGCTTTGTTAAGGCGCTCAGGGAACTGAGAGATGCGGCAAAGAAAAATGACGATGCAATCGCCATTGCCGCACTGCATAAAATGGTTCCGACCTTTACCACTCCGGAAGAATTCAACCGGCTGGCGCTGTCCGGTGTCTGATGCGGAATACCACGACGGCCAGAAGATCAGATAAAATACAATGCTATACAAAAAGCAGTTATACAAAGCGATTTTTCGCTCCGTATAACTGCTTTTCTTTCCATATGCATATTTGAATCTCCGAGCATGGCGAAATGAATCGAGTTATAGTATACCATATGCTGCATAGAATGACAAACAGCCAGAAAAGGTCTGCCCTGCACGCATCACCCGCCCTGCATGAGCCAGGAAAATGCCTTTGCCGTACGGAGATCCGGCTCGGTAAAATGGCCGCCCTTATTCCATTCAAGCGTACAGGCTATGCCCTGCGATTGCAGCAGTGCGAAGTCTGCACGGATGCAGTCGCCGACCGCCGACATAACTGAATGCCGCGTCTTTTCCTCGCGGTCACCAAGACTCAAATATACCCTGCCTGTCCGAAGCAAATGCGTCTGCATATACGCAGAAAAATCCGGAAACCAGACCGACGGCGATGCTGCCGCAATGCCCGTGAAAAGATCCGTCTGATATGCCGCCCAGAGCGCAAAAAGCCCCGCCAGCGAATAACCGCCCAGGTAATAGGTTTTGCTGCTGTCGGCACAAAGCGATAAGATCTGTGCAAGCGTTTCCGCTGCGCCGCCGCCGAACGGTTCATCACCGAATACTGCCGGAGCCTGCCACGGCGAAAGCGCATGATTCCAGCGATCGGTCTTGACTGCGACCAACTGAAAATCCTGCTTTGTCATCTCGCGGATCAGCCTGATTTCGGTGTCAATCGCTGAAAGATCATAAGCATTGACAGGCTGAATCAGAACAGTCTTCGCATCGCGGCCGAATTCAATGATCTCCATGAGCATCCTCCATAGTATACATTCTTTTCCTTAGCTTCCGGCCAGAACAACACGAAATTATCCGTTCTCCGACGGCTGTCTCTATCCGGCGGGCTGCGGCACCGGGTTAATCCCCCTCACACCATAAATAGCGCCCCCGCAGAAAATGATTCTGCGGGGGCGTCCGCTTGGGTTTTGTTATTTATGCTTCGGAGCCGGAGACTTTCCCGGAATTTGTCGCTGTATTGCGCTGATAGATCAGCATCAGTCCCTTGAGCAGCAGATGCTCGTCATGAATGATCTTTCGTCGGCAGAAGGGAATGATGCGCGGTGCATTGCCGCCGGTCGCTACGACCGTACACGGCTGTCCCAGTTCCTCCTCAATGCGTGCGGTCACGCCGTCGATCGCGCAGGCGGTGCTGTATATAATCCCGCTTTTCAGGCAATCAACGGTATTCGCTGCAATGAGCTTTTTCGGCGGTTCAAGTGATATTTCCGGCAGCTGTGCGGCGCGTCCTGTGAGTGAATCCAGCGCAACACGCACACCGGGAATGATGATCCCGCCGATAAATGTTTTGCTCGCATCGACAACGGAAACCGTCGTCGCTGTGCCCATATCGACAGTAATGACCGGACAGGGATAATAATGGGAAGCAGCAGCAGCATCTGCGACACGGTCACTGCCGAGCGCTGCAGGATTGTCCACATGAATTTTCAGACCGGTTTTTACCCCTGCGCCCAGAACCAACGGCTCTTTCCCAGTCATCCGAAGAATTGAGCTTCGGACGGTCTGCGTGACAGGCGGCACGACAGACGAAATGATACATCCATCGAAATCCCGGAAGTCCATGTCATTCAGCTCAAGGACGGTTTGGATCAGGACAATGTATTCCAGATCGGTTGAAAGCCGTTCCGTTGACATCCGCTCCATAAAGATGATCCTGTCATCTTCAAAGCTGCTGACAACGATATTTGTATTGCCGATATCGACAGCCAGAATCATAATTTACGCTCCGTTGGATTTGTTCATCGGGAGAATGTGCGAGGCATAGAGCGCGGTGCCAACACCGCCGCTGACAATCGTAGAGACGATCATCTCGACAACAGCATTGAGGCCGACAAACGCACAGATAAACAGGAATGTGCCGCTGAGAGACTGTTCCTGACCGAATTTCTGATAGAGTCCCTGCACATATTCGGTTTTGCCGAAGAGCAGGACGAGTCCGGTCATGAAGAAGGCCGTGTTAAGAAATGCGGAGCAGAAGCCCGTGATGAAGCTCGACACCTTTCCGCCGATCTTTTTTTCAAGCGCCTGATGCAGCAGGCCGAGCAGCAGACCGTCCAGTGCACGCGGAACAAATCGCTGCACGAATGCGAGGAACGGGTTGATGTCGAACAGAATCGCGCCCATGCCGCTCGGTACACCAATGCCGATGCACTGTAAAAAGCTCAGCAGGCCGAATACGGATCCCATGACGAGGCCGCCTACAGGTCCGAGTGCGATCGCTGCGATCGCGACAGGAATGATGTTGAGTGTGATCGAGAGCGGCCCAATCGGAATGGTACCGATCGGTGTGAATGAGAACAGCAGCAGGACTGCTGTCATCAGACCGAGGATCACGATTGCCTTGGTTTTGGTGCTTTTCATTTTAAAGATTCCTCCTTGTTGTTATCATTCCCCTTTCGGGGATACAATACAGCAACATCATTATAGCGCAAAAAAAAGCAAATGTAAACAAATTCCGGCAGATTCGTCAAAACTGCCGGATTCCCGTATCAAACCGAAATGTGAATTTATATATTCAGCCATGCATCAACCATTGTTTTGCCAGGCCGAGCCTGGATCCATTTTGAGATCAGGCTGCGGAGATCGGGAAGAGCATTGAAGAAAAAGCAGAATCTGCCTGTATTTGTCTATGGGAAGCTCGATCATCTCATAACCGATTCGCACATACGGATTATTTTTCTCACCATTGAACGCTGTGAGCGGCATATTTATAGTATGCTTTCGGAGTGATACATAGAATCCATCCCTGCCACCAAAAATGCCAAAAGACCCGGACAGTTTCAACTGTCCGGGTTGATTGATGTAACAACAACCTCTTGACGCAATTTGACTTTCTTTTGGCTGCAAGGTTTTGTTTTTGAAATAAGGCACTGCTGTTTTGGCGCAGCAGATACGGATGACAGTACGAACGCTGTATAATCCGTGTCGTATTTCACTTCCGATATTTGTCCATGATATCGCAGAAATCAAAGGTTGCAAAATAATCAGCCGGTGTCTCTGCTCGGCGAATCAGCTTCACATTGCCGTCCTCGCAGAACAGCAGCTCCGCAGAACGCAGCTTTCCGTTATAGTTATAGCCCATAGAAAAACCGTGTGCGCCGGTATCGTGAATATAAAGCAGATCACCGATTTCCACTGGCGGCAGCATCCGGTCAATCGCGAATTTGTCGTTGTTTTCGCACAGGCCGCCGGTTACATCGCAGAGATAAGAACAGGGCTCGTCCTCTTTACCCAGCACAGTGATATGGTGATAAGCGCCGTATATGGCAGGACGCATCAGGTTTGCAGCGCAGGCATCGCAGCCGACATATTCTTTGTAGATATGTTTTTTGTGCAGAACGCGTGTGATCAGTCCGCCGAAAGGCGCGAGCATGAATCTGCCCATTTCCGTAAAAATCGCAACATCGCTGAGTCCTGCCGGAACAAGGATTTCCTCAAATACCCTGCGCACGCCCTCACCGATCGCGAGAATGTCATTCGGTGTCTGATCGGGATGATATGCCACGCCGACACCGCCGGAAAGATTGATAAAGCGGATATCTGCGCCGGTCTCCTTTTTCAGATCAGCGGCGAGCTGAAACATCTCCCGCGCAAGCGTCGGATAGTATTCATTCGTGACAGTGTTCGATGCGAGAAATGCGTGGATGCCAAAATGCTTTGCACCCTTCTGCATCAGCATTCTGAAGCCCTCAAACATCTGCTCGCGGGTAAAGCCGTATTTTGCATCCTGCGGCTTATCCATTACGAATGTCGAGATCTTGAAATCGCCGCCGGCGTTGAATCGGCAGCAGATTGTTTCCGGAATGCCGGTCAGTTTTTCGAGGTATTCGATATGCGTGATATCATCGAGATTGATGTATGCACCGAGCTGATACGCAAGCTGATAATCCGCAGCCGGTGTCACATTCGATGAAAACATGATATCGCTGCCGGAAAAACCGCAGGCATCAGCCATTTGCAGCTCGGTCAGCGAGGAGCAGTCCGCACCGCATCCTTCCTCCTGCAGAATCTTCAGGATAAACGGATTCGGCGTTGCTTTGACTGCAAAATATTCGCGGAAGCCCTTATTCCATGCAAATGCCTGCTTGACAAGTCGTGCATTCTCTCGGATACCGCGCTCATCGTAGATATGAAACGGCGTCGGATACTGCGCAGTGATCTCCTCAGCCTGCTCTTTTGTAATAAAGGGTGTTTTCTTCATTATTCTATTCCTCATCCTAACATCTCATGTTTTGATTGCCTTTTTGTTACAAACCGGTATTTATCTGACTGCAGCAGAAAAGAGTCATATATGCGCGAGATTCGGCGTATGGGCGAGGCCATGCCATGAGCCGAACACCGGCGCGGACTCTGCGCATTACAATGCAGCGAGATACGCCGCAGCCTTTGTAACGGTCTCTCTTGTGCCGAATGACGAGAACCGCAGCCAGCCCTGACCGGCTTTACCGAAGCCGGCGCCCGGTGTTCCGGCAATGCCGAAGCTGTTCAGCAGATAATCGAAGTATTCCCACGAATCAGCACCGTCGGGGCACTGCATCCAGACATACGGCGCATTCTCGCCGCCGACAGAATGAATACCCGCTTTTGTCAGCGCAGCCTTGATGATCCGCGCATTCTCCATGTAATAATCAATATCCTCATGAACGGCACGCAGACCCTCGTCTGTGAAAACCTTTGCAGCGGCGCGCTGAATAATATATGAAGTACCGTTGTATTTTGTCGCCATGCGGCGGAACCACATATCATGCAGCGATGCGCCGTCAAATTGAAGTGTGCGCGGAACAACCGTCCAGCCGCAGCGGACACCGGTGAAGCCTGCCGTTTTCGAGAGTGAATTGATCTCGATCGCGCAGGTCTCCGCGCCGTCGATTTCAAAAATGCTGTGCGGCAGTTCGGGATCACGAATATACGCTTCATATGCTGCATCGAACAAGATCAGCGCGCCATTATCCTTTGCATATGCGATCCATTTCGCAAGCTGATCTTTCGTATAGACTGCGCCGGTCGGATTGTTCGGCGAACAGAGATAAATGATATCCGCATGAACTGCTGCATCAGGCATCGGCAGGAATCCGTTTTCCTTTGAGCCGCACGCGAAGATTACGCGCCGCCCCGCCATGATGCTTGTATCGTAATAGACCGGATAAACCGGATCCGGCAGCAGTACCGTGTTGTCTGAATCAAACAGATCACAGAGATTGCCGAGGTCGCATTTGGCACCATCGCTGATGAACACATCTGCTGCATCAACCTTTATGCCGCGCTTCTGATAATATCCGGCGATTGTTTCCCGCAGGAACGGCTCGCCCTGCTCAGCACCGTAGCCGTGAAATGTCTCCGCATGAGACATATCTTCGGCGGCGGCTTTCATTTCATCAGTGATGATCGCTGCGAGCGGGCGCGTGACATCACCGATACTCAGCTTTAACAGCTCACGCTCAGGATGCGCCGCCTGAAAAGCGGAGATACGCTTTGCAACCTCCGAAAATAAATAATTCTGCTCCAATTCGAGCGCATGATGATTGACTTTCATATTACACCTCAATTTCTCCGCTGAATACCAGAACCGCATCACCGGTCATATAAACAGCATCCTCTGTATAACGGATCACGAGATCGCCGCCGTTCAGATGAACTGTGACTTCCGTATCCGGTTCGCAATATCCGTTTCTGACTGCTGCTGCCGCCGCTGCACAGGCACCCGTTCCACAGGCCATCGTCTCACCGGATCCGCGTTCCCAAACGCGCATCCGCAGCGTATGAGCGTCGATAACCTGCACAAATTCTGTATTGACCTGCTCCGGGAAAACAGGATGATGCTCGAACTCCGGCCCGACCGTTTCAAGATCGACCGCCCCGGCATTGAAAACAACACAGTGCGGATTGCCCATTGACACGCAGGTGACAGTGTATTCTTTGCCGGCAGCTGTCAGCGGCTGCGCGATTACTTCCGGCAGTTCACTCTTCACGGGAATCTGGGCAGCATCAAAAATCGCTCTGCCCATATTGACCGCAGCAGATGTGACAACACCGTTCTGCGTCGTGACCGTAACTGTGCGAAGACCGCTTTTCGTCTCGATCATGATATCCTTTTTTGTGCAGATGCCGAAATCGTAAAGATATTTCGCGACACAGCGGATCGCATTGCCGCACATATTTCCCTCGCTGCCGTCGAGATTGAACATCCGCATTCTCGCGTCTGCAATTTCCGAGGATTCGATCAGAACCAATCCGTCACCGCCGATTCCAAAATGTCGGTCGGATAGCTGAACGGCAAGCGACTCCGGCGCAGATACGCGCTTTTCCATGCAATTCACATAAATATAATCATTGCCGCAGCCCTGCATTTTCACAAAGGGAATGCGTCGCTTGGCTGTTCGCAGATGATTCATATTCATCAGTTCCACATTGGAATCCCGATACCCGGTGTGCAGGCAGTTTGCAACAGCTGCCGCAGTATCAGTACATGTCAGACAAGGAATGCCGAGCGCAACCGCTTTCTTCCGGATCTTCGCTCCGTCGCGGGCAGCCATACGCGCATTTGCATCTGTTGAGACAATATAGCGGATCGTTCCATTCTCCATGAGATCGAAGGTCTCCGTATCGCCGGTGTGCAGCTTGCGCAGCATATGGACGGATAAGCCCGCGGAACGCAGTGCATCTGCGGTTCCCTCCGTTGCAAACAATTTGAAATCAAGCCGTGCAAATTTCCGTGCAATTTCGATGATATCCGGCTTGTCCGCGTCACACACCGTGAGCAGAACGCCGTTCTGATTTTTGCCGCTGTCCTCAAGCCGGTAACCGGCCGCACGAAGTCCTTTGTAAAGTGCTTCGGTCAGCGTTTTACCGATGCCGATGACCTCACCGGTCGATTTCATTTCCGGTCCGAGCATGGATTCGCCGCCAATTTTCTGGAATGAAAATACCGGTACTTTGACGGCGGTAAAGGGCGGTGTTTTGTAATAGCCCGTGCCGTATTCCATGGCCGCAAGTTTCTCGCCGAGACAGACACGCATTGCACAGTCGCAGAGCGGCAGACCGGTCAGCTTGCTCATGAACGGGACTGTTCGCGATGCACGCGGATTCACTTCGATCACATAGAGTGACTGCCCTTTGACGATATATTGCAAATTGATGAGTCCGACTGCATGCAGGCCGAGACAGATCTTTTTTGTATCCGTGAGAATCTTTTTCCGCATATCATCATCGATATGCACCGGCGGACAGATCGCAATCGAGTCGCCGGAATGTACGCCCGTACGCTCAATATGCTCCATGATGCCGGGGATCAGAATATCCTTGCCATCACAGATCGCATCAACTTCGATCTCTGTGCCGCGGATATACTGATCGATCAGCACAGGATTATCAATGCCGTCTGCAAGAATATTCTGCATGAATGCTTTGACATTGTCCGCATCAAATGCGATGTTCATATTTTGTCCGCCCAGCACATAGGAAGGGCGTACCAGAACCGGCAGACCGAGCTTTTTGACGGCCTCATCTGCTTCCTCGAGCGTATTGACAGTACAGCCGCGAGGCCGTTCGATCTCAAGCGACTCCAGCAGTGCGTCAAAGCGTTCGCGGTCTTCCGCGAGGTCAATGCTGTCCGCCGTTGCGCCGAGCAGCCGATAGCCTGCTTCCTCAATCACCCGTGCAAGCCGGATCGCTGTCTGTCCGCCGAATGCCGTGACCACGCCAACAGGCTTTTCCAGTGCAAGGATAGAGAGCACATCCTCCGGCGTCAGCGGCTCAAAATACAGCCGGTCAGCCGTATCAAAATCCGTCGAAACAGTCTCCGGATTATTGTTAATCAGCACAACCTCATAGCCTGCACTTTTTAGTATCTGCACACAGTGAACTGCCGAATAATCGAACTCGATGCCCTGTCCGATTCGGATCGGCCCGCTGCCCAAAACGACAACGGTCTGATGCGGTTTTCCGGCAAGAAACAGAGCTGCTTCATCGGCTTCCGGTGTTGCATCCGGATTGCAGACGCCATAAAAATACGGTGTTTCTGCTGCAAATTCGCCCGCGCAGGTATCAACCATACGATAGATCGGACGATACTTTTTCTGCGGCAGGCCGCATCCGGAAAACGCTGCAATCGTATCATCCGGATAGCCGAATCGCTTGGCAGTCCGATAAAGATCATCGGTCAGCGGTGCATTTTCCAGGCTGTTCTCGCAGACAACGAGATCGTGGATCTTATGCAGAAACCAAGTGTCGATTTTCGATAATGCGTGAATTTCATCTGCTGTCATTCCGCGCCTGAACGCCTCTGCTGCTGCAAACAAGCGTACATCATCCGCATGAACCAAATGCTCATGCAATTCGCTGTCAGAGACATTGCGCAGCGCCCGCACGAGCAGCGCACTATGCTTGACTTCAGCGCCGCGCAGTGCTTTCAGCAGCGCAGATTCAAAGCTGTCGGAGATGGCCATGACCTCTCCGGTCGCTTTCATCTGCGTGCCAAGCTGATGTGACGACCCTGAAAATTTCTCGAACGGAAACTTCGGCATCTTCACAGCTACATAATCCAAAGCAGGCTCAAATGCAGCGGATGTCTTGCCGGTCACTTTATTCGCGATTTCGTACAGTCTGTAGCCAACCGCAATCTTTGCGGCAACCTTGGCGATCGGATAACCCGTTGCTTTGGATGCAAGTGCTGATGAGCGGGATACACGCGGATTCACCTCAATGACGGCATATTCAAACGAATCCGGATTGAGTGCGAACTGACAGTTGCATCCGCCCTCAATTTTCAGAACCTCCGCGATTTTTAACGCAGCAGTCCGCAGCATCTGGTACTCTTTGTCTGCAAGCGTGACTGCCGGCGCAATTACAATACTGTCGCCCGTATGAATGCCGACCGGATCGAAGTTTTCCATCGAACAGACTGTGATTTTATTACCGTCCGCATCTCGCACGATCTCAAACTCGATCTCCTTCCAGCCTGCGATGCACCGCTCCACCAGGATCTGATGAATCGGTGAAAGCCGCAGACCGTTTTCCGCGATCCGCTCCAAATCATCCGGCGTTTCCGCGATGCCGCCGCCGGTGCCTCCGAGCGTAAATGCCGGGCGGATAATGACCGGATAACCGATCTCCTCTGCAATGCTGCGTGCGGTCTCCATGTCCTCGGCAATACCGGACGGAACGCATGGCTGTCCGATCGAATCCATTGTTTCCTTGAACAGCTTGCGGTCTTCAGCACGCGCGATTGTCTCCGGATCAGCGCCAAGCAGCCGGATTCCGTTTTCTGCGAGAAATCCGCTTTCCGCGAGCTCCGCGCAAAGGTTTAATCCTGTCTGTCCGCCAAGACCGGAAAGGATGCTGTCCGGCTTTTCCTTGAGACAAATACGCTTGATGACCTCCGTTTTCAAAGGTTCCATATAGATCTGATCAGCAATCCGTGTATCAGTCATGATCGTGGCCGGATTGGAATTGACCAGCACAACCTCGATCCCTTCCTCTTTCAGAGCACGACAAGCCTGTGTACCGGAATAGTCAAATTCCGCAGCCTGCCCAATGACGATCGGCCCGGAGCCGATGACAAGAACCTTATGAATATCCTGATTCAGCGGCATTTCTGCACCTCCATCATCTGAACGAATTCATCAAAAATGAAAGCCGTATCCTGCGGGCCGGCACAGGCCTCCGGATGAAACTGCACGGATATGGCAGGGAAATTGCGGTAGCGCAATCCCTCACAGGTATTGTCATTGAGGTTGACATAGAGCAGGTCGGCTTTCTTGCTGCAGTGCGGATCATCTGTATTATACTGCACCTGATATCCGTGATTCTGTGTCGTGATGGCCATGCGCTTCGTTTCAAGATTCAGAACCGGCTGATTCGCGCCGCGGTGACCAAACTTCATCTTTGCGGTCGTGATTCCGTTCGCGAGCGCCAGCAGCTGATGTCCGAGACAGATTGCCATAATCGGAATACCGAGCGTAATGATTTTTTGCAGCTCAGCGATAATCTCCGGATTATCTGCCGGATCTCCTGCTCCGTTGGATAGCATGATGCCGTCCGGATGCAGATTCGCAATATCCTCACATTTTGTATATGCGGGCACCACTGTAACACGGCATCCGCGTTCTGAAAGTGACCGCGCGATATTTGCCTTTGCGCCGATGTCCAGCAGCACGACATGATACGGTGCATTGACATCGCCAATCGTATATGCATTCTCACAAGTCGTGTGCTTTACCGCATCAGTGACACGATATGCTCGTATCTTCGACATATCCGCCTGTTCCGGCGAATCGCAGATCATACCGTTCATCGTTCCGTGATCGCGCAGCACTCTGGTAAGTGTACGGGTATCCACACTCGTAAGAATGGGAATATTTTGCGCTGTCAGCCAATCAGCAAGCCGGCCTTCGCTCCGAAAGTTCGATGGATTCATGCAAATCTCCGAAGCAATATAAGCAGATAAATGCGGTTTAACTGATTCAAAATCTTCAGGTATCACGCCATAGTTTCCAATCAGCGGAAAGGTCTGCACGACCGCCTGACCGTAATAGCTCGGATCAGTCAGCGTCTCCAGATATCCGTTCATACCGGTCGCAAAAACGATTTCCGCCGTCACATTGTTCCGTGCGCCAAGCCGTTTTCCGCGGAATATCATACCGTTTTCCAATACAAGACAGCCCTCAGTTGCATCCATGTTTCATTTCCTCACTTCCGAAATTTACACGGCAAGCCGCACTGCGTTTTGCAATGCGGCACCGCTATAATTATTATTAATCAAACACTGTAAAGCAGATCTGCATAGGTGGGGAAGGGCTGATATTCCTTTGCTGTCAGCGGTTCAAGCTGATCGGCAGCGGCACGCAGCTCATTCATTGCAGGAATGATCGTGTCACGGCAGTAGTACGACGGATGCTCGTTATCAAAGAGTCCGATCATCACGTTTTCAAGTGCTTCAGTCTTTGCCGCGATCTCGTCGGTCAGCGCGCTGACTCTCCGCAGCAGATCGGTCTCGGCCAAGCCCTGCACACCGAGCTCCTTTTTCTTCATCGCATAATCCGCAAGTGCCTCACCGTACCGGAAGCCCGCCGGAATGATCTGCGTACGAGCCATGTCGATCATCGTATTTGCTTCAATCACAATGAGCTTCGTGTAGTTCTCAAGCAGAATATCCTTACGAGAAACGACTTCGCTGTGATTGTAAACGCCGAACCGCTTGAAGAGTGCAACATTCTTTTCAGTAGCAAATGCATGCATCGCGTCGGCTGTTGTGCGGAGATTGAGCAGACCGCGGCGCTCTGCCTCTGCAACCCATTCCTGCGAATAGTTGTTGCCGTTGAAAATGATGCGGCCATGTGTTTTCAGTGTATCCGAGAGGATTTTCTGTACTGCCTCTGCAACATCCTCTGCGCCCTCCAGACGATCAGCAAAATTGCAAAGAGCTTCTGCAAAGATCGTATTCAGCGCAATATTTGTATCAGCGATGGAGTTCTCCGAGCCGAGCATACGGAACTCAAACTTATTGCCGGTGAAAGCCATCGGTGAAGTACGGTTGCGGTCTGAGGTGTCCTTCTTGAAATCGGGGAGAACATGAACGCCGGTCATCAGGGTTTCGTGGTGCTTCTGCTCATCGCGGCCCTCAGCGGCTGCTTCGAGCTGGAGCTGGAGGTCATCTCCAAGATATACCGAAACGATCGCAGGCGGTGCTTCATTTGCGCCAAGACGGTGGTCGTTTCCAGCGGATGCAACCGACATTCTCAGCAGATCCTGATGCTCATCTACAGCAGCAACAACCGCTGCAACCATCAGCAGGAACAGTCTTTTGCGCTCCGGCGTTTTGCCCGGTGCAAAGAGGTTGATGCCGGTATCGGTCGAGAGCGACCAGTTATTGTGCTTGCCGCTGCCATTGACACCTGCGAACGGTTTTTCATGCAGCAGGCACATCAGTCCGTGGCGTTCCGCGACCTTCTTCATGATCTCCATTGTGAGCTGGTTGTGGTCGCAGGCGAGGTTCATAGTCGTATAAACAGGTGCAAGCTCATGCTGTGCAGGAGCGACCTCATTATGCTCTGTCTTCGCGTAGATGCCGAGCTTCCAAAGTTCCTCGTTCAGATCCTTCATGAAAGCCTGTACACGCGGCCGGATCACGCCGAAATAATGATCCTCCATCTCCTGACCTTTCGGTGCTTTTGCTCCGAACAGTGTTCTGCCGGTAAAGAGGATATCCTTGCGCTGCTTCGCGATTTCGCGGTCGATAAGGAAGTATTCCTGCTCCGGACCGACCGTTCCGCTGACGCGCTTCACATCGTCAAAGCCCAGCAGATGCAGCACCTTGACTGCCTGCTCGCTGACGGCTTCCATAGAACGCAGCAGCGGCGTTTTCTTATCAAGTGCCTCACCGCTGTAGGAATAAAATGCAGTCGGGATGCACAGGCTGTTTTCCTTGATGAATGCATAGGATGTCGGGTCCCAGGCCGTATAGCCGCGTGCTTCAAAAGTTGCGCGGAGACCGCCCGACGGGAACGAAGATGCATCCGGTTCGCCCTTGATCAGCTCCTTGCCGGAAAATTCAAGAATCGCACCGCCATTTCCATCAGGGGAAAGGAAGCTGTCATGCTTCTCTGCGGTGATACCGGTCATCGGCTGGAACCAGTGCGTGTAATGCGTTGCGCCGTTTTCCACAGCCCATTCACGCATCGCGCTGGCGACCACATCCGCAACGGTCTGGTCAATGTCCTTGCCGTCCGCAATGGTCTCGTGCAGGGATTTGTAGACCGCTTTCGGCAGGCGCTCCTGCATTACGGCATCATTGAACACAAGTCTTCCGAATACATCAGTCGGTTTCATAATCTTACATCCTTTCTGTATTTGGCATCTGTCCGAAATGCCGCTCTATGTATGACGGCATTCAGCAGATAAACAAAAAAACAGCAACGGCATCACGGGACTCATCCCGAAACAGCGCCGTTGCTGTTTTCTGTATCACATCATAACACATTTTTTTGAATTTGTCAATCACTTGACAGAAAATTCACAAAGTTTTACAATCTGCCCATGAATTTTCATCGTTGCTCATAGGTTTTTAGGATATTTTCAGCAGCCGTCCGTTTTGAGATACGCTGATTCATTGCCTGCTGCTCAATGTATTTATGCGCCTGCTCCTCGGTCATTCCGAGATACTGAATAAGCGCATACTTTGCACGGTTGACAATGCGCAGATCGATGAGCTTGATCTGCAGGCGCTGGTTTTCCAGCAACAGAATCTGCGTTCTCGAATAGGCAGAGGCAGCATCATACAGCACCTGATGAAACGAAAAATGTGAGAACGGTCTGCCGAGCACAAAGATGCCGGCAGGTTCAAGCGACTGCCGGAACTCAGTCTCCTGTTCATTTTTTACGACAGCCACAACGGTCGAGGGGGTATTCTCTGCAAGATCGCTTGCAAGCTCGGTGCCGCATTCATCAGCGAGTGGTATGTTGATAAGAACGACCGTACAGCGATTGCCCATCATTTTTTGACGTGCTTCCGTACAGGAGGCGGCACTGCCTGAGATCGTAAAGTCGCCATCCGGCAGGTTGTCCCGTACATAGCGATGAAAATTCTCGTTCGAGGAAATGACGAAAACCTCTTTCTGCTCCAAGCGTGTCAGCATGACCGGTGTCACCCCGTATATGCAGCAAGCAGATGCGCCGGCAGAGAGGCACGCATGAACTTGCTTTCAGACATTATTTTTCGCGCAGCGGCGAGATTCTCCGGCAGTGAGGCATATTGCGCAGCAATTTCTGCGGGCGCATCGAGCAGATTGACATTGCAGGAGGGCGGAGGTGTCAGGCCGCTAAGAATGCCGTCAAGACCTGCCCGCATAACCAGCGCGAATGCAAGATACGGATTGCAGGAAGCATCCGGTGAGCGCAGCTCCATGCGCTGATGCGAAGCATCTGCCGCCGGGATGCGGATGAGCTGCGAGCGGTTGCTCGGCGACCAGGAAACACGGTTCGGCGCTTTTTTCCTGCCCAGCCGCTCATAGGAACTGTCCAGCGGATTCAGTACCGCTGTCATCTCCGAAGTATGTGCAAGAATGCCCGCCATGAACGACTGAAACAACGACTCATTTACATCTGCACGAATGTCAGCTTTTGTGATCGAGCAGTTGATATGGAATCCGCTTCCGGCTTCATCCGCGATCGGCTTCGGCGCAAATGATGCCCAGAGCCCGTTCCGCGCAGCCACCGTGCTGACGACCTGCTTGAAGGTCACGACATGATCCGCTGCACTGAGCGCACTGCTGTACCGGAAATCAATTTCATTCTGACCGGGTCCCTGCTCATGATGCGAGCGCTCCGGCTGAATTCCCATAGTCTCAAGCGTCTGACAGATCTCTCTGCGGACATTCTCGCCGCCGTCTGCCGGCGCGATATCAAAATATCCGCCGCGGTCAAGCGGGATATTCGTCGGCTCGCCATGCTCGCTGAGCTTAAACAGATAGAATTCGCATTCCGCTCCGATATCACAGCGAAGACCATGCTCCGCGAAGAGCTGTTCGGTATCGGCGAGATAGCGGCGGCAGTCCGCAGAAAAAGGTGTGCCGTCCGGATTGCGGATTTCACAGAAAAAACGCGCAACGCCGCCGCGGGAAGGTCTCCACGGCAGCAGAGTCAGCGTTGTCGGATCAGGAAACAGAAACAGGTCGGATTGTGAAGCATCACGGAAGCCGTCGATCGAAGACGCATCGAACGCAATGCCCTGTGTAAAGGCGCGTTCAAGCTCCGATGCCTGCACCGAAATATTCTTCTGCACACCGAATACATCGCAGAATGCCAGCCGCACAAATTTGATATCACTGCTTTCGATCAGCTCTGCGGCTTCGCGCTGCGAAACACTCAACATAATCAACACCACCTATGATTGAAAGATTCATCATTTTATTATACCATATCCGGCGAATACTTGTCAACCATGAATTTTCCGCTCAAAGCGGTCTTTGCATTCATCCTGCTCAACAGCCGTCGGGTAATCGCCGGTAAAGCAGGCAGTACAGATCCCGTCTGAACCCGCAAGCGCCGGCAGCGCTTCCTGCGGCAGAAATCCAAGCGAATCCGCACCAATAATCTCCGCGATCTCCTGGACGGTATGATGATTGGCGATCAGATTTTCTTCGGAATCAATATCCGTGCCGTAATAACAGGGATGCAGGAACGGCGGCGCAGAGATGCGCATATGGATCTCGCTTGCGCCGGCTTGACGCAGCAGATTGACAATGCGGCGGCTGGTCGTGCCGCGCACGATAGAATCATCGATCAGCACAAGGCGTTTTCCCGCGACTGTCTCACAGATCGCGCTCAGCTTGAGCTGCACGCCGCTGTCACGCTCAGACTGCGACGGTGCGATGAATGTCCGCCCGATGTATTTGTTTTTGATCAGGCCAATGCCATAGGGAATGCCGGATGCCTCCGCGAATCCGAGTGCGGCATCCAATCCCGAATCCGGCACACCAATTACAACATCCGCTTCCGCCGGATGTGCAGCAGCGAGCAGTGCGCCCGCCTTTTTCCGTGCCGCATGAACGGAAACGCCGTCCAGGACAGAATCCGGACGCGCAAAATAAATATACTCAAAAATACAGGCGCGCTTCGGTGCGGTGCCGCAATATCTGCGGTCGGACTGCATCTTGCCGTCCGGTGTCAGCACGATCATCTCGCCAGGTTCGAGATCACGCAGGAATTCCGCTCCGACCGCTGAAAGTGCACAGCTCTCTGATGCTATCACATAGCCGCCGCGCGGCAGTCTGCCGATGCAGAGCGGCCGGAATCCGTGCGGATCACGGACGGCGATCAGCTTCTGCGCGGACATGATAATCAGCGAAAATGCACCCTCCAACTGCGGAACGGCAAGCCGAACAGCATCCTCGATCGAAACGGTTTGCAGCCGCGCCTGCGTAATGAGATACGCAATGATCTCGGTATCGCTCGTCGTATGGAAGATTGCGCCGCGTTGTTCGAGAACGCTGCGCAGTCTGCCGGCATTGCTGAGATTGCCGTTGTGGACGAGCGCCATTTTTCCCTTCTGGTGATTGACCTCCATCGGCTGACAGTTTCTCCGCTGACTGCCGCCGGTCGTGCCGTATCGTGTGTGACCGACCGCGATCCTGCCCTGCGGAAAGCTGCCGAGAATCTGAGGCGTAAACACATGATCAACGAGCCCGAGATCCTTGTGCGTTGTGAATACGCCGTCATCATTGACGGAGATTCCCGCACCCTCCTGCCCGCGATGCTGCAATGCAAACAGGCCGCAGTATGTGAGATGTGCGAGATTTTCCGGCTGCGGTGTCAGGATACCAAATACACCGCATTCCTCGTGTAATGAACCCATATTTCACGCTCCCAGCGCTGCTTCGACAAGTCCGGCAAACAGCGGATGCGGCTTGTTCGGACGGCTTTTGAATTCCGGATGATACTGTACGCCGACATAGAACGGCAACTCCGTCAGTTCGACGGTTTCAACAAGATTGCCGTCCGGCGAGGTACCGCTGATGCACAGCCCGGCATCGGTCAGCACATCACGGAACACATTGCTGAATTCATAGCGGTGACGGTGACGTTCTGCAATATGCGGCTGGCTGTAGCAGCGCATCATTGTCGTATTCGGCGCAATCACGCAGGGATAACTGCCGAGACGAAGCGTACCGCCCTTGTCGATGCTGTCCGACTGTCCGTCCATGAAATCAATGACCTTATGCGCACAGTCCGGCGCAAATTCTCCGGAATGTGCATCGGTCAGACCGGCAATATGCCGCGCAAATTCGATAACCGCAATCTGCATTCCGAGACAGATGCCGAGAAACGGCTTTTTTGCTGTACGCGCATATTCCGCCGCCGCAATCATGCCCTCAATGCCGCGTTGACCAAATCCGCCGGGGATCAGGATGCCGTCGGCATTTCTAAGGATTTCTGCAGCGTTCTCACGCGTGATCTGTTCGGAGTCAATCCAGTCAATCTGCACATTCGCACCGAGATGATAACCCGCATGACGCAGCGCCTCCGCAACTGATAAATATGCATCATGCAGCTGCACATATTTGCCGACCAGCGCAATCGTGACGCTTCTCTGAGGGAACCGGATGCGATCACAGAGTGCTTCCCATTCTCTCAGATCGGGCGGCGGTGTCTGCAAATTGAGCTCTCGGCAGACGATCTCTGAAAGATGTGCTTTTTCAAGCATCAGCGGTGCTTCATAAAGACTTTGAAGCGTGAGATTTTCGATCACGCAATCCGGCTTGACATTGCAGAAATGCGCAATCTTTGTGAAAATGCCGCGGTCAGTGATCGGTTCATCTGCGCGCAGAACGATCATATCCGGTGAGATGCCGAAGCCCTGCAACTCCTTGACAGAATGCTGCGTCGGCTTGGATTTATGCTCGCCGGAGGCTTTGAGATACGGCACCAGTGTCACATGGATATAGAGCGTATTCTCACGCCCGACCTCGTGGCCGAGCTGCCGGATCGCTTCGAGAAAGGGCTGGCTTTCAATATCGCCGGTCGTGCCGCCGATCTCCGTGATAACGACATCCGCGTTGCCCTTTTCACCGACGCTGTAGATGAAATGCTTGATTTCGTCGGTGATATGCGGGATGATCTGCACGGTGCGTCCGAGATATTCGCCATGCCGCTCCTTATGCAGCACATTCGCATAAACCTTGCCGGTTGTGAGATTGGAGAAACGGTTTAAATCCTCGTCGATGAAGCGCTCATAGTGGCCAAGGTCAAGATCGGTCTCGGCGCCGTCTTCGGTAACATAAACCTCACCATGCTGATAGGGACTCATCGTGCCGGGATCGACATTGATATACGGATCGAGCTTCTGCGCTGCGACCTTAAGCCCGCGAGATTTGAGCAGCCGTCCGAGTGATGCCGCTGTGATGCCCTTGCCGAGTCCTGATACAACGCCGCCCGTGACAAATATATATTTCGTCATCATGCACACCTCAGTTTGCTACATACATCTGCTTGTAGGGATTTCCGCTGTCCGGTGTGACCAGCGTAAACTGCGCATTCAGGATTTCATCGGCACTGCCGCCGAAATGCGCGCAGTATTCCTCCACATAGCCGCGGATCTCCGCCAGCTCCTCCGCTGATGCGATGCGGTGATGCACCTGATGCGGAAAATGGATGTCGCTGCATTCCGAGCGCAGAAACAGCTTTCCGCCGTGCATTCCGGTGCAGGGGAAATTACTGACGATCGGGCGCTCGCCGCCGGAAAGTCCCAGCACGATGATGATGCCGCCCGCCTGATATTCACCGAGGAAGCTGCCGGTTCTGCCGCCGATCACCATGACCGGTACCTTGTCTTGATAGGCCTTCATATGAATGCCGGCGCGGTAACCTGCGTTGCCCTGCACGAAGATCCTTCCGCCGCGCATCGCATAACCAGCCGCATCGCCGATATTACCGTGAACGATGATTTCTCCGTCGTTCATCGTATCACCGACCGCATCCTGTGCATTGCCGAAGGTCTCGATGACTGAGCCGTTGAGATAAGCACCGAGCGCATTGCCTGCGATTCCGTTGATCTTCACATATTTACCGGTGGTGCCGGCTGCGAGGAAACGTTGTCCGATGCAGCCGGTAAGCGTAATCTCACTGTCGGCTGTCTGCCGCATCTGTTCATTGACCTCAGAAAAACCCATTTGTGATACATTCAGTTCCATTCAGACAACTCCCTTCAGCACTTTATTCCGGTAAGCCTCGCCCATTGCAGCAAGCTGCGGCTCAATCTTCAGTCGCGCAAAATCGACCTCGGAAAGCGGCGTCCGATTCCGGATCAGCGCAGTATAAATGCCTGTCCGGTGCATATGTCCGAGCAGCATAAAGCCGGTCAGTCTGTCATCCTTCACAAAGAGCCGCTTAATATGAGAATCGTCTGATTCCTCATACATTTCGCAGCCCTCCGGCTGGGAACCTGCGGTATGACAGTGCAGTCCGAAAAAGCCGATCGAGTTCATCGGGATCGCATTGTCAAACAATACCGCGCCGCCTGCCATATTGATTCCCGCAGTACGCCCCTGCATATAGGCATTCGGCATCAGCGCCATGACCTTGACTGAATTGGATGAAATATCGTGATACTCGGTGCAGTCGCCCGCCGCATACACATCCGGCAAGCTTGTTCTGCACACATCATCGACGAGAATGCCGCGGCTGACATTGCCGCCTGCATTCCTGACAATCGCTGTATTCGCACGGACGCCGACAGCCAGCACCAGCACATCAAACTCCACGGTCTCACCGCTTTGCATGACAGCGCTGTTTCCAATAAATTCCTTTGCACTTGTGCCAAGCAGGAAGCGAATGCCGTTCGCTTCGAGATGCTTTTGCATCATCGCGGCACATTTATCATCGAGGATTGAGGACAGCACACGCGGCGCAAGGTCGCAGACCGTGATCTGCTGTGCACGCCCATGCAGTCCCTCGGCACATTTCAGGCCAATCAGGCCGGCGCCGATGATGAGCACGCGGCTCTCCGGTGTGACTGCTTTTTCGAGGGCAAGCGTATCGTCGATCGTCATGAACGGGAACTTATTCTGTACGGTATCAAGCCCCTGCATCGGCGGGATAAACGGCGCAGAACCCGTGCAGACGCAGAGTGCGTCATACGGCACCGTTTCGCCGTTATCCAGACTGATTTCTTTCTCATCTGTGTTGATCGCAAGAGCGGATACTCCGTATCTGACATCAGCATGGTTGTCCGTATAGAACGAATCCGCACGGTAATTCATGCGCTTCAGATCGGTTTTCTTCTCAAGATAATAGGAGATCAGCGGGCGACAGTAGACCGGATATTTCTCAGCAGAGATCACCGTAATGCTGCCCTCTGCATCGGTGGAACGGATGCCTTCGATGCAGCCTGCCGCTGCAGTGCCGTTTCCGATGATTACATATTTTTTCACAGTCCGTCACCTCTCTTCGTAAACGATCGCGTTGTTCGGACACCCCTTGACACAGGCCGGTGCGCCGCATGAATTCTTCATGCAAAGCTCACATTTCTGCGCAACACCGCTGCCGTCCTCGATGACAGCGCCGTAGGGACAGACCAGCACGCAGGTCAGGCAGCCGACGCATTTTTCATGATCAATCTCAATAACGCCGTCCTTTTTGGAGAGTGCGCCTGCAATACAGCTTTTCACACAGATCGGATCGTTGCAGTGCCGGCAGGAAACCGCAAAGGTCACGCCGTTCGCCTCGGTCTCAACCTGAATGCGCGGATAGATCTGCTTACCGCGCAGCGCCTTGGCCATATCCGTCATGCCGGAATTTGCAAATGCACAGTTATATTCACACAGACGGCACCCGAGGCACCACTGTTCTTTCACATAGATTCGTTTCATACTTCACGCCCCCGCTTTATTCGCCTGCATGAGAGATGCCGAGAATTTCAAGCTCCTTTTCGGTCAGTCCGACACCGCGGAGCATCAGACGGTTTCCGCGCAGCGCTTCGATCGAATTGATGCCCATGCCGCCCATCAGCTCCTTGATCTCATGCCGCCATGCGTCCATGAGATTGATGAGACGCTGCGAGCCGATATCCGGATTCAGGCGCTTGACCAGATCGGGGCGCTGTGTCGCAATGCCCCAGTTGCATTTTCCGGTGTGGCAGCTCCGGCAGAGATGACATCCCATTGCGAGACAGGCCGCTGTCGCGATATAGCAGGCATCTGCGCCGAGCGCGATCGCCTTGACCACATCTGCCGCAGAGCGTACAGATCCGCCGCAGACAATCGAAACATTGTTGCGGATGCCCTCATCGCGCAGCCGCTTATCGACGGCCGCAAGTGCCAGTTCAATCGGGATGCCGACATTGTCGCGGATGCGTGTCGGAGCCGCACCGGTTCCGCCGCGGAAGCCGTCGATCGCGATAATATCCGCGCCGGAGCGCGCAATGCCGCTTGCGATCGCCGCAATGTTATGCACCGCTGCGACCTTGACAATGACCGGCAGACGGTATTCAGTCGCCTCCTTCAGCGAGAAGACAAGCTGACGCAAATCCTCGATACTGTAGATATCGTGATGCGGCGCAGGAGAGATCGCATCGCTTCCCTCCGGAATCATTCGTGTCTTGGAGACATCGCCGACAGCCTTTGTACCGGGCAGATGTCCGCCGATACCGGGCTTTGCGCCCTGTCCCATTTTGATCTCGATCGCGGCACCCGCTTCAAGATAATCCTTGTGTACGCCGAATCGGCCGGATGCGACCTGCACGATCGTATTTTTGCCATATTGGTAGAAATCCTCATGCAGACCGCCCTCGCCAGTGTTATAATAAATGCCGAGCGCTTCGGCAGCTCTCGCAAGGCTTGCATGGGCATTGTAGCTAATCGAGCCGTAGCTCATCGCAGAGAACATCACAGGCATGCTGAGCGTTAACTGCGGAGCAAGCTTGGTGTCAAGTATACCGTCCGGATTGCGCGTGATACGCTCCGGCTTTTTGCCGAGGAAAACACGCGTTTCCATCGGCTCACGCAGCGGGTCGATCGGCGGATTCGTGACCTGCGATGCGTTGATGAGGATTTTATCCCAGTAGACAGGCAGCGGATTTGGATTGCCCATAGACGAGAGCAGCACACCGCCGGTTTCGGCCTGCCGGTAGACCTCCTTGATCGTCTGATCGGAGTAATTGGCATTTTCGCGCAGGCGGCAGTCGCTCTTGACAATCTTGAGTGCCCTTGTCGGGCAGAGCGTCACGCAGCGCTGGCAGTTGACGCATTTCGATTCATCGGCAAGCATGAACTTGCCGTCCTCATCATACCAATGCACCTCATTGGCGCATTGCCGTTCACATACCTGACAGCGGATGCATCGGCTGTCATTACGCACGACCTCAAATTCCGGATAGAAATTCAAAACGCTCCCTCCTTTACCCGAACAATGACCGGCTCACCGCCGGCGGGCGACCAGATATTCTGAATATCCGGTGCCATCACGCGAATCGCGGCTTCCTCACTTGCGATATAGACCATATCGCCCTGCTCGCCGACAACCATTGACCGCAGCTTCAGGCGATCGTTGAGCGCCATGAGTCCGCCCTCAAAGCCGAGGATGATCGAGAACGGCCCCGTGACCAGCATGCTCGGAAAGGCGTTCCGCAGATAGGTATAAATCTGCTTCTCTGCTTCGGGCATTTTGTCGATCGTTGACCAGAACGGTGCCGCGATGACCGCAGCCGTTTCTTCGAGCGTCAAGCCCTGCCGACGAAGCAGATAATCCGCGATATAGGCGATGACTTCGGTATCAGTCTGCAGAGTGCATTTGTAGCCGTACATCTCAATGAAGCGGCGGTTCGCGTCATAGGACGAGATCTCGCCGTTATGAACGATCGAATAATCGAGCATACAGAACGGATGCGCACCGCCCCACCAGCCCGGCGTATTCGTCGGATATCTGCCGTGCGCCGTCCAGCAGTAGGCCTCGTATTCTTCCAGCCGGTAATATCTGCCGACATCCTCCGGAAAACCGACAGCCTTGAACGCGCCCATATTCTTGCCGCAGGAGAAGACATAGCTGCCGTCCAGCTCTGCATTGATGCGGTTAACAACGCGCACCACAAGCTCCTTTTCGTCGATCTGCAAATGCCGCAGAACAGACTGCATCGGCGAGACAAATACGCGCCGGATGATCGGCTCATCGGTGATCTGCGGAATTTTCCGCACCTTGATATGCTCGTCCTGCACGATCTCAAAGTATTCGCGCAGCAGCGTCATGCATTCGCTCCGGCATTGCCGGTCATTGAAAAAAATATGCAGTGCATAGAAATCCTTGTATTCCGGGTAAATGCCGTATGCCGCAAAGCCGCCGCCGAGACCGTTTGAGCGGTCGTGCATCGGCACCATGCTCTGTATGACCGATTCACCGTTCATGCGTCTGCCGTCACGGGAGATCATCGCGGAAACAGCACATCCGGACGGGATGCGCACCTGGCCTTCCAGTGGGATCATCTCAAATTCCTCCTTGCAAACAAAAAAAGCGTCCATTCAGAGACACGAATCCCGTGTATCCGAATGAACGCCTTTGTTCATTTCATTGTCGATATTATAACACATTGTGAAAGTTCTGTCAATATTCGGCGGACAGTTTTCCGTATCACAGACACAATTTCGGAGAAAACGCCGGAATCTTACGGAGCCAGCGAGAAGAAAACTGTGTGTTTCCACAATCCGCGCTTGCGTGACAATCAGAAACCGGCAGTCCACTAAAACAGCGTAAGCTGATTGTCTATCCAGCTTTCCTGCTTTGCAGAATGAACGGTCTCGCCCGCCTGCACAGAGCCGATAAGCAGTGGCGAACAAGGATCATGGAGCTGCATATTGTGACGAACATTCTCCCTGTTATGATTGGCGTAGCAGTAGCGGCAGAGATGCCCGCAGGTATCATATGTTCCGATATCCGAACCGAGGACGCAGGTACATTCTGTCCGCTGTGATTTTGTTTTCGGAATGCACAGCTTACTGCCGACCGCAGATTCAAAGGTCTCCTTTGTCATGCAGCCGGAACAATCGACGCCGAAGCGTGCAAGTGCCGTTCCTTCAGCGCAGGCCTTGACGGTGATTCCGTACTGTCTTCCAATCTCCGCAAAGGCGCTTCCAAGGGCGATCCGTTCCTGCTCTGTGACCGTTCTTGCCTGCGGATAATTGCGCAGAACTTTCTCATACAGGTCTATGAAGCTGATGACGCATACACCGGTATAGCCGGAGAGTGTCCGGCACATCGCTGAGAAATCTGCAATGTGCCGTTCGATCGTGTATGTACTGTCGATCAGGATCGGATCATACCGCCAACCGATACAGTCAAGTCCGACCGCCTTTGAAAGCGTGATGAAATGCTGCATGACAGTTTCCTTCGGCGGCACATTCGGTTCAATCTCCGCTCCGTAGGGTGTGATCGTGACAAACCAATACTGATGAAAGCGCTTCAGCACATCCATATATTGCAGCATCGGCGCGGGATTCTTGGTGCAGAATACGATGCAGTCCACGACCGCCGGGTCCAACTCATAGCGAGTGATCCAATCCGGGCGGAAGGGATTGCGAACCATCACAAAGCCTGCCCGTATTCTGTTCATGAACCATTCTGCATAGAAAGCCGGAATATCCGTCCGCATACCTGTGTTGAGTATCATTGCTCTCACCGTCCTTGCTTTATTTGCAGATACGATAACGAAAAAAGGCGTACAGATATCCTCCCGGCATCTGTACGCCTGAATCTATTGAATGCTTCAGTGATGATCTTCCGTTTCTTTCTTCCGGCGCTTGTTGCTGAGGTGATTCTGGATTCCCTTGACGATCGTGATCAGAACCGCATAGACCAGTGACTCAAACGCAATTTCGCCGATCTGGAAGGTATCGGTGCGACCGGTCGCCTTCGACCAGAGCAGACGGAATACAAAAAGAATCACCAACAGAAAACTGAAATGCACCGCAAAATACAGCAGCCAGAAGCGCGGCGCGGATCGGTTTACAGGAATACTCATGATGTATCCTCCTTTCGGAACAAACAGATTCGGACATGTACTGGAACAATCTTTTTTGATTTGTATCGTTACTCAAGAGACGTTGTTTGAAATGCCAAATGTCGCCCCGAAATTTTGTTTGTTTTACCGAATGGCATTTTTCATGCTGCGCACATATTCTCCGACGGCCGGCGCAGCATCTCTGCCCTGCTCTCCGATCCGGCGGACGATCGCCGAGCCGACGATCACGCCATCTGCGGTCGCGGCCATTGCGGCTGCCTGCTCCGGTGTCGAAATGCCGAAGCCAATCGCACATGGGATATCCGTATTCGCACGGATCTGCGCGGTCATCGACGCAAGATCGGTGTTAATCTCACTGCGCACACCCGTTACGCCGAGACTCGATACCACATAAAGAAAGCCTTCTGCATCCTTCGCAATCTCGGCAATGCGGTTTTCGGAGGTCGGCGCGATCAGCGAGATAAAGTCGATCCCGCAGGCACGGCAGGCCGGCGCAAACTCCTCTTTCTCCTCATGCGGCACATCCGGCAGAATGATGCCGTCGATGCCGGTCTCGGCGCATTTCTGCACAAAGCGCTCAATGCCGTAGGAAAATACCACATTCGCATAGGTCATGAATACGAGCGGCACGCGGACATCCTTCCGCAGCTCCTGCACAAAATCGAAAACGCGGTCGGTCGTGACGCCGCCTGAAAGTGCGCGGATATTTGCGCCCTGGATGACCGGTCCTTCTGCGGTCGGATCGGAAAACGGAATGCCCAGCTCAATAAGATCTGCACCCGCTGCCTCCATTTCGCGGACGATCTTCCCCGTTGTTTCGAGGTCGGGGTCGCCGCATGTGATAAACGGAATGAATGCCTTTCCATTGCGGAAAGCGTCCCTGATCTTACTCATGGATATCCTCCCCTCTGTATCGTGCGATCGCCGCACAGTCCTTGTCGCCGCGGCCTGAGATCGTGATAACGATGATCTGATCCTTGCGCATCTGCGGTGCGATCTTCATCGCATGAGCGACAGCGTGCGCGGATTCGATCGCCGGAATGATGCCCTCTGTCCGCGAAAGATATTCAAACGCATTGACTGCTTCATCATCGGTGACAGCGACATATTCCGCTCTGCCGGTATCATGCAGATGTGCGTGCTCCGGGCCGATGCCGGGATAATCGAGTCCCGCCGAGATCGAATAGACCGGCGCGATCTGGCCGTATTCATCCTGACAGAAATAAGATTTCATGCCGTGGAAAATGCCGAGCTTTCCGGTATTGATCGTTGCGGCGGTCTCAAAGGTGTCAATGCCTCTGCCAGCAGCCTCACAGCCGATCAGCCGTACATCCGCATCCGGAATAAAGTGGTAGAAGGTGCCGATCGCATTGGAGCCGCCACCGACGCACGCGATGACCGCATCGGGCAGTCTGCCTTCTTTTTCGAGAATCTGCGAACGGATTTCCTTCGAGATAACCGCCTGAAAATCGCGGACGATCGTCGGGAACGGATGCGGACCCATGACCGAACCGAGACAGTAATGCGTATCCGCAATGCGGCTTGTCCATTCGCGCATTGCCTCGGAAACGGCATCCTTCAGTGTTGCCGTACCAGATGTAACCGGAATCACCTCCGCGCCAAGCAGCCGCATTCTGTAGACATTGAGTGCCTGTCTTTTGGTATCTTCCTCACCCATGAAAACGACGCATTCCATGCCCATGAGTGCAGCAGCGGTCGCCGTCGCAACGCCGTGCTGACCGGCTCCGGTCTCTGCGATCAGGCGCGTTTTGCCCATTTTCTTCGCCAGCAATGCCTGACCAAGCACATTGTTGATCTTGTGCGCACCAGTGTGATTGAGATCCTCGCGCTTGAGATAAATCTTTGCACCGCCGAGATCTGCGGTCATTTTGGCCGCGTAATAGAGCAGCGACGGACGGTTTGCATATTCATTGAACAGCGTCTCCAGCTCCGCATTGAAGGCAGGATCGTTTTTATAGAAATCATACGCCTGTTCCAGCTCAATCACGGCATTCATCAGTGTTTCGGGGATATACTGCCCGCCGTGAATGCCGAAGCGTCCTTTCGGATTTGTCATATCGTACCTCCTGTAAACTGTTTTCCGTGCAGCCGGACAATGATGCACAGCAGCACTGTGAGAATCATGCACGCTGCAGTACCAAAGTCAAAAGTAGTATTATTCAGCAGCATATGGATGAAGACCGCAATAGGAATCAGCCCTTTGCAGTTTTCGTAATGCACCGCCCGCGCGCTCAGCACGGAAAGTGCCATGTGAAATACGAGATTCGCGGCGCTGCCGTGCCTGATCCCGTAACAGAGCGCCGATCAGCCAAACCGTCAACCGTTCGCCGGTGAATGTCTTCGCGCCCTGCACAAAGACACTACGCAGGAAAAAGTCCACGAACTGAAGCGTTGAAAATATTGTCAGCCTGTCCTTTCACATTGTCTGACTGCTGTTGTAAATGCACGCATCTTCGAGATATCTTTCTGCCCGTCCGTTTCAATGCCGGAGCTTGTGTCCACGCCGTAGGGATGATACTGCGCGATCACTGCTGCTGCATTTTCCGGTGTCAGTCCGCCTGCGAGAAAGTATGGCCTTGTGCATCCCGCGAGCAGCGTATGATCGAAGGTGCTTCCCGTTCCGGTTCCGGCATCCAGAAGCACCATATCTGCATCGGAGCACATCGCCGTCTGCACATCCGCCTCTGTCCGGATCGTATACGCTTTCATGATCGGCAGCTTACAGACCATGCGCAGCTCCCGGATGAAGGCAGCATCCTCGTCACCGTGAAGCTGCACAAGCTGAATGATTCCGCGCTCGGCAAAATCCGCAATCTCCGTGATCTGCGCATTTACAAATACACCGACCGCCGGAATGCGATCTGAGAGCGCTTTGCGAATCGCCATTGCGGTCTCCCGCGTAACGGAGCGCCGGAATCCAGCCGAGAGGATGATGCCCGCGAAATCGGGACAAACCGTATTGCAGGCAGCGGCATCCTCCGGCCGCATCATACCGCAGAGCTTGATTTTGGTCATCGTTTTTCACCTTTCAGATACCGCAGCATCGTGGCTTTGTCATCGGCGCGCATCAGCGTTTCACCGATCAGCACGGCATCTGCGCCGGCATCCCGCGCTGACTGAATATCCGCCGGAGTACGCATTCCGCTCTCGACAACAAACAACGCATCTGCAGGCGCATATTTCCGCAGACTTCCCGCACGCTGAGGATCAACGGAAAAATCGCGCAGATTGCGGTTATTGACGCCGATGATCCGCGCACCCGCTTCTGCAGCGGCTTCGATCTCTCTCTCGTCATGGGCTTCGACCAATGCCGAAAGTCCGACCGACTCCGCAATACTATGATACTCCTTCAGCGCCGATTTGTCAAGGATCGCGCAAATCAGCAGCACAGCCGATGCGCCGAGCAGCTTCGCTTCATAGATCATATAGGGATCGACCGTAAAATCCTTCCGCAGACAGGGAATTGAAACGGCTGCGGCGATCTCCGCAAGATACCGGTCGCTGCCGAGAAAGCGTTCCGGCTCTGTCAGGACAGAAATGCAGTTCGCTCCGGCACTTTCATATTCCTGCGCGATTTTAAGATACGGGAAATCCGGTGCGATCAGCCCTTTCGAAGGCGATGCTTTTTTGCATTCGCAGATAAATGCGATATCATCGGTATGCAGCGCATTCTCAAATCGGAAGCTGCCCTTCGGCATGGCCTCCGCATCGCGCCGGACGGATTCCGCAGAGCGAAGACGCTTGGCGCGTTCAGTGCGGGACGCTGCGGATTCCGCCAGTACTTGTAAAATATCCTGCATCGCGCTCACCGGTTCGATGCAGCGGCAAAGGCTTCGAGCTTTTCGAGTGCCGCGCCGCTGTCGATCAGCTCCGCCGCAAGCTTGATGCCCTCTGCCATGGACGGCGCTTTATCTGCAATGTAAAGTGCAGCACCCGCATTCATGAGAACGGCTGTGCGTTTGCCGCCCTGCTCCTTGCCGGACAGCACCGCGCGGGTAATCGCCGCATTCTGCTCCGGAGAACCGCCGAGCAGCTCTGCGCGGTCGCAGCGCACCAGACCGAAATCTTCCGGCGAGACGGTGTAGGTCTTGGACTGCTCCACATCAAATTCGCAGACAAGCGTATCCGCACAGGCGGAGATTTCATCGAGCCGGTCGAGACCGTAGACGACCATGCCGCGCTTGACACCGAGACGCATCAGCACCTCCGCGATCGGATTGACCAGCGATGCATCATAAACACCAATAAGCGTCCGTTTTGCATTTGCAGGATTCGTCAGCGGGCCAAGGATATTGAAGACGGTGCGCACGCCAAGCTCTTTGCGGATCGCGCCGACAAAGCGCATCGAGGTGTGATAAAGCTGCGCAAAAAGGAAACACATTCCAACCTCATTAAGCATTGCGGCTGCTTTCTCCGGCGGCTGCTGGATATTTACACCGAGCGCTTCGAGACAGTCCGCTGTTCCGCACTTCGAGGATGCAGCGCGGTTGCCGTGCTTTGCGAGGGCTGCGCCTCCCGCTGCAGCGACAAGTGCAGATGTTGTGGAGATGTTGAAGCTGTTGGCATTATCACCGCCTGTACCGACGATCTCCAGCACATCAAGATCATGCTCGACATGAAGCGCGTGCTCACGCATTGCCGTCGCACAGCCGGTAATCTCGTCAATCGTCTCGGCCTTTGTGCTTTTGGTTGAGAGCGCCGCGAGAAATGCAGCATTCTGCGTCGGTGTCGTTTCGCCATTCATGATCTCGTTCATAACGGCATAGGCTTCTGCATAGGTCAGGTCATTTTTACCCACGATCTTTTTGATTGCTTCAGCGATCATTTTCGGTTCCTCCTCAGAGCGGGGCGTGCCCGCATCTTTTTTTTCAATGTTATTCGGTTCTTTTGTCACAGGCCGGGCTGTCAGATCCTCAGAATCAGAATGGATAAAATTGCGGAGCATCTGCATCCCGTCCGGCGTCAGGATGGATTCCGGATGAAATTGCAAACCGTAAACCGGATATTCCCGATGCTGAACGGCCATGATCTCGCCGTCCTCCGTTCGGGCGGTAATGCGCAGGCAATCCGGCATCGTATCAGGATCGGCAGCGAGGGAATGATACCGCGCAGCCGGAACAGTCTCCGTCAGGCCGCGGAACAGCGCACAGTCCGGCATAAGAATGATCTCAGACTGCTTGCCGTGCATAAGCTGCTTTGCATGAATGATCTTCGCGCCATATGCGGCACAGATCGCCTGATGACCAAGACAGACACCAAGGATCGGAATGCGGCCGCCGAGCTTTTGTACGACTTCAATGATGATGCCGGCATCCTCCGGTCTTCCGGGACCGGGCGAAAGGATAATATGAGAGGGGGCAAGTGCCTCGACCTCTGCAACAGTCATTGCGTCGTTCCGGATCACGCGGATATCCTCGGTCAGCGTACCGAGATACTGATAGAGATTATAGGAAAAGCTGTCGTAATTATCAATCAGCAGGATCATTGAGCGCCTCCTGTTCCTTCAGCGCACGGACGACCGCCGCTGCTTTGTTCATGCATTCCTGATATTCCTTTTCCGGCACGGAATCCGCGACGATTCCCGCACCGCTGCAAACATAGACCGTATCGCCCTTGCGGTAAGCGAGTCGGATCGCGATACAGGCATCCAGATCGCCCTGAAAAGAGAGATAGCCGACCGCGCCGCCATAGATGCCGCGCTTTGCGCCCTCAAGCTGACCGATCAGCTGGCAGGCACGGATCTTCGGCGCACCGGAAAGCGTTCCGGCAGGCAGCACTGCAGCAACCGCATCCAGTGCATCGAATTCCGGCCGGATCTCACCGCGCACCGTCGAGCCAATGTGCATGACATGAGAATACCGCTCAATCGAATGAAGCTTTTCGACCGAGACTGAACCGAAGCGGCTGATCTTTCCGAGATCGTTTCTGCCGAGATCGACGAGCATATTATGTTCGGCAAGCTCCTTTTCATCCGCGAGCAGATCGGCTTCGAGCGCCTTGTCCTCGGCAGCGGTCTTGCCGCGCGGTCTGGTTCCGGCGAGCGGAAAAGTATGCAGAACACCGTCCTCCAGCCGGACGAGTGTTTCCGGTGAAGCACCTGCGGTTTCGATATCCGTGCCGGAGAAATAGAACATATACGGCGATGGATTCAGTGTCCGCAGCATCCGGTAGGTGTTAAGCAGCGAACCCTCAAACGGTGCCGAAAAACGGTTTGCGAGGACAATCTGAAAAATGTCGCCCTCATGAATATAATGCTTTGCCTTCTCGACCATTTCGCAGTATTCCGCCGGCTGAAAGAGCGGCGTCAACTCACCTGTCATGCGGCTGACCGGTTCGCTGGCGGGCTTGCCGCTGCGGATTAGATCTGCCATCTGCTGAAGCGCAAGCGATGCGCGGTGGTATTCCGTTTCCGGCTGGCTGAGCTGCATATTGGCGATCAGGATGATCTTCTGACGGAAGTGATCAAAGGCGATCACCTTGTCGAAGAGCATGAGATCGAGATCCTGAAAATGCGCATCGTCAGCAGCAGCCGTACGGATGCTTGGCTCCTGATAGCCGAGATAATCAAATGCGAAATAGCCGACAAATCCGCCGGAAAAGGGCGGAAGCTGCGGGAGCTTCGGACTGCGGTATTTGCGCAGCAGTGAACGCAGAACCGCTGCGGGATCATCAGTCTCCGTTTCGGCATCACCGATCCGGAGTTTTCCGTCCCGGCAGGAAACATCGAGCTTCGGATCATAGCCGAGGAAGGTATAGCGCCCGTGCGATTCGGGGCCAGAGACCGATTCGAGCAGATAGCAGTGTGCGGAAACGCGGCGGAGCTTCCGCAGAACGCCGAGCGGGGTGATGTCATCGCAGAGCAGTTCACAGCTCAGCGGCAACAGGTCATAGCTTCCCTCTGCGGCAAAGCGCCGCACCTCGTCAAGAGTGAATGATACTTGCATATTTACCTCCGTTCCGGTTCAGAGGGCAACAAAAAACGCCCGTCCTGAACCTGATTACAGTTCAAGGACGAGCGTATATACACTCGCGGTGCCACCTTGATTCGCAGATACAAGATCTGCGCACTTTTGAGCAGGATACCAGCATATCCCCGACAGGTTACGGCTGTCCGGCCGTCGCAGTTTTACCGGCCGAGCCGACTGCGCCCTCAGCGGGCCATTTGCGAGGCTGTGTTCCCGTCCGGCTCTCAGCTGCCCGGACTCTCTGTAGGGTCATACAACGCGTTATCTCCGCTTCAACGGTTTGTGATGCTGTTATCACTATACAACATTTTGCGTCGTTTGTCAATACTGTTTTATAATTATTTTTCATTTAACATAAAACGCATATTCCGGTACCGGTTCTAATCCCTGCAGCAGCGGCATAGAATATAACAAAACCAGAGCGGCACTGCCGCAGAAACCGGAGGAATGATATGATACCGATCAACAACTGGAGCCTTCAGCGCACAACTGTGCTGACACCGCTGCATTTGCCGGAGCTGACACAGGAACAGAGTGTAGAGCTCGATTATGTGCTGCCGGATTACTATCCGGATTTTTTTCGTCTGCTGCACTGCACGGCCGAAGCTGCCGTGACGGAGCACAACATCACAGACGGCGCTGTACAGTATGCGCTGCGTGTGACGCTCCATGTACTGTACTGCGGCGAACAGACCGCGACTGTGCAGTCCGTAACACAGACACTCGATTACCGCGGAGCGATTCCGCTGCCGCAGGAGGCCGCCGATGCTGATCGTTTGCAGATCAGGCTCACCGGCGAGCCATCCTATCTCAACTGCAGGGCAGTCAGTCCGCGGCGCATTGATCTGCGCGGTGCCGTCCGGATCCGCGGGATTCTTTGCGGCGAAAGGCGGCGTGAGGTGCTGCAAAGCGCCGAAGGACTCCATACACAGATGCGCAGTACGCCGGTACGGTATGTCTCAGAACTGATGCGCACGGAGAAAGCGTTCCTGCTCACCGATGATATCCGGCTCCCGGATGCACAGCCGGCGCTGCTCTCCGTTCTGCGGATGCAGACTGCACTGAATGTTACGGAAACGCGGGTTGTTGCAGGAAAGCTCGTCATCAAGGGTGAAGCAAATGTCTCCCTGTTGTATACAGCATCAGACGGCATTGAGCATCTGGATGCAATCCTGCCGTTCAGCCAGATCGCAGAGCTGGATGCGCTTTCCGATGAGATGCCTGCAAT
The DNA here is from genome assembly GCA_024404875.1 of Oscillospiraceae bacterium. Lineage (GTDB taxonomy): Bacteria > Bacillota > Clostridia > Oscillospirales > Ruminococcaceae > Firm-04. The sequence goes on from JAKSPK010000003.1 coordinate 53,194, forward strand.
CGTGACGGCTGTGCTCACGGAGCAGACACTCACGCCTGAGGCTGAGCGCGACGGCGATATCCGACTGCTGCATTGTGACCTCGGCATCGTCCTGCAGTGCGCGGTCATCCGGACATCGTCCGCCGATCTGCTGACCGATATCTATTCAACCATGCATCCATCCGAGCCGATCCGTGCAGAGATCCCGCTGCTGACAGCGCCGATGCAGTTTTCCGAGCATAATCAGCAAAAGATCATCCTGACCAAACCGGATGCTGTTATCACAAGGGTCTATGCGGCATGGGCGGAGCCGCGACAGATCCAGTCCACCGTAAATGCATCCGGCGGAACGATCATCAGCGGCGAGCTGCAATGCTGTGTACTGGCGGCCGATGCAGAAGATCATCCGATGATGCTGGAGGAATGCAGACCGTTCACATGGGAACTGCCGCAGCTTTCTTCGGCACAGACGCTGCCCCCGCTGCGCGTCCAGAGCTGCTCCTATATGCTTTCAGGCTCGGATTCGGTCACGCTGCAGCCGGAGCTTCTGCTCAGCGGAACAGTAATGCAGGCACAGCAGATATCCCTGCTGACGGATATTCTCATTGATCCGGAGGCGGCGCTGCCGCAGCGGACGCAGTATGCACTGCGGCTCTACTTTGCACATCCGAATGAATCGGTCTGGGAGATCGCCAAGCGCTATCACACCGCTGAATCCGCAATCCGTGAGGAAAACCAGCTCACGGCCGATACCCTGACCGAGCCGCAGATGCTGCTTATCCCCGCAGTCACATAATATGAAAATATCCTATCACGGAAACGGTCAACCGATTTTGGAGGAGCATATATGAATGATATTTACGCAGATATTGCCCGCAGAACCGGCGGTGATATTTATATCGGCGTTGTCGGACCGGTACGGACAGGTAAATCGACGCTCATCAAACGATTTATGGAAACGCTCGTAATCCCGAATATCTCCGACGATGCAAGGCGCGAACGCGCAACAGATGAGCTGCCTCAGAGCGCGGGCGGCAAGACAATCATGACGACAGAGCCGAAATTCGTGCCGGAAACCGCCGTCGGAATCGAGCTTTCGGATGGTGTGCACTGCGCCGTCCGCATGATCGACTGCGTCGGATATATCGTACCGAGCAGCCTCGGATACATTGAAGCAGAAGCGCCGCGCATGGTGAAAACGCCGTGGTTCGAGGAAGCAGTGCCATTCAATATGGCTGCGGAGATCGGAACGCAGAAGGTCATCACCGAACACGCAACCGTTGGGCTTGTCGTCACGACGGACGGCTCTGTGACCGATATCCCGCGCAGCGAATATGCCGCCGCAGAGGAGCGCGTCATCTCCGAATTGCAGGCGCTGGGCAAACCGTTTGTAATCCTGCTCAACTGCGTCACACCGGAATCCACCAAAGCAAAGGCACTCGCTGCGGAAATGGAGGAGCAGTATCATGCACCGGTGATCGCGGTCAGCTGTCTGTCACTCGACGAGGACACAATCCGCACGATTCTCTCACGCCTGCTGGATATGTTCCCAATCCGAGAAATCAGCGTGGAAACTGCAGGATGGCTCCCTGCACTGCGCAGCGGTCACTGGCTGAAAACGGCTGTATTCGATGCCGTGCGGCAGGCAGCACAGAGTCTTGCGGTCATGCAGGATGTCCGTGCACTGCCGGAGCAGCTTCGCGAATGTGAATATATACAGGAATGCGCCGTCCGGCAGATCAAACTCGGCACCGGCAATGTCATTCTGCGGCTTGCGCTGGATCCGGAACTGTTCTACCGTGTGCTGGGTGAAGAAACGGGCATTGAAATTCACGGCGAAAATGAGCTGTTTCCGGTGCTGTTGGAGCTGGCACAGATCCGGCGCGAATATGAACGCGTTCGGCCGGCACTGGAGGAGGCCGAAGCGACCGGCTACGGCATAATCATGCCTGAAGCGGAGGAGCTGACGCTCGAAGAACCGGAGATGATACGGCAAGGCGGGCGATACGGTGTGCGTCTGCGCGCTTCGGCACCCTCTCTGCATATCATGAAGGCCGGCATCCAGACGACCGTCAGCCCGATTGTTGGCAGCGAAAAACAAAGCGAGGAGCTGGTGCTGTATCTGCTCCGCGAATTCGAGGAGAATCCCGCACAAATCTGGGAATCCAATATCTTCGGAAAATCGCTGCACGAGCTGGTCAACGAGGGACTGCATACCAAGCTCAGTAAAATGCCGCCGGAGGCCCGCCTGAAATTGCAGGAGACGCTGGAGCGCGTCATCAATGAGGGCTGCAGCGGTCTGATCTGTTTTATCCTGTAATACAATTCAGCGAATACTGCAACAGCCGCCGATGTGTTTCTGCACACCGGCGGCTGTATATGATCGGGATCTTCATTGTGAACGGCTCAGCTCTCCGCACAGAGCCTGCGTAAACGCAGTCATTCATTCAGGTGCAGCACATTAAGCAGAAGGATCCAGCTCATGCCGTAATAAGTCATAACTGCGACAAGGTCATTGATTGTTGTAATGAGCGGGCCGGATGCGACTGCGGGATCAATTTTAATCTTTTTGAAGAACAGCGGGATCAGCGTGCCGACAGCGCTGGATATCAGCATTGCTATGACCAGCGAAAGGCCGATGCAGCCGGAGACAGCAAATGAAAAGCCCGCTGTACGCTGCTTTATGAGCATGATATATCCGCCGACCATCACAAAGGACAAAATGCCGAGCAGCAAACCGTTGCAGAGGCCGACGCGCATCTCCTTGAATACCAGCCCCATTTTCTGCCGGAAGGTCAGTGTCTCGTCCATGAGCACGCGAATGGTCACCGCGAGGGACTGCGTGCCGACATTTCCTGCCATATCAAGGATCAGCGACTGAAACGCCATGATGAGCGTAAGCTGCGAGATCACCCGCTCGAAAATGCCGACGACGCTCGAAACGATCAGGCCAAGTCCAAGCAGAATCAGCAGCCACGGCAGGCGTTTCCGCATACTGCGGCCGAGCGGCTCCTGCAAATCCTCCTCTGCGGTCAAACCTGCGAATTTCGCATAGTCTTCGCCCATTTCATCATCAACGACCTCAATCAGACTGGCCGCTGTAATAACACCAAGCATCTGGTTTCCGTTGTCGAGTACGGGAATGGAGTCCTCGGAATAGTCCTTCAGCTTTTCGATACAGTCGTCAATAGCCTCATGCGCATAGACATAAGGAAACGAGGTTGAGATAAGACTTTCGAGCGGAACACTGTTGCGCGCGGTGATGAGTTCCTTCAGGTCGATCGCGCCGTAATACGCGCCATATTCATCCACAACAAAAATCGTGGAAATATTATCGTTTTCCTCCGCCTGCCGAACAAGCTCATTCATGGCTTGCTTTACGGTCAGGTTTTCGCGGATAATGATGCAGTTTGTTGTCATCTTGCTGCCGATCTCGTCATCATCAAAGGATGCGATCAAGCGGATCTCTTTCCGCAGTGCGTCAGGCAGCATTTCAATGAGCAGCGTGCGGCGTTCGCGGTCGATCTCGTGCAGAACATTTGCCGCGGTATCTGTTTCCAGATCAGCAATGACAGCCGCAGCTTTCGGAAGATCCATTTCCCGCAGATAGCCGCCCGCAGCGGATTCCTCAAGATGCTCATAGATCTCCGCGAGCATTTCCGCTCCGCAGACGCGATAGAGCTTTTTGCGTTCCGATTGCGAAAGCTGTTCCATAATGTCGGCAATGTCGCTGCCGTGATAGTCTGTCAGCATTGTCTGCATCGCCCGCGGGGAGAAATTTCCGCGGATTATGCTGATGATCTCATTTCCGTAATCAGGCTTGACTGCAACGACGGTCTCCTCATTCATTACAGCATCCTGCCGGATTTCTGTCGCCATATATGTACCCTCCGTTTTTTCATGAAATCTGCTGCGATCTCATGACAGCAACGGACAAATGGACAAAGATCCCCCGTCTGCAATGCAAACAGGGGATCATCAGAGGATACGGTCAGAGCACCGAGAAGCAATGCGGCGAACCAGCCAGTCCGCGCATTCCGGTGCTCCGCCGTATCAGCGTTAATCGTCCGTTTGCACCACAACTGTCACTGTTTGCCACATTTCTCACCTCACATTATCATTGGTTTTGCAACGAGTTTATTATAACACAACTAACCGAAAAAGTCAAGCAAGCACCAACAAAAGAACAGACGGATACACTGAGGATTCATCATGATCCGGAAGATGCAGCCATCTGTCAATCAGGGTGCCGGAGCGCATTGGGCTTTATGTACCGCTGAACTCATGAAGCAGAAATTTTCTTGCCGCGGGAAATACATCAACGCTGTCAGCCGTGAGCTGCATTTCGAGCAGGATCTCGGCTTCAGCCGGACAAAGCGTCTCCGGCTGACGACGGATATAATCCTGCTGCATATTTTCGAGCCGCAGGTCACCGTCCGGTTGAATCTGCAGCGCAATTTCCGTGCAGAGCCATGTGTCCGCGGCAAAGCCCATACCAGCGTAATCGCCGCTGACATAGAGATGTCCGTCCGAAAAGCGTACAGTATATTCGCACCACTGCATCTTGCATTCAAATTCATCAAGCAGCTTCGCGCTCCCGTCAAGATCGGTGTAGAGCTGAAATACCGGCACGGCGGCACACCCATCCTGCACGGCATCCAGCCGGATCACAAGCAGATCCTCTTTCCCTTCGCCGCGGAAATCTCGCAGATAAGCCGCCGCAATGCCTGCATTCTCATACGGCGTTTTCGGTTCATCTTTTCCGGAAACGCCCCATCGGGGAATGAGAATCTCGTTCATCAGTGTGTCATAAGCAGGGGGCAGTGGATTCTCTGTCACGGCGGTTGTCGCTGCCGGTTCCGAACCGGTCTCAGCCACAGCTGTCACGGGGACTTCTGTCGTCTGAACTGGCGTTGTGACGGTTGATGCTGCAGTTGTATTTGTCTGTTCAGCGGTCTCTGCGACTGTGGTTTCCGTCCATGCAGCCTCCGGCCCCGGCGCATTTCGTTCCGGATGCAGCACGATCAGTGCAATCGCTCCGATCAGTACCGGAATGCCGAGCAGAACTGCCGCCACAAAAAGCTGCGGATCGCCGCCGGGTATTCGTTTCATACAGGCGCCCCCTTATTTGAGCCAAAGGATCAGTCCGATGATATTTGCAATAATAAGCGCCGCATTGGCTGCTATCAGAATCTTGCGAAGCTTCTGATCCCCGGTCTGCGCATCAGCGTCAATCTGCTGCGTATATGCAGCCTGCCGGGCTGTCTGGGGTGCAGGTGCCGGGCGTGTCTGCCTGACCGCCTGCGCCGGCACGGGCGCCGGAGCAGCGTTTTGTGCAGACTGCGGAAAATCCGCAGGATCCAGCCTCCACAACGTATCAGCCTGCTGCGCTGCGGCAGGCGCATGCTCCTCTGTCGGCTGTGTTTCGGGGGCCGCGCCGCTGACCGGCGGCTGCACAGATTGAAACAGAAAATCCGGTTCATCCGGCCGCTGCACCAGCTCTTTCCGCTCCGGCGGCATCTCACCTAGCGCTGCCGGCTGAAACAGAAAATCCGGATCCATTCCGTGCTGCACCTGTGCAGAGGGCAGCGGGGGCGGAGCAAATGCCGTATTCTGAATCTGCGGCTGATGACAGATCGGACAAAAATTCATATTCATTGCATTTTCGGAATTACAATTCCGGCATATCCAAGTCTTCATGATAGCCTCTCTTTTCTGAAATCGTTCAGGATTGGCACAGAGATCCGTTTGCAAAGATCACGCCCGTATTGCGGAGATCATCCGTCCCTGCCGGGACAACACTGATGCTCAGCACATTGATGCCGCTGATATCCTGCCGGATATGCAGCACACCGGACTTTGCCGTAACCGCATATTGCTCCAGCAATCTGCCGTCTCCGCTGATCCGGATATACACTGTTCTGTCAGCTGCAAAGCCGGCAATCGGCGCTGCATCGACAGTCAATACGCCGTACTGCCCGCCTGTCCGGAAATCGGCAGAGCTGATCTTCCGGCCGGTCAGTGTTTCCTCATAAGAATGATACAGATTGCCCTCCGCAGCGGGATATGACTTGCCGGAGCAGTCTGTCAGATCAGATTCCGCAAGATAAAAATCGCGCATATCCGTATCTTCTGCATCGGATAACCTGCATGGCTGATAGGCGGCGAGTTGTGCGCGCAAATCGGCTATGATCTCGGCCTCCGGCGCGATCTGCTCCGCCTCATCGGCGAGCGCCTGCGCTGCTTCATAATCACCGCGCTGCAAAAGCAGGGTAACTCTGCGCGGCACAAGCCGAAGCCATCGGCTGTAATAGCTGTTTTTTGAAGCAGTCAGCACGGCATCCTCCTGCATGGATTCCGGCAGACCGATAAATGCGCCGAATGCTTGCTGATAATGTCCGTCAGAAAATTCCAGTGCGGCAGTGCGCAGCGTCTCCGACCGCAGTACGGCATCGCGCAGCTCTGTGATCCGCGCTGCTTCGGCCGTCAGCTCGATATCGTCCGGCAGAAGGCGGAGTGCTTCCTGCAAAGCTGACAGCGCCGCGGGATAATCCGGATTGGCACTGTTCACTGCGACTGCTGCAAGCTCCAGCGCATTCTGCCTGCATTTTCCCTGCAATGCGATCATCTGCACTTCGGCATCGGCAAAGATGTCCTTTTCGGATTTCGGTATTTTGCGGTAGGTATCCATTGCGGATTCATAATCGCCTGCCGCTGCAAATTGCTGCGCAGTCGATTGCAGAACGGCGGCGGCTTCCCGTACCCGCAGTGCTTCCAGCTTCGGTTTGACTGCCGCCGAGACTTCGGGGATATCAAGGAGCATAAGAGAGCGCATGGCAGAGCTGGCATCTTCTGCCGTGCGTTCTCCTGCCTGATATGCATCATAGAGCTGCTGCGGTTTTTCCCGCAGCGCTGCAGCAATATCCTCCGGAAGATCTGTACCCGGATCACGCAGATCCAGCATCTGCTTCGCGGCAGCATAGTCCTCTGCCGTCACCGCCTTGCGCAGAGCAGCATCGGGATCCGCCTGTTCTGTCTGAACCGGTTCGGAAACCACTGTATCGATATTCCCCTCCATCTCTGCGGCCGAACGATAACGGCGTGCAAGAATAATGCTCTCGGCTGCAAGGCAGCAGATGAAAACAGGCAGACTGATCCGCAGCACCCGCCGGATTTTCCGATCGCGGCGCCGCTGTGCTGATGAACGCTTTTTCATTCTGCACCCCCTCCTGCTGTCTTTTTGTTTCCATTATAATACATTATATCATATTATGGAAAAAAGTGCAATGGATACCAAAAATAAAACGCCGGATTTCACATCCTAATCTCATATCAGAGCCGGGCACTGCGGACTGGCCTTCACCGGAAATACCAACCATTTCTTCCGCCCCAATCGCACTTTTGTTGATTTCTTCTTTTTCGTCCCCGGTACTGCCATAAAGCATCCTGCATTTACACACTTGTTCTTTTATTTTTACATTTGAGAGTCAAGACTCATGCTGAAGCAGTTTTGAATATGTTCTGTCAATCCCTATTGCTCCCAGCGGAGCTGTGATGAGTATCGCAAGCACTGCCACCGAAAGCACAATCTTTCCGCATGGCAAACCCAAAGACAACGGCACCGAGCCGATAGCCGCTTGAACTGTAGCTTTCGGAAGATAGGCGATCACACAGAAGATACGCTCTTTTGTGTTCAGCTCAGTACCAAACAGACACAGCCACACCCCCACAGCCCGGAACGCAAGTGCTGTGAAGATCATCAACACAGCCATTCCTCCTGCCGACAGGGTGTATCGAATATCGACCGCAGCCCCCACAAGCACGAAAAGCATGACTTCGGCGGCGATCCACAGCTTTCCGAACTTCTCTGACAGGCCGGAAGAAACGCCCTTGTCAGTTTTCAGCTTTATCACGCAGGCCATAGCAACAACAGCGAGCAGCCCAGACAGCGCAACATACGGATTTATGAGTGTTTCTATACTCATCAGCAGAAACGATGTACCAAGCAGGATAATAACCTTTGTGCTGTTCCTGATCCTGTGCCCTTTCTGATAACAGCTTTCAAAAAGCAGATATACCAGCAGTCCGACCGCCGCACCAAGCAGAACGCCGAGCACAATGGATATGGGGATATTCAGGAAATCCATCACCTTTGCCGAACCGCCCTGAGCCATGGTCAAGAATGTGGAAAACAGTACGATCACAAAAATGTCATCGCAGGATGCTCCTGCAAGTATCATCTGCGGTATACTTCTTTGCGTACCCCATTTATCTTCTATCAGCCTGACCATTCTGGGAACGACCACAGCAGGAGATACCGCACTCAGCACGGCACCCATAACAGCGGCTTCGATACGGTCAACTCCGAGCAGGATCGGAGCAAACACCACATACCCGGCAATCTCACAGCAGGCGGGCACGAAGGACATCATCACCGCAGGTCTTCCGACTTTTTTCAGATCAGAAAGATTCAGCGAAAGACCTGCCTTTATCAGAATAATGATAAGTGCGATTCGCCGAAGCTCTGAGGATATGCCGAGTATAGATGGATCAAGCAAGTCAAGAACATAAGGACTTACCACAATACCCACGCCGAGCATACCGATGATGCGAGGCAGGCCGATCTTCTCAAATACAGCAGCGGCTGACAGCCCGACAAGAAAAATGATTGCAAGTGATAACAGCATCAAAACACCTCCGGATAAAATAAAAAGCCGACAACTATTGCGTATGATACGCAGAAGTCATCAGCTTGATAAAGCGGTTTCGCAGGCTCAGCCTGAGCCGTCCGTGGGAGAACATCATTCCTATATGAAATTACAAGAACATTATACTACTGCTGATAAAAATTGTCAATACCTTTCAGCCTGATTCTCTATCCGGCTGCATCAATAGGCACAATGCACAAAACAATGGCTGATTATTCGTAATTGCTCATGAACTTTTTTAAATCTGATTGACATTACATTTGGAAAATGGTATGATATGATAAATATGGGATTATATTTCTGTTCTGAGGGGGCTATTTTTATGAACACAATCAGCCGCGTAATGCGCAGGCTGAGCAGCGCACTGCTTTCCTGTGCGCTGCTGTCCGGCAGCATCCTGCCGATGCCGCTTTCTGTATCAGCAGCAGGCGGAAGCTGCGGCACATCCGCTGCATGGGACTATACCGACGGCAAGCTGACGATCAGCGGAACCGGCGCGGTCTCCAATGTAGCATGGGGTGTATACCGCAATTCGATCACATCCGTCACGATTGAGGACGGCATCACGGCGCTGCCCGCGCACGCATTCGACAGCTGCTCGGCACTCAAAGAGCTTTATATGGCTGACAGCGTGACGAACATGGGCAACTATATGTGTAATTATTGCAGTCAGCTGACGACGGTCCGGCTCTCACAGAATCTCACACAAATCAATACCCAGGCGTTCAACAGCTGTACAAAGCTCATGCCGTTTACACTTCCGCCCAATCTTGTTTCGATCGGCAGCACTGCTTTTTACGGCAATCTCGCACTGACAGAACTCACGCTGCCCGATACGGTCACAAGCATCGGAGCCAGCGCATTTTACGGCACCAATATTCAGACTGTCACGCTCAGCAGTTCGCTTCAGTCAATCGGTTCGAAAGCATTCGGAATGTCCTGCTTCAAGTCCATCGCAATTCCGGAAAGCGTGACGATAATTGAAACCGATGCGATCGGCAAGTACTATGATGAAATCAAATACCAGAACAATAAAATGGTCGGTACCTATGTCGGTGCCCCCGGCATCACAACAATCTACGGCAAAGCGGGCTCTGCGGCACAGACATATGCAAACGCTGCCGGACTAAATTTCGTGGCGATCGGCAGCTCGGAGCATTCTCATGTCTGGTCGGCCTGGGGGGTCACAGCAGCCGTAACCTGTACCGCAAACGGAAAGCGTGAACGCACCTGCTCCGGATGCGGTGTGACAGAAACCGAAACCATTCAGGCGACAGGACATCAGTGGAGCAGCTGGAGCGTCAAGGAAGCCGGCTGTGAGACAACCGGTGAGCGTTCGCGTATCTGCACAGTCTGCGGCACCGGTGAACAAGAGATTTTGCTTGCAAACGGACACAATTACGGTGACTGGACTGTCGAGACCGAAGCCTCCTGCGGAGTGACCGGCTCCCGCTTCCGCGAATGCAAAGACTGCGGAAAACGCGAGTATCAGATGAGCGCTGCACTGGCTCATTCCTTCGGCGAGTGGATCACGGATTATCCCGCAAACTACAACTCCGAAGGCCGAGAACACCGCGTATGTTCAAACTGCGGAGAGACCGAGTACCGTTCGATTCCGGCGATGTCACATTCTTTCGGTGAATGGCGCGTTGAAAAGGCTGCATCCTGTACCGAAAACGGCACCGAAGTTCGGGAATGCGCTGACTGCGGTCTGAAAGAATACCGCGAAATCTTTGCAGCCGGACATGATTTCTCGGATTGGATAATGGAATCGTCACCAAGCTGCGACACATCCGGCAGAAACTATACCGAATGTTCCAGATGCGGCTACAGGGAATACAGGGATATCCCAGCAGCCGGCCACAGTTGGGGCAACTGGCAAACCGTCAGAGAACCTTCAATCTATGATGCCGGAATCTCCGAACGAGTTTGCAGCGTCTGCGGCAGCAAGCAGTCTGTCGCGATTCCGAAGCGCGGCAGCTTTACGGTCAGCACAATGGCTTCCGGTCAGGGCGGCAGCATCTCACCATACGGCGAAACACTCGTTGAAGCTGGCGGCAGTCTCACGATCCGCGTCTCACCAGATGCCGGATATCATCTCCAGTCCATACTGCTTGACGGCGCGGAAACATTTCTGCTCAACGGCGAGCTGACGATCTCAGATATTCGCGAGAACCATACGGTTGCTGCGGTATTTGAAAAGGATGCGCCGGTACAGACCAGAAGCTGTACGATGATCTCGGCATCGTCCAAGGTCGCTGCATGGCGCACGGATGACACAGATATTGCAAATATTGCGAATTATTCGATCCTTGCTTATATTTCCGAAAACGGCAATGCAGGCTGGCAGAATATCACGGAAAGCTGTGTCTGTCAGGGCATGCCCGATCTCTCGCAGGAAGGGAGCGCAAAGCTGACATTCCGCTATCAGGGCGGCGACAGTGCGGTATCTGCTTATGCAAACAGCAATACAATCACGCTGACCGTCCCCTGCCATCTGCGCGGTGACGGAGACTTCAGCCGCAGCATTTCCAGCAAGGATGCATTACAGGCATTGCAGGCCTATACCGCAGACATCACCGGCTCCAGCGAATACAAGCTGAACGATATTGAACAGCGAATCCTGGATGTTGACAACTCCGGCAAAGTGGATCTGCGGGATGCAATGGCGATCCTGATCTTCTTTACCGAACAGATGATCAGCAACCAGCCAACATGGCAGCAGGTTCTCGCTCAGCTCAGCTGAACAGACGAATTGATATGACAATACCAACCACATAGGGGGAGAAAGAGCAAGTCCGCACCGGAGTCTAGGAGCCGGTGCGGACTTGCCGCATTTCTTCATACAACACTGCATTAATGGACTCATTCCTTCAATCCTCCGGATTCCGGCGCGGCACTGCGCTGCGATGCGAAAAACAGTATGATCTGCGGCAGCATCGCAATGCAGCAAACTGCCAGCACACGGTTCCATGCAAACCCGCTGTCCGCATCCATTGAGAGCTTCACATAAACAGAAAGCGGATAACGCGCAGGTGTTTTCACATAGAGCAGCGGCCCCATGTAGTCGTTCACTGTCCAGAGCAGCTGCAAAACACCCACGGACATCAGGACCGGCCGAAGCTGCGGCACAAGAATATACCACAGTATTTGCAGCGAATTGCAGCCGTCGAGCCGCGCCGCTTCATCATAGGTGCGCGGGATGCTGCGGATAAACTGGATCAGCATGATAACCAGAACCGTGTCGCCGGCGAGCGCTGCCGGAACGATCAGCGGCAGATAATGCGGCGAGTCGATCCAGCCAAGCCGATTGAACAGGATGAACTGCGGCACATATAACACTGTCTGCGGCAGAAAGACTGTCGCAAAAAGCAGTGCTGTCAAAAGCCGCTTCCCCGCAAACCGGAACCGCGCAAAGCCGTAAGCCGTCAGCGTAACGGAAATCAGCGTCAGCAGCATTTTCGGCAGCGCGATCATATATGTATTGCGCAGCGCTTTCATCAGACTGATCTGTCCGCCATAGGACGCAAACGCATTGCGCCAGCCATCAAATGTCACGGAACGCGGGAACAGTCCCGCATCGGAAAACAGCTCCGAATTGCTGCGGAATGTCGCACTCACGAGCCAGAGCAGCGGGAAGATCATCACGGCCGCGCCGGCACTCAATATCACCATACGCAGAAGGCGCTCCCGTCTGACACGCTTCATGCTTTAGCCTCCCCGTCCGGATCATAAACGAACCGCCGCCGCAGAAGCAGAAACCCCGCACTAACTGATGCCGACAGCAGAAATAACACCCACGCCAGCGCACAGGCATAGCCCATTTCATTCGCTGTGAATGCACTGCGATAAAGCAGCAGCGAAAACAGCGTCGTCGCACCGCGCGGCCCGCCGTCCGTAATGACAAAGGGGGCATTGAACTCCTGCATCGCCGCACAGAATCCCAGCATCAGATTATAGTACAGCACCGGGGAGATCATCGGCAGCTTGACCGAGAAAAATGTGCGCAGCTTTCCCGCGCCGTCGAGGGCTGCTGCATCAGCATATTCCTGCGGAATCTGCTGAAGAGCCGCCAGCAGCATCAGCATCGGAGAGCCGAATTCCCAGACACGCAGCAGGATAATGGTCCACATCGCGGAATGCGGCTCCGCAAGCCAAGAATGCACCGGAAGATGCAGCGCCGTGAGCATCGCATTAACCACGCCGTGATCGCGGAACATCGCCTTCCAGAGCACCGATGCCGCAACTGATCCGCCGAGGATCGAGGGCAGATAATAAAGCGTCCGGAAGATCCGGATGCCGCGGAGCTGCTTCGCAAGCAGGGCTGCACATAACAGTGCCGCACCAATCTTCAGCGGTACGCTCAGAAATGCGAATTTCAGCGTCAGGCCGATCGAATGCATTGTCTCGGAATCTTCAAAAATGCGAACATAATTCATCATGCCGGTCTGCGATACACCGCGAAACAGATTGAAATCGGTAAAACCGCAGATCAGTGAATACAGCATCGGCGCCGCCTGAAAGATCAGAAAGCCAATCAGCCACGGCAAAATATAAAGAAGATGCCGGTTCCGTCTGAGGAAACCGGCAGATCGGTTTTGATTCAGCATATCGTTCTCCTCCGGCGGATGCTCAAAACGCTGCACAGCGCTGCGCAGCCGCCGTTTTCTGATTCCGGATGCGCACCGCCTCCGCCATCATCAGGACACCTGTGCCTTTCGGATCATCTGAAACGACCGGCTCCGAAAGATAATAGGCTGCAGTCCCGTCGCGGTGATCCGCACCGCCGAGCCCGGCTGCGCTGCAGATGCCGCAGAGCGAAATGCCGCCGTCGGTCTGCACGAGCTTTTCGCGCTTCACCGCTTCGAGCATCTCCGCACCCGCCTGGAATGCATCCTCCGGCAAGGCCTGAAGCTCTGCGCCGTACATCATTGCATAGGCTGCCATCAGACTGCCGGATGTCTCCTCATAATTGCCAGCAGCAGGCGGCTGATCCGCGATCTGACAGAGCATGCCGTTTTCCGTGCGGAACGGCAGCAGCGCACCAACCGCATCCTGAAGCGTTTCCGCGAGGAATCCGCGCAGCTCCGCTTCCGATTCCGGCAGCAGCGCGATCGTATCGGTCAGCGCCATGAGAAACCAGCCGATACCGCGCAGCCAGCAGGAACGCGAAAGTCCGGTCACAGGATCCGCCCAGTGCTGTGTGCGGGATTCGTCCAGCGCATGATAGAAGAGTCCTGTTTCAGGATCGCGCATATGCGCAGTGACATAATGGAATGCACGGCTGATCTCTGCAAAGCAGCTGCTGTCGCCGGTACGCTTTGCATATTCCGCGAGGAATGGTGCGAACATATAAACGCCGTCAATCCAGACCTGTTCCGGATAAATCTGCTTATGCCAGAAGATGCCGCTGCCCGTCCGCGGATGCACAGCAAGCTGCTCCGCCTGCCAGTGTGCAGCAGCGGCATAGCGCTCATCGTGTGTCAGATCATAGGCGAAAAAGAGCACCTTGCTGCAATTAAAGCTGTCCAGCGCATTCCGGCTGACCGGATATCCCGGAATAGAACCGTCCGGCCGGACGCGTTCCGCCAGATACTGCAAAACAAATTCTGCGTAGCAGGCAGCACCAGTCGCCTGAAACATCCGGATGCACCCGAGCAGCACGCAGCCGTCCTCATAATTCCAGTAATCCTTAAACGGCCGGTAATGCTTCAGATAATCCTGAAAATACTGTTCTGTCATGGTCATTCTCCGGCAAGGGCAGCCTGAATTCCGGCACAGAGCCGTTCTGCCGCTTGGGAAACCGAGTAATCACCGTAGCTCAGTCCGGTGAACACATCCTCATAGAGACCCCCATCTCCTTTAAGAGAGGCGTGTTCAAAATCCGGATCAATTCTTAGCGTAATGTAATCATTCATCGTGCTGTATGCTTTCGCAGCGATATCGCCGAGCAGATCCGCCTCTTCACAGATCTCATAGGCACGATGATTCAGCGGTACGCCGCGCTCCGTTCCGAGCAGCGTAACCGCTTTTTCATTGCTGACCAGGTAGGCGATCAGCTCTGCGCAGGCCTCCGGCGAAGCGGTATGCTTCGAGATCGCAAAACCCTGCGCAATCTTGGAAAATCCGCCGTGGCAGCTGCCGAGGTCATCGAAATATTGCCCGACGATCAATTCCTGTCCTTCGGCAAGTGCATCGACAAATTTGCCGGCGGAGGAATCCCATTCGTAAATGCCGGCATATTTGCCGGTGATAAAACTCTCGTCCTTATCAAAGCTGTCCGCGCCGCCGCCCGCAATCTGCTTCAGCGGCGGAATCACATGATCCGCTTCCATCTGCACAATGTGCTGCATTCCTGCCTCAATCTCCGCCTGCGAATACTGCAGAACACCGTTCTTCACCCATTCGCGTCCGTAACGGCACTGCAGATCATAGACGAGAAAAAGCATCCGGTCATACCAGCCGAGTGCCAGCGGATACCATTCCTCGCCGAGCTTCTCGCGGAAGATTCTGCCGGCCTCGCAAAGTGCGGAAAAACTCTCCGGCACTGACAATCCGGCAGCCGCATAGGTTGTCCCGTTCCAAAAGAAAACACGCCCTGTTTCGCTGAGCGGCAGGCAAAGCAGCTTGCCGTCAACGGTACACATATCCAGTACATCCTTGTCGTACTGCTGCAAATCAATGATGCTGCGGAATGCGTTCAGGTCAAGGAATCCGGCACTCTCCGAGCAGTAGTCGGTGATCCAGTTCTGATTGACCTGCATGACATCCGGCTCGGTGCCAGCATAGAGCGCAGCGGCAGCAGCCTCCTCCCAGCCGTTCCATGCGCCGTATTCGGTACGAACGGCGATATCCGGATGATCTGCAGTGAAGCTGTCAACAGCGGCCTGCGTAGCCTGATGGCGGGACTGTCCTCCCCACCATGAGAACCGGATCCCGGTGCCGCTGCCGGACTCTCCGCATCCGGTACAGCACAGCATGACCGCGGCCGTGACACACAGCGTCCCCACTCGTTTTTGCATCACATACTCCATTCATGCTTTCTGGCGCAGCGCACATCTGCGCCGCACCGATCCTCTCCTGCATATTATAACGGTTTTCCGCCTGCTTGTCAATGTACAATTGTCCGATGTTCCTTTGCAATCATCCGCTGCGGGAGCGTTTTTTATGCACCCAGCCGAAATTGCGAGAAAATCATACTGTTATCGGGTTTTGCTTATTGCTTTTTTTTTATTTTTATGGTATACTGTTTAGAGAATCGGAAAAGGAGGCATCGGTATGCCATCAGACAGCCCGGCGCGGGAAATTCGCGCTCTGATGAAGCGTGCGGTATTTCTGGATATTGCGGCTTATCTCATCAGCGTACTGTTTCTCGGACTGACGCTGTCCTTCGCGCTCGGACTGCTCCTCGGAACTGCGGTTCTGCTGATCACGCTGCTTCTGCTTCGGATCAGCGTCCTGCATATGGAGGAGGACGCAAGGCGCTTCGGCACATCCAGCCAGCGGCGGCATCTGCTTTTCTATGCGGCAAGGCTTGGCGTTTTCGCACTGGGATTCGGTGCAGCGCTGCTCCTGCGCAGCAGGATCTCGCCGGTTGCTGTTGTGATCCCGATGCTGTATCCGCGCATCGTCTATACCGCCGGCGCGCTGTTGTTCCGGACCGATTCTGCATCCGGCAAAAAAAAGAGGTGAAAAGCAACAGTTATGGCAATCCCCGAATTTTTGCAGGGGCCGTCGGAGCTTGATGTCTCCGGCCCGAAAGTCATTACATCCTTCAAGCTCTTCGGCCTGACGATCAATTTCACAGAGACCGTCGTACTGGAATGGATCGTCATGGCGATCATCATCGGGCTGGTGATCTTCCTGACGCGGAATCTGCGCGTGCGGAATATTTCCAAACGGCAGGCGGTTGCGGAAATGGCGGTCGAGGCGATCTCGAATCTCGTCCGTGATACGATGGGAAAACGATTTCTCAGTTTCACGCCCTACATCGCAACGATCTTCTGCTTCTCGATCTTCGGCAGCCTCATCAGTCTGCTCGGTCTGCGCGCCGTGACCTCGGATTTCTCCGTCCTGCTGACATGGGCGGCGATCACATTCATTCTCATCACGGCAACCAAGATCCGCTTCGGCGGTGTCGGCGGCTATCTCAAGGGCTTTGCAGATCCGATCCCTGTCATGCTGCCGATCAACATTCTGAGTGAAGTCGCGACACCAACTGCAATGGCGCTCCGTCATTTCGGTAACATCGCCGGCGGCTCAATCATCATGGGACTGGTCTATTACGGCCTGACCGCGCTCTGCCACATGATCCGCCTGCAGATTCCGATTCTGACGGTCGGTATCCCGGCAGTCCTGTCACTCTATTTTGACCTGTTCTCTGACTTCATGCAGGCATTCATTTTCATCATGCTGACAATGGTATTCATCAGCAATGCGGGTCCTGCGGATGACGCAGCCGAAGCCTGAGCGCTCCCCTGCCCCGTCCCCGCATCCCAAAACACATTTTTTTCGGAGGTATTGAATTATGGAAATCCCAGAAGCAATCGTACTCGCCGGCTCCGCAGTCGGTGCAGGTCTGGCAATGATCGCCGGTGTCGGTCCTGGCATTGGTGAAGGCTACGCAGTCGGTAAGGCCTGCGAAGCGATCGCAAGACAGCCGGAAGCTTCCGGCGCCGTGACAAGAACAATGTTCGTCGGATGTGCCGTGGCAGAGTCCACCGGTATCTACGGCCTGATCATCGCTCTGCTGCTGATCTTCCTCAAGCCGTTCACCTGATTCGGCTGAAATACAGATCAGAGAGGCTGGGACTATATGAAACTCGGATTTTTATCCATTGACATCGGCACCATTCTCTTTACCCTCTGCAATACGCTGATCCTGTTTCTCGCACTGAAGCACTTCCTCTTTGCGCCGGTGCAGAAGATCCTCTCAGAGCGCAAAGCGGCCGTCGATCAGACGCTCGCAGACGCAGAGGATGCCCGCAGCCGCGCAGAAGCCGCAGAAACAGAGTATAACGAGAAGCTCGCAAATGCAAAGGAAGAATCTGCGGAGATGCTCCGGACGGCAACCCGCCGCGCACAGCAGCGCTCGGATGAGATTGTTGCGCAGGCGCGCGAGGAGGCAGCCGGCATCATGCAGCAGAACCGCGATGAGCTGGAGCGTGAGCGCCGCAGAGCAGCAAGCGCCCTGCGCAGCGAAATCTCCGGACTGGCAGTTGCAGCGGCAGAGAAGGTCGTCGAACGTGAGATCAATCAGGCAGATCACGAAAGACTGATTGATGAATTTATTGATTCGGTGGGTGATGTACAGTGAGCTCGGAGGTTTCTTCCGTTTATTCGGGTGCGCTGTTTTCACTCGCGAAGGAACAAGGCGATACAGTCATGCAGCAGACGCGAAATGATCTGCGGCAGTGTGCACTGATGTTCTCGCTCAATCCCGATCTGACAAGGCTGCTCTCGCTGCCGACGGTCTCCGTTTCGGAGCGGCAGCAGATCGCTGAAAAAATCTTCGGGGATGAGGGACTTGCTGCCCGTCTGCTCCTGCTGCTGATCGACCACGGCAGAGTCTCGTATATCGGCGAGATCGCAGACGATTTCGATGCAATGATGCTCGAATTCAACGATCTGGCAGTTGTCAGCGTGACCACTGCCGTCCCGCTGAGCGAGACACAGCAGGAACGTCTGCGCACGGCACTCGAACGCAGAATGCATAAGACTGTGCAGATCCGTGAGCGAATCGACCGCAGTATTCTCGGCGGCGTAATTGTGCAGTACGGCGATACGCGGATCGACAACAGCGTGAAATACCGTCTGGATGCGCTGAAGAAGCGTCTCTCCTGACGGAAACAGTTGGTAGGTGTAAGAATGAATTTAAGACCAGATGAAATTACCGGCATCATCAAGGAACAGCTCAAAAACTATGAAGCAAAGCTGAACCTTGCCGATGTCGGAACGGTAATCACGGTCGGCGACGGCATAGCAAATGTCCACGGTCTGGAACAGTGTATGTCCGGCGAGCTGCTCGAATTCGAGGGCGGCATCTCCGGCATGGCGCTGAATCTGGAGCATGACTTTGTCGGTGCTGTTCTGCTCGGCTCTGATCACGATATCAAAGAGGGCGCTTCGGTCAAGCGCACAAAGCGCATCGTCTCTGTTCCGGTCGGCGAGGAGCTGCTCGGCAGAGTCGTCAATGCGCTCGGTGAACCGATCGACGGCAAGGGGGCGATTCTGACTGAAAAGTCCATGCCGATCGAAAAGATCGCGCCCGGCATCATCACAAGAAAATCGGTGCATGAGCCGCTGCAAACCGGTATCAAGGCGATTGACTCCATGATCCCGATCGGCAGAGGACAGCGTGAGCTCATCATCGGCGACCGTCAGACCGGCAAGACAACGATCGCCCTCGACACAATCATGAATCAGAAGGACAAGAATGTCATCTGTATTTATGTCGCGATCGGTCAGAAGCGTTCCACCGTCGCAAATGTCGTGGAAACGCTGACGAAAGCGGATGCGATGAAGTATACGATCGTGGTCTCCGCGACCGCGTCCGAACTGGCTCCGCTGCAGTACATCGCGCCGTATTCCGGCTGTACAATGGGTGAATATTTCACCGATCAGGGCAAAGATGTACTGATCGTTTACGATGATCTTTCCAAGCACGCAGTCGCATACAGAACGCTCTCGCTGCTGCTGAAGCGTCCGCCGGGACGCGAGGCCTATCCGGGCGATGTATTCTATCTGCATTCGCGTCTGCTGGAACGCGCCTGCTGCCTGAATGAGAATTACGGCGGCGGATCGCTGACGGCACTCCCGATCATCGAGACACAGGCGGGCGATGTTTCCGCCTATATTCCGACAAATGTCATCTCCATCACGGACGGACAGATCTTTCTGGAAACGGATCTTTTCAATGCAGGCGTACGGCCGGCAGTCAATCCGGGTATTTCGGTTTCCCGTGTTGGCTCTGCAGCACAGATTCCCGCAATGAAAAAGGTTTCCGGTTCACTGAAGCTGACCTATTCGCAGTTCCGCGAATTGCAGGCTTTCTCGCAGTTTGGCTCCGATCTCGACAAGGACACGAAGGAGCGTCTGGCAAAGGGCGAGCGTGTGGTCGAGGTGCTGAAGCAAGGTAAGAACAGCCCGCTCTCGGCAGAGGATCAGGTCGTCATCCTCTACGCTGTAACGAACAATCTTATGCGTGATGTTCCGGTCGCGAGCGTCGCGGATTTCGAGGATGCATTGCTGCGTGAGGTACATGAAACGCACAGCGAACTGATCGTCTCGATCCATGAAACCGGCAAGCTGCTCCCTGAGACCGAAAAAGAACTGAAAACGGTCATCACCGAATTCGTACAGACCTTTGTATGACGGGAGGTTGAATCATGGCAGCTTCCAATATGAAGGCGATCAAACGCCGCATCAAGAGCGTCGAGAGCACCATGCAGATCACCAAGGCAATGGAGCTCGTCTCCTCCTCTAAGCTGCGCAAGGCGAAGGAACGCGCAGAGCAGGCAGTCCCGTTCTTCAATCTGCTCTATCAGACCATGAGTGAGGTCGCATCGGAGGCGGTCGGCTTTCATTCGGTATTCACCGAGCTGCGCGACAGCGGTGCGGTGCTGCTGATCGTCATGGCCGGCGACAGAGGTCTTGCCGGCGGCTTCAATCTCAATGTATTCCGGCTGGCAGATGCACGTATCCGAGAACTGCAGAAAGCGGGCAAAGAGGCTGTGCTGATGACAGTCGGCAGAAAGGCCTCCGAACATTATGCCAAGACCGACTGCCGTATTCTCGGCACATTTGATAATGTCGGTGAAACGGTCACGACCTATACCGCGCTGCATATGGCGGATCATATCGTGCATCTGTTCGGGCAGGGACATCTGGCGGCGGTCGAGGTATTCTTTACAAATATGGTCTCGCCGCTGGCACAGGAGGCGCGGCGTATGCAGGTCATCCCCGTGCCGAATCTGGAACGGAATCCCGGCGTGCAGAGCCTGACGCATTATGAACCAAGCCCCGAAGCCGTGTTCGATTCGCTGATCCCGCAGTATCTCGGCGGCATTCTCTACTGCACGATCGTCGATACCTATGCCTCTGAACAGGCTGCGCGGCGCATCGCAATGGAAAATGCTACCGACAATGCACAGGAGATGATCGACGATCTCTCCCTGAAATACAACCGTGCGCGGCAGGCATCCATTACGCAGGAGCTGACGGAAATCGTTTCCGGCGCAAATGCACAGCACTAATTTTAGAAAGTGAGCTGACACAATGGCTAACGAAGAAGTAAAGCGCGGCGGCACCGGCAAGATCGTTCAGATCATCGGTGCTGTCGTTGATGTGCGGTTTCAGAAGCACGAGCTGCCCCGCCTGCTCAACGCGATCGAATGCGACAACAACGGGCAGCGGCTGGTGCTGGAGGTCGCACAGCATATCGGCGATGATGTCGTCCGCTGCATCGCGATGAGCAGCACGGACGGTCTTGTCCGTGGTCTGGATGCTGTCGATACCGGCAGCCCGATCCGTGTGCCGGTCGGACGGGATACGCTCGGCAGAGTCTTTAATCTGCTTGGCGAGCCGGTCGATGAACAGCCCGTACCGCAAACGGCCGAGCGCTGGCCGATTCACCGCGATGCGCCTTCCTATGAGGAACAGGCCGCAAGCAGCGAGGTTCTGGAGACCGGCATCAAGGTCATTGACCTGATCGCGCCGTACCTCAAGGGCGGCAAGATCGGTCTGTTCGGCGGTGCAGGCGTCGGCAAGACCGTTCTCATTCAGGAGCTGATCAACAATGTGGCGAATCAGCACGGCGGTATTTCCGTCTTCACAGGTGTCGGAGAGCGTACCCGTGAGGGAAATGACCTCTATCACGAAATGAAGGACAGCGGTGTTCTCGAAAAGACCTGTCTTGTCTACGGACAGATGAACGAGCCGCCCGGAGCCAGAATGCGTGTAGCGCTTTCCGGCCTGACAATGGCTGAATATTTCCGCGATACTGAGGGACAGGATGTTCTGCTCTTCATCGACAATATTTTCCGTTTCACGCAGGCAGGCTCAGAGGTTTCCGCACTGCTCGGCCGTATGCCGTCTGCCGTCGGATATCAGCCGACGCTCGCGACCGAAATGGGCGCATTGCAGGAGCGTATTACCTCCACCGGCAAGGGCTCGATCACATCCGTGCAGGCAGTCTATGTCCCCGCAGATGACCTGACGGATCCCGCACCGGCTACAACCTTTGCGCATCTGGATGCAACCACTGTTCTTTCGCGTCAGATCGCCTCGCTTGGTATTTATCCGGCTGTCGATCCGCTGGAATCCAGCTCGCGCATCCTCTCACCGGAGATCGTCGGTGAGGAGCATTACCGCGTCGCACGGCAGGTTCAGACGATCCTGCAGCGCTATACTGAATTGCAGGATATCATCGCAATCATGGGTATGGACGAGCTTTCTGATGAGGACAAGCTGACGGTCAGCCGTGCCAGAAAGGTGCAGCGCTTCCTCAGCCAGCCGTTCTCGGTCGCAGAGCAGTTCACCGGTATGCAGGGCAAATATGTACCGATTGCTGAGACGATCCGCGGCTTCCGCGAGATTATCGACGGTGAGCATGACGACATTCCGGAATCCGCCTTCCTCTTTGCCGGAACAATCGACGACGTGCTGGAAAAAGCAAAGAACATGGAGGAGGAGTCTGAATGAGTACATTCCGGCTTCAGATCATTACGCCTGAGAAGATCTTCTTCGAGGGCGAGGTGCAGCGCGTAATTATCCGGACATCCGAGGGTGATGCCGGTATTCTCGCAAAGCACGAAAAATATGTTGCAGCACTCCCGTCCGGCCCGGTGAAGATCACAATGGCTGACGGAACGGAACGCATTGCGGCTCTTTCCGGCGGCGCCGTCAAGGTCTCGCCGGCGCAGACCGCAGTGCTGGCCAATGCTGTCGAATGGGCAGAAGATATTGACATCAACTGGGCAAAGCGCTCCGAAGAAGATGCGCTTCGCCGTAAGGCGAACAGTCAGACGCAGGAGGAATCGAAATATGCAGAACTGAAATTGCAGCGTGCGCTCAATCGTCTCCGCGTTTCCTCTATGCACAACGAATAACAATACAGAAAGGTTTATGTATGGGAAAAAGTCGTTTTCTTGGCGTGGCGACAATGGTCGCTCTGGTTTTTGGCGTTGTGTTCCTCACAAATACCCCGCAGTTCCTGAAATATACAAAGGGTGATATCAAGAATTTTGAGGAGCTTGAGCCCAACGAACTTAACATCGGTGATCTTGTAAAGGGCACGATTGATTTCACGGACGGCTCATTCGCAGAAATGGAGGAGACCAATACCACATTCGGTATTGAGACCTCCAAGCGCACCACGAAGCAGTATTATGCGGTGTATATGTATAATGATATGTATGTTGCTTATGAGACCGGAAATTCCGAGCAAATCGCGAAGCTCGACAAGCTCGCGGAAGAATGCCAGGAGTATTATGAAAGCCTCGAGAATGCATATTACAATAATGATGACGATCCGGATCTCTCCGAGATTGTTCAGCCTTCGACCGAAGTCGAATTCGAGGGCACGGTCAAGGAGCTTCCTACCGATCTCGACAAACTCTTCCGCGAATGGTACGGCGAAGGCTACGACGACGAGGTCGAAAAGGTGCTCATCACCCGTGCGGATTTTAACCGGATGGGCTACATCGTTTATGCCGGCCTTGGATGCGCTGTACTGGGCATCATCCTGCTGATCGTGACAATCATTGTCTGGCGCAAAGAGAAAACAGAGAATTCCTTCAGCTATTGACATCCGCAGCATTCATTCTGAAAAAAGAGGGGTTTTTTGAATGAAAATAATGTCCAAGCTGGCTGCTCTGCTTTCAGCAGCAGCAATGCTTGCAATGCAGGGTACGATGCTGCCCGCCCAGCCTGTCTTAGCCGCCCGCGATACGCACAGCGATGACTGGCTCCATGTCGAAGGCGACAAGATCGTCGATCTGGACGGCAATGAGGTCTGGCTCACCGGTGTCAACTGGTTCGGCTACAATGTCGGCTCGCAGGTGTTTGACGGTGTCTGGTCACAGAATATGCACTGGTGCCTCGAGCTGATCGCCGATCACGGCTTCAATCTGCTGCGTGTGCCGGTGTCCACACAGCTCCTGCTGCAATGGAAGGACCGCGCGCCCGAAGGGCCGCTCGTTAAGGTCAACACATATGAGAACCCGGAGCTCACCGAGGAGGGCATCGAAGGCGGCACACCGAAATACAGCCTTGATATCTGGGACCAGGCGGTCGAATGGTGCCGTGAACTTGGCATCAAGATCATGGTCGATATTCACTGTGCAACGACCGCTTCCAACGGCCACACGCTCCCGCTGTGGTATGATAACAACTATTCTGAAGACGACTGGGTTGAGGCACTTGAATGGGTCGCGGATTACTATAAAGACGATGACACAATCATTGCGATCGACCTGAAAAATGAGCCGCACGGAAAGCCGGAAGAAACCAACTTCGCCAAGTGGGATAATTCCAACGATGAGAACAACTGGAAACGTGCTGCTGAGCGCGGTGCAAAAGCTGTGCTCGATATCAACCCCAATCTGCTGATTATGGTCGAGGGCATTGAGTGTTATCCCGATTTCTCCCGCGGCGCTGATTGGTCTACGCCTTCGATTGACTATGCGCATTATGACGAACCGAGCAAGATCTTCGGCGCATGGTGGGGTGCAAATTTCCGCGGTGTTCGCGATTATCCGATTGACCTCGGAGAATACCAGAGCCAGCTCGTCTACTCTCCGCATGACTACGGCCCGGAGGTCTATAATCAGAAGTGGTTCTATCTGGCGGATGACAGCAAAACCTTCTCCCGCGAGACGCTGCTCGATGACTACTGGCGCGACACCTGGGCATTCATTGCCGAGGAACACATCGCACCGCTGCTCATGGGCGAATGGGGCGGCTGGGTCGATGCGGAACACGACAAATCCGGCGAAAATGTTCACTGGCTCCAGGAGATCCGCGATTACATGATCGACAACCATATTCATCACACCTTCTGGTGCTTCAACGAAAATTCCTCAGATACCGGCGGCCTTGTCTATGATAACTTCGGCAAGTGGGATGATGTGAAATATGACTTCATCAAGTCGGCGATCTGGCAGGATGAAAATGGTGTATTCATCGGTCTGGATCATACCATTCCGATCGGCGCAAACGGTCAGACAGTCACGCAGTATTACAGCGGCACATCCCCGCAGCCGCAAGAACCGCCGGAGGAGCCGAAGGTCACGACAGCCGCTGCAACGACAACAACGGCCGTCACGACAACCGGCGATTCTGAACCGCAGGACAATCTGATGCCCGGCGATGCAAACTGCGACGGCTATATTGATGTTGAAGATACTGTTCTGATCGCCCGCGTGCTGGCAGAGGATGACAAAGCAGTTCTTTCAACAACCGGCAAAATCAATGCAGATTGCGACGGCGTCAAGGGACTTTCGATGGATGACAGCACTGCGATCCTCCTTGTGATCGCAAAGCTGAATCCGGCGGACAGTCTGACTGCACCACAATAATCTATCACTCAGTGCGGGCGGCAGATCATGCCGCCTGTTCTGCAATACGGAGGTTTTACTATGAGTCTGGAACAGGTTCCCGCCTCGGAGCGGATCCACATCGGTTTTTTTGGCGCACGAAATGCCGGAAAATCCAGTCTTGTCAATGCGCTGACCGGACAAGAGGTCTCGATCGTTTCCGATGTCGCCGGCACAACGACAGATGCGGTCATGAAAAGCATGGAGCTGCTTCCGCTCGGAGCTGTCGTGCTGACCGATACAGCAGGATATGACGACGATGACGAGGCGCTCGGCGCACAGCGCATTGCAAAAACAAAACGCGAACTTTACCGCACGGATATTGCCGTGCTCGCGGCCGATGCTGCAAAGCCGATGAACGAAACGGAAGCAGCACTGATCCGTCTGTTTGAGCAAGAGCATACACCCTATCTCATCGCGCTGACAAAATGCGACCAACTGACAGAACGCCGCAGCGATCTACCCGAAAATGTCGTCTATGTCAGTGCAAAAACCGGTGAGGGAATCGAACGGCTCAAGGAGATGCTCGGTGTGCTTTCGCAGAGCGATGCACCGGAGCGGTATATCATCCGCGATATGCTGAAGCCGGATGACTTGGTAATCCTCGTGACGCCTATCGACGAATCCGCACCGAAGGGACGGCTGATCCTCCCGCAGCAGCAAACGCTGCGCGAGGTACTGGATGCAAATGCGAATGCACTGCTCGTTCAGCCGGAACAGCTCAACGGTCTGCTTGCAGCACTGAAGTACCCGCCGCGCATCGTCGTGACGGACAGCCAGGCATTTGCCGCAGTCGCGGCGACCGTACCGGAATCTATCCCACTGACTTCTTTCTCGATCCTCATGGCACGCTACAAGGGCTTTTTGCAAACGGCGTTCGAAGGCGTCCGGACGCTGAAAGAACTGCCGGGAAACGCAAAGATCCTCATTGCCGAGGGCTGTACGCATCACCGGCAGTGCGGCGACATCGGAACGGTCAAACTGCCGAAAGCCATCCAAAAGCTGACCGGAAAGCAGTTTGCACTGTCATGGTGTTCGGGCGGCACATTTCCGGAGGATCTTCGCGGCTATGATCTCGTGATCCACTGCGGCGGCTGTATGCGCACAGAGCGCGAGATGCAATGGCGGATGCGGACAGCGCTGGCGCAGGGCGTTCCGTTCACGAATTACGGTATCACACTCGCTGCGTGTACGGGTATTCTGGACCGTGCAGCGGCTCCGGTCACATAATCATTCAAACAGCTTCCCACACTATATTGATCGCAGCAATTTTAAGCTTTGTCTGTAAAATCTGATACCATATGTATTTTAATTGTATATATAGAAAAAGCTGAGTAACTTTTTGGGTTACTCAGCTTTACACTTATTAATTCTATTATTCATTGTATCAAGCCGATACAGAAACCAATTTTCTTATCCTTTCAAGAAAAAAATTCAACTGCATTTCCAGCATCTTCTGGCCCGTTGCAATGACAACTGCTTTTTTTATAAATACCTCCGATTATTTCAATGACAAGGTAATTTTCACATCACCTTTGCCGAGAATACTTATTAATTCCTTCTGTGTCAGATTGTCAACAGGACCGATTAATGAGATGATTTATGAGGATATTCGCTCGCAACTCATTGCTGCACTGAAAAAGTTCTGTCCCCAGACACTTTACCGAGAATTCAGATCATGCAAAAAGAGAGGGCCTCGGCCCTCTCTTTTATCATCCGGATATTATGCAATCCACAGCTGCAGTGCAGCGGAAAATGCAAGCAGCAGTCCGCTGATTGCAATATTCAGAATATGTGCAGCCGGCTTTGCGTTCTGTTTCCTTTTCACAAACAGGAAAAACAGAGAAGCCAGCAAAGACACTCCATAACACCCTATGCACATCATCTCTGCATACTTTGTCAATGTTTTACAGAGCGTGAATACACCTGAATAGGAAAGCAAGAAAATATAATAAATCACAATGCCGGCAAGAGATACAATACCCGCAGCCCGTGAAAGAATGATAAACTGCCATCCGCCGTATGAATTCCAGCGCTTGACTATCGTCTGTATCCAGCTGACAATGAGCAGAATAAAACTCAAGACAGCCAGAATCATATACCCGTATATCATTATCTGCTCCAGCCGCAGATTCGGAGCTTTCACAAGATCTGTACTCCCGAGCGATAGAATCGTTCTGCCGTCCGGATTTTTTGCATATCCGACCGGAGAGCCCTCACGGACGAAGTTTATCACAAACAGATTCTCACGGGTTTCGTTCAGCTCTATCATGTCATTCAGACGGAATGTACCGTCATCCATTTTTTCGATTGTCACCGATGAAAGCTTGGAATACAAGGCAGGTATTCCCTTCCACACATCTCTGGAGAGCATATATTTCCCGGAAATATCCACACCCTTTTTCGAGCCGCTTTCCGTCAGCTCCGGATTCTCCTTGCTGTCTCCGAACAGCAGGACAGGAATAAGCTCTGTAAAGCTGGATTCTCCCGCCTGATTTGCAAGAATCACACAGCCTGTACCTTTTTCTCTGCTGAAAACAAAATTGGCACTTCCTGTAATCGTTGCGCCATTGTGTCCCAGACAGGTAACTCCGTAATAGCTTGTCCAGAATCCGTGACAGTTCTGTACAAGGCCGGAATCACCAAAGAAGGAAGTCGGCGAAAGCATGAGCTCCAGTGTTTCCTGCTTTTCAAACAACGGGCAGGGATCTGAAAGAAATGCTCTTCCATATGCAGCCAGATCATCAATCGTTCCAACTGCTGCACCTGCAGGATAAATCTGGATAAAAGACTTTTTATCAATGGGAGTCAGACTGTCCGCATATATACTCTGGTAAGCTTTCATTGTTTCATAGCGTTCCTGCACCCATGGTGTGTCGCTGTGGTCCGGTGCAATGGAAGTATGCTCCATTCCCAGTACATCAAAAATGCTGGTATGGACATAGTCACTGAAGCTTTCACCAGAAACACATTCCACAAGATAGCCTGCCAGCGCAGCACCCCAGTTAGAATATCCGGTGATTTCCCCCGGTCTGAAAACCTGATTCGGTTCGCTTTGTTTCAGTGCTTCGTCAAGTGGAAGGATTTTGTTGTTATCGGCTGTTTCAATCATAGCAGAGGTCTCCTCCCAGCCGCATTGATGATTCATCAGATTCAGAACAGTAATCGGATCATCATATTTCAGCCTTGTCAGGAAGCCATCCGGCAGATATGTTCGGATATCGTCATTCAGATCAAGCTTTCCCTGTTCGGAGAGCTGCATGATACTGACCCAGACAAGCGTTTTTGAAATGCTGCCCCAGTCATAGACGGACTGTTCATCTGCCCGGATTCCTTGTTCTATATCGGAGTAACCGAATCTTCCGGTATAGATTACATCATCAGCAGTAAAAACAGCTGTCTGGAAAGATGCAAAGCGGGTCTCCTGCGCATATTCCGCAATGACATTTTCAAAATCATCTGATGTCATTGCCGCTGATTCTGTCTGTTCCGCTGACGCAGCCGAAACAGGCATGAAGGGAAGCAGCGTCAGGACAGATGACATAACAGCAAGGATTCTTTTATATTGTTTCATTTTCTCCCCTCACTCTTCAATCGCTTCAAGGCCTTTTCGGTATAGCTTAACAGAGAGCATCATGGACAGACAAAAAAGCGGCAATGCAAACAGAATAATGAAAAAAATAGTTAGCAGCGGAAATAATGTTGATATCTTCTCCATAATAATCCTGACCGGTTCTTCTGCTTCAAAAATAGAAAGATCGCCGAACAGAAAATATGCAAATACCAGAAAAAGCTGAAGTACAAAAACGATGCTTTTTATATTTTTGCCTAATGATGCGCCGAATCTGATATAAAACGGAAGCTCAATGGACGCCAGAATCAGAAATACACTAAAAAGCAGCAGATTAAGGCCCATAAGAAGCAAAAAGCTGACATCAAATCTTGCCACGACCAAAAGAGCAACGATAATATTCAGCACGAACTGTCCTAAAAAGGTCAACAGCACAAAAACATATTTTGCGCCCACCTGTCCGGCAGGCCCTGTGGGTGCGGAACAGGAAAAATACTGCCATGATTTGTTGTAATCCGACTGAAAGTAAAAATACGAAAAAAGGTAAACTATAATAAATGTAAAAATCGTTACTACGATGTATGTAACAAGTACCTCATACGCTGCCCCGCTTTCATTCTGCAATGAAGCATCAGTGAAAACATTATAGCACATCGTAAAGTCATACATCAGAGTCATAATCAGAGGACAAAGAAGATTGCGGAAATTCAAAGCAAATTCTTTATAGATCAAACCCTTCATCACGTATCCCTCCTTTTATAGCACCATGTCTGCACCAGAAGTCCGATGATAAAAACGAGTACGATGATCAGAACAAACCACAGAACATTTTTATTGCAGAACGAGGAAACGGACTCGATTAATTCAAACGGATCCAATTCCCGATCCTCCATTGTCCTGATTTTTTGTATCATAAACGGCATTACCATGATAAGTGATCCAATCGAAGAAAGAAGGCCGCCTTTATCTGCGCTGCCGCAAAGAAAGGTCATGCTGACATTCATCACAGTAAACACGGAGAGACCGGCACCAATTGCAAAAACAAGTCCGTAATAATAATAATTAGAAAATTCCTGATAAATCTTCCTGTCTGCTGCGTTGTAAAGCAGTGCAACAATAATAGACGCGGTGAGAGCAAGAAACATCATGGTATATTTGGCAAGCGCCATTTTCAGAGGCTTGACAGGTGCACTCAGCCTGAAATGACGCCATGCATTGCTGTTGATTTCTGCACTTATATCGCCGGCTGCTAAAAAGAGCATGAAGGACAGAATAATGCCCATCAATCTGGTTGCCGGAATTGCGCCCTTGAGAGCAATGCATATATCATTGTCGGATTTTGCAATATTGCCATATACTGCGCTGAGCGAAAACATCAGGCAGATGGCGTAGCTGATGATAACAATCAAACAGTTGCTGATTATGTTTTTCCTTAGCAGCAGAAACTCTCTGTACAGCATCGGGAGAAATGTTGCTCTTCCGGTATCTGAACGCATCATGACCACTCCTTTTTCCTGCGATTCACATAGAACAGCATGATTTCTTCAAGTGTTGTCGGTTCAATCATCAGCTTCGGATATTTCTGATGCATCTTCTCTTTATCACTCACCATGACCTCTGCACCGAAATCGGTCACTCTTGCGCTGATATAATCTGCTTTATCCATTCCTGCATAATCCGCCTTGCTGCACTTGATCACGGCATGATGCTCCAGAACGGAATCTTTGTAATCGCTAAGCAGAATTTCGCCATTGTCAATGAGTGTAATACAGTCTGCAATCCGTTCCAGATCTGATGTAATGTGGGACGACATCAGAATGCTCTTGTTTTCATCCTGAAGATACTCAAAAAAAATATCGAGAATCTCATTTCTGACAACCGGGTCCAGCCCTGTTGTTGCTTCATCCATAATGAGCAGTTTGGCTCCATGAGAAAGTGCCACCGCAATCTGAAGTTTCATCCGCATACCTTTTGAAAATTTTCCGCACGGCTTTTTCTGCGGAAGCCCGAAGCGTTCAAGATACTGAAAGAAGGTTTTCTTATCCCAGTTTCTAAACATGCCTCTCATAATGGTGCTGATCTGTTTGGCATTCAGACTGTCATGGAACGGCAGTTCATCAAAGACCGCTGCAATATCCTCTTTCAGGTCATATTCCTCTTTCAGATGATCTCTGCCCATAATTGTTATTTCACCGCTGTCAATGCCGATAATTCCGAGGATCGCCTTGATCGTGGTAGATTTGCCTGAGCCATTCTGCCCGATAAAGCCCATAATGCTGCCCTTCGGAACAGAAAAACTGATATTATTCAAAGTAAAGCCGTCATATTTCTTGGTAACGCCTTTTATCTCGATTGCATTCTCAAAATCACTCATTATCATTTCCTCCATACAAATACGCCAATATTTCCTGTAATTCTTTCAGTGAAAGACTGCACTTCTGAGCTTTGTCACAAACGGAAGCAAGATGCGCCTCGATCTGACGAAGATACTCCTCACGAAGGAGCTCAGTATTCTGTGCCTTGACAAAGCTGCCCTTTCCGGTATAGGATTCAATGAATCCGTCACGTTCCAGTTCTTCGTAGGCTCTTTTCGTCGTGATGATACTGATGCGAAGCTGCTGTGCGAGATTTCTCATGGAAGGCAGAGCATCTCCGCTCTGCAGCTTTCCTTCCAGAATCATTGTTTTAATCTGAGAACAGATCTGCTCATAGATGGGTTCCCCTGATGAGTTACTGATGATAATATCCATATTCGATCCCTTTGCAAAGAAGATATTGTATATATATTGTATATACATTATATCACACCACAACAGGCTTGTCAAGTGCTTTTTCAAAAATTCATAAAAAAGCTGCGCAGACTAAAAGGTTTCATATCCTTTGCTTCGGCGAATCAATAGATCTCCTTGTTGCTGCCAAATGGAACCGCATACATAACAACAAGTCTATCAGACATCTAAAAAAAGCCTGATTGGCATTTACAAAAAGGACTTCTTCTTATAGTCTGAAAAGCTATTTTAAATTTTTTTGAAATACCTATTGACATTTGAAGAAAAATGTGGTATTATCTATTTAAAGATTTTTTTAACCAGCATACAGGAAGTGATTTTATGGGAATGGCGGAAACATTCAAAGCGCTTTCAGATCCTCAGAGGCGAGAGATATTAACCATGCTCCGAGAAGGGCGAATGAATGCCGGTGAAATTGCTGAAAGGTTAGGCATTGTTCCGGCAGCGCTTTCATATCATCTGAAACTGCTGAAAAAAGCCGATTTAGTCCTTGAATATAAGGAGAAAAATTTTATCTTCTATGAAGTCAATACGAGTGTATTTGATGAAATTATCATGTGGATCAAACAATTCGGAGGTAACAATTATGAAGACTAAAATTGTATGGTTTGTTTTTGCAATATCAACTGTAATCTCAGCTGCTTCATTAAAATACTTACCGGATACAATTCCTATCCATTACGATTTCAACGGAGCAGTTGACGGATATGCTTCAAAAGAATCAATGTTTCTATTTCCTGCTGCGATGATTCTTACGATAATCATTTATAGTGTTGTATCAAGAATGCAAACCAAAGCTGTTAATAAAGATCCTGAAAATAAAAAAGCAGTTGAAAGCAAAAACAATCAAAAAATTCTGGATACTTCAATGAATGTACTTGCTATTATGCTTCTGTTTTTGCAGATGGCAATGCTTTATACAGTATTGAAAGCAACAGCTAATAATTCGCCGGCTATAATGCCTGATGAGAGCTATTCATTCATAGCCGCAATTATGGGTATGGTATTCATAATTCTCGGAAATATAATGCCGAAAGCAAAGAAGAATTCACTTTTCGGCATAAAAACACCTTGGAGTATGGCGAATGATAAAACATGGAGCATGAGCAATCGTTTCGGGGGATTTGCGCTTCTTATCAGCGGTGTGATAATGATAGTAAGTGCATTGATTTTTGACGGACTTGTGATTATGTATATATTCGTCACAACTATCCTTATTGCAGCTGCCCTTTCAATCGCATACTCATATTCAGCATACAAAAAACATGGAAAGGAATGATTTTTGAATCATTCAATACCGTGAACGATAAACACCCGAAATTTCGTAATGAAAACCTGATCAGCGGCGGCGAAATCAGTGATATGACAAAGTCGATTGCAGTAACAGTCGTTTTGTTTACAGGATGCATAGCCGGCGGCATTATGGCATTCAACAAAAAACAACTGTAAGTTGGCAGCACAAACAGTCTCGCAGGGTCATCTGCGGGGCTGTTTTTGTATAAAAAACGGGCGCACCCGAAGGCACGCCCTGTGAATCAGTATGGTCAGTCGCTGATTTCGATATGGTCTGTGTTCGGCGTCTTTTGTGTCAGCTCCGTATACGCCAGCTCGCTGTCATACTGCACGGTCAGATGCATCGCCGGACGAATATCCGGCAGCGGATCGCTGACGGTCAGCCGGCAGACCGCCGCGGTATTCATGCGGTATTTCGGTTCAGTATGCTTTGCATCCGGCGTTTCTAGCGTGATCGTCGCATAGACCTCGCCGCCGCGGATCTCCACGGAATTGATCGTGAAATCGCCCTCTCCGGCCTGCATCGGCAGGAGCAGCAGCAGTGTATTTCGCTCAGGATCATAGATATCCTCCTGCAAAGCGCTGTACTGCTTCTGCATTTCTGCATACTCCTCAGCACTGCGGATGATCGCTGCAGTCGGTGTGTTGACCGTTCCGTTCGTACGCATTTCCAGAATGCCATCAATATGCACCCGCCGCGTATTTTGCGCCGCTGTCAGCCGGATCGTACGCGGTGTGCCGGCTGCTTGCATAAAGCCGTCATCGTCCAGGTCTTGGTCAGTATTCCATGCATCATAGTGAATGCGTTCAATCTGCACATCGCGAATCTCCGGCACACTGCCCCGCGGCACCATGAATGTCCATTCGGCACTCGCCGAATACTGCGTCAGGTCAATGCCGTGTGCATCATAATACTCGTGGAGCGTCAGTGTGAGGATACCGTCCTGTGAAACGGAAAGATCCGTGACTGCGGTCTTTGCAGATATATCCGAGACCGGCAGCTTCAGTTGGATCAGATCGCTTTCCGGCTTATCCTTTATGCTTTCATTTTCATTCAGGATGATCGCGCCCTTCGCCAACTCAACCGATGCTTTTTCAAGAAACTGTGCTCGGTTCGTAACATGTGTCAGCAGCGGATAAACGGTATTCTCCGGCATAGCCTGCAGCGGTGTGATTGTCTTGGATCCGGCGACGGACAGAAATTCATCCTGCCGCTCCGGAAGCGATCTCCACCAGTCCTCCGGATCCGCAGCGATTTGAAATTCATCCGGTTCCTGCGCGGATTCAAATGCCGTCAGGGAGACATCCCAGCCGGAAAGATCGGGGATCGTGCCATCCGGCACGGAGATAAAGAAATACGCATTTTTGCCTTGTCGTTCGCGGTACTGCTCCGGAATCTTTTGCATGAGCGCATCGCTCACGAAGAAAATGCTGAGGTCGAGATGCAGATATCCGTCCGCCGTAACCGTGCCGCTCTGCAAGCCGGGATACCAGACGCAGTTCAGAGGGAGACGATCCTCCGGAATGCCGATGAAAATCATATCCTGCGCGGGCTCCTCCACGGAATTGTCCTCGCCGAATGAATGCGACTGCTCCAGCCATTCAGCGGTGAGATACTCACCGAGTGCGGGATGTGCCGCTGCCTGCGCCTCACTGCCGGTTAGATAGGGCTTTGCATCTGCAGCCGTGCGAATCATCCGAACAGTCAAGCCTTCCTGCAGCGGAATATCGTCGCCGAAATAACTCGACCAGTACCACGCGCTGAACGGTTCCTGCATGACCGCTTCCTTGATCATCTCCGCCGGTGTGTTCTGCTCAGCAATTTTCGCAGCAGGACTGGTGCTTGCTGCGTTCTCGTTTGCGTGACGGAACACCTCTCTGCCAACAGACACACCGATAACCAAGGATGCCGCAACAGCAACACCGATTCCGGCCGACCATACGCGCAAATGAACATCATTACTGTGCGAGTGCGAAATGACAGGCTCGATCAGGGGCGCGCGGCTTTCCTGCCACTCATCAAATTCCGCACGCAGATCGTCCGGCAGTCTGCCGATCACCCTGCTGATATCGCGATCCTTCATATTAACCCCTCCTCTTTCAGATAAATCTTGAGCTTTTCCTTTGTTCGTTTGAGGAGCATCTTGATTTTGCCCTGTGAAGCACCGTGCTGTGCGGCGATATCCCGGATCGGAAGCATCGCATAATACCGCGCCAGAAAGACCATGCGTGCTTCCTTCGGCAATATCCGGAGGAACTGCATCACCGCATCGTGCAGGGCAGTCTCCTCGGCTTTTTCTTCGATATTCTCATCTGATGCCAGAAACGGTGCGAGAGCATCGAGATCCTCAGACTTTACAGCGCCCCCGCGCTTTTCCGCCTGCTTTGCGGAAAGACGGTCAAGTGCGAGATTTCGCGTGATGCCGGAGACAAACGCTGTCAGTGAGCGCGGCGCCGCCGGCGGAATCGAATCCCAGAGTTTCATCAGCACATCGTTGGCGCATTCCTCGGCATCTCGTTCATCGCCGAGAATGCGGAACGCGACGCTGCGGCTGAGCTTTCCGTAGCGCTGCTCTGCGGCCGCGAGCGCGCGCTCATCACGGTCACAGAACATTTGCAGAAGCCTTGCTTCTTCGTTCATAAAGCGAATTCCTCCTTTCCGGATGTTCTGAATGCCCCTTCACTTTATCTGACGGATTTCGGAGCGGAAAGGTAACAGATATCTGCATTATACATGGCAGGCATCGGTTTGTCAACTATTCGGAAGCCTCTGACTGACAGAATACCAGCCTGATTTATAACACTGAGAATGCGATTGCCAAGAAAACGACAACACGAGAAGAACTGATGCAATAGAATAAAAATGCACTGCCGGAAGGGGATTCGGCAGTGCATTTTGTTTTTGGAAGGGTTTGCTCATCGCAGCAAGCGCGTTCACCGCGAAGACATGGAAAGTTATGCGTTGGCAAATCAGTTGGGGGTATGGGTTCAGAATCGTCCGCCAGGGCCTCCTTGTCCGCCGGAGGATACCGAGCCGGTAATTTGCGAGCCGCCGGAGGCCGTTCCGCCGAGCGAAATGCTGTAAGGACAGCCTGAGAGGATCTCCGTACCGCCGGAGATCGTTGCGCCAGAATACAATGTGGAATTATCTTTCGAGGAAATGCCCGCGTTACCGCTTGCCCATTTGAATGATGCGACAACATTGCCGGAGCTGTCCTTGATCGCATAGACTGTATTGATGTTTGTGTTGCCTGCTGTCATGGTCGCATAGGTACCGCCGGTCTGACTCATGCTGTAGCCGTCGCCGCAGTCGATCGGTTCCTGACCATTGCAGAAGTAATATCCGCCGGTGAGGTTAATCGGGCCGTTGGAATCGAGACCATCATGGTCTCCGTTTGCAGAATTCACCACGACCAGGCCGCCGCGGAGCCAAAGTTCACCGTAGCTGCTGCTCATGCCGCCGCCGAACATACCAGGATTACCGCCGCCTGAGCCGTCTGCGCCGCCCGCTGCGTTGTAGCCGTCATCCGTCGAGACAATATAGACTGTGCCGCTGTTCTGGTAGATGTTCACGCCCTCGATACCCTCATAGGCCTTTGATACATAGATCTGCACATCGTCATAAGTCTTTGCATTCTCAGTGCCAATCGTCAGATTATGATCGGAATGGAAGCCATCATCTGCAGACTGGACATTGAACACACCACCGGTCAGCGTCATGCTGCCGCCGCAGTGCAGGCAGTCATCGGAGCTGTTTATGGTCAGACTGCCGCCGGTGACGGTAATATTGCCCATGCTCTGCCATGCGGTTCCCGCTTCGTCGCAGAGGCCGACCGCCTTGATGCCCTTCGCAGAGATATCAGTCTTATTGGAATTGCCGTCCTGCATTCCGCCGCCGAAGCCGCCACCGAAACCACCGCCCTGCCACGGATTCGTGCTGCCGGAGGATGAGCCGCTTCCGCTGTAGCTGCTGCCTTGATAGGTGTAGATATTGATATCGCCGCCGTTGATGATGACCTCCTGCTCTGCCTGGATGCCGTCACCGTTTTCCGCCTTAATATCGACCGTACCGCCGTTGATCCTGATATAACCCTTACCGGAGTCAGCGGTATTGTTTGTGGATTTCAGGCCGTCGCCGCCCTTGCTGACGACTGTGACCTTCAGCGCAGAATAATCGGTATCATCGGGATCGCCGATGCGGATCGAATCCTTGCCGCGAATACCGTCATCAGCGGAATTGACCTGAATATCACCGTTCCAGATCTTGATATCATCCTTGGAGACGATGCCGTCACCGCAGTTGCCGTTGACAATCAGCGTACCCTTACCCTTGAACTTGAGGTCATCGAGTGAATAAATCGCGCCGGCACCCTGATCCGCGTTGGTATAATCCGCTCCGTCAGAAATCGTATTCACTGTATCTTTCTTCACGGTAATGACGCATTCGTCCGCGACCTGATTGACATAGATCGGAGAATCGCTGCTGTTGGAAAGCGTCAAACCGCGGAGATTCAATGTAACCTGCGCATTCGGATATGCGGTTTCGTCGACATCGACCCTGACCTGCCCTTCTGCGCATTCGCCGTCGATATTGATATCGCCGTAATTAACAGTGCCGTCTGTGGTCTGCGCGGTAATCGTTACAAAGGTGCCGTTCTCTACCTTCATGTTCGATGCCTTGTCTGCTGCCACAACCTGATCAGCCGCGTTCTTCAGCGTAACTGAACCGGACGCAAATGTGATCTGCGTAACATAATTGTCATCCGTATCATCGGGCGTTTCCGGCTCGATCGGATCGCCGGGCTCAGTCCTTTCCGTCAATACGCTGCGCTTCAGCAGCGTAAGATCCGCTGCATTGATACGGCCATCGCCGTTGAGATCCGCGGCCTCCGCATTCGTCAGCGACGCACCCTCGGTGAGATGCTTTGTCAGCATCACGGCATCTGCAACATTCTGCAAACCGTCATTGTTGACATCTCCGACGGCTGCTGCAAGTGCCTGACCGGCGCCTGCGAGCGTGATCGCGGAGAGCAGGATCGCTGCTGTTCTCATTGTCATTTTCTTCATGGTAACCACCCTTTCATGACTTTTCTGTTTGATGGACAATCCTGCACAGAGCTGACGGTACAGATGCAAGCAGATGTACCGCCGGGCCGTCAGGCGGGCTTTGTACGGTATTGCCGATGTTCGGGAGGCTATTCTCTCCCCTTGACAACCTCATTCTATCACTGAAATCTGAAATCAAACTGAAAAAAACATTATCACTGCGAATCAGGTGACGATTGCACTGAAAAAGGTGACAAACCGTCAGTTTTTCTGAAAACAACTGAAAGACAATACCAAGCAGACTTTGTGCGGTATTGCCTGAGATTCTGATGATAAAAAGAAAGAGTCCCGCCGAAACGGAACTCTTTCCTATCACATCATATTCGGTTTTACAATGATGCACAAAATCAGGTCAGCTCGATCTCGGTCGCATCATCGGCAGAGCGGGTGATCGACTGGGATTCACTCTGAAACACAAATTTCGATTCCGTAAGCGCGTCGGAAGCGCCATTCTCAGAAAAAAGCACCGTGAACTCCAGTGTCTCCGGAACCGATTCATAGTATGTTGCGCGAAAGATCTTTCCGCCCGTAAAGACCAGACCGGCATCGCCCCAGTTGTCAGTATTCCAGACATAGTTTTCAGCATTCTTGTTGAGCAGGAATGCACCGAGCGTCACGACATTTTCAGCACTCAGATAACCAAATGCGCTGTCATGCGAACGAAATGTGACAGAAGGCGTGAACTGTCCAGGCTCCAGCACATTCGGGATCTGCCAGGTTCCGAGCAGCTTGCTTTCGGCTGATTCGGTTGCTGGTTCATACGCAGAAAGATTGATCGGCTTGAACGAATCCGAGCCGGAGCAGAATGTACTCTGAAAGATCTCGCTGAGACTGCCTGCAAGATCATTGTATTCTGCCGAGAGCAGCTCGTCATCGCTGTCAAAATCCGCTTCCGAGGGGATGACTGCAGTAACATAACGGTGATTGACTACACCGAGCAGCGCCGCAGGCTGAGGATCGGCGAGCATACCGGCATCATCCAGAAATGAGAGCGAAAAAAGCTTGCCGGTATTCTCGGCTTTATCAAAGATCTCCTTACAGTAGACCGAGGATTCCCGGACAACAAAACGATCCTTCCACTCCTTCGGGAAGGTCATCCGGCAAGTTCCGGCGAGATAGCTCCATTCATAGCCGTTATCCTTTTCAGTGATAAACGAGCCGTCATCGGTGACTGTGACAGTCTTGCCGTTCTCCAGCACAATCTGTTCATCCTTGCCGTCTGTATTGTCAATCTCCAACGCGCTGCCAGAGGATTCCTCGACGGCAGAGTCCGCTGATCCGTCAGATTTCTGATTGCCGCATCCGGACAGGCAGAGCATCCCCAGCAGGAATGCCAGTACGGCAGCAGTGGCTTTTTTCATAGGAATGCATCCTTTCTCGTTTTTTCTTTCTGTCTTCGCCGATCATCCGGCTGTCCTTTTCTGTTTAGGCAATACCGCACAGAGCCGGTGGCACAGATGCGCAAGCAGATTTTCTGTCAGATTGTAGAGAAATGATGCCGCCGAGCCGAAGCCCAGCAAAAAAGCTCTGCAAGATGAAGAAAAAGAACGCAGATGTGCCGTCAAGCCGTCGGGCATACTTTGTGTTGTACTGCCTTTATAGTATATCACGAATCTGCATTCCTGTCAACCCCGCACCGGCAGGGACGACCGTGTACCTGTTCTGTCAGCAATGTCATGACGATCAGGAAAAAGAGCAGGAACAGCGGAAATACTCCGAGTCCCGCATGATCGGAAATGAGCCCGAAAAGCGGCGGCATCAGCGTTGTACCGATGTAGGCGAAGGCCATCTGCATTCCGATCAATGTCTGCGCAGAACGCTTTCCGAAAATCACAGGCGTTTCATGAATCTGGCACGGATAGATCGGTGCGCAGCCAAAGCCAATCACAACCAGTCCGCAGAGCGGAAGCAGCTCTCCAAATGGCATAAGTACCATGACTGTACCCGCTGCGATCCCGCAGAGTCCAAGACGGATCATTTTATGATCGCCGAACCGGTCAGCTGTAAATCCTGAAAGGAAACGGCCTGCGGTAATGCCGATATAAAAAAGCGATGCAAACCGAGCTGCCGTTTCCGCGCCGATCCCGCGTACCTGCACGAGATAGCTGCTCGCCCAGAGCCCCGCCGTGCTTTCCAGTGCACAATAGCAGAAAAATGTCACCAGCACCGGCAATACCCCGCGCTGCCGCAGCAGCTTCCGCATCGACAGCGGCGCTTCTGCATCGCCGTCATTATCTGCACGGCCGCGCTTCCAGAGCGGCAGCGAGCAGAAAAGCATCGCCGTCAGAATCATTTGCAGAACGGAGATTGCCCGATAGCCGCCCTGCCAGTCCGTACCGCGTGTCAGATAAAAGCCCATGATGTAGGGACTGACTGCGCATCCAATTCCCCAGAAGCAATGCAGCCAGCTCATATGCCGCGCCGCATAGTGTACCGCTACATAGTGATTCAATGCGGCATCCACCGCCCCTGCGCCGAGGCCGTAGGGGATCGCAAATACACACAGCAGCGCATAACTCGGCGCGAGCGAATATCCCAGCAGCGCCGCTGCGGTCATCAGAACACTGCATGATACGACAAACCCCGTGCCGAAGCGCCGCAGCAGCCTGTCAGAAAACAAACTGGAGATCACCGTCCCGCAGGAAATGATCATCGAAAGATATCCTGCATAGGAAAGCGGAACGCCAAGCTGCGGCTGCATCGACGGCCATGCTGCCCCAAGCAGCGAATCCGGCAGGCCAAGACTAATAAACGAGAGATAAATCACAACCAGCAACAGTGAAAACAAAACCGGCTCCTTCCTCCGCGGCGGAGCGCGTCTGCATTATTATGCTGCGGACGGATCCTCGCGGGATGTTCCGAGATAAAACAGTGCAACCGTGCCCGGCCCGGCGTGTGCACCGATGACCGCACCGATCTCACCGATTACAATATGCTTTGCGCCGAACTGATGCAGCAGCGCATCCTTGAGCATTTCGGCCGCATCAGAGGCATCCGCATGTGCGATGAACACCGTGGATTCCTTATCCGTACACTCTGCGTCATAATGCCTGCCAAGCTCCAGAATGGCATTTTTTCTGCCGCGGAGCTTCTGCTTCGCGATGAGCTTTCCCGCATCGTTGACGTGCAGGACAGGCTTGACGCCGAGCAGAGCGCCCGCGAACGCTGAGACCGCGCCGATCCGGCCGCCGCGCTTCAGGAACATCAGATCATCGACCGTAAACCAGTGGATCAGTTTCAGCTTCGTCTCTTCAGCATATGCCGCCAGCTCATCCAGCGTGCAGCCATGTGCCATTTTTTCCGCGCAGTAATAGACCAGCAATCCCTCACCAAGGCTCGCACAGAGCGTATCAACAACGATGATTCGCCGCTCCGGATATTCTCCGGCAAGCTCCTCTGCCGCCAGCTTTCCCGTTGCATACATACAGCTCAGCTGCGATGAGAACGCCAGATACAGAATATCTCTGCCGGCAGAAAGCTCTGCCTCAAATACCTCGCGGAACAAAGAAAGATTCGCCGCCGATGTGCAGGCGACCTTTCCGCTGCGCAGTGCATCGTAAAACGCAGTGCCGGTCAGTGTGCAGGAGGATGCCGGATTATCCTTCATGAAGACATTCAGCGGGACAGAACGCACGCCCATTGATTCCAGCAGATGCGGGGAGAGGTCTGCGGCGCTGTCGGTGATCAGTGTGTAAGTCTGTGACATAAGATCCACTCGCTTTCATAATAAACTTATAAATTTATTATAACCGATTATATGGCTGATGTCACGGACTTTCCGGCGGAATTTCGGAAACCGATCGGAGAAAAGCGGGATTCTACGGCTCTACAGATCAGAGAGACTGCATGAATATTGCGTATTTGCGCGAATTTCCGGCATACATAAAAGCCCTGAACATGTCAGGGCTTTTGGTGAGTAGATACGATTAACAACAGATGTATGATAAGTATCTATATAACAAAAGGCGTATCGGACATTCCCTATTCAGCGAAGCAATGTCTCCTGGATCGTGAAGTGCATGGGAATGCCCTGCGACATCTGCATCGTCAGCTCGCCCTGGATCAGCGGCATGAAATAGCTAAGCGCCGCATCCTGAATATTATTGCCTGCAGCATTGACAAATTCCCGCGGAAGGAATTTTTCGCGGTTTGCGATCTCGGAGGCATCCGCGGTTTCGATCTTGACCGTATAGGGCATATCGGAAAGCCGTCTGAACACGACGACTCTGCCGGTCTCTCCGTTCAGTGCACAGCGCACACCGGCCGCGCCGATCGCTTCCGATTCGTCGATATCCGTGCGTGAGCAGAGATGCGATGAGCAGCGCTGCATGACATTCAGTTCGATCGAGCGCACCTTACAGCCGATTTCCTGCCGGACGATGGTTTCCAGATAGCTGCCGATGCCAGAAAGATACTTGTGGCCGAAATTATCAACCACGCCGGACTGCACGCCCTCCGGCACCTCAATCCCCTCGGAAACCGCACAGATTACAGCCTTATGCTTTGCCATTTCCTGCCGGACATCACGGATAAATTTTTCGAGTGAAAATTCACATTCCGGCACATAAACCAGATGCGGCGCACTCTCGCCGAGCCGATGCAGTACGGCGGAAGATGCCGTCAGCCAGCCCGCTTGCCGTCCCATGATCTCAACGATCGTGACGGACGGAATGCTGTAGACGGAACTGTCACGCGCGATCTCGTGCATCGTTGCAGCAACATATTTTGCAGCAGAGCCGAAACCCGGCGTATGATCTGTGACACAAAGATCGTTGTCGATCGTCTTCGGGATGCCGATGATGCGGATATCGGAACCCTGCGCCTTACAAAAGGCAGAGAGCTTCTGGACAGTGTCCATCGAATCGTTTCCGCCGATATAGAAAAACGCACCAATCTGCCGCTGTATCATGGTCTTGAGAATCTTCTGATAATCGGAGTCATCCTCATCCATATCCGCGAGCTTGAACCGGCAGGAGCCGAGAACGGTCGAGGGTGTCTGCCGAAGCAGTTCCAT
This sequence comes from Oscillospiraceae bacterium, assembly GCA_024404875.1. GTDB lineage: Bacteria > Bacillota > Clostridia > Oscillospirales > Ruminococcaceae > Firm-04. The sequence continues at coordinate 96,249 of JAKSPK010000003.1, forward strand.
CTGCTCATTGGTCAGGATCATCGTTTTAAGGTCGATGAGGTGATCGTTGATCATGCCCTCGATGCCGTTGACGGAGCCGAAAACAGCGTCGATCTCCGGAACCTTCAGTGCTTCCTTGAATACGCCGACGAGTGAGGCGTTGATCGCGCAGGTCGGGCCGCCGGACTGTGCAACTGCAATATTCATAATGCAGCTCCTTTCAAAAGTTGTCATATACTGACATTGTACCATAATCACGCAAAAAAGTCAAACACCTGTATCGCAGGCAGAGCGGCTGATCATTATTGCGCATCCGGCGATGTCATTCAAAGTTTATGATGCCGTGCCCTGCTTAGGTAAGCATCCCGGAAAAATACTGTGAACCGTTCCGCGCATCGAATTTTGCAGCAAGATCCGCAGCATTTGCACCGCATTTTTTCGCTTCATCCGCAAGCTGCTCCGGCGTCATATCCCCGCAGGACAGCCCCGCCTTTGCCGCAGCAGTCAGCAGCCTCGCCGCACCGCGGTCAAACCAGAAGCAAAGGAACGGATTGCGGGAACCCTCCCGCAGCGGCAGATTCTTCCGCCAGAAGCGCAGACCTCGCTCCGGATCTGTTAATGCATCATAGCAGAGCATCATGCCGATCGGCTCAAGCTGAAATCTCTGGCCGTCACAAAGCCGGCGCAGCGGCTCTGCATATTCCGCTGCCCTTTCCATATCCCCCGATGCAACAGCATCAGAAAGCAGGATATAATAGGTCTTGCAAGGAACCTCCTCCGTCCGCAGACGGCGGTCAAAGATCTCATTCGCCGCCTTCATTGCCTTTTCGCGGTTGCCGATCTCCGTCTCAAAGCGCACAACCGAATCCAGCTCGCTCGCCTCGCCGTCTCCCATTTCGTCCTTCGGAGCATGGAGAAAATCCTCATAGTCAAGGCGCATTTTCGCGCGGTCTGCATACTGATAGAAGATCGCACGCTTCTCATACCATGTCCGCAGCGAATAACCGTTTACTGTCAGCATCCGCCGGAATTCTGAAAACCAGCGCAGGATCTGTACCTTTTCGATCTGATAGAATTCCGTCGCGGCTTCTACAATCCATTTGAACATCCAGAGCGTATCCCAGAGGTTCTCCTTTGCAAGCTCCGGATCACGCTCTGCGGAAGCAAGATACTGTGGAAAATCGACGAGCGCCTGTAACCGGTCGCCGGAAAATACCGATTCGCGGATGAGATCAGCATGGAACCGCAGCGCTGCAGGAGCGTCATGCGCCTGCTCCGCCGCCGTGATCGCCTCGCGGATCGCACGCATCCGCGGCTCACCGCTTTGCAGTGCGCGATAGCCGTCCCGCAATGCATCCGGATCATAATTCTGCATAAGAGCCGCCTCCTCTACGAGTTACAGATCTGACAGCCGCACCACGAGAGATAGATCCCATGCCGCGGACAGCGCGGATAGCCGTTCAGCGCCGGATCATCCGGCTCCATATCTGCAAGCCAGCTGTCCAATGCATGCGGATTAACATCCGCAGGCTGTAGGCGGAAGAACGCCTTTCGGAACCAGCGGAGCATCGGCATCAGCGCATCAGAATTCGGCCGATAGTCCAGCTTTTCCCAGCCGATCTGCTGTGATGCGGCATCGGTCACGGCGACCAGAAACCGCTTATCCGCAGCAAAGCTTTCTGCCGCCCACGGCATTTCCGCAATGCAGAATCCCATCGTGCCGCGCCCGCGCCTGCGGTCATGCTCCGCCAGCCAGACTGTCATGCGCTTCTGTGATTCGGTCTCTGCAATCGCTGAGGCCGCCAGCAGCAGAATATTCATCAGTGCATCCGTGCCGCGGTCGGAAATGCTGATTTTATCCTCCGGCGGATCATTTCGCCGGATGCTGAAGTAATTAGGCATAATTCGTCTCCCCTATGAAAACGCTGTCTGCTTCATTGTCTGACACGGCGCATCCTGCGTGCCAGCGCAAAAATGCTGTAGCCGATCACGACGCCCGCCGTATTCAGAAGCAGATCATCTATATCCGAGCTTCTTGTATAAAACGGAAGCTGTGCCAGTTCAATACACAATGACAGCCCCGCACCCGCAAGCAGTGTTTTCCAGAAGCGGCGCAGTTGCAGATACACGACGGGCAGGATGATTCCCGTCGGAATGAACATGGCAACATTGCCAAAAAGATTCACCAGAAAATCCCGCCCAACCGCATAGTCTTTCATATGCACGAACGGCCGGAGATTGATCCAGAGCGGCGAATTCATCTCCGTATCGAACGGCAGCGGCAGGATATGTCCATCAACAAGCGCCCTTGGAAAAAAAGTTAAGCGAAGCATCACTGCAAGATTGACATACATCAGCAGGAGGACGGCCTCACGCTTCGGTTCAATCTGCCGATCCTTTACCCAGACGATCACCCTGACCATAAGCCAGACCGCCGTAAATATGAGTTCAAATGCCGCAAACGGTATGTCAAAATGCATCGCGATTCTCCTTTTATATGTTGATGATTCTCACCGATTCATCAGCCGCATGATGCGCGGGCGATTATAGCGCTGCAAAATCACAAAAACCGCATCCATCAGCGCCGCGCCAACAGAGGTCAGCAAAAAAACGACGAATGCGCCGAACGGTACCGCGCCGAGCAGCGGCACAAAACTGAGCAGCATGATGATCTCATGCACGATCTCCGACTGACACGTGGCCTGCGCGATCTCCGCCCATGAATGCTGCTCCGGCGAAAAGCTGTCCGGCGAAAAGGTCGGGATATGCTGTTTCCACTGCTTCACACGCAGCAGGCGGTAAAGCGGCTTCTCCCATTTGCGCGGCTGATACCATGATCTTGTCAGATCTGCGCGGTTGTGCATGATTCCGTCAATGATATACCCGACCGCAAGCCGCATCCAGAAATGATAGCTGAATGTGCCGAATGTGACTGCACAAGAATACATCCAGTTCGCTGAAAAATGAAGATACAGCAGGATGAATGTAACGAATGCGCCAAGCATCAGCACAGAAGCCATGATGATTTTCCGTTTCATCGCGCTGCCTTTTTTTCGGCGTATTTTTCCAGCACGGCAAATGCCTCCCGCAGACTGCCGACACCCTCCAGCCCGATCTTGAAGCGATCCTTCTGGAGACCGCGGAGCGTCTGCTTCGGCAGAACACAGACCGTAAATCCGAGCCGCTCCGCCTCCTGAATGCGCTGCACGGCATTCGATACGGAACGCAGCTCGCCGCCGAGACCAATCTCTCCAAATGCAATCATCTTCTCCGGCACCGGTTTGTCCATCAGCGCAGAATACAGCGCAAGCGCTGCTGCAAGATCACCCGCGGGCTCGTCGATCCGGAAGCCGCCGACAATATTCAGATAAACATCGAGCTGCCCAAAGAACAGCCCCATGCGCTTTTCCAGCACCGCAAGCAGAATATACACGCGGCTATAATCAAAGCCGGTCGCCGTGCGGCGCGGCGATGAAAGCGTGCTCTTTGCACAGAGCGCCTGAATCTCTGCGAGGATCGGACGGCTGCCTTCCATCATGCAGCAGACACAGGTTCCCGAAACGCCGAGCGGTCTGCCGTCCAGCAGCATCGCGGAGGGATTTTCGACCTCGGCAAGACCCTTATCGCACATCTCAAACACGCCGATCTCATTCGTTGAGCCAAAGCGGTTCTTGACTGCGCGGAGAATACGCACGCTCTGATAGCGATCGCCCTCGAAAGTCAGCACCGCATCGACGATATGCTCCATAACCTTCGGGCCTGCGATCGTGCCGTCTTTCGTCACATGACCGACCAGAAAAATCGGTATTTCCTTTGCCTTTGCCGCCTGCATGAACAGCGCCGTACATTCGCGCACCTGCGGCACGGATCCGCTGCCGGAGCTGATGCCCGCAATGTGCATCGTCTGAATCGAGTCGATCATGACGATATCCGGCTCGGACTGCATGATCGTTTCGCAGACCGCCTCCGCATCGCTGACTGTCAGCAGATAGAGATTCTCCGAACTGACGCCAAGCCGCTCTGCACGAAGCTTGATCTGCCGCGCAGATTCCTCACCAGAGACATACAGCACTGAGTGTTCCTCGCCGAGATGCTGGCAGATTTGCAGCAGCAGCGTACTTTTTCCGATGCCCGGTTCACCGCCGAGCAGAATAACCGAGCCCTTAACCAGTCCGCCGCCGAGCACACGGTTCAGCTCCGAGATACCGGTATCATAGCGGATATCCTCATTCGTGCCGATCTCCGAGAGCTCTCGGATCTGCGCCGAGAGATCCGCACCGCGGGCATTGCCCGTGCCGATGCTGCCGCGCACCTGCGGCTTGATCTCCGGCAAAGATTCCTCGATCGTATTCCATGCACCGCAGTTTGTGCAGCGCCCGTTCCATTTCGGATACTGTGCGCCGCAGGCGGTGCATTCATAATGTGTGCGTGCCTTGGCCATCGCTTATGCGTGCATATAGGCTTCGAGCCGGCGGCGCGTTTCCGTCTCTCCCAGCACATGGCTGATCTCGCAGATATCCGGCGCATTTCGGCGGCCGGTCAGCGCCACGCGAATCAGATTGGTCACATCGACGATGCTGCCCTTGAAAAGCTCCGGATTCTTCTTGTATTTCTTAGGCTGAGCTGCATAACCGAGCTGCTCCGTCAGCACCTTGACCTTAGCGAACCACTCCTCCGGCGTATCGGCAAAACTAAGCGAATCAAGATATGCTGTCAGGATCGCCTGCCGCATTTCGCCTTCCGTGTTCTCCGGGCAATCGTCCGTAATTGTAAAAGTATCGGCATCATAGAAGCTGAGGAAAGCCGCTGCATCACGCCAATTTCCGTAATCCTTGCGCGGCTTGTCTCCGCCGCGGCCGACACCGATCCCCGCTTTGTAGAGTTCCGCCTTTGCTTTCATGCGTGCAGCGAGCGCCGGGTCATACTGCTCTGCCCATGCGAACAGACCGTCATATACCGTATCCGCAGACTGCCGCGAAAGATATTCCCGGCAGATATTGTCAAGCTTTTCGAGATCGAACAGTGCACCGGATGTACTCATCTTCTCCAGCGAGAATGTGAATGCGCGGGAATCCGCATCGGGATTCTCAAGATGCCATTCTTCGAAATTGCTGTTGAGAACGGTCAGCAGATAGAGCCAGGTCGCCTCCTGCGGGAAGCCCGCCTCTCGATAAAAGCTCAGTGCGAGCTCCGGATCCTTGCGCTTGGAGAGCTTGCGCTTGGAGCTGCCGTCCATTTTCATCAGTGTTGCGGTGTGGCAGTAGACCGGCCGCATCCAGCCGAGGGTATCAAAAAGCTGCACATGGATCGGCAGCGTCGCGAGCCAGCTTTCGTCGCGGATGACATGAGTTGTCCGCATGAAATGATCGTCGCAGACGTGCGCAAAATGATAGGTCGGGATGCCATCCGATTTCAGCAAAACGAAATCGGTATAGTTCTCCTGCACCTTCAGGCTGCCGCGGATGCCGTCCTGAACCTCGACCATTTTCTTCGGATCGCCCTCTGAGCGGAATCGCAATACCCATTCCGTACCCTTGTCAAGCTCCGCTCTGATATCCTCGGCAGAGCGGTCACGCCAGAGCGCATATTTGCCGTAATAGCCGTAATTTTCCTTTGCTGCCTCCTGCTGCTCATGCATCGCCTTGAGATCATCCTCGGTGCAGAAGCAGGGGTATGCAAGACCGCGCAGCACCAGCGATTTTGCAACCGTCTGATAAAGCTCCTTACGCTGCCGCTGCCGGTAGGGGCCGTAAGCACCGGTCTCACCGTCGGCAGTTGCGCCCTCGTCGAAGTGGACACCGTAGAAGGTCATCGCGTCAATGACCGCTTCGACTGCGCCCTCAACCTCACGCTTCTGATCAGTATCTTCAATACGAAGATAGAATACGCCGCCGGTCTGATGCGCCAGCCGTTCGCCGATTGCATTATAAAGATTGCCGAGATGCACAAAGCCGGTCGGACTCGGAGCGATGCGCGTGACAACAGCGCCCTCCGGCAGATCGCGGGGCGGATAAATTGTCTCATAGTCCCCGATCGTTTTTGTGATATCCGGGAACAGCAGGTTTGCGAGTGCTGTGGTATCCATATACATTCTCCTTTTTTATGGCAATACCGCACAGAGCAGATGTCCGCCAAGCCGTCAAGCGGCTCGGCACGGTGTTGCCCTTGAATTTTTTCCGCGGACTGCTCCGCAGGATTCGTGTCCGCAGCCCATGCTTTCACATTTGCTGCGGACACGAGGCTTCATGTTCAGTTGGGGATCACCAATGGCTTCCGCCGCCGCCGTGCGAGAATCCGCCGGAGGAGGTGTGGGAGCTGCCGCCACCGCCGCCGCCGCCGCCGCTGCTGCGGTCGATATGCGTCTTGGTCGTATGAGCGCGGATGAAGATATCATCCTTGACAAGGAATTTCGTTTCCTTTTCGCTGACATAATTTGAGGGATCCAGTGATTTTTTCAGCTGATAAGAACTTTTGATGACAAGCATCGAGATCAGCCCTGCAAGGCCGCCGAAGATCACAGCGAGAATGCCGAGGAACTTCCAGTTGACGCCGAACCACCACGGCAGCTTCTCAGAAAAGACAATCTCTCCGTTCATGTTATAGGCATACATCCCGTTTCCGTCGTTGTAGGTGTAGGCATTGTCCGGAAGACCCTGCTTGTAATACTTGATGCAATCTGAACAGAACTGTGCAATCGCACCGGCATTGTCGCCGCGCCGCAAAGCATCCTTCATATTCTCATTCATCTGGTAGATGCGGTCATCGGCGCCGCCGTTATAATAATACAGCTCTCCTATGCCGCAGGACGAGATATAGATGTAGTGCGAAGGCATATTCAGCGTCAGCATGATGCCGTCCTGCTCTTTTTCATAGCGCATATTGAACAGCTCATCATACCGGTTATCAGTAAAATCTTCGACCTCATAATCTTCATAATTACTGCCGCTGTCGCCGAGAATGTTGACCGCGACATACATATCAATTTCGTCACTCGTGCTGCGGATCATCTCATTAAGCGAGGCTTCCTCAGATTCCGCGAACATATCATCGGGATCATAGAGCGTGCAGTACTGAATGGTTTCTTCATGCTCTCTTGTCGCAGAGACCGGCAGAACCAGACAGATCATACCGCAGACGGCAGCTGCCGCAGCGGAGAGCAGATGCAGAAACGGTTTTTTCTTCATTTCATGATCACCCCCACAACCAGCGTAATGAGCGCGGCGAGCAGGCCAATCGCTGTGCAGAACGCCGCAACTCTGCCCTTGCTCAGCGGCGGTGTACCGACGAATTTCGCTGTCTGGCCGTTCAGCGCGAATTCGTAAATCTTGTCGCCGTATTTATATGTCATGAACCAGACCGGCAGGAGCATATAATCCCATGACGTACTCATGACCTTGATATCCGAGCGTGTGACCGAAATGCTGGAGTAATGTGACATGGAAGCGCGGACAAGCTGATCACTCGCCTGTACGGCACGCTTCTGAATGCGCGGGAACATCGCGGCCATATCCTGGTCATATTTCTCCGCCATAAAGCCGCTGAGATACTGCATCGCGAACGGCTTAACGGCTTGATAGTCGAACGGTTCTACAGCCTCCATGAGATCATCATCAATATGGCTCGCACCGTCCGCAGGCAGTCCCTTGAGGACAACATTCGCCTTACGCGCAACGGCAAATTCCTTTGTCTCGGTATACCGATAGCTGCCAGTCGTCCATGAACGGACATTTTTGCCGAGCGCATCCATCTCCGCACTGACATTGACATCCGTCACCCAGAACGGCACATAGAGTCCGACAATCTTCTCCTGCTGTCCGGCATCGAGAAAATCCTTCGGCAGGAACCAGTGCTTTTTGCACCAGTCCTGAAAATGACCGATCGCAGTATTGCGGTCTATCTGGAAGGGCAGCACATATTTCGGGCGGAAACCACCGGAGACTCTTCCGGCCAGCACCACTGGGTTATGGCAGTAATAACAGAATGTCGCCGCAGTATTCTCATCGGCCATGATCTCAGCACCGCAGCTGTCGCAGTGATAAATATTTGTATGCTCCTCAAATTCGCTGTCAGTCCGAATTTCCTCTTCCGGGCTGTTTGCAGCCTGCTCCTCAATTGCCGCAGCGATCGTCTTCATTTCCTGTTCGGTGAAGCTGCTGCCGCAGTATTCGCAGTTAAATTTCTGATCGGAAGCGGAGAATTTGATATCCGCATTACAGTTCGGACACTTAAATGCAACGGATTCCATAAAGAACCTTCACTCCTTTCGGCGGATACTGTCCTGCATCAGACAATATACAAAAAATATTATACCATAAATGCAGATGAATTGCAAGTATTCCGCTGAGATTTTAAGAATTATCATTGTCGTATGGTGCAGCCTATAGCGGCATCTTGACAAAATGGTCAGGATATGATATAATATTGATAACGGGTACGAGGCCGGTTCTGCATGGGCTCGTGTCCGAATTTTTGTATTATATTGCAGAAGACAGGAAAGGATGTGTTTACATGCTTCACACCACCGCAGCCGCGGCAGCGGCAATCAGTCTGTCGGACGATCCGGTCACGATCGGTATCATTGTGATCGCAGCGATTGTCCTTATTGCAATCCTCGCCTCTGGCTACCTCAAGGCACCGCCGGATACCGCCTTTATCATCTCCGGTCTGCGAAAAAAAATCATCATCGGCAAGGCAAGCATCCGTATCCCGTTCTTTGAGCGAGTCGATAAGCTGAAGCTTCAGCTCATCGCCGTTGATGTCAAGACCTCCAGCGCAGTTCCGACCGCCGACTACATCAATATCAATGTTGATGCCAATGTCAATGTCAAGGTCTCCAGTGATCCGCAGCTCATCAAGCTCGGTGCGGAAAACTTCCTCAATAAGGACACCGCTTATATCGCAAAGGTCGCGAGAGAGGTTCTGGAAGGTAATATGCGTGAGATCGTCGGCCAGATGACACTGGTTGCGATGGTTAATGACCGCAAGGCCTTTGCAGAAAAGGTGCAGGAGAATGCCGCACCTGACCTCAACCGCATGGGACTGGAGATCGTGTCGTTCAATGTGCAGAACTTCACCGATGACCAGAACCTCATTGAGAACCTCGGTATCGACAATGTGACGACGATCCAGAAGAAGGCTGCGATTGCAAGAGCCGAATCTGAGAAGGAAATCGAAATCGCAAAGGCTGCCGCCCAGAAGGAAGCCAATGACGCAAGAGTGCAGGCTGAAACCGAGATCGCCAAGAAGAACAATGAACTCGCGATTCGTCAGGCAGAGCTGAAAAAGGATGCCGATACCCAGCTCGCAATCGCTGATGCTGCGTATGAGATCCAGAAGCAGGAGCAGCGCCGCACGATCGAAATTTCCAAGGCAAATGCTAATATCGCTGCATCCGAAAAGGATGTTGAGCTGAAGGCAAAAGAAGCTGAGGTCAAGGAAAAGGCTCTCGATGCAGAGGTCAAGAAGATGGCCGAGGCCGAGCGCTATAAGGCACAGCAGGAAGCTGATGCAAAGCTCTATCAGCTGAGAAAAGAAGCAGAAGCAGACCGTTTCCAGCGTGAGCAGGAAGCTGAGGCACAGAAGGCCGAGGCAGCAGCCGCGAAATATGCAAAGATGCAGGAAGCGGAAGGTATCGCTGCTGTCGGTAAGGCAGAGGCTGATGCGATTCGTGCAAAAGGTCTCGCTGAAGCTGAGGGTATCAACGCAAAGGCTGAGGCTATGAAGAAATACGGCGAAGCCGCGATTCTCGAAATGTACTTCAAGGCGCTGCCGGATGTCGTCAAGAATGCTGCAATGCCGCTGACGCAGGTTGACAAGATCACCATGTACGGCGAGGGCAATTCCAGCAAACTGGTCGGCGATATCATCGGCTCGACTACGAAGATCACCGACGGCCTGACCGAAGCGACCGGTATTGATCTGCGCGCACTGCTCGCAGGATTCCTTGGCGGCAAGCTGGCGGATACCGGCAATACAGCTGCGGTTGCAGAGGCAATCGCGGCAGCAAAGAAATCCATTGAGGATGAATATGAAGGCGGCGAGGACTTCTCGACCGATCTCCAGGACTTCTGAACGACATAGCAATTTGTAAAGCT